>NZ_JBFTKQ010000003.1:0-473968 GCF_056396025.1 Allobosea sp. 05T438
GCCGTTTAAAGCCCAAATCGTCCCTGGAAACGCCTCACCGCAAACCCAGGACGCCTAAGGCCCAATCGTTGACGCGGGGTGGAGCAGCCCGGTAGCTCGTCAGGCTCATAACCTGAAGGTCGTCAGTTCAAATCTGGCCCCCGCAACCAAATCAAAAGCCCGCCCCTCAAAAGGCGGGCTTTCGATCGTTCAGAGCGCAAGCCCGGCATCCGCGCCAAGTCGCCAGAAAACTCCAGCCAGACGCCACAACTCAGATCCTGCACGCCAGGGAGCACCAGCCGGCACCACACGGCTTAGCCTCTAGCGACGCCGACAACCTCAGCGATCAAAGTCTCATCCCACCATCCACCGCGATTGTGGCACCGTTGATATAGCTGCCCTCCGGTGAGCAGAGCAGAAGCGCGATCCCGGCGCAGTCCCGGGCGCGGCCGACCCGGCCGAGGGGGATTTGCGCGAGAGCCTGCTGTTCCCGACCAGGCTGCGCAAGAATCGCGCGGTTGCGATCGGTGCGGATGGCGCCCGGCTGAATGATGTTGAAGGTGATATCATCTGCCCGTGTGGTGCGTGCGAGGTTAAGCATCATGTTCGTCTGCGCGGCCTTGGTGGCGGCGTAGTAGAGGCAATCGGCATTGGCGCGCGCCTCCTGCACGGAACCGATCGCGATGACGCGGCCGAAGCCCCGGGCCTGCATGCCGGGCAGGAAGGCTTTCAGAAGCCGCGCCGTCGCGTGCAGATTGACTTCGCCCTGCGCCGCCAAGGCATCGTCGCTCAAAGCGTCGAGCGTCTGGCGAACCTCCATCGAGGCGCAGAGGACGAGAATGTCGGGTGAAAGCGCTTGCCGCTCAAGCTTGCCCACGATGTCGCGGACAGCGCCCGGCTGTGCGAGATCGGCGATGAGAGCTTTAGCGCCACCGTCCTCACCGCCGAGCCGGCGCGCAACAGCTTCCGCCTCGTCGTCGCGGTCGTGGACGATAAGGCGCGCACCCGCGCCTGCGAGAGCGGACGCAATGGCAAGGCCGATCCCTCGGGCGGCGCCGGTGACGAGCGCAACACGCCCGGAAAGCGCGCCTGCCATCAGCCGAGCAGCGGCTTCACGCGCGCCGTCGCATCGTCCATCGCCTGCTGCGCCGGCTTGCGGCCGAGCACGGCAGCCTGTGTCTCCTCGATGAAGATGTCGTGGGCGCGCGCTTGTTCGTCGAAGGCGGGCAGATGGATGCGCGAGGCCTTGAGTGCGGCGGCCTCGTCGGCTGCATATGGCATCGCCGCCGTGAGCTTCTCATCGGCATAAGTCGAGATGCGGACCGGGCCGTTGCCGTTCAGCGCCATGGCGGTCGTGCCTGCCTTCGAGGACAAAGCGCGAATGAACTCCCAGCTCAGGGGCTTCTGCTTGGCATTCTTCGGAATCATCAGCGACCAGAACTCGACTGTCGGTGCGAAGGCGACCTTGCCGGAAAGGTCGGCGGCCATCGGCGGCAGCAGCGATTTGAAGCGCCCGCCATATTTGCCCTTGGACGGGTCGTTATAGGTGACGAGGCGGGCAAAGGGGTTGATCGTCATCGCGGCCCGGCCCTGCTGCATCCAGGTGGTGATCTCCTCGTTGTTCACCGTCGCGAAATTCCGCGGCAGCACGCCGGCCTTGTAGAAATCGGCGAGCAGGGTGAGTGCCTTGACCATCGGCGGCTCGGCCGCGACGATCTTACCGTCGGTGGTCATGTAGTCGCCGCCGAGGCAGCGTGCGAGCGTCAGGAAATTCGAGGCGAAGACGGCTGTGAAGGCGAGGCCATAGACCTGCGTGCCATCCTCGCGCTTGAAAGTCAGCTTGCGGGCGAGTTCCGTCAGCTCCTCGAATGTCGTCGGCAGCTTGGTGACGCCGCGCTCCTCGAGCAGGGCCTCGTTGTAGATCAGGGCATTGGTCGCATGGCGAACCGGGATGCCGTGCAGCGCATCGCCCACCTTGAGCGGCGCGATCAGGCCGGGCGCGAAATCGTCGAAGGCCTCGATCGGAGCCTGCTTCATCAGCGCGTGGAGCGGCTCGAAGAGCTGCAGGTTGCGCGGAACCGCCCGACCGTTGACGAGATAGGCGACGTCGATCGAGGTCTCCGACAGCGAGGCTTCGCGCAGCAATCGTTCATGTACCGCGTTGACATCGCCGAAGGTGACCCAGCTGACATCGGCTCCGGCAGCCTTGCGGAACGCTTCGGTCGCGTCCCCGCCGGGGCCGGTCGTGGCTGCGGTCTGATGGACTCGGTGGCCGAGCGCGGTCAGCGTCTTCGCCTGGGCAACGACGCTGCGCGGGAGAAGCACCGCGGCGGCCGCGGCACCAGTGAGCGCGCCGAACCGGCGGCGCGAGACGCGGGATGTCATCGATTGTCCTCCGGGATGTTGTTTCGACGCTGTCATCGCGCCGCTTCTGTCGGTCGTTCAGGCCGGCAGCAGCGGCTGCACGCGCTTGACCAGCGCGGCCATCGCCTCCTCAGGCGTCTTCATGCCAAGCACGGCGGCTTCCGCCTCTTCCTTGAACAGGTCGCCGGCACGCGCGGCTTCGTCGAAGGCCGGCATCGGCACGCGCGCGACCTTGAGCACCTTCAGTTCCTCGGCGGCATAGGGCACGGTACCGGCGAAGCCCTGGTCCGCATAGGTCGAGGCGCGCACCGGGCCGTTGCCGTTGAGCGCGGCCTTCAGCGTCGCATCCTTGGCGGTCATCGCCTTGATGAAGCTCCAGGCGAGGTCCTTGCGCCTGGCGTTCTTCGGAATGACCATGCCCCAGAACTCGACCTTCGCCGGGGCAGCATCGTATTTGCCGGCGAGCGTTTTCGAGGCCGGGACCGCGATGGTATTGATCTTGCCGGGGAATTTCGATTTCTGCGGATCGTTGTAGATGCGGTTGCGGCCCATGCTCTGCAGGCTCATTGCGGCCCGGCCCTGCTGCATCCAGACATTGACGTCCTCGGGCGAGAGTGTCGCGAAGCTGCGCGGGAAGGCGTTGATCTGGAAAAGCTCGCGCAAGGTGCGGATCGCGTTCAGCATCGGCGGCTGGTCGGCGACGCATTTGAAGTCGGGAGTGATGAAGTCGCCATCCCAGGCGCGGGCGAGGTCGATCACATTGGGGTAGGTCACGCCCGGCGTGCACAAGCCCACGACCTGTGTGCCGTCGCTGCGGCGATAGCTGCAGGCCTTGGCGATCTCGATCATCTCCTCGATCGTCGCCGGGGGCTTGGAGAAGCCCTTCTCGGCCAGGATTTCCTCATTGTAGTGCAGGCCGGAGGAGGCGTGGCGGAAGGGGACGGCGAGCTGGTGGCCACCGACCTTCATGCCCTGCATCAGGCCGGGAAAGATGTCGGCCGGGTCCTCGACCGGATCTTTCTTCAGGTAATCGTCGAGCGGCTCGAACAGGCTCGCGGCGCGCGGCACAACCTGCGTATTGACGACGAAGCCGACATCGACGGAAGTCTCGCCGAGGCTTGCCTCGCGGAACAGCCGCTCCTGCAGAGGCCCGGTGTCGAAGGTGGTCCACTGGACGGTGACGCCGTTCTTCTGCGCCCAGTCCTTGGTTATGTCGCCGCCCTGCGCGCCGGTCGCGACTGTCTGCATGACGCGGTGGGTGAAGACGTTGAACGGGCCGCTCTGCGCCTGCGCCGCGCTGCCGAGCCCGGCGAAGCTCAACCCCAGGATGCCGGCCCCGAACTGTCTACGGTCGAGCGTCGTCCTCTGGCTCATGGTGATCCTCCCTGTGGTTCGCGAGTTCCGCGATGGCGGCTTCTGCCGCTTCGAAATGCTTGTTCATGGCGGCAGAGGCTGCGGCGGGATCGCCGGCCCGGATCGCGTCGACGACACGGACATGCCGCTCGAAAGTGCGCTGCCAGTCGTCGGGACCGCGCGCCTCGCGCGAGTTGAAGATCTCCATCACTTCGCGAATGACCGGCCTGAGGCCCCGGATCTGGAAATCGAGCAGGCGGTTGCCCGATGAGGCCGCCACGGCTTCATGAAAATCGAGATCGGCCTCGATCCAGCGCGGCACGTTGCCGAGCGCATCCTCCATGCGGGCGAGGATGAGGTCGAGCTTCTCGATATCCTCGTCCGAGCGCCGCTGGGCGCTGTGCGCTGCGATCGGCGGCTCGAGGATGCGGCGCAGTTCCACCGCCTCGGTCAGGCCATTGGCGCGGCCGCGCACGGCGAAGCGATAGAAGCGGTCGAGCGGCGCCGCGTCGAGCGCCTGCACCCGCGTGGGCTTACCCTGCTGGATATGCACGACGCCCATTGCCGCAAGCTGCCGGATGGCCTCGCGCGCGATCGGCTTGCTGACGCCGAAAGAGGCCGCGATGCGCGCTTCCGAAGGCAGGGAATCGCCCGGCTTCAGCCGCCCCTCATGGATCGCCTGCGTGATCCGCTGGATCACGGCATCGCCAAGACGCATGGGCACGACATCGCCACCCGCGAACGGGTCGTCAGCATCCAGCACCGAACGGGCGATATCGCTCATCAACTTCCTCCGGTGGCGATCATTGACAGATGCCGCGTTCCTTGGCAACTGTTCAACCTATCAGATAAGTATATGTCGTTCAGCGACGCGTCTCGGGAGGGTCATGCCGCATGTCGGCCAGCCGCATCGCCAAAGTTGATGTCCATCCGTTGCGGGCGACGCTGCCCAAGGTCCAGCGGACCTCGCAGGGCGACTACCCCGCGATCGAGATCGTCGTGGTCGAGATCGAGACCGAGGACGGAACCGTCGGTTTCGGCGAGGGGCTGTGCCGGCGCGGCGCTGCCGGCTACGCGCGCTTCATCGAGGAAGCATTGGTTCCGCGACTGATCGGGCGCGACGCTGCCGACCGCAGAGCGCTCTGGAAGGCGATGCGTGCCGCCCTCTCCGGCCGCCCTGGCGGGCAGGTCGTCGAGGCGATCGCTGCGGTCGATATCGCGCTTTGGGACATTTCAGGGAAGCAGGCGGGGGAGCCGATTCATCGGTTGCTCGGGGGGATGGGGCGCAAGGAGGTTCCCGCCTATGCCTCCTCGATCAACTGGCTCGACGATGCGACGGTCGAGGCCGAGGTGGCGGCGGCACTCAAGGCCGGCTTCCGCGAGATCAAGGTCAAGCTCGGCCACCCACTCAACGATGCGGTGGCGCGGGCCAAGCTGATCCGCAGGCTCGCAGGCGACGACATCGCGCTCTATGTGGATGCGAATTGGGCCTATGACGTCGACGACGCGCTGATCGTCGGGCGGGCGCTCGCCGATCTCGGCTACGGCTTCTTTGAGGAGCCGATCGCCCCGCATGATCGTGAGGGCTACCGGCGCCTCGCGCAGCATCTGCCGATCCGGCTCGCCGCGGGCGAGAGCGATTTCGTCGCGGGCGAGGCGCTGACCATGCTGCAGGATCGCTCCCTCGGCCTGATCCAGCCGGACGTCACGCGCTCCGGCGGCATCACCGAGACATGGCGCATCGCCGAGCTCGCCGCGGCCTTCAATACCGCCTATGCGCCGCATGTCGGCTGGTCGGGCGCGATCTGCGTCGCCGCGAGCCTGCAACTGGCAGCGGCTGCGGAGAGCTTCCGCACCTTCGAATGCATGGTCTACGAGAACCCGCTGCGCGATGCCTTCACGTATCCGCTCGTCGGCGAAGGCTCGCAGCTCGTCGATGGCAAGCTCGCGATCCCGCAAGGGCCCGGCCTCGGCATCGCGATCGACCGCGAGGCGCTGAAGCGCTTCCGGGTGGCGTGATCATGGCCCCTCGTCGGTACGCGTTCTCACGCTCCCATTCGAGCCCTCATCCTGAGGAGCGCCGCAGGCGCGTCTCGAAGGATATTTCAGGGGGCTTCGGAGCCTTCTGGAGCATCCTTCGAGACGCCGCTGACGCGGCTCCTCAGGATGAGGGCTCGTGGGTGGGAGCCTGTGGTCCTGTGGGGAGGGCATATCCATGACCGCCCGCACGCCCATTTCCGCAATCGCGCTAGTCACGCCGGTCCAGTTGATGATCGGTGGGATCATTTTCCTGCCGGCGATCTATGTCTTCTGGCTCAGCCTCAACCAGTCCTCCTTCGGCCAGCAGGCGACATTCGTCGGCCTCGCCAATTACGCCAAGGTGCTGGCCGACCCCTATTTCTGGAAGGCGCTGCTGAACACGGTGATCGTCGTCGCCGTGGTCGTGCATGTCGAGTTGCTGATCGGGCTCGGCATGGCGCTGTTCTTCGCCTCGGGCGTGCCGTTTCGCCCTCTCCTGCTCGCCATCGTGCTCGCGCCCTATGCGGTGAGCGAGGTCTCGGCGGTGGTGATGTGGCGCTATTTGTTCGAGCCGGATGTCGGGATGATGAGCCGGCTTCTGGCCACCATCGGCCTGCCGCCGATCGAATGGGCTGTGAATCCGAGCCATGGCCTCGCCATGGTCAGCCTGCTCTCGATCTGGCTGCACCTGCCCTTCTCGTTCATCATCCTCTATGCGGCGCGGCTCTCGATTCCGACCGATCTCTATGAGGCCGCCTCGATCGACGGCGCCTCGGCCTGGACGTCGTTCAGTCGCATTACGCTGCCGCTGCTGATGCCGGCGCTGCTGATCGCCGCGCTGTTCCGCTACATCTTCGCCTTCCGCCTATTCTCCGAGGTCTGGCTGATGACCGGCGGCGGGCCAGCGCGGTCGACCGAGGTGATGGCGGTCTATCTCTATCTCGAAGCCTTCCGGTACAACGCCTTCGGCCCGGCCGCCGCCACAGGTTGGCTGCTCGTGCTCGCCTCGCTCCTGCTCGCGCTGTTCTACCTCCGCCGGCTCTACAAGGAGATGTTCGCGCGTGCCTAAGCTGCTTCGCCATGTCTTGAAGCTCGTCGGTGTGCTCGCGGTCGTCGCCTGGTCGCTGGTGCCGATCGGGCTGATCGCGCTATCGTCCTTCAAGTCCGATCGCGACATCTTCTCGACCACCGGCGCCTTTTCCTTTGCGCCGACGCTGGCGAACTACCAGGCGCTGTGGAGCCGCTGGGGCGATTTCTTCTTCGGCCTGTGGAACAGCCTCCTCGTCACGGTGGGCGCGACGCTGCTCGCGGTCGGCGTCTCCCTGCTCGCCGGCTTCGCCTATTCGCGCTTCGCCTCGCGCGGCCTGCAGGCCTCGGCCTTCTTCCTGATCTTCATCCGGCTGATCCCGCCGATCGTGATCACGCTGCCGCTGTTCCCGGTGGTGAACTGGCTCGGGCTCAACGACACGCATTTCGTGCTGATCGTGCTCTACGCCACCTTCTTCGTCTCGCTGGGGACGGTGGTGATGCGGACCTTCATCGACCAGATCCCGCGCGAGCTGGACGAGGCCGCGATGATGGACGGTGCCTCGCAGATGCAGATCATCGCCCGCGTCATCCTGCCGATGGCGGCGCAGGGGATGCTTGCGGTCTCGGTCTTCGTCATCGTCTACGCCTGGAACGAGTTCCTCTTCGCCTTCATCTTCACGACCACCAAGGCGAAGACCGCGCCATTGGTGATATCCGAGATGATCGGCGCCGTCGAAGGCGTCGAATGGGGCGTGCTCTTCGCCGCCTCGACCGTGCAGCTCGTGCCCGTGCTCGCCTTCGTCATCCTCATGCAGAAACACCTCGTCGCGGGCCTGACCGCCGGCGCGGTGAAGGGGTAAGCCATGACCCAACTCGACGATCTCAGACGCGCAATCCGCGAGAGCGATCCGCAGCTTAGCCGGTTCGACCCGCTGCCGCGGATCATCTGCCTCGACGATTTCGACCGCGGCATGTGCGGCTGGACACAGCTCGTCGGCAATTACGAGGATACGCTGGACGCGATGCTGCCGGGCTATGCCCAGCACAGCCACGCGATGCTCTCGACCCTGCCGAACTGGGATTTCGGTTCGCATGGCGGCGTCGATGGCTCCTATGCGCTGAAGATCGCCACCCGCCCGAAAAAGGGCGCGCAGAACGTGGCGATCAAGCGCCTGACCTTCCGCAAGGCCGGGCCGATCCGGCTCGAGGCCTATTTCACCTTCAAGCCCGAGGCGACAGAACTCGCGCTCTCGGAAACCGATATCCGCTCCTTCGGTTTCCTCTACGATCTCCAGATCGGCGATACGTCAGGGCCTGGCGACCGGGTGATGCCGCATCTGCGCTTCCTCAACGCGCAGGACGGGCAGCACATCCAGCGCTGGCAGTTCAAGCGCAAGACGACGCCGATCAAGCCGATCGGCACCGCCGGCAAGACGATCACGCATTACCATCTCGCTCCCGAGGACTGGGAGGACCTGCCCGGCGGCGAGCAGCGGCTCTGCTACAACGAGATCCCGACCAAGGTGAACTGGCACTATCTGCGCTTCGACTTCGACCTTGCCGCGATGCAGGCCACGCGCTTTCAGGTCAACGACCGGGTCTTCGCGATGGACGGCTTCGACTGCATCCGCATCCCCGCGATGAAGAACCTGTGGTGCATGCTGAACCTCGCCTTCTTCGCCGAGACGGATACCGACAAACGCGCTTTCGCCTATCTCGACTCCGTCTGCCTTTCGGGGGATTTCTGATGCTGCCCGAGAACCTCACTGCCGTCGTTGCCCGCAACGAGATCTGGACGGGGACAAGCGCGACCGAACCCTACGAGGCCGGCTGGGCGAAGGAAGCGATCGTCTTCATCCGTGCGCTCAAGGAGCCGAAGGGGCCCTTGCCGAAAGCCAGGGTCGAAATTTCGGCAGACGGGATGCATTGGTGCGCCGAGGGTTCGGAGTTCGACCTGCCTCCGGCGAAGGACGCCGTCACGTTTCAGAGGCTCAGCCATTTCGGCAACTTCCTGCGCGTTGCCGCGACGCTGCAAGAGGGCTCCGAGATCACCCTGCTCGTGACGTTCCACCTCAAAGCCTGATCACGGCGCAGCAGCTAACGTTCAGGAGGCGGTCAGTGTCGACAAGGCGGCCGCTGCATTCGCCGCCGCCGCTTGCGTTCCAGACTGCAAGGGCAAGGTGAGATCGGCCGCGGATTGCGGTTTAAGTCGCGGCCAATGGAGCGCCATCGGCCGGTTCGCCACGCCAGCTTCGTTGTTCCAAGCGAATCTTGCTGGGTGCATCCCGGTCTATGGATTGGCCTGTGATGCGTCGGCAGATTTGCCTTCTGCTTCGCTCTTTCCATCGGCCGCAACGGCCTCGACCAGACGGATCGCGAGCAGCCGCTGTTTTCGCGAACGGATTCGCGCGAACGCCTCGTCCAACCGGTGGCTTTCCGATGGCGGCACAGGCTCGGCCTCGTAGTCGGCGGCCGGCCCCTCGGCGAAGCCGTCCGCCGATGGAAACACGGCTAAGCCTTCGAAGAAGAAATGCAGATCGACGCCCAGCCGCTGAGAGAGAATGAAGATCGCGCCGGCGGTCAGCCGATCAGACCCATCCTCGTAGTTCCCGATTTGCTGATGCGAGACACCGAGCAGGCGGGCGATGTCCTTCTGAGCGAGACCCATCTTGCCGCGAAGCAGCCGAAGGCGGTCACCCACATGTCGATTGGCGTGAGTCAGTTCCGGTTTCATCGGGCGCTTTCAATCACGACCCACGGGAGAGACGCTCGCATTATGCCGGCGGCTTCCGAGGCGTCCACCTCTGCTGACAGGGGGGCGCGCCAGCCGCAGTAGCATGAGCATGGCCAATCGCTGAAAACGGGTGGTGCGTGACGAGCCACCGCGGCAGGATCGAAGATCCGGAGAGATGGAGCAGACCATGGCGTGCGAAGCAGGCAAGATCCATATCGGCATCGGCGGCTGGGTCTACGAACCCTGGCGCGGAGCCTTCTACCCGAAGGATCTGCCGCAGAAGCGCGAGCTCGAATACGCTGCGAGCAAGCTCACCTCGATCGAGATCAACGGCACCTATTATGGTTCGCAGAAGCCGGAGAGCTTCGCGAAATGGCGCGAGGACACGCCGAAGGATTTCGTCTTCGCATTGAAGGGCTCGCGGTTCTGCACCAACCGGCGCGTGCTTGCTGAGGCCGGTCCCTCGGTCGAGAAATTCCTGACCAGCGGATTGACCGAGCTCAGGCACAAGCTCGGACCGATCAATTGGCAGTTCATGCCGACAAAGAAATTCGATCCCGAGGATTTCGAGGCGTTCCTCAAGCTGTTGCCCAAGGAGCTGGACGGCATCTCGCTGCGCCATGCCGTCGAGGTTCGGCACGACAGCTTCCGCACGCCCGATTTCATCGCGCTGCTGCGTGAGTACGGCGTCGCCGTCATCACCTCGGCCGATGCCGATTACACGCAGATCGCGGATGTGACGGCGCCCTTCGTCTATGCGCGCATCATGGGCACGCAGGAAGCCGAGCCGACGGGTTATTCCGAGACCGGTCTCGCTCGCTGGGCCAAGGCAGCGCAGGATTGGGCTGAGGGCGGAGTGCCGGAGGGGCTGGAGACGGTCGGACCGGCCGCGCCCAAGCAGAAGCGCGACGTCTTCCTCTACGTGATCAGCGGCGGGAAGGTCCGTAATCCCGCGGCGGCGATGGAGCTGATCGCACGAACCAAGGGCTGAGCCTCAGGCGGTCGCGACGGCTTCCTGGGCGCCCACCTCCTGGCAGACATCGACCCATTGGGCTTCGGTCAGCTCGGCCATGCGCTGCGGTGCGATTCGCAGTGCGCTGTGCGTCGAGCCTGCTGCCGGGACGACCATGTCGAAGGCCTTGAGCGAAACGTCGCAATAGACCTTGAGCGGCGTTGCGAGGCCGAAGGGGCAGACGCCGCCGACCGGGTGCCCCGTCAGGGCTTCGACCTCTTCCTGGCCGAGCATGCGCGGCTTGCCGCCGAGCCCGGCCTTCGCCTTCCTGTTGTCGAGCCGCGCATCGCCGCGCGTCACGACCAGGACGACCTCCTCGCCGATGCGCAGCGAGAGCGTCTTGGCGATCTGGCCGGGCTCGACGCCATGAGCCGCGGCAGCGAGCGGCACGGTGGCGCTGCTCTCATCGGTCACGATGACGGCTATGTCGGGAGCGTGTTCGGCGAAGAAGGCGCGGACGGATTGAAGGCTCATCGGGCAATTCGCGAGGTCAACCAGAGGATCAGCAGGCTGGCGATCGCCGGCACGCCGAAGACGATAAGGAAGATGGGCGCTTCCTCCACCACCGTATAGCCCGCTCGGCTGACGCCGATCCAGAGGTTGATGAGGGCGCCGGCCAGCCAGAGCGGCAGGAACAGCCGGATTGCGAATGCGATCGGCCGGCTGGCCGAGATGGCAAGCCGGGGCGCGGCGACGAGCAGAATGCCGAGCAGGGCAAAGCCGATACCGATGACCTTGACGGTGTGCATGCGTCAAACCCGTTCAATCGAAAACATGATGAATAACAATTTATTACCTTCTTTTGCACGAGCCACGAGGCACTCGCGCTTCATTCATTTGCCGGGTTGCGCGTCCTGACAAGCAATCCCGCGGCGCGGCCGGCCGCCTCGATATAATCCGGATTGCGATGGATCAGCATGATCGAAAAGGCGCCATCCATCAGCAGGACGATTTCACGGGCCAAAATCTGCGGGTCGGCAAGGCCGCGGCTCTGCATCTCGCCGGCCAGCCAGTTTTCGAAGTTCGCCTTGTGCCGTGCCCCCGCCTTGATGGCAGGGTGGCCGGGCATGGCAGCCAATTCCGCGGCGGTGCGCAGGAAACCGCAGCCCTTCCATTTCGGATGCCTCGCGACACGGGCCAGATTGGCGAAGATCGCTTCGACCTTGCGGTCGACCCCGCCATCGGCTGCCCCGAACCAGCCAGCCATCTGTTTCAGGTTGGGCTGATCTCGGGCTTCGAGATAGGCGGCGACCAGATCGTCCTTGCTCTTGAAATGATAGTAGAGCGTCCGCTTGGTGAGGCCCGCCTTCTCGGCCACAGCGTCCATGCTGACGCGGCCGATGCCTTCCGCATAGAAGAGCTTCGTCGCGGCATCGACAATGCGCTTGCGCGTCGGGTTCGTGGCATCCGGCATATCGGCAATGTATACCGACTAGTGAGTGTACACCAAGCGCGATGGCGTCGATTTTTTCCGGCAACCTTGCTGGAGAAACGCCCATGGCCGAGCTCGTCCTGATCGAGACCCGCGATGCGATCGCGACCCTCACCCTCAACCGCCCCGACCGGCTCAACGCCCTGAATTACGCGTTGATCGACCGCCTGCTCGCGCTGCTGGATGCGATCGAGACCGATGACGGCGTGCGGGCCGTCATCCTGACGGGCGCCGGCGAGCGCGCCTTCTCCGCCGGAGGCGATATCCACGAATTCTCGCAAAGCGTCGCTCGCGGCGCCGATGTCGCGATGCGGGACTTCGTGGCACGCGGCCAGCGGCTCACGGCCCGTCTGGAGGCCTTCCCCAAGCCGGTCATCGCCGCGGTCAACGGCCTCGCCTTCGGCGGCGGCTGCGAGATCACCGAGGCCGTGCCGCTGGCGATCGCGAGCGAGCACGCTTCCTTCGCCAAGCCGGAGATCAATCTCGGCATGCCGCCGACTTTCGGCGGAACTCAGCGCCTGCCCCGGCTCGCCGGACGCAAGCGCGCGCTCGAGCTGCTGCTGACCGGCGACGTGTTTTCGCCGGAGCATGCCCTTGCGCTCGGCCTCGTCAATCAGGTCGTAGCGCATGACCAGCTCATGCCCGCTGCGCGCGACCTGGCCAGCCGCATCCTGCGGCATTCGCCGCTCGCGGCAGCGAGCATCCTGCGGGCGGTTACGCGCGGCCTCAACCAGAGCATTGCGGAGGGGCTCCTGGTCGAAGGCGAGCAATTCGCCCGGATGGCGCCGACCGCCGATCTGCGGGAAGGGCTCGATGCCTGGATCGCGCGCCGCAAGCCGGATTATCCCGGATCGTGGTCGCGTGACGCCGTCGCCTAGGCCGGGAGACCAAGCATGACGGGTTTCACAACCTTCACGCGCGAGACCTTCGCCGACTTTTGCGCAGACAACCGGCCGGGCCCGGTTCAGATGCTGAACCTGATCCGGTTGCACGCCGAAGCCCGCTATCCCGGCGGGCGGAAAGCGACCGGCGCGGAGGCCTATGCCAGCTACAGCCGGATCAGCGCACCCGTGTTTACCCGGCTCGGCGGCCGGATCGCCTGGAGGGGCGGGTTCGAGCTCGGAATGATCGGTCCGGAAGAGGAGCGCTGGGATATCTGCTTCATCGCCGAATATCCCAGCCCCGCTGCTTTCGCCGAGATGCTGCGCGATCCTGCCTACCGGGAAGCGATGGCGCATCGCATCGCGGCGGTTGCCGATAGCCGCCTCATCCGGCTCGGCGTCCTCCTCAGCGGTACAAGCTTCGACGGATCCGCATGACGCGACTGCGTCCCGAGCAGTGCGGGCAACCGGTCGTGCTCCTTGGCTCAGGCGGTCCCGACCAGGCCTCTTTCCGGGGCTTGGTCGGCAGCTTGCTTGGCCGCGAACTGCAGCGCCGGGCAGAGCATTGAAACGCCATTCGCATTCCCGACGAGATCGTCCTTCGCAAACAGCTCCGCCAGCCAGTCGACGAAAACGCGCACCTTGTTGCTGAGGTGCCGGTTCGGCGGATAGACGATGTGAAGCGGCTTCGGCGCCGCGCACCAATCGAGCAGGAGCGGCACAAGCCGCCCGTCCACGATCGGCTCGCGGGCCATGAAGGTCGGCAGTTGCACGATGCCATGGCCCGCGAGGCCGGCGGCGAGGTAGCCCGTGCCGTCATTGAGCGAGATGGTGTAGCGACCGTTGATCTCGATCGTTTCGGCCCGGTTCTGATAGATCATCGACAGCACGCGGCCGCCGAGCGCCGGCCGATAGGCGACGATCTGGTGGCCGTCTTCGATGTCGCGCGGATGGCGCGGCGTGCCGAAGCGGGCGAGATAGTCGGGCGAGGCGCAGGTGATGAGCTGCATTTCCCCGATCCGCCGGGCGATCAGGGTCTGGTCCGCGATCTCGCCGGCGCGCACCGCGCAATCCAGGTTCTCGCCGATGAGATCGGCCGGGCGGTCGCTGAGGCCGAGATCGAGCTGGATGTCCGGATAGCGGGCATGGAATTCGTGCAGCGCCGGAATGATCACGGTGATCGCCAACGCCGAACTGCAATCGACCCTGAGACGGCCGCTCGGGCGCGCCTGCGCCAGCGTGAGGCTGGCGTCGAGCTCGGCCAATTCGTCGAGCAGGCGCAATGCCCGCTCGTAATAGGCCGCGCCGTCCATGGTCACGGTCACGCGCCGCGTCGTCCGGTTCAGCAACTTGGCGCGCAGATGCGTTTCGAGCTGCTGGATCAGCTTCGTCACAGTCGGCTTGGGCATGTCGAGGAGATCGGCCGCGCGGGTGAAGGTGCCGGTCTCGACGACACGCACGAACGCCCGCATGGCGGTCAGTTGGTCCATGAGATGCTCGATTGTTTCTGATTGTGAATAATGAATGAGCGAATAGCTTATTTATTTCGAAACGGCGATTCACTAATTCGTGCTGCAACGCAACAGCGAGGGTGAGTCAATGCCCGCGATCGCCGCGCAGAAGCTGCAGCCGGTGCTTTCCGTCTTCTGGCGGGAAGAAAGCCTGAGCGCCCGTGGAGAGACCTTCTCGGGCCGGCTCTATGTTCCCGCCGAGGTTCCGGACGATGCCGGACTCGTGCTGCATCTCCATGGCGGTCACTTCAACAGCGGCTCGCCGGCGGAAGGGCAAGCCGTTGCCACGGCCCTGACCGAGGCCGGCGCGGTCGTGTTCTCGCTCTCCTATCCGCTCGCGCCGGTCCAGCGTTTCCCCGAGACGCTCGAACGCATCTATGGGGCGCTCGAGGCTCTTGCCATAGGGCGGTCTCGCTGGGCGACACGCGGCGCGCCCATCTATGTCGCGGGCGAGGAAGCCGGCGGAAACCTCGCCGCCGCGCTCGCCATGATGGCGCGGGACCGCGGCGGCCCGGCTCTCGCCGGGCAGATCCTGCTTTCGCCGATGCTCGATGCCTGCCTCGGCACGGCGTCCCTGCGCGGCGCCCAGGCCGGCCCGGTCGGTTGCCGCTGGGCCGATGGCTGGGCCGACTATCTCGGCACGCCCGAGCGAGCCGCCCATCCCTATGCGGCACCGCTGCAGGCGACGCGCCTCGCCGGCCTGCCGCCGGCGCTGCTGATCAGCGCGCAGGACGACCCGATGCGCGACGAGGCGGCGCAATACGCTTCCCGCCTCGGTCACGCCGGCGTCGCCGTTCGCCATGTCGAGCTTCCTGCGCCGACGCGCTGGCCGCAGGCCTATGCGGATGCGGCGGAGGAAGGCTCCTGTCTGTGCAAGACCTGCGGCGAGATCGCTGCCTTCTATGAGCGGACCGCGCCGTCCTAGCGGGCCCTCTTTCCGATCATCTCCCAGCATTTTCAAGGAAGGACCGACCCCTATGATTCAGGGAACGAACCGTCGCGGCCTTTTGGCCGGTCTCGCCGCCTCCGTCGCGCTGACTGCCGTCATCGCCTTTGCCCTCTCCGGCGGCCGCGCGCAGGGCGACACCACCCCCGCTCCCGCTCCCGCCGTGCCGGTCTCCGTCGCGACTGTGGAGGCGCGGGAGATCGTGCCCTGGGCCGAGTTCTCGGGCCGACTCGAGGCGATCGAGCGGGTCGAATTGCGCTCGCGCGTATCCGGCGTCGTCGAGGCCGTGCATTTCCGCGAGGGCAATCTGGTGAAGCAGGGCGAACTGCTCGTCAGCATCGACCAGGCGCCCTATCTCGCCGAACTCGAGCGGGTCCAGGCGCAGGTGCTTGCCGCACAGGCGCGCGTCGCGCTTGCCGAGAGCGAGAACGAGCGCGGCCAGCAGCTCAGCGCCAGCCGCAACCTGTCGCAGCGCGACCTCGACACCCGCGTGAACGCTCTGCGCGAGGCCCAGGCCAATCTCCGCGCTGCCGAAGCTGCCCGCCGCACGGCGCAGCTCAATCTCGACTACACGCAGATCCGCGCGCCGATCAGCGGCCGCATCGGCCGGCTCGACGTCACCGTCGGCAACCTGATCGCGGCCGGCGGCCAGGTGCTGACCTCGCTGCTTTCGGTCGATCCGATCTATGCGGCCTTCAATGCTGACGAGCGCAGCGTGCTCGACGCGCTGGCCTCGCTGCCTGACGGTTCACGCGCTCTGGAGCAGATCCCGGTCCGGCTGATGACGGCGACCGCCGATGCGGCCCAGTTCCGCGGCCGGCTGCATTTCGTCGATAACGGCATCGACGGCGCCAGCGGCACGGTGCGGGCCCGCGCCCTGCTCGACAATCCGAATGGCAAGCTGATGCCCGGCCAGTTCGTGCGGGTGCAGCTCGGCCAAGCCAAGGCCGAGCCGCAGCTCGTCATCAACGAGCGCGCCGTCGGCACCGACCAGAACAAGAAATTCGTCTTCGTCGTCGGCGACGACGGCAAGGCTGCGTGGCGCGAGGTTTCCCTCGGTGCCACGCATGACGGGCTGCGCGTCGTTAACGCCGGGTTGAAGCCCGGCGAGCGCATCATCGTCAACGGGCTGCAGCGCGTGCGGCCGGGTGCAGCCGTCGCAGCCGAGCCGGTGCCGATGGCGCAGAAGAGCGAGCTCAGGAAGCCCGCGACCGAACTCGCTCAACGCTGAGACCACAGCCGTCATTCTCAGGCGAAGCGGAGCGCAGACCCGAGAATCTCATGACCAGAAGACACTGGTTTCCGAGATGCTCGGGTCAAGCCCGAGCATGACGGTGCTTTCCCAACAAGATAACCGCTCCGAAGGGGCGCCCCATGAATCTCTCCAAGTTCTTCATCGACCGGCCGATCTTCGCGGCGGTCCTCTCCGTCCTGATCTTCCTGGCCGGGCTGCTCTCGATCAGGGCCCTGCCGATCTCGGAATATCCCGAGGTCGTCCCGCCGACGGTCGTCGTGCGGGCGCAATATCCCGGCGCCAGCCCGCGCGTGATCGCCGAGACGGTGGCGACGCCGATCGAGGAGCAGATCAACGGCGTTGAGGGCATGCTCTACATGTCGAGCCAGGCGACGACCGACGGCGTCATGACGCTGAACGTCACCTTCCGCCTCGGCACCGACCCGGACAAGGCCCAGCAGCTTGTCCAGAACCGCGTCAGCCAGGCCGAACCGCGCCTGCCCGAGGAGGTGCGGCGCCTCGGCGTCACCACGGTCAAGAGCTCGCCGGACCTGACGATGGTGGTCCACATCACCTCGCCGAACGGCCGCTACGACATGACCTATCTGCGCAATTACGCGGTGCTGAACGTCAAGGACCGGCTCGCGCGCATCGACGGCGTCGGACAGGTCCAGCTCTTCGGCTCCGGCGACTACTCGATGCGCGTCTGGCTCGATCCGCAGAAGGTCGCCGAGCACGGGCTCTCGCCCGGCGACGTCGTGCGCGAGATCCGCGCCCAGAACGTTCAGGCCGCGGCCGGCGTCATCGGCGCCTCGCCGAATGCGCCGGGCCTCGACCTCCAGCTTTCGGTGAACGCGCAAGGCCGCCTCCAGACCGAGGAGCAGTTCGGCGAGATCATCGTCAAGACCGGCACGGACGGCGCGGTCGTGCGGCTGAAAGACATCGCCCGCATCGAGCTCGGCGCCGCCGAATATGCGCTGCGCTCGCTGCTCAACGGCAAGTCGGCCGTAGCCGTACCGGTCTTCCAGGCACCGGGCTCGAACGCCATCGCGATCGCCGATCACGTGCAGGAGGTGATGCGCGAGATCAAGCAGAACATGCCGGAAGGCGTCGACTACTCGATCGTCTACGACACCACCCAGTTCGTGCGCGCCTCGATCAAGGCGGTGATCTCGACGCTGCTGGAGGCGGTCGCGCTCGTCGTGCTCGTCGTCATCGTCTTCCTGCAGACCTGGCGCGCCTCGATCATCCCGCTCGTCGCGGTGCCGATCTCGGTCGTCGGCACCTTCGCGGTGATGTACCTCCTCGGCTTCTCGATCAATGCGCTGAGCCTGTTCGGGCTGGTGCTCGCCATCGGCATCGTCGTCGACGATGCGATCGTCGTGGTCGAGAATGTCGAGCGCAATATCGAGAACGGTCTTTCGCCGCGCGAAGCGACCTACAAGGCGATGCGCGAGGTCTCCGGCCCGATCATCGCGATCGCGCTGGTGCTGGTCGCGGTCTTCGTGCCGCTCGCTTTCATCTCGGGCCTGACCGGGCAGTTCTACCGCCAGTTCGCGTTGACCATCGCGATCTCGACGGTGATCTCGGCGATCAACTCGCTGACCCTGTCACCGGCCTTGGCGGCGCTGCTGCTGAAGGGCCATCACGCTCCCAAGGATGGGCTGACGCGCGCCATGGACAAGCTGTTCGGCTGGTTCTTCCGCGCCTTCAACCGCTTCTTCAACCGCTCCTCGGAGGCCTATGGCGGCGGCGTGCGCCGGGTCATCTCGCATCGCGCAGTGATGCTCGCGGTCTATGTCATCATGCTCGGCCTCACCGGCGTGCTGTTCAAGGCGGTGCCGTCGGGCTTCGTGCCCGGCCAGGACAAGCAGTATCTCGTCGGCTTCGCCCAGTTGCCGGACGCCGCGACCCTCGACCGGACGGAGGATGTCATCCGCCGCATGGACGAGATCGCGCTGAAGCATCCGGGCGTCGAGAACGCGATCTCCTTCCCCGGCCTCTCGATCAACGGTTTCACCAACTCCTCGAATTCCGGCATCGTCTTCGTAGGCCTGAAGCCCTTCGACCAGCGCAAGGACGCGTCCTTGAGCGGCAACGCCATCGCGATGCAGCTCAACAAGGAGTTCTCAGGCATCAAGGAGGCCTTCATCGCGATGTTCCCGCCGCCGCCCGTGCAGGGGCTCGGCACCATCGGTGGCTTCAAGCTGCAGATCGAGGATCGCGCCGGCCTCGGCTATGCCGCGCTCGACGAGGCGACCAAGGCCTTCATGGCCAAGGCCGCGACCGCGCCGGAGATCGCCGGCATGTTCTCGAGCTTCCAGGTCAATGTCCCGCGGCTCTATGCCGATATCGACCGCACCAAGGCCCGCCAGCTCGGGGTGCCCGTGACGGAAGTCTTCGACACACTGCAGACCTATCTCGGCTCGACCTATGTCAACGACTTCAACCGCTTCGGCCGCACCTACACCGTGCGCGTCCAGGCCGATGCGCCCTTCCGCGCCCAGCCGGAACATATCGGCCAGCTCAAGGTGCGCTCGAACACAGGCGAAATGATCCCGCTCAGCGCGGTGCTGAACGTGCGCGCGGACTCCGGCCCGGAACGCGCCATGCGTTATAACGGCTTCCTCTCAGCCGATATCAATGCCGGCGCGGCGCCGGGCTTCTCCTCCGGCCAGGCGCAGGCCGCCGTGCAGCGCATTGCCGACGAAACCCTGCCCAAGGGCTTCGCCTTCGAATGGACCGAGCTGACCTATCAGGAAATCCTGGCCGGCAATTCGGCGGTGATCGTCTTCCCCGTCGCGATCCTGCTCGTCTTCCTCGTGTTGGCGGCCCAGTACGAGAGCATGACGCTGCCCATCGCAATCCTGCTGATCATCCCGATGGGCCTGCTCGCGGCGCTGACCGGCGTCTGGCTCTCGGGCGGGGACAACAACGTCTTCACCCAGATCGGCCTCGTGGTTCTCGTCGGACTATCCGCCAAGAACGCCATCCTGATCGTCGAATTCGCGCGCGAGCTGGAATTCGTGGGCAGAACGCCGGTCGAGGCGGCGATCGAGGCCAGCCGCCTGCGCCTGCGGCCCATCCTGATGACCTCGCTCGCCTTCGTCATGGGCGTGGTGCCGCTGGTGATCTCGACCGGGGCCGGCGCCGAGATGCGGCAGGCGATGGGCATCGCGGTCTTCGCCGGCATGATCGGGGTCACCGCCTTCGGCATCTTCCTGACGCCGGTGTTCTACGTGCTGATGAGGAAGCTCGCGGGCAACCGCCCGCTTGTGCGGCACGATATCGAGACGCCGCTCCTGCAAGCTGCGGAGTGACGAGGCGAGCCCGCTTGCGATACGCGGCGCGCAGAGCCTGCGCGCTGCGTATCGTCGTCTCGACCGCGGGGCCGGTTCAGCTCAGCGCCACTTCGGCGATCACGCCGCCGCCCGGGCGGTTGGCCAGCGTCAGCTTTCCGCCGATCGCCGCGGCGAGCTGCTGGGCGATGGCGAGCCCGAGGCCGGTTCCGCCCGTGTCGCGATTGCGGGATTGTTCGAGCCGGTAGAAGGGCTGCAGGACCGCTTCGAGCTGATCGGCGGGAATGCCGGGTCCGCGATCGAGGACGAGGATTTTCAGCCTTCCGTCCGGCGTCTTCTCGAGCTGGATCTCCGCCGCTCCGGCGAATTTCAAGGCATTGTCGATCAAATTGGTGAGGATGCGCCGCAGGGCATGCGGGCGCGTCACCACGACGGCGTCGATCGTCGCGGGCATCGTGACCGCCTTGCCGGTGTCCTGATAGTCGAAGGCGATGCTCTCGACGAAGGAGCGGAGATCGATGCGCGCCGGCTTCTCGGCATCGCCATGGGCACTTTTCGCATAGGCGACGCCTTCACGCACGAGCCGCTCGATCTCCGAGAGATCGTTGACGAGCTTGTCCTTCTCCGGCCCCTCCTCCGCCATCTCGGCGCGCAGCTTCATGCGCGTGATCGGTGTCTGGAGGTCGTGCGAGATCGCGGCGAGGATCTGGACGCGCTCCTGCAGGTAATGCGCGATCCGGTCCCGCATCGCATTGAAGGCGGTCGCCGCATAGGCGACCTCGACCGGGCCACTCTCCGCGAGCCGCTCCCCCTTGCGATTGGGGTCGAGGGTCTCGGCCGCACTGGCCAGCCGCAGCAGCGGCCTGATCGCCAGCCGGACCGCGAGCCAGGTGCAGAATACGAGAAGGAAGAGCTGGGCGAGGAGCACATAGGGCAGCCAGGTCGCGAGCGGCATCAGCTCCGGCAGCATGTCGATCGTCACCTGCGATCCGTCAGTGAGCGTGACATGGGCCTGCAGATGCTCACGCTCGCCCGGGATGCTTTCGACGCTGACCGGGAAGCGCTTGCCGGCCGCGACATTGATGGTCTCAGCGACTTCCGCCGCGCGCCGGCTGAGTTCGGGGACACCGGGCAATCCCGGCCCAAGCTCGTAGCGATAGGTGCGCCGGGCCAGCAGGCCGAGCCATTGCGGGCGCTCTTCCGGCGGCAGACGGTCGAGCAGGGCGATCGAGGTGGCGACGTCGTTCTCCAGCGTCGTATACATCGTCGCCTTCGCGCTCATGGTGCGTTCGTAGAACTGCAGGCTGAACGACAGGGCGTGTGCGATCGCGAGGCCGGCGAACAGGATGAGGAAAAGCCGCCAGCGCAGCGTGCGAGGCAGGTGCAAGTACCCGCCGATACGGGCGGCGGCGCTCATTGCCGCGCCGTCACGATCTCGACCGGCATGGCGAGGACATAGCCTTCGCTGCGCACGGTCTTGATATAGGCGGGCTCGCGCGCATCGTCGCGCAGGCGCTGCCTGACACGGCTGACGAGCAGGTCGATCGAGCGGTCGAAGAGCTCCGCCTCGCGGCCCTGGGTGAGGTTGAGGAGCTGGTCGCGGGAGAGCACGCGCTGCGGATGGTCGAGGAAGACCCGCAGCAGGCGGTATTCCGCACCGCTCAGCGCCACCGCAGTGCCTTCCTTGTCGAGCAGGTGGCGGGCGGTGGTGTCGAGCTGCCAATCGCCGAAGGCAATGAGCTGGCCGGCTTCCGTCACCTGCAGATTGGGCGGCAGCATGCGCGTGCGGCGCAGAATGGCCTTGATCCGCGCCAACAGCTCGCGCGCGACGAAGGGTTTCGCCAGATAATCGTCGGCGCCCATCTCCAGCCCGACGATCCGGTCGGTATCGTCGCTGCGCGCGGTCAGCATCAGGATCGGCGTGGTCTTGTGCCTGCCCGCGCGCAATTCACGGCAGAGCACGAGCCCGTCATCGCCCGGCATCATCAGGTCGAGGACGATGAGATCGACGCGGTCGGCGTCGAGAAAGGCGCGCATCTGCCGCCCGTCTGCGGCAGTCGTCACGCGCAGCCCGTTCTTCTTCAGGTAGCTCGAGACGAGATCCCGGATCTCCCGGTCATCGTCGACGACGAGCACATGGTCGATGTGGTCCATCAGCAAGGCTTCCGGCTTCTGTCGTGGTAGAAATAGCAGAGCCTCGGCGGTTTGCTCGGGCCTTCCGCGGGAGAATTGTAAGCGCGTGTATCGGCTCTCCGCCCCGCTACCGGCGCGGACAATGTTCCCGTCGAACCTCTCGCCTCCTTGCGACAGGGTGCCGGGGAGCACGCAGCCGCCTCGGTCGGTTTGCCTGGCTTCATCGCCTCCAGCGAACAGGAAGGAAGCTTCAATGCGCAAGGGTTTCATCTCGGCCGTCATCGGCGCGCTCGTGCTGCCGATCGCGGGCACATGTTCTGCCGTCGAAGCCGCGGCCATCCGCAACATCGTCATCGTCCACGGCGCCTTCGCGGACGGCTCCGGCTGGCGCAAGGTCTCGGACAGGCTGGTCGCAAGGGGCTACAACGTCACCGTCGTGCAGCAGCCGCTGACCTCGCTCCAGGACGACGTCGCCGCGACTCGTCGTGCGCTGGCGCTGCAGGATGGGCCGGTCATCAGCGATGCCGGCAACGACCCGAAGGTCGCCGGGCTGGTCTATATCGCCGCCTTCCAACCGGAAAAGGGCGAGAGCCTGGCGAAGCTCGCCGGCAGCAAGCCGGTGCCGAATGCCGCGCCCGACGCGATCAAGGCGACGGCGGACGGCTATCTCTATCTCGATCCGGCGCGTTTCGCTGCGGCCTTCGCGGCCGATCTGCCCAAGGCGGAAGCCGCGTTCCTCGCCCATTCGCAGGTGTTCGCCGCGCAGGCGGCCTTCGCCACCGAGGCCGGCGAGCCGGCCTGGAAGCGCAAGCCGAGCTGGGCGCTGGTGGCGAGCGACGACCGCTCGATCAATCCCGCGCTCGAACGCGACATCGCAACGCGGGCCGGCAGCACGGTGCGGGAGGTGGCCGCGAGCCACGCCGTCTATGCCTCGAAGCCGGCCGAGGTCGCGGAGCTGATCGCCGAGGCGGCCGGAGCCGTGTCCCGGTAGCGGCAGAGCGCCGGGCGAGGTTTACGACCGCTCGCCCGGCGCCGTTGGTACAGAGCGTTACAGATCGGCCTCTCGGAGAAATATCGGAGATACGTCGCTGGAGCTGAGTGCTGGTGCATTCGGCGGAGGCCTCGAAAGAAGCGCCGCCGCCGCTTTTTGAGAGGACCAGCCATGACCTTGTTCGTCATCTCCTATCTCGCCGGCGTGCTGACGATCCTCAGCCCCTGCATCCTTCCCATCCTGCCGTTCGTCTTCTCGCGCGCCGACCAACCTTTCATCCGCAGCTCCCTGCCGATGCTGATCGGCATGGCGCTGACCTTCGCGAGTGTCGCCAGCCTCGCCGCCATCGGCGGAAGCTGGGCCGTGCAGGTGAACGAGGTCGGGCGCGATGCGGCGCTTGCTCTGCTCGCGCTGTTCGGTGTCGCGCTCGTCTCGCAGCGGGCGGCCGCAATCTTCACCCGTCCCATCGTCGCGCTCGGCCAGCGGCTTTCCGCGAGCGACGAAGCGGGAGCCCGTTCCGTTGGCGGCTCGCTTCTGCTCGGCGTCGCGACAGGGCTGCTCTGGGCACCATGCGCGGGCCCGATCCTGGGCCTCGTGCTGACCGGCGCCGCGCTGCACGGAGCCTCATCGGAAACGGCTTTGCTGCTGGCCGCCTATGCTGCGGGTGCCGCAACCTCGCTCGCGCTGGCGCTCCGGGCCGGTGGTCAGGTCCTTGCCGCGCTGAAGCTTTCGCTCGGGGTTGGCGAGCGTGTTCGGCAGGGCGTCGGCGTCGCCGTTCTCGCGAGCGTGCTGGCGATCGGCTTCGGCCTCGATACGGGCTTCCTGACCCGGCTCTCCTTCGCCGGCACCGTCGGCATCGAGCAAAGGCTGCTGGATGCGCTCGGTCCGCGTCGGGCCGAGGCCGGACAGCCCCGCACGGCAGAGAATGCCTCTCAGCCCTATCGCAGCAATCTGCCGGATTATGGTGCGGCCCCCGGCCTCGACGGCGCGACCGGCTGGCTCAACGCGGATCCGCTGGGCGCCGAGCAGCTCCGCGGCAAGGTCGTGCTGGTCAATTTCTGGACCTATTCCTGCATCAACTGCATCCGCACCCTGCCTTATGTCCGCGCCTGGGCGGAAAAGTACAGGGACCAGGGCCTTGTCGTGGTCGGCGTCCATACCCCGGAGTTCGCCTTCGAGAAGAAGGTCGAGAACGTCCGGCAGGCGATCGCCCGCTTCGGCATCGTCCACCCGGTCGCGGTCGATAACGACTTCCGGATCTGGCGCGCCTTCCGCAACAGCTACTGGCCAGCGCTCTACTTCGTCGATGCGCAGGGGCATATCCGCCACAGCCAGTTCGGCGAAGGCGGCGAGGCGCGTTCGGAGCGGGTCATTCAGGACCTCCTTGCCGAAGCAGCCGGCCGTCGCGAGGCTCAGGCGGAGCTCGTCACCCCACTCGCGCCGGGAGCCCAGGCCCCGGCAGATCTCGGCAATATTCGCTCGGGCGAGGGCTATCTGGGTTATCTGAAGGCTGCGGGCTTCGCCTCGCCCGAAGGCGTCGCGGGCGACCGGCCGCAGGACTACAGCGTCAGGAAACTGAGGCTCAATCAATGGGGCCTGGACGGCAATTGGACGATCGCCGGGGAGAGCGCCGGCCTCGGACGCGCTGGCGGCGGCATCGCCTATCGCTTCAGCGCGCGGGATCTTCACTTGGTGCTCGGGCCCGGACCGGGCGGCAAGCCGGTGCGGTTCAAGGTCGCGATCGACGGGGCCGCGCCCGGTGCCGACCATGGCGCCGATGTTGACGCGGAGGGCAACGGCACGGTCTCGGAAACCCGACTCTACCAGCTCGTCCGCCAGACCGGCGATGTCAGGGAGCGCCTCTTCGAGATCCACTTCCTCGATCCGGGCGTGGAGGCCTACGCCTTCACCTTCGGCTGAGAGCTGAAAGCAAAGGCCCCGCTGCAAAGCGGGGCCTTTGTCGGCGGGCCATATGAAGGAAAAGCGGCCCCCGAGGGGACCGCTTTCACAAGAGAGATCGGACGGGCGACAGAAACGGGAGGCGCTCGACGCCTCCCTCGCAGTTCCTCAAAGCTTGTCGGCGTCGATCACCGCCCGGGCAAACTCCAGCGGCGCCTCCTGCGGCGGGTTGTGGCCGATGCCGCCCTTGAACAGCCGGTGCTCGTACTTGCCGGTGAAGCGCCTGGCATAGGCCGCGGGTTCGGGATGCGGCGCGCCATTGGCGTCGCCCTCGATGGTGATCGTCGGCACGCCGATGCTCGGGAAGGTGGCGAGCTTCTGTTCCAACGCGTCGAACTGCGCTTCGCCCTGCGCCAGGCCGAGCCGCCAGCGGTAGTTGTGGATGGAGATCGCGACATGGTCGGGATTGTCGAAGGCCGCCGCCGAACGCGCGAAGGTGGCGTCGTCGAACTTCCACTGCGGCGAGGCGAGCTCCCAGATCAGGCGGGCGAAGTCATGGGTGTACTTGGCGTAGCCGGCCGCGCCTCGCTCGGTGGCGAAGTAGTACTGGTACCACCATTGCAGCTCGGCCTTGGGCGGCAGCGGCGCCTTGTTCAACTCCTGGCTGCCGATGAGGTAGCCGCTGACCGAGACCATCGCCTTGCAGCGCTGGGGCCAGAGCGCGGCGACGATGTTGGCGGTCCGCGCGCCCCAGTCATAGGCGGCGATCACGGCCTTCTCGATCTTCAGCGCATCCATGAAGGCGATGATGTCGGTTGCCAGTGCCGCCTGCTGGCCGTTGCGCGCGGTCGCGGCCGAGAGGAAGCGGGTGCTGCCATAGCCGCGCAGATACGGCACGATCACCCGGTATCCGGCCTTCGCCAGGATCGGGGCGACATCGACATAGCTGTGAATGTCGTAAGGCCAGCCATGTAGCAGCAGCACCGGCGGGCCGTCCGCTGGGCCGTCCTCGGCGTATCCGACGTTGAGAACGCCGGCGTCGATCTGCTTCAACGCGGCGAAGGTTGTGTGCTGGCCGGCTCCGGCGGCCGCCGGGGAGGGCGAGCGAGTCTGGGCGCTGGCGCCGCTAACGGCGCCCAGCTGTGCAAAGGCGGCTCCGAGCGCCAGCGTGCTCAGGAAGCTGCGGCGGGGCTGATCGATCCGTTCCGACATGGTTCTGTTCCTGATTGCGTGGATAGCAAGGGGAGTGAGCCTGTCCGCTGTATCCGCGCTGTGTCCGTCAGCGTCGGATTTGCAAGCCTGCGTAGAGACCGGTGCCTCCGATACGAACGGATACAAACCGTCCGCCATCCGCGGCGGCGGGCGAGCGCTGCCGGAAGATCATTGTATCGCACTGTATCGGGGCGGCGAAAGCCGACGTTTCCTTGCATATGGGCCGATCCGCAAAACAAACCGGACGTGTCGGCTTGAGAAGCCCTCGGTCGCCAGCCGCCGACAGGAGCGGCATCAGATGGAGAGTTTCCATGAGCAGGATCGAGAAGGTTCTCTATACCGGCAAGACCCGCACCACCGGCGGGCGCGACGGCGCCTCGCGCAGCTCCGACAGCCGGCTCGACATCAAGCTGTCGCCTCCGGGCAGCTCGGGAGCGGGCACCAATCCCGAGCAGCTGTTTGCCGCCGGTTGGTCGGCCTGTTTCATCGGTGCGATCGGCCTTGCCGCGGGCAAGCGCAAGGTCGCCCTGCCGGCCGATCTCGCTGTTGATGCCGAGGTCGATCTGGGCACGACGGACGGCGCCTATTTCCTGCAGGCGCGTCTGAACGTCAGCCTGCCGGGCCTCGCGCCGGAACTCGCGCGCGAGCTCGTGGAGGAGGCGCACCAGACCTGCCCCTATTCCAGGGCCACGCGAGGCAACATCGATGTCGAGTTGAGGGTCGCCTAGCCGCCGACCGCGAAGAGGCCAGCCTCGGCTGGCCTTTTTATCCGCTTTTGCCCTGCCGACGATCTCATGCCGTCTATCGTCTGAGAGGCTCAGATCTCTTTCGGCCGCAGCGAGATCGCCTCCCAGGCGGCGACGACAATCAGGATCGCGGTGGCGGCCAGGCTGAACGCAAGCGGTGGCAGCGCGGCCGAGACGAGCGTGAGCAGAGCGAGCAGGCCTAGCCCGACGAGATGGGAGAGCGGCAACCAGCCAGCCGTCACCCGTTTGAACAGGAGATTACCAAGCAAGTAGAAGGCCGGCCCCGCGGCCACGGCGATCGCCGTCTTGGCGTCGGTGTGGCCGAGCGGATGGGCGATCACCAACTCGTCGCCGACCGCCACGAGGATGATGCCGGCGACCAGCAGTACGTGCAGGTAGGTATAGGCGATGCGCGCGATCCGGCCGGGGTCGGAGGCGTGGGCAATGAGCTGGCTGCCGCGCTCGGCGCCGATATGGAAGTAGATCCACCACATCGCGACCGAACTCACGAAGGAATTCAGGAATGCTGTCACGTTGACGCCGGTCACCGGCAGCTTGGCTGCGGTGGCACCGGTGATGAGGATCGATTCACCCAGCGCGATGATGATGAAGAGCGCGCAACGCTCGGCGAGGTGGCCGCCCTCGACATTCCAGTCAGTGGTCTGCGAGCGGCCGAGGCCGATGACGTGGAAGCCAAGCGCCGGACCGGCATATTCGATGCCGAGCGCGACTATCCAAAGCCCGAAGCGCAGATTGCCTTCGCACAGCCCGCCGGCGATCCAGAACAGGGCGGAGACCGCGAGCCAGATCGTGATGCGCTGGAAATTGCGATAATTCGCGGGTGAGGCGTTCTTCAGGCTCGCCATGGTGAAGAGCGAGCGGCCGAGCTGGATCGCGACATAGGCGCCGGCAAAGGCGAGGCCGTTCGATCCGAAGGCTTCCGGCACCGAGCAGGACAGGACGAGACCGAACAGCATCAGCACGAACAGCATGAGCCTGACCGGCGCCTGTTCGGGGTCGAGCCAGTTCGTCACCCAGCTCGTATAGATCCAGACCCACCAGACGGCGCCGAGCAGAAAGGCGGCCTGGGCCAGCCCGAGCGCGCTGAAATGCTCGAGCAGCGTGTGCGAGATCTGGGTGATGGCGAAGACGAAGACCAGGTCGAAGAACAGCTCGACGTAAGCGACCCTCGCATGCTGGTGTTCGACGCGCTCCCTAAGCAGCGCGCCGGGCTTGGCGCTTCGCGTCATCTCATGCCTCGCTCAACCTTCGATCCCACGCTCGCCGTCACCCCGGACAAGCCGAGATCGGCGATCCAGTGCCGGAGGGCTTCCAACAAGGGTTCAGGCATGGATCCCGGGTCTCCCTATGGTCGCCCGGGATGACAATGCGAGGACCCGAAAGGCTTCAGCTTGCAATCAGCCTGTCCCGCGGCCGCGGCCGCCGTCAATGGCGGAAGTGGCGGTGTCCGGTGAAGACCATGGCGAGGCCGGCCTCGTCTGCTGCCTTGATGACCTCGTCGTCGCGCATCGAGCCGCCGGGCTGGATCACCGCGGTGGCGCCCGCTTCCGCCGCCGCGAGCAGGCCGTCGGCGAAGGGGAAGAAGGCATCGGAGGCAACGACAGAGCCCTTGGCGAGGCTCTCGGCCACGCCTGCCGCCTTCGCCGCCTCGGCCGCCTTCCAGGCAGCGATGCGCGAGGAATCGACACGGCTCATCTGGCCGGCGCCGATGCCGACCGTGGCGAGATCCCTGGCATAGACGATGGCGTTCGACTTGACGTGCTTGGCGACGCGGAAAGCGAAGCGCAGATCGGCAAGCTCGCGCTCGCTCGGCTGGCGCTTCGTGACGACCTTGAGCTCCATGTCGTCGACGACGGCGTTGTCGCGCGACTGGGCGAGGAAGCCGCCGGAGACGGTCCGGAGCGCAAGGCCGGGCGCGCGGACATCCGGCAGGCCGCCGGTGAGCAGCAGGCGCAAATTCTTCTTGGCGGCGATCATGGCGATCGCCTCCTCGTCAGCGTCGGGAGCGATGATGACCTCGGTGAAGACCTCGACGATCTTCTTGGCGGCGGCCGCATCGAGCTTGCGGTTCAGCGCCACGATGCCGCCAAAGGCCGAGACCGGGTCGCAGGCGAGCGCACGCTCATAGGCCTCGAGCAACGAGCCGCCGGCCGCGACGCCGCAGGGGTTGGCGTGCTTGACGATGACGCAGGCCGCCGAGGCCTTCGGATCGAACTCGGCGACGCATTCGAAGGCCGCATCGGTGTCGTTGATGTTGTTGTAGGAGAGCTGCTTGCCCTGGACTTGGCGCGCGGTCGAGACGCCGGGGCGATTCTCCGGGGTGCGGTAGAAGGCAGCCCATTGATGCGGGTTCTCGCCATAGCGCATGGTCTCGGCGAGCGCGCCGCCGAGCGCGCGGAAGGCCGGGGCGGTATCGCCGAGCTCGTTGGCGAACCAGTTCGAGATCGCCGCGTCATAGGCCGCCGTGCGGGCATAGGCCTTCTGCGCGAGCTTGCGGCGCAGCGTCAGCGTGGTCGCGCCCTTCTGCGCCTCCAGGTCGGCGAGCACCGAGGGATAGTCGGACGGCTCGACGACCACGGCGACGTCGTGATGGTTCTTCGCCGCGGCGCGGATCATCGCCGGGCCGCCGATATCGATGTTCTCGATGCAGTCGTCATAGGATCTGCCGGCTGCGACCGTTGCCTCGAAGGGGTAGAGGTTCACGACCAGCAGGTCGATCGGCTGGATGCCGTGGCCGAGCATGGAGGCCTGGTGCTCGGGATGCGAGCGGATGGCGAGCAGGCCGCCATGGACCTTCGGATGCAGCGTCTTGACGCGGCCATCCATCATCTCGGGGAAGCCGGTGAGGTCGGAGACGTCGCTGACCGGCAGGCCGGCCTCGGCGATCGCCTTGGCGGTGCCGCCGGTCGAGACCAGCGCGATGCCGAGCTTGTGGAGGGCGCGCGCGAAGTCGATCAGCCCCGTCTTGTCGGAAACGGAAAGGAGAGCGCGTTCGACGCGGCGAAGTTCATTCGGCATCGGGGTTCTGGTCCGGCTTGGATTGCAGGGAAGGCAGTTCTTGGGCAGACGCGCGCGGGCTATCATGCTGCGCCGCGAAAGGCAAAGCTCAGCGTCGCAGAACCGTCACGCGTCGGGAGCGGGCTCGGCGGATTCGCGTTCGGCAATGGCCGCGGCCACCGTCTTGCCGGCGCGCGGATTGGCGGTGCTGATCCGGGTGAGGCGCCAGGCGATCCGCGGCGCGGCGGCGGCGTCGAAGGCGACGACGAGCTGCTCCGTGCGCCGTCTGCCGTCCGAAGCGGCCAGGAAGATGCTTTCCTCGAGCACGATCGGCAGCCCCCCGGCCTCGAAGCTCCAGACCTCGCCGGAAGCGAGCGCCAGCAGCGCGCCGCTGCCCTCGCGGACGAGGCTGGCACGGACATTGGGGTGAAGATGAAAGCGGGCCGCGGCCGGCAGCGTTTCGCGCATTCCGCTCAGCGCGACCTCGTCCTCGCCCGAAAGCATGGCTCCGTCCTGGGCGAGCAGGAGGCGGCGGGTGTGGAGCGCGCCGATGCTGCGGCGGTAGCCGTCATGGCTCGCGACCCATTCCGGACCGTCGGCGCCGTCCTGGCGTGCGACGCGGACATCGCGCGGCCCGGAGACGATCCGCATCTCGCCGAGAACCATGCCGAAATTCGCACTGGAGCGATCGTCGAGAACGAGGGCGGAGTGGGCGGCGGTGCTGCGCGCCGCGAGCCTGAGTTCCGGCGGGCCGAAGCGGCTCGCGCCGCAATTGACGATGATGCGCTGCGCGCCGCTGGAAAATTCGAAGGCGAGGCAGCCGGCATGGGCCTCGATCGAATAGGCGCCGTGCGGCGGTGCGCCGGCATCGGCGACGACGACGCTGCGACCCGCGGCGAGACGGCTATAGCCGGAATAGGCGGCATGCTCGGTCGGGCGGCCGCGCGCATCGTCATAGGCCGCGAGCGTCGCCATCAGGTCGGGTGCGGTCGTGCCCATGCCGTTGAACAGGGCAAGTGAACCGTCGCCGTGCCGGAACAGGCGCAAATGCGGCATCATCCGCTCGATCGCGGTCAGCACGCCGCGCGGCGGCTCGAGCCCGCGCGCCGCGAAAGTCTCCCGCAGCGGCAGCAGGTCGAGGAGAAGTTCGACGAGCAGGCGCGGATTGCGCGAGAGATGGCCGCCATCGGGCAGGATCTGTTCGTCCAACTCGTCGGAAAGCATCGTCTCGGCGCGGCGGCGGCGGGCGTCCTGCCCATCGAGGCAGATTGCGGCGAGGGTGACTGCGATCAGCGTGTTCAGCCGGTCGACCCCTTCCACAGCGCCGGCAAGCGCGAGGCTCAAACGATCGGCCAGACGTGCGACATGGCGCAGGAAGCGCTCGTAGAAGACGTGATCGGCACCTTCCAGCAGGAGGGGCGAGTGAGAGAGGAACGCGATCAGGCGGCGGGCGGCCACGGCCGGGCGGCGGGCGATATCATGCCGCTCGCGGCGCCTGGCGATGAAATCCTCGACGAGGCTGCGGGCATTGGCGCGGGCGATCGCGGTGTCGGCTGCACGCATGTGGCGCAGCCAGCCGAAGCCGTACAGAGCCTCGGCCCAGGCGTCGCTCGGCGGCTCGACATCGAAGGGCGATTCGCCGTGGCTGCGCAGGGTGCGGCCGGCGAAGCTGTAGTAGCCGGCGTAGAAATCGCCGGCGGTCGTCGGATCGGCAGTGCGCAGATCATGCGGCGCGAAGAGGAGACGGGTCGGGGTGCTGCGCCCAAAGGGCCAGAGCTTGCGCGTCGCGCCGACGAACTGGCCACGGGTCCGCCGCGCCGCCCGTCCGATCGCGGCCTGGGCCAACCCCCGTCGCTCAGACCAGCCGCTCAAAACCCCCGTATGCTCCGTCCCCGGGCGCGGCCCGATGCCGCGCGGATAGTACCAGCGGAGCCGCGCCGTCCCAGCGCGCGAATCCTTGCCCCGTCATAGCCTGATCAGGCGGCTTGCGTAAAATCCCGCCCATCCGGAGAGGCGCGGGGATTCGCCCTTCAACTGGTGCGGCAGGGTCCGGATATCACCGTTTGCGTCGATTGCTTCTGCCAAACCGCCGATTTCGGCCGCCTCGACGGGTTTACGACGAAACTGGGGATGACGGACGAGAAAGGCGGCGATCTGCGCTTCGCCCTCGGCGGCTTCGAGCGAGCAGGTGCAGTAGACCAGCCGTCCGCCGGGCTTCGTCAGGGCGGCGGCCGCATCGAGCAGGCGCGCCTGCAGGCCGGCGAGCCGGTCGCGATCCTCCGGCAGCTTGGTCCAGGCGACGTCCGGGTGGCGGCGGATCGTGCCGGTCGCGCTGCAGGGCGCGTCGAGCAGAACGGCGTCGAAGGGTTCGGCCTTCCAGGTCGAGGCATCGGCAGTGGCGACATTCGCCGTCAGGCCGAGGCGGGCGAGATTGGTCTTCAGACGGCGCAGGCGCGGCGCCGAGCGATCCAACGCCGTCACATCGGCGCCAGCGACGGCGATCTGGGCGGTCTTGCCGCCGGGCGCGGCGCAGAGATCGGCGATGCGTTCGCCGGATTGCGGCGCCAGCAGCTTCACCGGCAGCGCCGCGGCGGCGTCCTGCACCCACCACTCGCCCTCATCGTATCCGGGCAGCCCGGCGATGGCCTGCCGCTCGCGCAGCCGGACCGAGCCGGTCGGCAGGGCGATGCCGCCGAGAGCCTCGGCCCAGCGGGCGGGATCGGCCTTGACGGTGATGTCGAGCGGCGGCTCCTCGCCATGGCTCGCGGCGATCGCGGCGGCGGTATCCTCGCCATAGGTGGCGCGCCAGCTCTCGGCCAGCCAGTCAGGTGTGTCGCGGAAGGCGTCCATCTGCGTCTCGGCCAGGATCGCGTCACGCTCACGCACCAGCCGGCGCAACAGCGCGTTCCCCAACGCGGCATAACGGGCCGAGCGCGGGTCTTCGTGCAGATGCCGAATCGCGAGATCGACGGCGGCATGGTCGGGTACGTCGAGGAAGAGAATCTGTGCCGCTGCCGCCGTCACGATCGGCTCGAAGAGACCGGACCGCTGTGGGCTGCCCCGTTCGAGGCGGGCATCGACCGCGTGCTGGATCGTGCCCAGCCGGCGGAAGGCGGTGACGGCGATAGCGCGGGCGAGCCCGGCATCGGCGGCATCCAGGCCCGAATCCGGCAGCAGCCGCTCGAAGGTCTCGTCGAGCGCGACGTGGGCGCGCAGCACCTCGTCGATGACATCCGCGGCGAGGCGGCGCGCCGCGAGGCCGGGCGCATTGTCGCGCTTCGGGGCCGCTGCCTGCGGGCGGGGGCGCGAGGGGACGTGACCGGCCATCTCAGCCCCAGGGCCCGCGCTGGTGCGGCGGGTTGTCCCAAGAGCTGCCGCCGGCCTGGCCCCAGGGGCCGTTGCCGGCCTGGGAGGCGAACCCGGCTCCGGCAGCGCCAGTGCCGACGCCCATGATACGGGCCTGCTCCATCAGCGCGGCGATGCGGTTGCCGGTGTCGGGATGGGTCGAGAACAGATTATCCATGCCGCCGCCGGTCAAGGGATTGATGATGAACATGTGCGCCGTAGCAGGCTTGGCCTCGGCTGTCTCGTTGGGAATGTGCTGGACGCCCGCCGCGATCTTGGCCAGCGCATCGGCGAGCCAGACCGGATTGCCGCAGATCTGCCCGCCGAGCTTGTCAGCCTCGTACTCGCGCGAGCGCGAGATCGCCATCTGGATCAGGGCGGCCGCCATCGGCGCGAGGATCGACAGCAGGATCTGGACGATGAAATTCGGGCGGTTGTCGCGCGAGCCGAAGAACATGCCGAAGGTGACGAGCGAGGAAATCGCGCCGGCGAAGGTCGCCGTGATCGTCATGGTCAGCGTGTCGTGGTTCTTGATATGCGCGAGCTCATGCGCCATCACGCCGGCCAGTTCCTCATAGCTCAGCGTGCGCAGGATGCCGGTCGTTGCCGCCACGGCAGCGTTTTGCGGGTTTCGCCCGGTGGCGAAGGCATTGGGCTGGTCCTCATGGATCAGGTAGACGCGCGGCATCGGCATGTTCGCGCGCGCGGCGAGGTCGCGCACCATGCCGTAGAGCTCGGGCGCGGTTGTCGCGTCGACCTCCTGGGCGTTGTGGGCGGCGAGAGCCAGCCGGTCGGAGTTCCAATAGCTGAAGAGATTGGTCACGGCGGCGAAGCCGAGCGCCATCAGCATGCCGCCGCCGCCGCCGAGCAGATAGCCGACGGCGCCGAACAGCGCGGTCAGGCCTGCCATCAACATGCCGGTGCGAACGTAGTTCATCGATTCCTCTTCATCAGCAGCGCGCGGGACGGAAAGCCCTCGCGAAGGCCGGGTTCGTGCCCTATGTGGTGGGAACCAACCCGATCCTGCAAGAGAACGCGCAAGGAAACGAGCCGAAATGCCCGACAAAGCCGATGAGGAGATGCCGGGAGCCGCAGCGGAGCCGAAGGTGCTTTCACCGGCGGCGCAGCGGGCTCTGGCCGAGGCGGCCGCCCGGCGCGCCGCGATCGACGCGCATGCCGCCGACGTCGCGAAGCAGCGCGAGGTCAACGGGCGCGGCGGGCTCGAGCCGGTGCGCTACGACGACTGGGAAGTGAAGGGCATCGCCAGCGATTTCTGAGCGCCAGCCGGCCTCGGATACGCAGAACATTGCCAATCTGCGGCGTTGCGTCCAAACAGCAGCCGGATAGCAGTGGATTTTCGGTGATGGACAGCAACGACAAGCGCCTCGCGGCCCTGCGCCGCCTTCTAAGTGAGGCGCATGAGAAGCTCGGCCTGAAGCTCGGCTTCCGGCTCTGGGACGGCAGCTCCGTGCCCGCCTCCTGGCCCTCTGACGGGCTCGCCATCGCCGTCGCCGATGCCGGCGTGCCGGCCGCGCTGATCCGCAAGCCCAAGCTCGACACGCTGCTCAATCTGCATATCACCGACCGCATCTCGATCCAGAACGGCTCGATCTTCGATCTCGCCGCGGCGCGCCCCGAGGGCAAGGTCGGCAAGCTCGCGCGCAACATCCCGAAGAGTGCCGTCTTCGACGTTATCAGGCGCTTCGTCTTTGCGCCCGGCAAGGCCGAGACCGCGGTTAGCCACCGCAGGGGCGACGAGATTGCGCGTGACGGCGCCCCGGCCACCAACAAGGCCAACATCGCCTACCATTACGACGTCTCGAACGACTTCTACCGGCTCTTCCTCGACGAGGAGATGGTCTACACCTGCGCCTATTTCACCGAGGATCACGGCGATCTGGAACGGGCTCAGCGCGACAAGCTCGACATGATCTGCCGGAAGCTGCGCCTGAAGCCCGGCGACCGCTTCCTCGACATCGGCTGCGGCTGGGGCGCGCTGGTCTGCCATGCGGCCCGCTATTACGGCGTCGAGGCCCATGGCGTGACGCTGGCGGAGGAACAGCTCGCCCTGGCGCGCGAGAAGGTCGAGAAGCTGGGGCTTCAGGGCAAGGTTACGCTCCACCTGAAGGATTTCACGCAGATGGAGGGAGAGTTCGACAAGATCTCCTCGATCGGCATGTTCGAGCATGTCGGCATCCGCAATCACCCGTCCTATTTCCAGGCGGTGAACCGGCTGCTGCGGCCGCGCGGGCTTTACCTGCATCATTGCATCTCGCGGCGCGCCAAGAAGACCGAGAAGGCCTTCAACAAGATGCCGGCGGAATACCGTGCGCTGGTGCGCTACATCTTCCCGGGCGGTGAGCTCGACCATCTCGGCATGTCGATCGCCAATCTCGAGCGCCACGGCTTCGAAATCCACGATGTCGAAGGCTGGCGCGAACACTATCAGCGCACGACGCGGCTATGGTGGGAAAGGCTCGCAGCGAACAAGGCGAGAGCCGAGGCCGAGATCGGGCCGGAGCGGACGCGGATGTGGCTGCTCTATCTCGCCGGCTGCTCGCTCGCCTTCGAGCGCGGCGGGGCGCTGGTCAACCAGACGCTGGTCTCGAAGCGGCGCAAGGGGCCGTCGGGCCTACCGCTGACGCGCGCAGACCTTTATCGCGACTGAGCGGCCCCCGGCCGGCGTGACGGCCGGCCATGCCGTTCATCCCTGCATATGCGGGTGGGAGTGCCCGGCTTGGGCCGGGCCATGACCTACTTCTTGACGAAGAGGTCGAGCTTTCCGTGATGTTCGGCCAGCAGGTAGTAGAAGGTCAGGCGGGATTTGGTCCGGTCTGCCTTCATATGCTCGCAGATCGCCTTGATCGAGCCGTCGAGATCGCCGGACTTCAGACCGAGTTTCTTCTTCAGGAAATTCTCGCGGACGCGGTCGACCTCGGCCGGGTCCGAGCAGGCGACGTAGCGGGTGTCGGGCTTGCTCATCACGAGCGCATAGGCCTTGGACATTCCGGCGAAGGCAGCATCGTTCAGTGGCTTCTTGGCGAACTTCTTCACGTCGGCGAGGTGATCCATCTGGTTGCCCCTTCCTGGCCCGTCGTGGCACGGGCGGTTGCGTGTCGCGGCCGGAGGTTAACGCGGTTCCCTTCGGGCGGCGAGGGGAAAAAGCGCGTGATTGCCGGCTTTTGGAGCGATTCGATGCGTCTTTCGTCGAAGCCCGGAATGCGTGGAGCGGATGGCGGGGCATTTGCCGATGTGGGTTGAGCGAGCGGCGGCGTGGTGCTGCGATGCAGCATCCGCTGGAGCAACGCAATGAAGCCGACGATACTGATGGTGCCGCGCATGCCGGAGGCCCTGATCGCGCGGCTCAAGGAGAACTTCACCCTGCTGGGGCCGATGGAACGCTCTGCGCCGGACGCCTTGCCGCCTGGCGCGGAGCAGGCCGAGGCGCTGCTCACCATGGGAAGCCTCAGCACTGATGCCGCGCTGCTCGACGCGCTGCCAAGGCTCAAGCTGATCTGCTGCTATGGCACCGGGATCGAAGGCGTCGACCGTGCCCATGCCAAGGCGCGCGGCATTGCCCTCGCCAATGCCGGAGAGGCCAATGCCACCGGCGTGGCCGAGTTCGCGATGGGACTGTTGCTCGCCACCGCGCGGCAGATCCCGCAGGCCGACCGTTTCGTCAGGGCCGGGCGCTGGCAGGGCAATTCCGTCCAGCGCATGGCCTCGGTGCCAGGTCTGGCAGGGCGCAGGCTCGGCATCTACGGCCTCGGCGCGATCGGCAGCCGCATCGCGCGCCGGGCCGAGGCCTTCGAGATGGAAATCGGCTACCACAATCGCAGCCGGCGCGTTGATATGCCCTATCTCTATCACGACAGCCTGCTCAGCCTCGCCGACTGGGCGGACGTCCTCGTCGTCTCGGCCCGCGCCAGCGCCGAGAACCGCCATGCCGTCGATGCCGCCGTGCTGAAGGCGCTGGGGCCGCACGGGCATCTGGTCAACATCTCGCGCGGCATTGCGGTCGACGAGGGCGCGCTGTGCGCGGCGCTGGAGACCGGCGCGATCGCAGGCGCGGGGCTCGATGTCTACGAGCATGAGCCGCATGTCTCCGACGGGCTGAAGGCGCTCGACAATGTCGTGCTGACGCCGCACATCGCGGCCGCCTCGGACTCGGCTCAAGCGGCGCAGCAGGATGTCATGCTCGGCAATCTGCGGGCGTTCTTCGCCAGCGAACCGTTGCTCTCGCCCGTCACGATCTGAGAAGTCAGGGGAGAACGACCACCGGCGTGCCCATCTGGACGCGGGCGTACAGGTCGATCACGTCCTGATTATGCATGCGGAAGCAGCCATAGGAGGCGGCGGTGCCGATGGTGTTCGGCATGTTCGTGCCGTGAATGGCGTATTGTCCGCCGGGGCCGAGGCCGATGACGCGCGCACCCATCGGATTGCGCGGCGAGCCGCCGGGAATGACGTCGGGCAGGCGAGGATTGTCGCGCTTGACCTCGGACGGTGGAGCCCAAGCCGGGTCGACCTGCATCTCCTCGACATATTTGACGCCGCGCCATTGCTTGCCGGCCTTGCCGACCGCGATGGTGTAGCGAATCGCCTCGCCGGGAGAGACGACGAAATAGAGCTTCCGCTCGCCGGTGCGGATGATGATGGTGCCGGGCTCGAAGCGATCATCGCGTAGCCCGATGACGTCGCGTGCTTCGGCGCTGGTCAGGCCCGGCAGCAGCAAGGCTGCGGCGAGGCCGATGGCGGCAGCGTATCTGGCCATGGTCGAAACTCCCGTTCGGACGTGCACGGGTTTAGTCCTCAGTCATGAAGCATGGGTTGAGCGATATGGTGAAGCGGGATTCAGGATGAAGGGCGGGTGAATCGCGATTTAGGCAGCAGGGCGCGAGCGATGCTGCTGCGGCAGCAGGAAGGGCAAGCCCGGGGCGGGCGCCCGGCTCAGGGTCAGGTCTACCTTGAACACTTGGCGCAGCAAGGCGTCGTCCAACGTCTTCGCCGGCGAGCCCTGCGCGATGATCTGCCCCTGGTCCATCACCACCAGATGGTCGGCATAGGTCACGGCGAGGTTGAGGTCGTGCAGGACGATCAGCACCGCGACGCCGCGGGCCGCGATGTTGCGCGCCATGTCGAGCAGGGCCAGTTGATGGCAGAGATCGAGGCTGGCGATCGGCTCGTCGAGGAAGAGCACCTGCCGCTCGGCGACGCTGCGGCCGGCCTCGAGCTGGCAGAGGACGCGGGCGAACTGCACGCGCTGCTGCTCGCCGCCCGAGAGCGTCTGATAGCGCCGGCCGGCAAGGTCGATCACCCCGGCGGCTGCGAGACTATCTGCGACGATCGCCTCGCGGCGCTGGCGCGTCAGCGCCCGGCCTATGCCGTCGACGCCAAGGCTCGCGACCTCGTAGACGCTGAAAGGGAAGGCGAGGCGGGCATGCTGGGCCATGACGGCGCGCTGGCAGGCGAGGCGCCAGTGTGGCACCGCCGCCAGCGGCTCGCCGGACATGCGGATTTCCCCGCTGGCGGGCTTCGTCTCGCCGGTGAGGAGCTTGAGCAGGGTCGATTTTCCCGCGCCGTTCGGCCCGATCAGGATCGTGGTCGTGCCCCCGGCGAGCTGCAGGTTAGCGTCGGCGACGAGCCGGCGACCGCCTGCAGCGAAGCTCGCGCCATGGGCGGAGAGGATGGGTGTCGCTTCAGACATCGAGAGCGCTCGTGCGTCGCAGCAGCAGCCAGAGGAAGAAGGGCGCGCCGATCGTGGCGGTGACGATGCCGATCGGCAGCTCCGCCGGGACAACGATCAGCCGCGCGACGATGTCGGCGCCGACCAGCAGCATCGCGCCGCCGAGTGCCGACAGCGGCAGCAGCAGCCGGTGATCCGGCCCGACGCAAAGCCGGATCAGATGCGGCACGACGATGCCGACGAAGCCGATCATTCCGGCCGAGGCGACGCTGGCGCCGACGGCGAGCGCGACCAGCAGGATCGCCAGCGCCTTGATGCGCTGGACGGGGATGCCGAGGTGATAGGCCTCGGCCTCGCCGAGCATCAGCCCGTTCAATCCGCGCGCCAGCAGCGGCATGGTCAGCAGCAGCGGCAGGATGATTGGCGCGACCACTGAGAGCTTGGTCCAGCTCGCACCGCCGAGGCTGCCGAGCGACCAGAAGGTCAGGTCGCGCAACTGCCGGTCGTCCGACATGAAGGCGAGCAGGCCGGTCAGCGCGCTCGCCATCGCACCGAGCGCGACGCCGGCCAGCAGCATGGTGGCGACCGAGGTCCGGCCGCCGCGCGTGGCGATGACATAGAGCGCCAGCGTCGAAACGAGGCCGCCGCAGAAGGCGCCGACGGGCAGGGCGGCGAAGGGCAGTTTCATCACAGTGCCCGCCAGGAAACGGTCCCCCAGCACGATGGTGGCGGCCGCGGCCAGGGCGGCGCCGCTGGAAACGCCGACGAGGCCGGGGTCGGCCAGCGGGTTGCGGAACAGGCCCTGCATCAGGGCGCCGGAGATGGCGAGGCCGGCGCCGACGAGCAGGCCAAGCAGTACGCGCGGCAGGCGGATGTTGAGTACGACGAGCGCATCGCGACCATCCAGCAGCGTGGCGTCGCCCGTCAGCTTTGCCATCAGGATTTCGGCGACGCGCCCGGGAGGAATCGAGATGGCGCCCTGGCCGATCGCGACGATGGCGATCAGCAGGCAGACCAGGGAGAGGCCGACGACGGCCAGCAGGCCGATGCGGCGCCTGCCGGCGATCAGCGTCGTCAGCGCGTTGGAAGCGATAGCGGGGGCGGGTGCCGCAAGCGTCACGGGGCGGCGGCCGTCTTCAGCGGCGGGATCGCCGCCTCCGGATAAATCGCGGCCATCAGATCGCGTGCCGCCATCGGCGTGCGCGGGCCGAAGCCGAGCAGATAGAGCCCGTCCATATGGACAAGCCGCTTGTCCTTGGCCGCGGGCGTCTGGGAGAATGACGGCATGGCGAAGAGTTCGTCGGGGGTGGTGTTGTGGGCGCTGCTGTTGCGCATCATCAGCACCATCTCGGGCGCGGCTGCGGCGATCGCCTCGTCCGTCATCGGCTTGTAGCCTTCGATCGCATCGGCGACGTTGATGCCGCCCGCCAGTGAGATGATCGCATCGGCCGAGCTGTTGCGACCGCCGACGAGGGCGCGGCCATTCTGAAGCGAAAGCAGGAAGAGGACCCTTTTCTTCTTCGTCATGCCGGAGCGCAGTGTTGCCAACTCGTCGAACCGGGCCTTGGTCTGCGCCGCAAGGCGCTCGGCGGGAGCCGCAGCGCCGATCGCAGCCCCTATTGCGGCGATCTTCGTGGTGACGCCTTCCGGGGTCAGCCCGTCGTTGATGCGGGCGATCTTCACGCCGGATTCGTTCAGCAGCGAAACGGCGTCAGGCGGGCCAGCGCCGTCGATCAACATGATCAGCGAGGGCTTCAGCGAGAGGACGCCCTCGGCCGACAGCGCGCGGACGTAACCGACATTCGCCTTGTCCTTCAGCGCCTCGGCCGGGAACTGGCTGGTGGAATCGACGCCGACGATCCGATCCTGCAAGCCGAGCGCATAGATCACCTCGGTGATGACGCCACCGGCGACGACGATGCGTTCGGGTGCCTGGGCCAGGGCGGGGCCAAAGGAGCCGAGCGCGGCCAGGCCGAGCAATGACAAGGCCGAGGCCGCCAGTTCCCGCCGGTTCGGTTGCGCGGGACCGGAATGCATCGCTCGGTCGCGTGAGCCAGACATGTTGCAACTCCGTTCGGACGCGAGCGATGGGCCGCGGCCATTGCAATTCAGACCGATTTAAAAGATCGGCTCGTTTAGAATGGTTCAATACAAAGTAAATCCTTGTTTTTAATTCTTCAAAACAAGAATTGACCAGATGTATTGTTGACGGTGATATTCATCTTTACTACAAGGGGTCAAGGGCAGCGCCTGTGCGCCGCCGGCTTCGGTCGCGGCGCGTCGTCGCGCGGCCGCTCCCGGCGCGCATTCTCCAGGGTAGACGCTTCGCCAGGCGTGTATCGGGAAACGGCGATGACCGGCCGCGCAGCGGCACCGTTCCATTTCAGCCGTCTCGCGGCTTCACATGCAGGATGCGTCGATGTTCATCGCCATGAATCGCTTCAAGGTCGTCAAGGGCGAGGAGGTCGCCTTCGAGACCGTCTGGTCCTCGCGCAAGAGCCGGCTCGACGAGATGCCCGGCTTCATCGCCTTCCACCTGCTCAAGGGGCCGGAGAAGGAGGATCACACGCTCTACTCCTCGCACACGACCTGGGCCTCGAAGGACGACTTCGTCACCTGGACGAAGTCGGACCAGTTCCGCGAGTCGCATCGCAGTGCCGGCCAGCCGCGTCCGAAGCCGATCTATCTCGGTCATCCCGAGTTCGAGGGCTTCGAGACGGTGCTGAGCGAGACCAACCCGCACCTTCCCCGCCAGGCGGCCGAGTAAGGCGGCGGCGATGACCACTGCCGACGTCGCGACCCGCGATCCGATCGAGCATGCGCGCGCGCTGCTCGCTGCCAAGCCCGACGGCCTCATCGAGGCCGTGGCGCGCGAGGCGAATGTCTCGACACGCGCGGTGCTCGAGCTCCTGCCGGGCGAGCAGCGCCTCTTCGTAGCGCCTGAGCGCTTCGAGGATGTCTGGAAGGACCTCGCGACCTGGGGCACTGTGCTCTTCCTGATGCACACCCCCGACATCGTGCTGGAATGCGAAGGCGCGCTGCCGGTCGGCAGCTTCGGCCATGGCTACTACAACATCCACGGCGACAGCCCCATTGGCGGCCATATCAAGGCCGAGAACTGCCGCGCGATCTATCTGGTGGACCGCTCCACGGCGCAGGGCCGGCGGGCCTGCTCGGTCCAGTTCTTCAACGGCGCCGGCGAGGTGATGTTCAAGATCTTCGTGCGGCGCGATGCAGCGCGCCAGCTCCTGCCGGATCAACTGGCGCGGTTCGAGGCGCTGAAGACGAAATTCGTCTGAGCCGCAAAAAAGGCGACATGGTGCGGTTCATGCGCCGTGACCCGGGGGCGGGGATCATCGCCCCCTCTCCAGCTATCGGCCCGTGACCAAGTTTAATCGATCGTTAACCATACAGGCGCAGCCTCCTCGGCAGAAGGCGCGTCACCCGTGAATCAGTCCGCCGATCGTTCTTCCGTGAAGAATGGCGTGGGACCGGCACGAGACGGCCCATCCGATCATCCGAGCGTGGATGTCGATATGACCGCTCAAGTCGTCCTGGAACGGGTGCAGCTGCCGCCACGCCAAGCCATCGGGCGCCTGTCGGCGGGCCGGCGCTTTGTTGCGGCACGCGCGCCGCTGCTGCGCTCCAGCCTGAGCTCTTCGATCCTGCTCGGCCTGCGCTTCATTCAGGCGCGGCTGATCTCGGTGTGGGGGCTGCTGGTCGCCGCCATCCTCTGCCCGCCTTTCGTCTTTGCCGCCTTCGCCGTGTTCTCGGCGCTGGTCAATTTCGTTTCGATCGCGGCATTGCTGCGGCTGGAAGCCGTCTTCTTCCAGAGTGCTGATCGCGCGCGTCTCGGGCGTGCCTTCCGGCTTGCCGCGGCCGTCGGCCTGGCGTTCTGCGGTGTCGCCGCGATCTTGCTGGTCGGGCTGGTGCTGTCCGGCTGGGTCGCCCCGGCGATCGCCCTGCTGTTCCTCGTTTCGCTGTCGGCGCGCGCGGTCCTGAGACTGCTCTGGACCGAGGCGACCGCCGAGGGAGACTTCCGCGCGATCGGCAACAGCAACGTCGTCCAGGCCGTCGCGCAACCCGCGGTCATGTTGATCCTGATCGGCATCTTCGGGCCGAAAGCGCTCGCCCTCTTCATGGCCGATGCGCTGGGCCATGTCCTTGCTGCTCTCTATCTGCTGCGACGGCGCTGGCGCGCGATTTCGCCGTTCGTCGAGCCGCATCTGTGGTCGTGGCAGAGCCTGCTTGTCGCAGCCTATCATTGGCGAAGCGTCCCGCTGACATGGCTGCCGAGCGCGCTCCTGGCCTATGGCTTCGCGATCGCACCCGTGTTGGCGCTGCCCTACGCGGCCAATACGGCGCTCGCTGCGCAAGTCGCACTATCGATGCGCTTGCTCGACATGCCGACGCAGATGTTCGGTACGGTGTCGGCGCCCATCGCGCTCAACCGGTTGCGCGCCTATGCGGGGCCGCGCCGACGTTTCGTGGCACGGGTGATGGCGCTGGGCCTGATCGCTGCTGCGGCGATGCTGTTCGGCGCGATCGCCGTGGTCGCGACTTTGGTCGAGCCGCTGTTCGAGGGAACCCATTGGGACAATCTCGGCCCGGTTCTGGCGCTTCTCGCGCCGTTCTACGCCGGCATTGCGGTGCTGACGCCACTCCAGGACATGGCGACGCTGTCGCGCCAGCCAGCCTGGCAAGTGCTGATCAATGCACTGGCCCTGGTCGCGATCATCGCGGCGATGAACTGGTTCAGAGCGTTGTCGCCGGAGCTCCTGCAGGCGATCGGCCTGATCTCGATCCTGCGCGCGCTGGTCCATACGGGCTTCATCTGGCTGCACCTCGGGGACGCAGAGACCGCGCCGGTCGTCGGCAGCCCGGCGCGCTGAGCCGACGACGGCCCGGTCACTCCCGACGGATCAGCCTGTCGGCGATCAGCGACGAAACCACGCCCGGTTTGAATTCGCGCTCGAGCCGCTCCGGATCGTAGATGGTCTCGACCCAATCGAGGAATGCGATCCCCTTGGCCTCGCCCTCGCGGCGATAGGCCTCGAAGAAGGCATCCAGAATTCCGGTCTTGGCAAAGCGGAAATGGCCGTAGCGCAGCGAGAGCTGCCGCATGGCTTCCGCGAGCGGGCGCTTTTCGTGGATCAGGAGATAGAGGGCGGAGAAGAAGCCGGCCCGGTCCGCGCCCGACTTGCAATGCACCAGCACGGGTTCCTGCAGGCTCGCGAAGAAGTCCTTCGCATTGAGGATCGTCTCGCGGTCCGGCGCGCCGCGCGAGCGCAGGACGAAATCGATCAGGGCAATGCCGTGACGCTCGCAGGCTTCCTTCTGCAAGGGCCAGGAGCCGTGCTCGCGCCCGCCGCGCAGATTGACGATGGTCCTGATGCCCCGGCGGGCAAAGCCGGCGATCTGATGCGGTGCCGGCTGGGCCGAGCGCCAGAGCCGCGGCGTCACCCGATGCGTGTTGAGATAGGCCAGGCGGAAGATGCCGTGGTCGACGAGCAGCATATTGGCCCAGGCGCGCAGGCGCTGGCCGCGGCTCTCGATCGGCCGGTCCCAGCGTGCGATGCGTGCCATGCGACGGGCGTAACGCTCTTCATCGGGGCGCAGCCGGGTCAGCACGGAAAAGCCTTGGTCGATTTCATGCAGCGCCCGATACCAGCGTGACTCCGGCAGCGCAAATCATTGGGCAACCGAAAACCAAGGAAGGGGTTGGACTTTTCGCTCCGAACTTGCATAAGGCCCGGCGAAATTTTGTAACGACAGGTTCCCCATGCGCATCGACGCCATCTCCATCGGCAAGAATCCGCCCGACGAAGTCAACGTCCTGATCGAAGTGGCGATCGGAGGCGAGCCGATCAAGTATGAGATGGACAAGGACGCCGGCACGCTCTTCGTCGACCGCTTCCTTTATACGCCGATGCGCTATCCGGGTAATTACGGCTTCATCCCGCATACGCTCTCGGAGGACGGGGACCCCTGCGACGTCCTCGTCGCCAATACGCGCCCGCTGGTGCCCGGCTCCTACATCGCGGTTCGGCCGATCGGCGTGATGCTGATGGAGGACGAGGGCGGTGGCGACGAGAAGATCATCGCCGTGCCCGTGCCGAAGCTGACCAAGCGCTACGAGAACGTGCACAACTACACCGATCTGCCGCAGATCACGCTCGACCAGATCCAGCACTTCTTCGAGCACTACAAGGATCTCGAGCCCGGCAAGTGGGTGAAGCTCAAGGGCTGGGGGGACGCCGCCGAGGCCAAGAAGCTGATCATCGAGGCCATGGAGCGCGCCAAGGCCGCCAAGAAGGGCTGATCCCGGCGCCCCGCGATCCAGATGTTCACGGGGCTGCGCCATGCGCGGCCCCGTTTTCTTTTCAGGCTGCAATCGCTGCCGCCAGCGCGACCGTCCGGCGCGCCATGTCGGCGTGCAGTAATTCGACCATGCGGCCGTCGAGCTGGATCGCGCCCTTGCCGGTGTTCTCCGGCAGGTCGAAGGCGGCGATGATGGCGTTTGCTCGTGCCAGCTCGGCCTCGTCGGGGGCGAAAACCGCGTTGGCGATGCCGACCTGCGAGGGATGGATCAGCGTCCTGCCGTCGAAGCCGAGATCGCGCCCCTGCTCGCATTCGGCGCGGAAGCCGGCCTCGTCCTTGATGTCGTTGTAGACCCCGTCCAGGATGTCGATGCCATGGGCGCGGGCCGCCAGAATGGCCTGCGTCAGCCAGGGCAGCATCGGCGCGCGGCCGGGTACGAAGCGGGCCCGTGTCTCCTTGGCGAGATCGTTTGTGCCCATGACGAAGCAGGACAGGCGCGTCGCGGGGTCGCGGGCGGCGCGCGCGATGCGCTCGACGTCGAGGATGGCGAGCGGGGTCTCGATCATCGCCCAGACGGCGATAGCGGGGTCGGCCCATAAGCCGGTCAACTGTCCGCCGATCTCCTGCAGCGTCTCCGGCGCCGAGACCTTCGGAACCAGGATCGCCTGCGGCATCGCCTCCGTGGCGGCAGCCAGATCATCGGCGAACCAGGGCGTTCCGACACCATTGACGCGGATAACCAACTCGCGCCGGCCGTAGCCGCCGGCCTTCACTGCGGCGCAGACCTGCTCGCGCGCGGTAGCCTTGGCGTCGGGGGCGACTGCATCCTCAAGATCGAGAATCAGCACATCGGCTGCGATCTCGCGGGCTTTTTCCAGCGCGCGTGCATTCGAGCCCGGCATATAGAGGGCGCTGCGGCGGGGGCGGATCGTCGTCATCTTCTCTCCTGACTCGGCCGGCTTGTGCTGCACTGCACAGTAGAGCAACGCAGGCGCAATACCAGCTCTGCGAAAGGCGAAGGAGAGGGGCATGGCATGGTTCGCCGGGGTCGACGGCTGCAAGGCGGGCTGGATCGTCGCCATGGCTTCTGCCGATGGACGGGCCGCGCCGCTCGTCCGGGTGGTGCCGCACTTCGCCGATCTGTTCGCGGGTGAGATCGTGCCCGCGATCGTCGCGGTCGACATGCCGATCGGCTTGCCGGATCGGGTGAAGGGCTCCGGACGCGGGCCGGAGCAAGCGGTGCGTGCCCTGCTGGGCGACAGGCGATCCTCCGTGTTCGCGATCCCCGCGCGCTGCGCTGTCGAGGCCCGCGATTATGAACAGGCCTGCGCGCTGGCCCTCGCCCATTCCGAGCCGCCGCGGAAGGTCTCCAAGCAGGGCTTCCATCTCTTCCCGAAGATCCGGGAGATCGACGTCCTGCTGCGGGCCGAGCCGTCGATGTGCGAGCGCGTTTTCGAGGTTCATCCCGAACTGGCCTTCCGGACGATGAAAGGCGATCCGCTCACGCATCCGAAGAAGATCAAGGGTGTCGTCAATCCGTCCGGCATGGCCGAACGACGCGACCTGCTACGGGCGGCGGGGATCGCACCGGAAGCCGTCTTGGCGAGGCCGCCACGGGGCGCGGCCGGCGACGACCTTCTTGACGCACTGGCGGCGCTGGTGGTTGCCCGGCACATTGCCGCCGGGCACGGGAAGCCCTTCCCCAATCCGCCGGGACGCGATAGCCACGGGCTTCCGATTGCGATCTGGACCTATCGTCCGGTCTCCGAGCCTCAACAGGATATCGTCATGAGCGCACGTCCCGTCACCCGTCCGATGATCGAGGAAGCGGCGGCGCGCATCGCCGGCCATGCGCGGGTTACCCCGGTGATGCGGCTGGGCACGGGCGCTTTCGGCTCCGAGGCGGATGTCTCGCTCAAGCTGGAATGCCTGCAGCATGCCGGCTCGTTCAAGACGCGCGGCGCCTTCAACAACCTGCTGTCGCTGCCGGTGCCGGCGGCGGGCGTCTCGGCCGCCTCCGGCGGCAACCACGGCGCGGCCGTCGCCTATGCGGCGATGAAGCGCGGTGTGAAGGCGACGATCTTCGTCCCCGAGATTTCGCCCGCGGCCAAGATCGAGGCGATTCGCCGGTTTGGCGCCGATGTCGTGGTCGGCGGTGCCCAATATGACGATGCGCAGGCAGCCTGTGACCGTTTCGTCGCCGAGACCGGCGCGCTGAAGATCCACCCCTTCGCCGCGAAGGAGACGATCACCGGACAGGGCACGCTCGGCCGCGAATGGGATCTGCGGGAGCCCGACCTCGACACCGTGCTCGTCGCGGTCGGCGGCGGCGGGCTGATTTCCGGCATCGCGAGCTGGTTCGCCGGCAGCAAGGTCAAGGTCGTCGGCGTCGAACCGGAGGGGTCGCGCGCCCTGCAGGCCGCCCTCGATGCCAAGGGACCGGTCGAGGTGAAGGTCGCGTCGGTCGCCGCCGATTCGCTCGGTGCCCGCAATGTCGGTCAGCTCGTCTACGACGTGACGAAGGACAGCGTCGATCATGTCGCGCTGGTGCCGGATGCGGCGATCACCGAGGCGCAGGCAGTGCTCTGGCGCGATTTCCGCCTGGCGGTCGAGCCGGGTGGAGCGGCGGCACTGGGAGCGCTGCTCTGCGGCGCCTACCAGCCCGCGAAGGGCGAGCGGCTCGGCGTGCTGGTCTGCGGCGCGAATATCGATCTGACGAAGCTCGCGGCGATCGTGGGTTGATCGGGGCGTCATTCTCGGGCGCCGCGCAGCGGTGACCCGATAACCTCCTGAGGAGCAGGGCGCGCCTCCTTGCGCGAGACGCTCGCGTCAAGCCTGCGCATGCTGCTCGTGCTTTCGTCGGGGCTGGACGATCGCCTTCGTTGCAGCGCAAAATCGCACGCGATCAGGAGGCGACGCATGTCAGGCTCTGCGCCCAAGACCAGTTCGGGCCGCTTCTTCGAGGACTTCCACCTCGGGGAGACCATCGTCCATGCGACGCCGCGCACGGTGACGGCGGGCGATGTTGCGCTCTATACGGCCCTCTATGGTCCGCGCTTCGCAGTGCAGTCCTCCGAGGCTTTCGCCCGCGCCGTCGGCTATCCGGCCGCGCCCGTCGACGATCTGCTGGTCTTCCACATCGTCTTCGGCAAGACCGTGCCGGATGTTTCGCTCAATGCCGTCGCCAATCTCGGCTATGCCGACGGGCGCTTTCTCAAGCCGGTCTTCGCGGGCGACACGCTCTCCACCACGTCGGAGGTGATCGGGCTGAAGCAGACGTCTGCGGGCGATGCCGGCATCGTCTATGTCCGCTCCATCGGCCGCAACCAGCATGGCGAGATCGTGCTGAGCTATGCGCGCTGGGTGCTGGTGCGCAAGCGCACGCCGGGCACGCCGGCCCATGCCGAGCAGGTGCCGGAGCTGGCCAAGGCCGTCCAGCCGGAAGCGCTCGGCGAGGGCTGCCCGCCCCTTGATCTCGCAGCCTATGATGATGCGCTCGCGGGCTCGTCCTTCCGCTGGAGCGACTACGCGGCCGGCGAACGGATCGACCATGTCGACGGCATGACCGTCGAGGAGGCGGAGCACCAACTCGCGACGCGCCTCTACCAGAACACGGCCAGGGTGCATTTCGATGCCCATGCGGCCCAAGGCAGCCGGTTCGGCAAGCGGCTGATCTATGGCGGCCATGTCATCAGCCTGGCCCGGGCTCTCTCCTTCAACGGGCTCGGCAACGCTTTCCACATCGCCGCGATCAATGGCGGGCGGCATGTCGCGCCGCTCTTCGCCGGCGACACCGTCTATGCCTGGAGCGAGGTGCTGGCGAGCGCGGAGCTGCCGGGCCGCAGCGATGTCGGCGCCCTTCGTCTCAGGCTCGTCGCGACCAAGAACCGGCCCTGCGCCGACCTCCCGTTGAAGCTGGGCGATCAGTATGATCCAAGCGTGATTCTCGATTTCGACTACTGGGCGCTGATGCCGCGCTAAGCCTTTTGTAACGAAATGACGATTTTCATAATCTGTAACTTCGTTCTGCGCGTGCCGCATTGCAGCGCCGGAACGGTTTCGTTAGAGAACCAGTCACTCTAGAATGATCCCAAATGGGTCCGCCGTCTTTCAGCGGGCCGCTTGATCGGAGAATGATATTGGCCGAGGTCAAGCCCGCTGCTCGCCCGCTTTCGCCGCACCTTCAGATCTATCGCTGGTCCTGGACGATGGCGATGTCCGTCGCCCATCGTGTCACCGGCACGGGGCTCTATCTCGGCACGGTGCTGATCGCCGCCTGGCTGGTTGCCGCCGCTTCCGGCCCCACCGCCTTCGACGCGGCCCAGGCCATCGCCGGCTCCTTGCTCGGCCGCCTCGTGCTGTTCCTCTACAGCTTCTCGCTGATCCACCACATGCTCGGCGGTCTCAGGCATTTCGTCTGGGACATGGGCAAGGGCTATGAGCTGCAGACGCGCATGAACCTCGCCAAGTTCACGCTGATCGGCTCCGTCAGCCTGACGGTCCTGATCTGGATCGTCGCGCTGGCCCTGCGCTGAGGAGTTCGCCATGCAGTCCAATTCCTCGATGCGCACCCCGCTCGGCCGCGTCCGCGGCCTGGGTTCCGCCAAGTCCGGCACCGGCCATTTCTGGCTGCAGCGCGTTACTGCGGTCTCGAACCTCATCCTCACGGTAATCTTCGTGGGTATCGTCATCGCGCTGGTCGGCCGGCCCTATCCGGCCGCGGTCGCGCTTTTGTCGAACCCCTGCGTCGCGATTCTGATGCTGCTCTTCATTCTGTCGGCCTGCATCCACATGCGGATCGGCATGCAGGTCATTATCGAGGATTACGTCACCAGCGAGGGTCCCAAGATCCTCGCCGTGATGGCCAACACCTTCTTCGCCATCGTTGTCGGCGCGGCCAGCGTCTACGCGGTGCTGAAGCTGTCTTTTGGAGGCTGATCCGATGGCGATCACCAAGTCCCGCCCGGTCCCGGCCTATACCGGCACCGCCTATCCGATCACTGACCACACCTTCGACGTCGTCGTCGTCGGCGCCGGCGGCGCGGGCCTGCGGGCCACCGTCGGCTGCTCGCAGGCCGGCCTGCGCACCGCCTGCATCACCAAGGTGTTTCCGACCCGCTCGCACACCGTCGCCGCGCAGGGCGGCGTCGCCGCCTCGCTCGGCAACATGGGTAAGGACACCTGGCAGTGGCACATGTACGACACCGTCAAGGGGTCGGACTGGCTCGGCGACCAGGACGCCATCGAATATCTCGTGCGCAATGCGCCGGCTGCCGTCTACGAGCTCGAGCACTGGGGCGTGCCCTTCTCGCGCACCGAGGACGGCCGCATCTACCAGCGCCCCTTCGGCGGCATGACCACCGACTTCGGCGAGGGCCCGCCGGCCCAGCGCACCTGCGCCGCGGCTGACCGCACCGGCCACGCCATGCTGCACACGCTCTATGGCCAGGCGCTGCGCTACAATACCGAGTTCTTCATCGAGTACTTCGCCATCGACCTGATCATGGACGAAGACGGCCATTGCCGGGGCGTGATCGCGCTCAAGCTCGATGACGGTACGCTGCACCGCTTCCGCTCGCAGCAGACCATCCTGGCGACCGGCGGTTATGGCCGCGCCTATTTCTCGGCAACCTCGGCCCATACCTGCACCGGCGACGGTGGCGGCATGGTGCTGCGCGCCGGCCTGCCGCTGCAGGACATGGAGTTCGTGCAGTTCCACCCGACCGGCATCTACGGCTCGGGCTGCCTGATCACCGAGGGCGCGCGCGGCGAGGGCGGCTATCTCACCAACTCGGAGGGCGAGCGCTTCATGGAGCGCTATGCCCCCTCGGCCAAGGACCTCGCCTCGCGCGACGTCGTCTCGCGCTCGATGACGATGGAGATCCGGGCTGGCCGCGGCGTCGGCAAGAACAAGGATCACATCTACCTGCACCTCGACCATCTCGATCCGAAGATTTTGCACGAGCGCCTGCCGGGCATCTCGGAGAGCGCCAAGATCTTCGCCGGCGTCGACGTCACCCGCGAGCCGATCCCGGTGCTGCCGACCGTCCACTACAACATGGGCGGCATCCCGACGAACTATCACGGCGAGGTGCTGACCAAGGTCGGCGGCGATCCGGATACGGTCGTTCCCGGCCTGATGGCGCTGGGCGAGGCGGCCTGTGTCTCGGTGCATGGCGCCAACCGCCTCGGCTCCAACTCGCTGATCGACCTCGTCGTCTTCGGCCGCGCGGCGGGACTGCGTTGCGCCGAGACGGTCACGGCCGGCGAGAAGCAGCCGGAGCTGCCGAAGGGCTCCTCCGACCTTGCGCTCACCCGCCTCGACAAGTACCGCAACGCCTCGGGCGCCACGCCGACCGCGGTGCTGCGCGACCGGATGCAGCGGACGATGCAGGACAACTGCGCCGTCTACCGCACCGGCGAGACGCTGGAAGAGGGCCACAAGCTCATCCACGAGGTCTGGGGCGGCATCACCGATGTCGGCACCAAGGATCGCTCGCTGATCTGGAACTCCGACCTGATCGAGACGCTGGAATTCGACAACCTGATCACCCAGGCGGTCGTCACCATGGACTCGGCGCTGAACCGTCCGGAAAGCCGCGGCGCCCATGCGCGCGAGGACTATCCGAACCGTGACGACAAGGACTGGATGAAGCACACCCTGTCCTGGATCGACGACGAGAAGCGCACGGTCACCCTCGACGACCGGCCGGTGCACACGTACACGATGTCCAACGACATCGAGTACATCAAGCCCAAGGCGCGGGTGTACTGAGGACGATCCGATGGCCGAATTCAATCTCCCGAAGAACTCCCGCCTGACCGAGGGCAAGGCTTGGCCGAAGCCGGCCAGCGCCAAGAACGTCACTGAGTTCAAGATCTATCGCTGGAACCCGGACGATACCGCCAATCCGCGCACCGACACCTATTATGTCGACCGCGACGATTGCGGGCCGATGGTCCTGGACGCGCTGATCTGGATCAAGAACAAGGTCGATCCGACGCTGACCTTCCGGCGCTCCTGCCGCGAGGGCATCTGCGGCTCCTGCGCCATGAACATGGACGGCAAGAACGGGCTGGCCTGCACCACCGGCATCGACGAGTGCGGCGGCACCGGCAAAAATGCGGGCAAGGTCGCGATCTATCCGCTGCCGCATATGCCGGTGGTCAAGGACCTCGTCCCGGACCTCACCCGCTTCTATGCCCAGCATGCCTCGATCGAACCCTGGCTGAAGACGACGACGCCGGCGCCGGAGAAGGAGTGGCGCCAGGCCAAGGACGACCGCGAGAAGCTCGACGGCCTCTACGAGTGCATCCTCTGCGCCTGCTGCTCGACCTCCTGCCCGAGCTATTGGTGGAACGGCGACCGCTATCTCGGCCCGGCCGCGCTGCTGCAGGCCTATCGCTGGCTGATCGACTCGCGCGACGAGGCGACCGGCGAGCGGCTCGACAATCTGGAAGACCCCTTCCGGCTTTATCGCTGCCACACCATCATGAACTGCGCGAATGCCTGCCCGAAGGGGCTCAACCCCGCCAAGGCGATCGCGGAAGTCAAGAAGATGATGGTCGCGCGCCAGGTCTGATCCGGCGCGAATACTACTGGCGCGGCCGTCTGACACGACGGCCTGCGCTTCCGGTGCTCACGTACTGACGCTCCGCTCCGGTTCTCGGCCACGCCAGCCGACACACGCCAGCGCATTCGCGCTCGGCTCGCCACGGCGTCATTGTGATGTTGGAACCGAAATTCCCGTCATTGCGAGCGCAGCGAAGCAATCCAGCAGCCGTCGAGTGAGCCTTTCTGGATTGCTTCGCTGCGCTCGCAATGACGATCAGCGAATATAGCGCTCTGGCCTGAACGGCTTCGGATCGGCCGGGGGCGGCTCGCCGCAGACCATGGCGGCTATGATCTCGCCGGTGATCGGGCCGGTCGAGAAGCCGATATGCTGGTTGCCGAAGGCGAGCCAGAGACCGGGATTGCGCGGCGCGGGGCCGATCATCGGCAAGGAATCCGGCAAGGTCGGCCGCGCCCCGCGCCAGGTCTCGCCGACGATTTCGCCAAGCGGAAAGGCCTCGCGCGCCGCGACTGTCGCGCTGTCGATCTGACGGTGGTCGTCCGGGGCATCGCGGAACGAGAGATCGACGCCGCTGGTGACGCGAAAGCCCTGCTCCATCGGCGCCAGGTAGTAGGCGCCGTCGACATCGTAGACCGGCCGCGACAGCCGGGTGCCGGCACCCGGCTTGAGATGGCGGTGATAGCCGCGCTCGACATCGAGCCAGGGGTCGAGACCCAGCGGCTTCAGCAGATCGCCGCTCCAGGGGCCGAGCGCGACCACCGCGATGTCGGCATCGAAGCTGCCCTTCGCAGTGTTCGCGCGCCAGCCGGCACCTTGGCGGGCGAGACCGGTGACCGCGGCCTGCACGATGCGCCCGTCACGGCCGGCGAAGAGGGAGGCGTAGGCCGCGGTGACGGCGCCGGGGGAATCGACCGAGCCGACGCAGGGGATCAGCAGAGCGACCGGGAAGATCGGGTTCAGGCTCGGCTCGACGGCGGAGAGGCCCTGCCGGTCGAGGATCTGCGACTTGATGCCGTGGCGCTTCAGGAAATCATGCTCGGCCTGGGCCGCTGCGTGGCCGGCGTCGGTGCGCCAGAGCTTGAGCGTACCGGTCTCGCGCAGGCGATGTGCGACGCCGGCCTCAGTCATCAGGGCACGATGACGCTCGACCGTGCTGGCCGTGAGCGATGCGAGCGCGGCGATGCGGGCGGCTGCCTGGGAGGGGCGGGCCTCCCAGAGGAAGCGCAGCAGCCAGACTGGCCGGGCGAGGGCGCGGCGCCAGCTCAGATTGAGCGCGGGGTGGCGATTGCCGAGATAATCCGTGATCTTCGCATAGAGCGAGGGGTTGTTGAGCGGCAGGATCGAGGAACTCGCGAGCACCCCGGCGTTGCCATAGGAGGTCTCGCGCCCCGGCTCCTTGCGGTCGATGAGCGTGACGGCGATGCCGCGCTTCTGCAGGGCAAGCGCGCAGGAGACGCCGACCATGCCGGCGCCGAGAACAAGAGCTGTGCGGGTCAAGTGCGTTGCAGGCCGGCTGCGGCCGGCTCCTCCAGCCAGTGATCGAGAAATGCGTCGAGCCAGAGCCTGACCGCCGGGTCATGCTGAAACCAGCCCGGCAGGTGCGTATGGCCGAGCTGGGCTCCGGGCATCAGCGTGCGTTCGTGGCCACGCACCGACCAGCGATACATCATCGCCGGCGTCACCTCGGGATGGAACTGGATGCCATAGGCCTTCGAACCCGCGCGAATGGCCTGCACGGGGAAATCCCCGCCCGTGGCGAGACATTCGGCACCGGTCGGGCAATCGAAGCCGTCGCGGTGCCATTGATAGACCGTGCCCGGCCAGACGAATTGCGCGGCGTCGGCATGGGCGGCGCCGGCCTCGGTCACGGCAAGCGGATAATAGCCGACCTCGGCCCGCCCCTGCCCATGGGTATAGACGCGCGCGCCCATCTGCTTCGCCAGCATTTGCGCGCCGAGGCAGATGCCGAGGAAGGGGGCATCCTCGTTCAGGCAGGTGCCGATCCAGTCGATCTCGGCCTTGATGAAGTCTTCGGGATCGTTGGCGCCCATCGGGCCGCCGAAGATCACGGCGCCGGCATGGCCACGCATGGTCTGCGGCAGCGGGTCGCCGAAGCGCGGCTTGCGGATGTCGAGCGCGTGCCCGCGTGCCTGCAGCAGCCGGCCGACGCGGCCGGAGGTCGAATGCTCCTGATGCAGCACGACGAGCACCGGCTTGGGTGCGGGGCGGCTCGGCCGGGTGGCGAGGGGGGAGCGCGTTCTGCGGGCGGCGCGGAGGGCGAAGGCGTGGTCGTTCATCACGGGCTTCAAAATCGCTCGCGCACCGGAAGGCGAGGGGAAGGCGCGCAAAGCCATGACAGATCGCCCTTCAGCATGAGGTTCCAGTCGGGACGAAGCAAGCAATTTGTGAGCCGGAAGCGCTGCAATGATCCGGCAAGCTTCTTCGATCATGCCGGATCAGGCAGGCGACGGTGGTGTCCCGCTTGACGTCGGCCTGCTGATCTGGGATGAGAATGAACGTTCATTCTCATTGTATCGAGTTCTGATGCCACCGCTGGTTTCCGCGTCGCAGTCCGCTTCCGCCCTGTCGGAGCGCCATATCCGCATCCTCGATGCGGCCGAGCGCGTCTTCGCGCGCGCCGGCTTCCATGCGGCGACGATGCAGGATGTCGCGGCCGAGGCGGCCATGAGCCCAGGCAATCTCTACCGCTACTTCAGCTCCAAGGACGCGATCATCGCCGGCATGTCCGAGCGGGACCGCAGCCTGATCGCGGAGGATTTCGGCAGCCTTTGTCCCGATAACGGCTCGCTGCTCGACCAGCTCGAAGAGCTCGGCCGCAAGCATCTGGTCCGCCAGCCGCGGGAGAAAGCCGTGATCGCCGTGCAGATCTGGGCCGAGGCCGCGCGCAATCCCGAGATGGCGCGCATGTGCGCCGATATCGATGGCACCGTGATCGAGGGGCTGGCGGCTGCGATCGGCGAGGCCAAGCGCAATGGCGAATTGCCGCCGCGGCTGGACGAGCACCGCTTCCTCCTGGCGATCTCGATGATGGCCGACGGCTATTTCTGCCGGCGGGCGATGGATCCGAATTTCGACGATGCTGTCGCCGCGGACACGCTCTTCGCCGCCATGCGCCAGCTCGCGCAGACGATGCTCCTGCCTGAAACGGAGACGCAGCCATGACATCTGCTTCTGCCGGGCCCTCTCGCTTTTTCTCTGGCCGCAAGGCCGCAACAGGATCGCTTCCGATGACCGTTCGCATGCCCGTCCCGCGCGTGGCGGCCCCGCTGGCGCTCGCCGCGGCACTGCTGGTGGCGCCGCTGCCGGTCGTCGCGCAGACTCCGGCGCACACGGCGCCGGCCGCCGGGCCGTCGGTCACCGTGACCAAGGCCGAACTGACCGAGATCGTCCAGAGCGTCGTCGTTTCCGGTTCGATGGTCGCGCGCGACGAGGTTCTGGTCGCCCCCGAGGTTGACGGGCTGTCGATCGTCCAGCTTCTGGCGGAAGAAGGCGACAGGGTCGCGCGAGGCCAGGTGCTCGCGCGGCTGAGCCGGACGACGCTCGAGGTACAGAAGGTCCAGAACGACGCACAGATCGCCCGTGCCGAGGCTGCCATCGCGCAAGCCAATGCTCAGATCGCGGAGGCCGACGCCAATCTGGTCCAGGCCAACAACGCCTTCGACCGCACCAAGGCGCTGCGCGAGAGCGGCAATGCCAGCATGGAGACGTTCGACCAGCGTGCCGCCGCCGCGCGCTCCGGCCAGGCGCGCGCCAATGCGGCCCGGCAGCTGCTGGCGATCGCGACGGCCGACCTCGCGCTCGCCCAGGCGCAGGGCAAGGATATCGATGTCAAGCTCGCCCGCACCGAGATCAAGGCGCCGGCTGCCGGCATCGTCAGCCGCCGGAACGCCAAGCTCGGCGCGACGGCGAGCATGCTGCCGACCACCGAGCCGCTGTTCCGCATCATCGCCGACGGCGCGATCGAACTGGAAGCGCAGGTCGCCGAGGTCGAGCTGCCGGGCCTTAAGGTCGGGCAGTCGGTTTCGGTCCTGCCCGCCGGAGCCAAGAACGCGCTCGCCGGCACGATCCGGCTGATCTCGCCGGAGGTGGACAAGGCCTCGCGCCTGGGCCGTGTCCGCGTCGCGCTCGACGGTAATCCGGCGGTCGCGATCGGCGCCTTTGCGCGCGGCACCATCGAGACCGGCCGCAAGCGCGCCGTGACCCTGCCCCTTTCGGCGATCACCTATAGCCGCTCGGGCGCGACGGTGCAGACCGTCAGGGATGGCCGGGTCACGACCAAGCCGGTCACGCTCGGCCTTGCCGGCGGCGGTCGCGCCGAGATCGCCACTGGGCTTTCGGAAGGCGAGACCGCAGTGGCGCGCGCAGGCACCTTCGTGCGCGACGGCGACCTCGTGACGCCCGTCGCGACCAACTGACGGATGCGGCCATGAACGTGAATTTCTCCGCCTGGTCGATCCGACAGCCGGTTCCGGCGATCCTGCTCTTCGTCGTGCTCTGCGTGCTCGGGCTGCTCGCCTTCTCGAAGCTGCCGGTCACGCGCTTTCCGAACATCGACGTACCGCTCGTCTCCGTCACCGTGACCCAGTCCGGAGCGGCGCCGGCCGAGCTCGAGAGCCAGGTCAGCAAGCGTGTCGAGGATTCCGTCGCCAACATCACCGGCGTGAAGCATGTCATGTCGACGCTGACCGACGGGCAGTCCTCGACCATCATCGAGTTCCGGCTCGAAACCAACACCGACCGCGCCGTCAACGACGTCAAGGACGCCATTGCCAAGATCAGGGCCGACCTGCCGCGGACGATCGACGAGCCGATCATCCAGCGCATCGATGTCGAGGGGCAGTCGATCCTGACCTATGGCGCGGCCTCGGCCGGCATGACGCTGGAGCAGCTCTCCTGGCATGTCGACGATATCGTCGCGCGCGAGTTGCAGGGGCTGAAGGGCGTCGGCCGCGTCGAGCGCTATGGCGGCGTCGATCGCGAGATCCGCATTTCGCTCGACCCTGACCGGCTGCTGGCGCTCGGCATCACCGCCGGCGAGGTCAACCGCCAGATCCGTGCCACCAATGTCGATCTGGCCGGTGGTCGCGGCGAGGTCGGCGGGCAGGAGCAGGCGATCCGCACGCTGGCGAGCGCCCGCAGCGTCGCCGATCTGGCCGAGACCAAGATCATGCTGAGCGGCGGGCGCGAGGTGCGCCTGAAGGAGCTCGGCCGCGTCGAGGATTCCAATTCCGAGCCGCGCGCCTTCGGCAGGCTGAACAAGAGCCCGGTCGTGACCTTCGCCGTGTTTCGCTCGAAGGGGTCGAGCGAGCTCTCGGTCAAGGATGTCGTGGCGCAGCGCGTCGCCGAGCTGAACAAGCGCTTCCCCGACATCAAGATCACGCCGATCGACGACGCCGTCGCCTATACCTACGGCAACTACAAGGCGGCGATGGAAACGCTTCTGGAAGGCGCTGCGCTCGCCGTCATCGTCGTCTTCCTGTTCCTGCGCAACTGGCGCGCAACGCTGATCACGGCGGTTGCATTGCCGCTCTCTGCCATACCCACTTTCTGGGCGATGGAGCTGATGGGCTTCTCGCTCAATCTCGTCAGCCTGCTGGGCATCACGCTGGTGACCGGCATCCTGGTCGACGACGCCATCGTCGAGATCGAGAACATCGTCCGGCACATGAAGATGGGCAAATCGCCCTATCGCGCCGCGATGGAAGCTGCCGACGAGATCGGCCTCGCGGTCATCGCGATCACGCTGACCATCGTCGCGATCTTCGCACCGGTCTCTTTCATGGGTGGCGTCGCCGGCCAGTATTTCCGCCAGTTCGGGCTGACGGTCGCGGTCGCCGTGCTGTTCTCGCTGCTCGTCGCGCGGCTGATCACGCCGATGATGGCGGCCTATCTGATGAAGCCGGTCGATCATGCCGATCCGAAGGACGGGCGGATCATGGGCGCCTATGTCGGCCTGCTGAAGGGCACGCTGAAGAAGCGGCGCATCCCGTTCTTCCCGCGCTTCGACGGCACCGGGCGCTGGCGGACCATGCCGTTCAACACGGCCTATGCGACGCTGCTGGTCGGCTTCATGTTCCTGGTCGGCTCGATCCAGGCGACGCAGATGCTGCCGACGGGCTTCATTCCGGACGAGGACACCTCCCGTGTCGTCGCCTCGGTCGAACTGCCGCCGGGGTCGACGCTGGACGACACGCGGGTCACCACCGACAAGCTCGTCGACGCGCTGAAGACGATTCCCGAGGTGCGCGACGTCTTCGTGCTGGGCGGGGCGTCGCCGACCGGCCAGCGCGAGGTGCGCCGCGCCGCGGTCTTCATCCTGCTCAAGCCGAAGGCCGAGCGCGACATCAAGCAGAAGGAGCTGAAGGTCACCATCGCCGAGAAGCTCGCCAGCGTGCCGGATGTTCGCGCCTGGTATGTCAACGAGCGCGGCGAGCGCGAGATGGCCTTCTCGATCCTGTCGAAGAACGGCGAGGCGCTCGACTCCGCCGTCGCGAAGATCGAGGCGCGGATGCGCCAGGTCGACGGCTATCTCAACGTCGCGACCGCGGGTTCGCTCAGCCGCCCCGAGCTGCGCGTCACGCCGAAGCTGGAGGAGGCCGCCAATCTCGGGGTCACGCCCGAAGCGATCTCGGAGGCCGTGCGTGTCGCCACCATCGGCGATGTCGGCGCCAACCTTGCCAAGTTCAATGCCGGCGACCGGCTGGTGCCGATCCGCGTCCAGCTCGACGAAGCCGCGCGCACCGACATGCGCAACATCGCGGCGCTGCGCGTGACCAATACGAACGGCGTCTCGATCCCGCTCACGGCCGTGGCCGATATCGGCTTCGGCGAGGGGCCGAGCTCGATCGACCGCTACGACCGCGTCCGCCGGGCCCAGATCGGCGCCGATCTCAAGCGCGGCTTCGAGCTCGGTACGGCGCAGGACAAATTCCACGACATCGTCGAGGAAGTCGGCCTGCCTGATGGAGTCTGGGTCGCGGCAACCGGCGACGCCGAGATCCAGGGCGAGGTCGTCCAGGGCTTCGTGACCGCGATGACGACGGGCCTGATGCTGGTCCTGGCGGTGCTGATCCTGTTGTTCGGTTCGGTCTTCCAGCCGATCACGATCCTGCTCTCGCTGCCGCTCTCCTTCGGCGGCGTGGTGATCGCGCTGCTCGCCACGAACAACGCCGTCTCGATGCCGGTCTATATCGGCCTGCTGATGCTGATGGGCATCGTCACCAAGAACGCGATCATGCTGGTCGATTTCGCGGTCGAGGAGGTCGGGCGCGGCAAGGACCGGATGACGGCGGTGATCGAGGCCGGGCGCAAGCGGGCGCGGCCGATCCTGATGACGACCATCGCCATGGCGGCGGGCATGCTGCCCTCGGCCTATGGCGTCGGCGACGGCGGCGAGTTCCGCGCCCCGATGGCGATCGCGGTGATCGGCGGGCTGATCGTGTCGACGGTACTGTCGCTCATCTTCGTGCCGTCCTTCTACATGGTGATGGACGATCTCTCGCGGGCGACGGGCTGGCTCTTCGGCCGCTTCTTCGGCAAGGCCGAGGACGAAAGCCAGTGGGAGCCGATCGAGGAACATGCCGCGCCTGCGATCGCGACCGCGGAAGCGATGTCGAAGCCGTCCGCGCCGCGGCTGGCGGCGGAGTGAGGCGTCAGGACTGCGGCTGGAGTTCGAGCGGGAAGGGCGTGCGTTCGTGATGCTCGGACAATCCCCAACGCGCTATCGAGCCGGCTTCCCAGGCGTGCAGCATTGCGGCGACAGCGGCACGGTCGTTGGCCAGAATAAGCGGCCGAAGATCGTCTAGAAGGAGCAGGAGAGGCCCCATTATGCGGTGGTCGCGCGGGAGGTCGGTGAGAAGATCCAGATTGGCAGCGGCCTCATCGAAGTTACCGAGTGCCGTGTGAAGCAAGGCCCTCATATGCCCTGGCCTGAACGATTCCTCGAATGGGAGCTCCGGCCCTTGCACGAGCGGATTCTCTTTGAGAACCAGCGCCTGCAGACTCAAAGGTCGCAGTGACGGCAACGCGTATTCTCGGAGAATGCGTTCGAATTGCTGCCGGAGGTTGGGTTGCGTCCAGCGGGCCAGCCAGTTTTCGTACCGAAAAACCTCTGACACTGCTCGTGGCGAACCTAATTGCGGATCAAAGCTCGTGCCGACGAACAAGCCAATGTCGAAACGATCGGCTTCGCTCGTCCGATAAATTCTGAACCCGCGGACGACGTGATGGATAGGCACGAGGTAAACCTCATGCCCACGGATCCAAAGACCCTCGCATGGCCGATAAGGCCGAAGCAGGTCGTCGACTTGCCGCCTGGTTGTCAAAATCGTGGCCTCATTTCGATCACAAGAAGCCGGTTTACAAGTCCTCGGATGCGAAGACCTGCATCCGCAAGTACATCTGACCGCGATCGGGACAACGGGCGACCGACCTTTATATCATAAAGGCAGCGAGTACCATCGCGCCCTTTTTCCATGACATCGAATCGTGCGGTTCCGAGGGTGCCGTAAACCTGTTCTCCATATTCTCGCAGTTCTTTGAAGTATGATCGTTCCGCTTGGACATCAGGGTTATTCCAGGCATCGACGCGTTTCTTGACTCCAAGATGAACAACCGTGCCGTACGCTTGCATCGAAGGGAAGTTGCTCGGTGGCCCCGCTTCGCGTGCTGCGTCATCGAGCATCTCTTGAATTTTCGGCATGTACGGACAAGCTTTTTCGACCTCGTCGCGTTCGACTGTGCCGACCCATGACGTGGTGAACGAATCGACCTTCCCGGGAGTGTAATCATGGGCGCGAAATCCGAGGATAGGCGGAGGGCCATTCGCCTCGCCTAGACTGTTCAACCAATCGAATAGCTTGCCGGCCGCCTGCAACGGGGAGCCGCCTGTTCCTCGGCCGCGCCGCCATCTGGCCTCGACCAACTCCGCGGTCGACTCAGGTCCGTTTTCTCTCCAGACCGATTGACTGATGACCTCGCCATCCGGCCCACGATCGCGGATCGTCTGGACGTCGGCGGTGGTCTCGAAGCTTGTGGTCTGGCCACTGGGCTCGATGACCGTCTGGCGTTCGTCGAAGCCGGCGGCGCGCGAGGCTGCATATTCCGACTGGATCGTCGTGCCCGCGCCGTCGGTGACGGCCTGCTCGAAGATGGAGCCGTCCTCGTTCCAGCCTTCGCCCAACGAGGACCAGCCGGTATCGGCACCCAGCGAGCTGCCATCGGGAGAAAGGGGATCTGCCGGGCTGGAGCCGCCACCTCCCCCAGCGCCGCTGGTCCATTGTCCGCCGCCGGCATTGCCGGAGGGGACGCGCGGCTGGTTCGGATTGTATTTGCGGTGGAGATGATCGCGGCGGAGCAGGGAAAGTTCGGCGCGCAGCCGCAACAAGCGAAGCCGTGCGGCGCGCAGCTCACGATCCGCGTAAGGATGATGGAGAAACGGCATGAGAGGCTCCTGGACGGGAGCCCCATTGTCATGCCGCTACGGCATGCGGGGATAAGTTGCGGCGGGTATCACCCCTGTCAGAGTTTGTCGCCGCGCCAGCGCATCCCGATAGGCCTGCGTCAGTTCGTCGAGCACGGAGTGCTCCGGCCGGGGGGCGCCGAGGTGGAGGAAGCGGAGTTCCTCCATGAAGCGCTCCCACAGCGGTGCCCCTCCGTCGGCCAGGATCTCGGCGCGGATCGAGAGTTCTTCCGTGACCGGCAGGAAACGGCGGCCCCAGTCGCCCATCGCGGCGAAGACGGGGACGAGGGCGATGCCCATCTCGGTCAGGCTGTAGATCGCCTTCTGCTTGTGGCTGGCGTCGTCGCGTCGGGACAGCAATCCGTTCTGGACCAGACGCTTCAGCCTGTCGGCGAGGATGTTGGAGGCGATGCCCTCGTCGGATTTCGCCATGAGCTCGCGGAAATGCCGGCGATTGCCGAACATCACGTCGCGCAGGACGATCAGGCTCCAGCGATCGCCCAGGATTTCCAGCGTCAGATTGATCGGACAGCCCGAACGGCCGGTCTCGCGCATGCTCGTCTCCAAGACTGCTTGCGATATAAAATCGGTTTGGCTAACCATCAACCGATTGCAATTCAGAACTGGTTTGGCGCGTACATGGCAGGAGAGTGAGATGGCCAAGGTGATCGTCTGGAATCTGATGACGCTGGACGGATTCTTCGAAGGCAAGGAGAAGTGGGACCTCCGCTTTCACAACGACGCCTGGGGCGAGGAGCTGAGCGCGCTCAGCAGCGAGTTCGGACGCAAGGCCGGGCTGCTCGTCTTCGGCCGCGTCACCTATGAGGGGATGAAGGCCTATTGGACGACGACCGAGGAGGAGGAGGGCGAGACCAAGGCCTTCATGAACGCCCTGCCGAAGCTCGTCGCCTCCCGCAGCCTCACCCGCTCGGACTGGAGCAACACCACCGTCACGGCGGACATCGCCGACGAGATCATCAGCCGCAAGGCCGCGTCGGGGAAGGACATCTATGTCTTCGGCAGCGCGGAGCTGACCGAGGCGCTGCTGGCGGCGGGGCTGGTCGACGAGATCATGCTCGCAGTCGCACCGGTCACGATCGGGCAGGGCACGCCCTTGTTCAAGACGGGCGCGGAGAAGCGTAAATTCGCGCTGCTCGCGGCCCGCCCGCTGAAGAACGGGACCGTGATCCTGCATTACGCTGTGAAGGCCGGGCCGGCTGGGGCGTAGCCCTGTGGTTCAGCCACGCCGGACCATCAGCACGGCGGCGAGAATGGCGACGCCGCCGAAGGCCTGCACCGGGGTCGGCTGCTCGCCGAAGAGCGCCCAGGCGGCGAGGACGCTGACCAGCGCCGGCCAGACCATGACGAGCGAAGCGGCGCTGGCGCCATAGCTGCCGAGCGAGAGCGTGATCAGCCCTTGGCCGAGCGCATGGGAGACGAGGCCGAGCGCGGCGACGGCGAGCCAGCCCTGCAGGCTCCCCGGGATGATCCGCTCGCCGAATGCCAGCGCGGCTACGAGGCAGAACACGGCGCAGACCATGCTGGAGATGAGGCTGACATAGCCGGCATCGGCCCGGTCACGGGCGCGGCGCACTGCCAGGATATAGGCGGCATAGGACATCGCGGCCCCGACCGCGAGGCTGTCTCCGAGCAGATTGCCCGAGACCTGCGCCCCGCCGGTGAATTTCGGCAGGACGAGCAGGAGCGCGCCGGCGATCGCCAGCATCAGCGCGCCGAGAATGCGCCGCGAGGGGCGGTCGCCGAGCAGCAGCCAGCCGCCGAGCACGACGCCGACCGGCGCGAGATTGCCGAGCAGCGAGGCGTTGGCGATCGTGGTGTGGCCGAGCGCGGCATTATAGAGCGTGACGTCGATGCCGAAGGTCAGCCCGGCCAGCGCGACCGCACCGAAGGCGCCGCTGCGAACCTTGCCACCTGCCGGCTTGCGCTGCTCCAGCGCCGTCCAGGCGGCGAGGACGGGCAAAGCGAAGAGCATGCGCCAGAAGCCGGCGGCGGCGGGGCCGACATCGGCGAGGCGCACGAAGATGCCGGAGAAGCCGATGAAGGTCGCGCCGGCGAGCAGCGCAATGAACATCGCGAGGGCGGGCGATGCGGGCCGGACGGGTATCGCAGGAGCGGACATGGTGTTTTCTGACGGATGGTGAGGCCAGCTCCGGTCGCGATGGCACGGCGGGCTCAGCCTCGTTCAGGCGCCGATATAGGACGCTTCCTTGCATCGGAAAAACGGATTATTCTGATTTAACCATTCTTAAAATCGATCGATGCTGCGCGTTCCAAGGAGGCACGTCATGACCGTTCATTTCGACCTTGCCGCGCTCGGCATGCTGGTGGCGGTGGCGGAGACCGGGGGCTTCACCGCTGCGAGCGCGCGGCTCGGCCGGACGCAATCGGCGATTTCGGTCCGCATCCAGGATCTGGAGAGCCAGCTCGGCCACAAGCTGCTCGAGCGCTCGCGCCGCGGCGTCACGCCGACCGATGCCGGCGAGCGGCTGATCGCCCATGCGCGGCGCCTGCTCGCGGTCGAGCGTGAGGCGCTCGCCGATCTGGCCGGCGACACGCCATCCGGCCGGCTGCGCATCGGCATTCCCGATGACTACATGGACGCTTATCTGCGGCCGCTGATCGCGCGCTTCGCCGCCGAACATCCGAAGGTGGAGCTCGAAGTGCGCTGCGACCTGTCGAAGCGCATCGAGCCGGCGCTGCTGGCCGGCGAGTTCGACCTCGCCGTGGTCACGCAGGATCCCAACAAGCCGATGGGCGAGGTGCTGCGCCGTGAACCGCTGGTCTGGGTGGCGGCGCGCGGGCATCGGCCGGAGCTGCAGGAGATGCTGCCGCTCGCGCTCTTCGCGGAAGGCTGCCGGGCGCGGCCGCGCATCCTCGCCGCGCTCAACACGGCCGGCAAGGCGCATCGACTGGTCTTCTCCTGCTCGCACACCTCCGGCGTGCTGTCGGCGGTGGAGGCAGGCTTCTGCGTGGCAGCGATCACCGAGAGCGCGGTGCCGCCTACACTGCGCCGGATCGGCCCGGCAGAAGGCCTGCCGCCGCTTTTCGAGCTCACCGTCGGGCTGATCATGGCGCCGCGCCCCGATCTCGCCGCGCGGCGCTTCGCCGACGCCCTTCGCGAGGAAATGAGCCTTTTGAGGCACGCGGCTTAGGAAGGTGCCATTGCCCATCGCAGCACATCGGCCTAAAGCCAAGGCAACCAATTTCCCTCAGGCGTCATCCCGGGCGCAGCGATGCGGAGACCCGGTATCCATGCCAGAGCGTTTCGTTCGATGATGGATACCGGATCGGCGCGGCTTCGCCGCTTGTCCGGGACGACGCCCGTATTTGTTCTGACAAGATCCCGAGTCCCATGAAATTCCTCGACCAGGCCAAGATCTATGTGAAGGCGGGTGACGGCGGCGCGGGCTGCGTCTCCTTCCGCCGCGAAAAGTTCATCGAGTTCGGCGGGCCTAACGGCGGCGACGGCGGGCGCGGCGGCGATATCGTCGTCGAATGCGTGCAGGGGCTGAACACGCTGATCGATTTCCGCTTCCAGCAGCACTTCAAGGCCCGCACCGGCGAGCATGGCATGGGCAAGGATCGCCACGGCGCCAATTCGCCGGCGATCGTGCTGAAGGTGCCGCCGGGCACGGAGATCCTCGACGAGGACGGCGAGACCAAGGTCGCCGACCTGACCGAGCCCGGTCAGCGCTTCGTGCTGTGCAAGGGCGGCAATGGCGGCTTCGGCAACGCCTACTTCAAGACCGCGACCAACCAGGCGCCACGCCATGCCAACCCCGGCCTGCCGGGCGAGGAGCGTTGGGTCTGGCTCCGGCTGAAGCTGATCGCCGATGCCGGGCTCGTCGGCCTGCCCAATGCCGGCAAGTCGACCTTCCTCGCCACCGTCACGGCGGCGAAGCCCAAGATCGCGGATTATCCCTTCACCACGTTGCATCCCGGCCTCGGCGTCGTGCGCGTCGACGGGCGCGAGATGGTGCTGGCCGATATTCCCGGGCTGATCGAGGGCGCGCATGAAGGCCACGGCCTCGGCGACCGCTTCCTCGGCCATATCGAGCGCTGCCGCGTGTTGCTGCATCTGGTCGAGGGCACCAGCGAGCATGCCGGCAAGGCCTACAAGACGGTGCGGGAGGAGCTGGAGGCCTATGGCGAGGGGCTGGCCGACAAGCCGGAGATCGTCGCGCTCTCCAAGGTCGATGCGCTGACGCCGGAAGTCCTGAAGGAACAGGTGGCGCGGCTGAAGCGGGCGGCGAAGCGCATGCCGATCATCCTCTCCTCCGCCTCGGGCGAGGGCGTCGATGCGGCGCTCAGAGCGCTCTTCGCCGTGGTCGAGGAAGCCCGGCGTGAAGAGGAGCGCGAGAACGCTCCGGCGACGGAGACCGGCTGGCGCCCCTGAGGGCCGAATTCTCGCGGAACCGCCTCGTTATCCCGGACAAGCTGCGCTAGCGGCGCCGATCCGGGATCCATCGCGAGGTTCCGGCGCTCCGATGACCGCGTGCTTATGAGGCCATCCTGGGAACGCCTGATGAAGGCGCTGCTCTAGCGGAAGTCCCGCCAGGCGCCGACGTGGTGAATGCTCTCGTGGTTGCGTGCCGCTTCGCCGAAGGGCGCGACCGGCCAGTCCCAGCCCTCGTCCGGCGGGGGCAACTCGACGCCGCGCATCAGGTCGAGCCGGTCGCTGATCGTGCCTCCGCGGTCGCGCTCGATCATCCCGACATCGCTGAGCAGGATCACGCGACCGTGGAAACGGCGGAGATCGTCGAGATGCCAGGCGACGCAGCGTGCCGCGAGATCAGTCGGCAGCTTCGCAGCTTCAGCCGGATTGTCCGCGAGCCAGTCCTCGATCGGCCAGGCGAGCTGCGAGAGCAGGTTGGCTGATACGACCAGATCGACCGCCGGATCGGCGATGAGGTCGGCGAGCGGATCGCCGCGGCCGCCGCTCTCGCCGGCGAGCCAACCCATGACTCCCGTGAGCTCGCGGGTGAGCAATGCGACGTTGCGGCGCAGGCGCATGCGGAGCCGGACCTGCGGGAGGTGTACGGCATCGACCAGCAGCACGCGCTCGAAATTGGCGGCGAGCAGGCGGAGCGGGACGTCGCGCAGCAGCCCGGAGCCCAGAATGATGGCAGTCCGCCGTTCCGGCAGCTCGGTGACGGCCTGCGCGACGATGTTCCGGCAGCGGGCGTGATGCCCGGCCCAGGCCCGGCGCTGGCGCAGGCCGCGCGACCAGAGCGCGACGCTTTCGTCGACAAGGCCGAGCCGGCGGGTCATGCGCGAGGCCGGGGTCGCCAACCGCAGGGCCAGTTCCGCCAGCATGGCTATGCGCTGCCGCTTGGCATCGACTGCTTCCGAAAGCCGGTTTCCTCCTTTCGGGCCGTCAGGTCAGTGCGCCGCGCGCCGCGACTGGCCAGACGGCTTCCACATGCGCGTCTGGCCCGTGCAGACCGCGCACGCAGACATACCAGTCGTGCAGATTGACCGTCGGGTCGCAATGGCCGGGCACCAGCAGCAGGCGGTCGCCGCGATGCGGCAGCGCGATCGGCTCTCCCGTCAGGATGCCGTGCTCGTCGGAGGGCTTGGTATAGATCGCCCCATCGCGTCGGAACGGAACCGGCATGCCGGAATCGATGGCGACCGCCTTGTGGCCGGCATCGACGATGGCGCGATCCGGAACCGGCTTGCTCATCACCCCGGCGAGGACGAAGAGCGCATGCTCGAAGCTGCGGAACGGTGTGCCGTCGGCCTGGCGGTTGCGGGCGTAATCGGCGTCCATGAAGATGTAGGAGCCGGCCTGGATTTCGTTCCAGATGCCGGATTGCGTCTCAAGTTCGTAGGTGCCGGTGCCGGCACCGCTGATGATCTCGCAAGTCAGCCCGGCATGGGCGAGGCGCTCCGCGGTGTTGCGCGCTGCGAGGCCTGCGCGTTCGATCGCCTCGCGCCGCTCGTCGATCGATCGCATGTGCTGGGCAGAGCCGTGATAGGCCTGCAGGCCGGCAAAGCGCAGCGTGTTGGAGCGGGCGATGGCTTCCGCCAGCCTGACCGCGCCCTCTCCGGGCGCCACGCCGCAGCGCCGCCCGCCGACATCGATCTCGACGAGGACGTCGAGGACGACATCGTTGCGCGCGGCAGCCTCGGCAGCGTCGCGCACGCCGTCGGGATGGTCGACGCAGAGGCCGATGCGGGCACTGCGGGCGAGCCGCGCCAGCCGGTCGAGCTTGGCGGGGCTGGCGATCTCGTTGGTCACCAATACGTCGCCGACACCGCCCGCGACCAGGATTTCAGCCTCCGCGACCTTCTGGCAGCACTGGCCCACGGCCCCGTTGGCGATCTGGCGCAGGGCGATCTCCGGACTCTTGTGGGTCTTGGCATGGGGCCGCAACCTGACGCCGTGGGCCTGGGTAAAGGCCGCCATGGCGACGAGGTTACGTTCGAAGGCGTCGAGATCGAGCACCAGAGCAGGAGTCTCGATCTCGGCGAGGCTTTGACCGGGCTGCGCCGGCGGCGATTGCGACATGGAGTCTCCTGAGTCGGTTATGGCTATGGGAGGACAGCTTCGTGTCCTGAGCAAGGCCTGGCATCTGGATGCGGCCATGCGCCAGTGGCGCTTGCCGCCCTGCCGTGATAGGCGCGGCCCATGAAGATCGGCCGCGTCACCGACGATACCCTCGCGCTCTTCGCCCGCGTCTGGCGTGAGCAAATCAAATCCTACCTGCCGCAGATGCTGATGATTCTCGGTCTCGTCGTGGTCATCGCCGCGACGACGAGCTTCTATCCGCTGCTGATCAAGGCGGCCTTCGATGCCTTCGCCGATCCGCTGACGGCCGAATCGACCGGCTTCGTGCGCCGCATGGAGCGGCTGGTCTCGAAGTCGATCGGCTATGAGATCGGGGTCGTCAACGCGGTCGCGACGGTCGTGGTCATCGTCACCGCGATCAAGGGTTTCTCGCTGCTCGCCCAGACGGTGATGACCAACAAGGTCGTCAGCCGGATCGAGGCGGAGATGCAGTCGGCGCTCTATGGGCACCTGATCGATGCCGATCTGGCGCAGCTCCAGAAGGAAAACCCCGCTTCGCTCACCCAGCGCTTCACCACCGACTTCACCTTCGTGAAGGAGGCGCTGACGCGCATCGTCAACATCGCGATCCGCGACGTGGTGACGGCGATCGCGCTCGTCGGCGCGCTGTTCTGGATCGACTGGCAGATGACGCTGGTGGTGGTGCTGATCGCGCCGGTCATCGCCCATCCGATCGGCCGGATCGGCAAGAAGCTCCGGCGCATGGCGAGTTCGCAGCAGGAGCAGACGGGCATCATGGCGAGCCTGGTCACCGAAAGCCTGCAGGGCGCCCGCGTCGCGAAGACGGATTCCCTCGAGCCCTATCTGAAGCAGCGCGCGACCAGCGCCTTCGAGACGATCCGGACGCTGAAGGTCAAGGCGGCCAACGCCCGCGGCCGGCTCGATCCGCTGCTCGAGGTCGGCGGCGGCATCGCGGTCGCCGGCGTCCTGGCTGCCATCGGCGTGCGCATCACCTCGGGCGCCTCCACCGTGGGCGATTTCACCGGCTACGTCTCCGCGCTGCTGCTGGCTGCCCAGCCGATGCGCTCGCTCGGCAATCTCAATGCCATCGTCCAGGAAGCCGGCGCTTCGCTGAAGCGCTACTACGCGCTGATGGACGAGAAGCCGATGATCCTCGACCGGCCGGATGCCAGGCCGTTGGCGATCACGACGGGCGAAGTCGCCTTCCGCCATCTGCGCTTCCGCTATCGTGAGGACCAGCGGGCGCTGGAGGGCATCGATCTCGTCGCGCGCGGGGGAACGACCACTGCGCTGGTCGGCCGTTCCGGTTCAGGCAAGTCGACCCTGCTCGCGCTGGTACCGCGCCTCTACGACCCGGTCGCAGGGCGGATCGAGATCGATGGGCAGGATTTGCGCGGCGTGACGCTCGAAAGCCTGCGCCATCAGATCGGCGTCGTCAGCCAGGACGTGGTTTTGTTCGACGATACGGTGCGTGCCAACATTGCGTTCGGCCGTCCCAGAGCAACGCAGGACGAGATCATCGCGGCCGCCAAGGCCGCGGCGGCGCACGACTTCATCATGGCGATGCCGGGCGGCTACGATGCCCCGGTGGGCGAGCGCGGCCACAAGCTCTCCGGGGGCGAGCGCCAGCGCATTGCCATCGCCCGCGCCATGTTGAAGGACGCGCCGATCCTGCTGCTCGATGAGGCGACCAGCGCCCTCGACACAGAGTCCGAGCGCCTCGTGCAGCAGGCGCTGGCGAAGCTGACGAAGGGCCGCACCACCCTCGTCATCGCGCACCGGCTCTCGACGATCCGCGAGGCCGACCTGATCGTCGTGATGGACGAAGGTAAAATCGTCGAAACCGGCAGCCATGACGAGCTGCTGGCGCGCGACGGCGCTTATGCGCGGCTGCACCGGATGCAGTTCCTCGAAAGCTGACCGCTTTCTCGAACCAGTTATCCTCTACCTGGAGCGTGCCGGGCTTAACGGCGTCATCCCGGACCTGACCCGGGATCCATGCCGCAGCATTTCCGGTCGCGTGCAGCCTCGATCCGGGCTCTCCGCTTCGCTCCGGCGGGGATCACCCGCGGTTCCGCGCGCGATCGGCACACTCTAGCGGCAGAATGCCGCGCAGCCGGCTTCCCAGAATGGTTTGCCGGATTCAAGCGGCGGGATCGATGGCCGCGGCTTGCGGCCGGGCAGATCGTCGGGGATCGGGCTCACCAGCTCCCACCAGCCATGCGCGCATTGCGAGCGGAAGGCCATCTGATCGGAGATCGAGGTGCCTTCCTTCTCAAGGACCGCGTCGAGCGCCGCGCAGGCCTCGCGCAGTCGTGCGTCATGCGTATCGCTCGGTGCATTGGCATAGTCGTGGAAGGCCTCGGTGAAGGCCTCCATCTCGCGGGCGATATGGGGCCAGTCGGAGCGCCCGAGGTTCCAGGCATCCATCCATTCGCGCACGACGGTTTCTACGGCCTCGGCCTTCGGCCTGTCCTTCACCTTGCGGGCGGTGGTCAGCATGTGGCGCATCAGTTCGGCGCGGGCATGGGCGTGGCGGGCGCGCAGCGCCGCCTCCTGCATCTGCGCGATGGCGTCAGTCGCCTCCTGCTGCAGCGCTTCGACGAAATGCGGCATGGGGCGATCCTTCAGGGCAAGGTGGCGAGCCGCTCGATCATCCGTTCGAACAGCTCATGGGCGTTCACGGCCGAGACGACGTGAGCATTGGGCTCGCGCTTCAAGCGGCCGTTCCAGTCGATGGTGGTACGCCCGCGCAAGGGGCCGTCACCGGTCTCAACCGTGACGAAGCAGTCGCGGCTTTCAAAGAGCTCGGGCCAGAGCAGATAGGCGACCACGCAGGGGTCGTGCATCGGGTGCCCGTCGCTGCCGAGCCCGCCGGGGCGCGGGCGGGTCAGCATGCCATGGACGGCCTTGCCGGCTGCGTTGCCGAGCGTGCCCATGCGGGCGATCTGCGCGTGGCTGGCGATGGCGTGCAGCGTGACGCCGAGACCGAACATCACGATCGGCCGGCCGCAGCCGAAGACCACCGCCGCGGCGTGCGGATCGACATAGGCATTGAATTCGGCGGCGGGGGTGATGTTGCCGAGGCCGATGGCGCCGCCCATCAGCACGATGCGCCTGACCTTCGGCAGGATGTCGGGCGCGAGCCGGAAGGCGAGTGCGAGATTGGTCAGCGGTCCCAGCGGACAGAGCGTGATGCCAGCCTCTGGCGCAGCCCGGCAGATATCGATGATCGCCTGGACCGCGTGACCGGGCGCAGCTTCGCTCGCAGCGGCGGGAAGGCCCGCGCCTGCCAGCCCGTCAGGGCCGCAGACGAATTCGGCGGTTTCGAGCGGGAGGACAAGCGGGCCTTCGGCACCGCGATGGACGGGAATGTCGCTGCGGCGGGCGAGATCGCGGATGCGCAGCGCATTTGCCGTGGTTTGCGCGACCGGGACATTGCCCGCGACCGCGGTGATCGCCTTGAGGTCGAGGCGGTCGGCACTGGCGAAGGCAAGCAGAAGGGATACGGCGTCGTCCTGGCCGGGATCGGTGTCGATGATGATCGGCTCGCGCATTTCCGTCTCCGCCAATTCAACCCTCATCCTGCGGAGCCGCGAGGCGGCGTCTCGAAGGATGTTCCAGATGTTTCCCGTACCTCCTGAAGCATCCTTCGAGACGCGGGCTGCGCCCGCTCCTCAGGATGAGGGCTGCGGGCAGGAGGAGGGCCATCTCAGGCGGCCTTGGCATTGCCGGCCATGATCAGATGGGCGATGTCGTCGGCGCTGAGGTCGCCGAGGGGGCGGTCGACGTATTTGCGGCCGGCGCCCATGATGACGACACGGTCGGCCAAGGCCACCACGTCGCGCATGTTGTGGCTGATCAGGATGACGGTGCGCCTGTCGGCCTTGAGCTTGCGGATGAGGTCGAGGACGAGCGCGCTTTCCTTGACGCCGAGCGCGGCTGTCGGCTCGTCCATGATGATGATCTCGGCGTTCCAGCGCAGGGCGCGGGAGATCGCGACCGCCTGACGCTGGCCGCCCGAGAGGCGCTCGACCGGGCGCGTCATGTCGGTTACGGCGGCGGAGAGCTGCGAGAGATAGCGCTGCGATTCCGCGATCATCCGCTTCTTGTCGAGGATGCGCAGGAAGGGCAGGAAGGGCAGCAGCACCGGCTTGGTCAGCTCCGAACCCATGAAGACATTCTGGGCGATGGAGAGGCGTGGAGCGAGTGCAAGGTCCTGGTAGATCGTCGCGACGCCGTTTTCCAGGGCATCGTGCGGCGAAGCGAACGTGACCGGCTTGCCGCGCAGGCTGATGGTTCCGCTCGTCGCCTCCTCGGCGCCCGAGATCACCTTGATCAGGCTCGACTTGCCGGCGCCGTTGTCGCCGCAGAGGGCCACGACCTCGCCCGGGAAGATGTCGAGGTCGACATCGCGCACGGCGACGACCGGACCATAGGCCTTGCCGATGCCGCGTAGCGAGAGGAGGGGGGTATTGGTCGTCCCGGTCATGGCTTCAACGCTTGTCATGAGTCCGAATGGCTGGCGCCGGCGTCATGCTCGCCCTTGTGGCGAGCATCCACGTCTTGAACATCCTAATGAGCCGAAGAAGACGTGGATGGTCGGGACAAACCCGACCATGACGCGGAAAGGGCGCGCGCCCTCACTTCTTCAGGAACTGCTGGACGTTGTTCTTGTCGACCAGCACGGCCTCGGTGAAGAGATACGGGCCGGAGGTGATGCTCTCCTTCGGCTTTTTGTCGACGACGATCGCCTGGATCGCATCGACCGCCTGCTTGCCCATCTCCTCGAAGGGGATCGCGACGGTGGCGACGAAGGTCGAGCTCGGATCGGCGATGCGCTCGTAGCTCTCCTTGCCGCCATCGACCGAGATCAGCGGGATCTGGCCCTTCTTCACGCCTTGAGCCTGCAGCAGGTCGTCGATGATGTAGGCCTGGCCGTCGAACGAGGCCCAGATGCCGTTGATCTTGCCCTGGTTCTGCAGCAGCAGCGCCTGCATGCCGGCGCGGACATCGTCGCGCCAGCTCTGGGTGCGGGCCATCGAGAACTTGCCGAGTTCCTTCACCGCCTGGTTCTCGGCGAGCACGGCATCGAGCAGCCGGCCGCGGATGCGCGAGGCGACGTTGAGATCGAACCGGGCCGAGACGATGTTGCCCTGGTAGCCGAGCTGACCGAGCAAATAGAGCGCGGCGTCGGCGCCGACCTTGTACTCGTTGGTCTGGATATCGAAGAGCGCATGCGGGCTCGCACCGGACTGCACGGTGATGACCGGGATCTTGGCGTCCTTGGCCGCCTTGAACTGGGCGTCGGCCTCGACCGGCTTGCCCATGGCGATGATGATCGCGTCGACCTTCTTGGCGATCAGCGCGTCGAACTGCTCGGCATGCTTCGGCAGCGCGCCTTCGGAGTTCAGCAGCGTGACGTTCCAGCCCTTGGCCTTGGCGGCGGCGGCGGCGGCATTGGCGACCCGCGCATGCGTCTCCGACGAGAACTGGAAGCCGATGATGCCGACCTCGAAGGCATCAGCCGACTGGCCGAGCGCGACGAGCGCGGCGGCGGCCACCAGCATCTTCCTCAAGCCGAACCCATTCTTGCCGAACATGTGAACTCTCCCCTGTTGTTGTTCTGTGTCGCCTAGACCTTGAACGCCGCCTTCTTCATCGCGCTCGCCGAGAAGGCGACCGAGCCGATGATGATCGCGCCGAGCACGATGTCCTGAATGTAGTAGGGCGCGCCGAGCAGCACCAAGCCGTTGCCGAGCACCTTGAGCACCAGCGCCGCAAAGACCGTGCCGGGCACATTGGGTTTGCCGGGATCGAACATGGTCATGCCGAGCAGCACGGCGGCGATGGCATAGAGCAGATAATCGCCCGCCATGTTCGGCGCGGCCGAGGACAGGTTGGCGGCCAGCAGCACGGCCATGATGCTGGCGAAGACCCCGGCCAGCAGCAGGCCGATGCGCTTCATCCGCGCCGTGGCGATGCCGGCGAGCCGGGCCGCCTCGTCCGCCTCTCCGGTCGCGACCATATGGGCGCCGGTCCGGGTCCATTTGACCAGGCCCCAGGCGAAGAGCGTGGCGCCGGCCATCCAGAGCACGAGATTGGGGATGCCGAAGGTGTAGCCGCGCGCAAGCCCGGTGAAGCCGACCGGCCAGCGGCCGACGAAAGCGACGCCCTGGGTGATCATGAAGGCGAGGCCCTTGGCGATGGCCGCGGTGCCGAGCGTCATGATCAGTGACGGAATGCGCAGCACCGTGACGCCGTAGCCGTTGAGCGAGCCGAGCACGACGCCGACGCCGAGCGCTGCCGCCACTGCGACAGCGGGCGGATACTGGAGCTGCACCAACCAGCCGCAGACGACCGCGGCCAAGCTCGCCATCTCGGCGACGGAGAGGTCGAGTTCCGCCACGGTGAAGGCGAGGGCGAAGCCGAGCGCGAGAATCGCGAGGAAGCTCGTATCCTTCAGCACGTTGACGATGTTGGTGGCGCTGGCGAAGTTCGGCGCGAAGATCAGGAAGAACAGGATCAGCGCGAGGCCGGCGATCGCCGTGCCGTAGTGCCCGATCAATTCGCGCGGGTCGATGCGGCCCAACTCAGGCTCCCCTGGCGATGGCGGAGATCGGCTGGAGTATCTCGATGCCGCCGGTGATCGGGATCAGGGCGCCGGTGACGAAGGCGGCGCCGTCCGAAAGCAGGAATGCGATCACGTTGGCGACATCCTCGGGTCGTCCCAATCTCCCCAGCGGCGTGCGCACTGCCGCGCCCTCGACCAGCGCATTGAACTGCTGCGCGAATCCGTTCCTCACCATTGGCGTATCGATGATGCCGGGCGCGACGGCATTGACGCGGATGCCGTGCCGGCCAAGCTGCTGGGCCATGCCGTAGGTCAGGGTCGCGACACCGCCCTTAGCCGAGCCATAGGCAAGATTGGCGCCGCCATTGCTGTAGGCGATGGAGGAAATATGGACGATCGCGCCGCCGTCTCCCTGGGCGATCATCCGGCGCGCGGCAGCCTTGGAGATGCGGAAGACGGCCGAGAGATTGACGTCGACCAGCTTGTCCCACTCCTCGTCCTCCATCTCGACCATGGCCACGGGCCGTGAGGCCCCGGCGCCGGTGACGAGATGGTCGAGCCGGCCGAAGCGTGAAGCGGCCAGATCGACGAGAGACTGGGCGAGGTCGCGGTCGCGGACATCGCCGGCGAGCGTCACCGCTTCGCCGCCGGCTGCCGCGACCTCCGCCGCCACCGCGTCGAGGCCGGGTTGGTCGAGGCCCGAGAGGACCAGCCTGTGACCAGCGCGGGCGAGCATCACCGCAAGCGCGCCGACAATGCCTCCCGATGCTCCGGTCAGGAGCGTGACGGGGCCTCTTTCCTTCGGGTTGTTCATGGTCGGTGGTGTGGGCATGGGGAAGCGTTCTTACGGGGTCGTTTCGGGGTTGGCGAGACCGGGCAACGCAGCCGAGGTCTGCGCCAGCGCCGTTAGGTCAGCCGAGATCGGCGCCAGCGCTTCCTCGCTGCGGCGGTAGAGGGCGTAGAGCGCGTCATAGGCAGGGCGCCTGGCGGGATCCGGTTCATAACGGTGCGCTACCTCGACCAGTGCATCCTGCGCCGCTTCCAGCGAAGCGAAGCGCCCGAGCCCTGTCCAGGCGATGATCGCGGCGCCGAGCAGACCGGGCTCCCTTGCGCTGCCGACCACGATGGGGCGGCCGCAGAGATCGGCCTTGATCTGCGCCCAGGCGGGATTGGCCGCCGCGCCGCCGCCGAAGCGGATCTCTTCGACGCAGCTGCCGAGCGCCGCTTCCGCACGCTCCAGGACCAGGCGATTGAGGCAGGCGACGCCTTCCAGCACGGCATAGGCGAGGTCGGTGGGGCCGTGCCGGCGGCCGAGCCCGACAAAGGCGCCGCGCAGGTTCGGATTCCAGTAGGGCACGCGCTCGCCCTGCAGATAGGGCAGGAAGATCACGGGCTGGGGATGACGCTGGCCGGCGAGCAGGCGCTCGATGGTGCCGCCGACGCCATCCGAACCGCCGAGCAAATCGACCAGCCAGGCGGCTGTGTCGGCGCCGTTCTGGCTGGGACCGCCGAGATGCCAGAGGCCGCGCCAGTCGACGGTGATGAGGCCCTCGGCCTCGGCCTGTTTCGGACCGAGCACGCCGAGCACCTCGGTCGTGCCGGAAATGTTGTAAGCATAGCCCGCGCGCAGAGCGCCCAGTCCGGCCACGGCCGCCCAAGTGTCGTTGCAACCGCAGAAGACCGGAATTCCGGCAAGCCGATCGAATGGCGCGGGCAGCTCGGCCCGCACGGGCTCGACGGCGTCGCAGGGTTCGAGGATCGGCGGGATCACGGCCGGGGACAGGCCGATGGCGGCGAGCGCCGAGACTCCATCATGCGTCTCCGCGCAGGCGATGAGCCGCGCCATCGAGACCGGGTCACTTGCCTGACTGCCGGTCAGGCGGAAATTCAGATAGTCCTTCGGTTCGAGCACGCGGGCGAGAGCGCGAAAATTCTCTGGCTCTGCTTCCGCGAGCCAGGCGAGGCGCGCGAGCGGATGGAAGGCGTTGATGCGCCCGCCTTCCGGATGGCCCCCTAGCCTCTCACGAAGCCCGGCCGCGACCGCGTCGGAGCGCGCATCCTTCCAGGTCAGGGCCGGGCGAAGCTCGCTGCCGTCGTTGCCCAGGAAGATCTGCGTCCGCGTCACGCCGCAGATCGCGATGGCTTCGACCCGCGCGAAAAGGCCGGGTTGCTGCCGCGCCAGATCGCCGACGGTTTCGAGCAGGAGCGCCCACCAGCCTTCGGCCGCGACCTCCGAATGCTCGAGGCGATCGTCGAGGGCGGGGCCCGCGGCGGCGCTTTCGGCCAGCGCCGCGCCATGCGGGGCGATCAGCGCGGCGCGAAAGCTGCTGCCGCCGAGATCGCAGGCTAGGACGACGCTGATCTGCTGCATGAGGATAGAACTACACCCGTCATTCCAGACAAGCCGCGTTGGCGGCGTCGATCCGGAATCCATCGAAGGGCTCCGGTGCTCCACGATGGATTCCGGGTCAAGCCCGGAATGACGATAGCTGGGTCATCGGCAGCGAAATCGCGCTGAAGCCGGGAACGACGGCGCCCTCAGGCCGCACCGCGCGCTGCCTTGAGGATGTCGTCGACGAGGCGTTGCGACGTCAGGGCCTCCTCGCCGGTGACGACCGGGTCGCGGCCTTGCTCGATCGCATCGAAGAAATCGGCGATGACGGCGCGGTGGGCGTCATGCGGGAAATCCATGATGTTGGCGCCGCTACCGGTCGAGCCCTCCGCCTCGACGATTTCCTCGTGGCCATCGAGGAAGGCGAGGCGCAGCCTCCCGCCGATCAGGGCGGCAAAACCCTTGGTGCCAGTGATTTCGATGCGTTCGGGGTAGCCGGGATAGGCGGCGGTTGTCGTCACCAACGTCGCGGGGGCGCCGTTGCCGGTCTCCAGCAACGCGGAGACGTAATCCTCAGTTTCCATGCGATGGAGGGCGGTGGTGCGCGCCTGTGCCGCGACGACCCTGGAGACGCCGACCAGCGAGCGAAACAGGTCGAGCGAGTGGATCGCCTGGGTCAGCAGCACGCCGCCCCCGTCGCGGGCGAGCGTGCCGCGCCCCGGCTCGTCGTAATAGCTCTGCGGGCGCCACCAGGGCACGGAGAGGAAGGCGGCCTCGATGGTGCCGAGCTCGCCTGATTGCAGGGCGGCCTTGAGGCGCAGGCTGGCGGGGCGGAAGCGATGCTGCAGCACGACGCCGAAGGTCCTGCCTGTCCGGCGGGCGGTGTCGACCAGGCGCTGGCCGCGCTCGCTGGTCAGTTCGAGCGGCTTCTCGACGAGGACATGTTTGCCGGCTTCGAGGCAAAGCGCGGAGACATCGAGATGGCTGCTCGGCGGGGTCAGCACGATGACTGCTTCAACCGCAGGATCGGTCAGAACAGCGTCGAGATCGGTGGTCGTCGGGAAGGGAAACTGGTCGGCATAGGCCTTGGCCCGATCGGGCGTCCGGCTCACCGCCCAGCGCACATTCGCACGATCGGCAAGGTCGAGCAGGCTTTTGGAATGCGGCAGGGAGGCGGGGCCGAGCCCGATCACGGCGATACCGAGCTTGCGTCTCATGTCAGGCGATTCCCATTCTCACTCGATAATTCCACCGGGGTCATCCCTGACAAGCGGCGAAGCCGCGCCGATCCGGGATCCATGCCTGAGCTCTGCCGAAAAATGTTCCGGCATTGATCCCGGGTCTCCCTTCGGTCGCCCGGGATGACATCGTTCAGGCTTCCCGCTGCCGGGCAGGCAGCCAGGTCGCCTTCGCCTGTGCCTCCAGCGCCAGCCTGCAGACGGTGAAGGCGTGGCGCTGGCCCATCGCGGTTTCGCTGCGGGCGCCGATGTCGGCAATCAGATCCCGGAAATAGGTCAGCGGCTCTCGCGAAGCGTCGATATGGCTGGTGCCGGATTTGTCGACGAGGAAGACATGGTCGGTGCCGGGGCGCCCGGCGACATCGACATATTTGCGCAGTTCGATCGTGCCTTCGGTGCCGAGGATGGTGAGCCGCCCGTCGCCCCAGGTCGGCAGGCCATCGGCAGTGAACCAGTCGACGCGAATGTAGCCGCCGGCCCTGTCGCTGCGCAGCAGGACTTCGCCGAAATCTTCGAACTCAGGCAGGTCGGGCACGCCGAAATGGCCGACGCCGGAGGCCACGATCTGCGCATCCTCCGAACCCGTAAAATGGAGGAACTGGTCGATCTGGTGCGAGGCGATGTCGGTGAGGATGCCGCCATAGCGGCGCTTGTCGAAGAACCAGCCCGGCCGGATCGCCCGGTTGAGACGGTGCGGCCCCATGCCGAGAGTCTGAACAACTCGGCCGATCGCACCATCGGCAATCAATTTGCCGGCTATGATCGTCGCTGGGACGATGAAGCGCTCGGAGAAGCAGATCGAGAAGATGCGGCCCGTTTCAGTCACGGCCTTCTCGATGGCCGCAAGCTGGTCAAAGCTGGTGACGCCGGGCTTGTCGATCATCACATCCTTGCCGGCTCGCATGGCGCGGATGGCCAGCTCGGCACGCTCTGCCGGAATGGCGGCGCAGACGATCAGGTCGACCGAGGGATCGTCGATCAGGCGGTCGGCCGTACTCTCCGGCAGATCGGGGAAGCGCTCGCGGAAGCCGGTGAGGACACGCTCGTCGCTGGTCGCGGGATCGAAGCCGACGCAGGTCGCGCCGGCTTCGAGGAGACCACCGACCATATGGTAGATATGGCGGTGGTCGAGGCCGATGGCGGCGAACTTCATCACTATTGCGGCGCGCCGTGGCCGACGCCGATCTCCTGGTCCCAGCGCCGGAATGCGGCGACGAGACGCTCGGGCGTCAGCGGCGGGCGGGTCGGCAGGCTGGTGATCAGCCCGTCATATTCGGGCCGGCCGTATTCGGCGAGCACGTCGCGGCTCTCCTGCGGCGCCATGGCGAGCGTCACGCCCTTGATCGCCGGCGCTGGATAGAAATAGCCCTTGTCGTAGGTCACGGCCTGGGCTTCCGGCTTCAGCATATAGGCCATGAGCGCGACCAGAGCGGACATCTTGTCGGCCGGGACGCCCTTGGGGATGCACATGAACTGCGTGTCGGGGATCCAGTGCGTGTTGGCGAGGACGAAGACCTTGGCCTCCTTCGGCACGATGCCGAGGACGCGCGGGTTGATGTCCCAGCCCAGCGTCGAGACGATGACGTCGCGGGTGCCTTCGCCCAGTTCCTTCATCGTCGCAGCGGTGCCGCCCGGATAGTAGTCGATGCCGGTGCCGAGCTCCTTGAGATAGGCCCAGCTCTTGTCCCAGCCCTTCATCGGATCGGAGGGATCGGCGTCGCCGAGGATGTAGGGCAGGCCCTGCAGCCAGGTCCAGCCGGGTCCGGAATTGACCGGCCGTGCATAGGTGAAGCGCTTGGGGTTCTGCTTGACGTAGGCAAGCAGGTCCTCGGCGGTCTTCGGAACGGTCTTGAGGCGCTCGGGCGCGTATTCGAAGAGCGGGCCGGAGGGGGAATAGACGACGGCGACGCCCTCGTTCTGGCCGAAGTTGCGCTGCATCATCAGCGCCTGCTCGTGATAGACCTCTTCCGGCTTCGGCAGGTCCTTGGCATGGGATTTCCAGACATCGACCCAGAGCCCCTGCTGGATGCCGTCCGACATGGCGCCAGGGCCGGTCAGCACGAGGTCGATGTCGACGCGGTTGGCCTGCTGCTGGGCCTTGAGCTTGGCCGGCAGCTCCGGCGAGGGCGCGCGCGAGAAGTTCAGGCGCGAGATCAGCTTCGGGTTGTCTTTGGCGAATTTCTCGATGGCGACCTGCGTCAGCTGCAGATTGCCGGCGACGTCGATGATGTTGAGCGCGACCGGAGCGCTTTGCGCGAGCGCGCCGCCGGCTTTCAACGCGGCGAGGCCGGCCGCTCCGGCCATGACGGTACGGCGTGTCGGATGGTTCATGGTCTCTCCCTGGGTTTGGCTCTCTTTTGTCGTGCCGTGGTCGGCATCAGGAGCTCTTGCCTGGGATACTAGTGCACCACTTTGTGGTGCGCCAGCGCATTCGCTGGCATGACCGGCACCATCTTGGAGCATGCGATGAAGGGGTGGTCAGGCTTGTTCGAGGAGGAGCGACTCCGCCGCGCGGCTGAGCAGTGGCGCGGCGGCGCCATGGATTTCATAGAGATGGCTGGCGGGCACGCCGGAGAGGTCTGGGACGGAGAAGCCGTCCATCGTGCCTTCCGCCCGGAACAGCGTGTTGAACCGGGCCCAGAGCTGCGGATTGGCCGAGAACGGACCGCTTACTGCGATGCGGGCGGGAAACAGCAGGCGACAGGCATTGGCGAGCGCGCGGGCGAGCAGCTGCGCCGCCATGTCGATTTCCGGGAGGGACAGAAGGTCGAGCCCGGCAAGCTGCCGGGCAAGCCGGATCTCGTCCTGGTCGAGATCGGGCCAGTGGCGGCGCAGCGCGGGGAGCAGGGACCAGAGGGCGGCGCCGGTTTCGAGGCAGGCGGTGTTGCCGCAGCCGCAGGGGCGGTCGTGCAGGGCCGCGAGCCGCCAGTGGCCGATTTCGCCGAAGGAGCCGGTGGGCGCGAAGGGTTCGCCATCGACCGCATAGGCCAGCCCTACGCCCCAGCCCCAATGCAGCAGGATCGTCCCGCCCGCGAAATTCTCGGGCTCGCGGGCGGCGCGGGCGCGCAGCTCGGCGTCGAGATTGCGGCAGATCGTGACGGGGCCGGCGACGGGGGCGAGCACGGAGGCGATATCGAGCCCGCGCATGCGCGGCCAGCGCGAGGCCATAAGCCATTGCCCCTGCTTCAGGTCGATCAGGCCGGAGAGCGAGACCGCTGTGCCAGCGTGGCTCATGCCGGGAGGCATCGCATCGAGCAGGTTCCGGGCGAGTTCGGCCATCGCCAGGGCGATGGCGGCATTGTCGGCGTCGCCGGCTATGGGGCGACGGCGCTCGGCCACGAGATGGCCGTTGAGGTCGACCAATGCGCCCGAGAGCGACTGGCTGGAGACATAAATCACGGAGGCGCCGATGCGGCGCGTATGGGCAACGAGGATGGCCGGCGGCCGCCCGCGACCGCTCGCCTCGCCGATGGTCTCGATGACCAGGCGGCGGGCGATGAGCTCGCCGACGACCCGCGAGACACTGGTCGAGCGCAGCTGGAGGATGCGGCCGATATCGGCGCGGGAATGAGCCTCGCCGTTCAGGACCAGCCGGTAGATACGAGCGCAGTCCCGGTCATGGGCAAGCGCGAGGTGGCTTTCGTCGATCGTCAGCAGGGACAAGGCAAACTCTATTCAGAACGGTTGCGTTCAAAATTAATCATTGCGTTTCAGCTGAAGCTTCATAAGCTCGATACCAGAATATCGGAAATTTCCTGACGTAAAAGGTTCAAAAATCGATGATCGAGATGCATGTTGCCTCCGACAAGGAGACGCTCGGCCAGCAGGCGGCGGCGCTCGGCGCGCAGGCGATCCGTGAAGAACTCGCCCGTCACGGCGAAGCGACGATCATCGTGGCGACCGGCGCGAGCCAGTTCGAGATGCTGAAGCATCTCGTGGCGGCCGAGGGCATCGACTGGTCGAAGGTCACGGCCTTCCATCTCGACGAATATGTCGGTTTGAGCGAGAGCCATCCGGCGAGCTTCCGGCGCTATCTGCGCGAGCGCTTCATGGCGCCGCTGAACAGCGCGCCGACCTTCATTCCGGTCGATGGCGAGGGCGATGCCGCAGCGGCGGTAAAGCAGCTCAACCAGCAGATCGCCGGCAAGCGCATCGCCGTCTGCTTCGCCGGGATCGGCGAGAACTGCCATCTCGCCTTCAACGACCCGCCGGCGGATTTCGAGACCGAGGAGCCTTATCTCGTCGTGAACCTGGACGAGGCCTGCCGGCAGCAGCAATTCGGCGAGGGCTGGTTCCCGAGCTTCGACGCCGTGCCGCAGCAGGCGATCTCGATGAGCGTGCGCCAAATCCTCAAGAGCGAGCTGATCGTCCTCTCCGTCTCCGACACGCGCAAGGCCGAGGCCGCCAAGGCCGCTCTGGAAGGGCCGGTCAGCAATCTCAGCCCCGCCTCGATCCTGCAGACACACAAGCGCACCGTGCTGTTCATCGATCCGCCGGCCGCTTCGCTGCTGAGCCGGAAGGGCTGACGATGCGCACGCCCGGTCTCGTCGATCTGCAGGTCAACGGCTTCGCCGGGGTCGATTTCAACTCCGGTACGATCACGGCGGCGGAGCTCGACCGGGCGCTGGAGGCGATGCTGGCGACGGGCGTGACCACCTGCCTGCCGACGATCATCACTGCGCATCCGCATGAGCTGGAAGAGCGATTCCGGGCGCTCGACGCAGCGGTGAGCGGAAGCCGGCTCGGGCCGCTGATGTGTCCGGGCTACCATCTCGAAGGCCCGTTCCTGAACCCGTCCGCCGGCTATTCCGGCTGCCACCCACCGGAGGCGATGACGGCGGCAACGGCCGAGCTCGTCGCGCATCTTGACCAGCTCTTGTCGCGGCCGATCCTGATGGTGACGCTGGCGCCGGAGGTCGAAGGCGGCGTCGTCCTCGCCGGCAAGCTGGCGCAAGCGGGCAAGGTCGTCGCCATCGGCCATTCCGCCGTCGATTTCGAGACCGCCGCCGCCGCTGCGGAGGCGGGCGCGACGCTCTCGACCCATCTCGGCAACGGCCTGCCGCAGCAGCTGCACAAGCTCGTCAACCCGCTCTTCGCCCAGCTCGCCGAAGACCGGCTGATGGCCGGCTTCATCGCGGATGGCATCCATATCCATCCGCAGGCGCTGAAGAGCCTGATCCGGGCAAAGGGCGCGGAGCGCTCGATCCTCGTCACGGACGCCGTGGTCGCTGCTGGCGCGGTGCCGGGCCGTTACAGCTTCGCCGGCATGCCGGTCGATCTCGCCGCCGATGGTTCGGTGCGCCAGCCGGGCGGCGCCTCGCTGGCGGGCTCCGCGCTCAAGCTCGACGACGCCGTTCGGAATGTCGTCGGCTGGGGCATCGCGACGCCGGAGGGGGCAATTGCCATGGCCTCGACCCATGCGCTGGCCTGCATCGCCGACGCGCTGGCGCAGGCTGGCATCACCTTGCCGGAGAGCGCGATCGAGTGGTCGCCGGAACTCCGCATCCGCAGCGTGCGCATCGGCAACGAGCGCCGCGATTTCGCCGCTGTGGCGGCATCCTGAAGACGTTACCAACCAAGCAAGAGGGGAAAACGATGAGCGAATTTTCGAAAGGCGTGGATCGCCGCACCGTGCTGGGCGGCCTCGGCGCGCTGACCATCGGCGCGAACGGCGCCTTCGCCGCCGCGCCGCCGCTGCCTTCGGCGCCGGTCGGCATCAACATCATCGATGTCGGCGGGGCGCTGGCGCTGATGCAGCAGGCCTTCGACGACTACCGCAACGCCAATCCCAAGCTCGTCTCGCGCATCACCTATGTGAAAGCGCCGGCGCCGGAACTGGCGAGCAAGATCAAGGCGCAGCAGGATGCCGGGCGCGCCGATCTCGATCTGGTCCTGACCGGCTCGGATGGCCTGGCTGCCGGCCTCGAGCAGAATCTCTGGCTCAAGATCTTCCCGGATTTCGCCGAGAAATTCCCCAATATCGAGCAGAACTACGAGCCGGCGGCGCTCAACCTGCACAAGGTGCAGGGCGCCGGCTACGGCACGGTGGTGAACTATTACCCGTCCGGGCCGCTGCTCGAATACATGCCGGACCGGGTCAAGCAGGTGCCGACGACGGCCGACGAGCTGCTGGCCTGGGCCAAGGCCAATCCCAACAAGTTCATGTATGCGCGCCCGACCAATTCAGGCCCCGGCCGCACCTTCATGATGGGTCTGCCCTATATCCTCGGCGACAAGGATCCGCAGGACCCGGTCAATGGCTGGGACAAGACCTGGGCCTATCTGCAGGAACTCGGCGAGCACATCGAGTACTACCCGGCCGGCACGGGCGCGACGATGAAGGAGTTCGGCGACGGCTCGCGCGACATCATCATCTCGACCACGGGCTGGGACATCAATCCGCGTGCGCTCGGCATCGTGCCGAAGGAAGCCAAGATCCAGACGCTGAAGGGCTTCCACTGGGTCTCGGACGCCTTCTTCATGTGCGTGCCGAAGGGCATCCCGAACGATCGCCTTGCCGTCGTGCTCGACATCATGGCGCATGTGCTGACGCCGAAGATGCAGGCCTATTCCTATGACGAGGGCTATCTCTATCCGGGCCCGGCGGTGAAGGACGTGCCGCTCTCGCTGGCGCCGAAGCGCAGCCAGGAGGTGATCGCGGAGTTCGGCCGGCCTGAGTATGCCGACCTCATCGCCAAGAACCCGATCGAGCTGCCGCTGAAGCCGGACAAGATGGTCGTCGCCTTCCGCAAGTGGGACGAACTGGTCGGCGCCAAGCGCAAGCGCTGATCGAAGCCATTATTCCTTCGCTCCGCCTTCGACGCGGAGCGAAGAAAAGGCCCGGAAACCATCGCACGGTGCCGCCACCGACGATGGATTCCGGGCCGATTTCGTTCTCGAACTGGAGCATGCTGATTTTACGCGGACTCACGCGGTCATCCCGGGCTTGATCCGGAATGACGGCGAGGCCGCGAAAAGGCCGAGGTGGCGAAGTGTCGACAGACCCTAGCTGACGACCGATGCGTCGTTTTCGGCGCGCCGCCAGAACAGCCTGACGCCGCCATCGCCGGTGCTTTCGAGGCCGGGGACGGCTGCGAGAAGCTTCTGAGTGTAGGCGTGCTGCGGATTGTCGAAGATGTCGTCGCGGGGGCCTTCCTCGACGATGCGGCCGTCCTGCATAACGATGACCCGGTCGGCGACCTGCTCGACCACGCCGAGGTCATGGCTGATGAAGAGGCAGGAGAAGCCGTGCTTCTTCTGCAACTCGTCGAAGAGCTCGAGCACCTGCGCGCGCACGGTCACGTCGAGCGCCGAGACCGGCTCGTCGGCGATGACGAAGCTCGGCCGGCGCACGACCGCCCGGGCGATGGCGATGCGCTGGCGCTGGCCGCCCGAGAGCTCATGCGGGTAACGCTCGGCGAAGCCGTCCTTGAGGCCGACCTCGGCCAGAACCTCGGCGACGCGCGCCTTCTTGTCTCCCGGAGTCATGTCCGGTACCAGCCGCAGCGGCTCGCCGACGAGCTGGCCGATCGTCATGCGCGGATCGAGCGAGGAATAGGGGTCCTGGAACACCATCTGGCAGTTCAGCCGATAGTCCCAGTAAGCCGTCTCGCTCTTCGCGATGGGCTTGCCGTTGAAGCGGATCTCGCCGCCGGCCGGCTTGACGAGCCCGGCGATGGACTGGCCGAGAGTGGTCTTGCCCGAGCCGGAGCCGCCGACCACGGCGACGACCTCGCCGGGCTGCACGTCGAGGCTGATGCCATGCAGCGCGCGCTTGGCTGCCTCCTTGCGGAAGAAGCCCTGCCGGCCGGGATATTCGACGACGAGGTCGCGGACCGAGACGATCGGGGTCTTCGCCTGCGGCAGCAGCCGCGCCGGCAGCCGGTGCGGCATCGCCGAGAGCAGCTTGCGCGTATAGGGGTGCTGCGGTCGGGCGAGGATCTCTTCGCTCGATCCTTGCTCGACCACGTCGCCCTGGCACATCACGACGATGCGGCTGCAATAGCGCGCGACCATGCCGAGATCATGCGAGATCAGCAGCACGGCGGTGTTGTTGGCCTGGGTCAATTCGACCATCAGCTCCATCACGTCGCGCTGGACGACAGCGTCGAGGGCCGTGGTCGGCTCGTCGGCGAGGAGCAGCGCCGGCTTCAGCAGCATCACCGAGGCCAGCATGATGCGCTGGCGCATGCCGCCGGAGAATTGGTGCGGATAGGCGGTGAGCGCGCCTTCCGGGTCGCGCAGGCCGACGCGCCTGAGCATGTCGAGGATGAGCGCGCGGCGCTGGGCTGCGTCGAGCTTGCGGTGCAGCGCCAGACCCTCGTCGAGCTGGCGGCCGATCAACATCGACGGGTTGAGCGAGGTCATCGGCTCCTGGAAGACCATGCCGACGCGCGAGCCGCGCATGGCGCGCAGATCCTTGCCGCTCATCGCCATCACGTCCTGCCCGTCGAAGCGGATCGTGCCGGAGGTGAGCGCGACGGCGGGGGGGATGAAGCCCATCACGGCGCGGGCCGCGAGCGTCTTGCCCGAGCCGGATTCGCCGACGATGCCGACGATCTCGCCGGGGAAGACCTGGAAGGAGACGTCGTTGACGACCGTGCGGCCGGTCGTGCCGATCCTGAGCGTCAGGCCGGCGACGTCTAGGAGAGCGGCGGCGCTCTTGTTGGCCGCGTTTTCTTGACGCGAACCGGTGCCCACTTCGCTTGAAAGCGCTTTGGTCATCGCGAACCCCTCATCCGCGGGTCGAGCCTGTCGCGCACGGCATCGCCGAGCAGGTTGATGCCGAGCAGGGTCAGCGAGATGCACAAGCCCGGGAAGATGCCGAGCCAGACGGCCTGCCCGATATAGGGCCGGGAGCCTGCGAGCATGTTGCCCCAGGTCGGCGCCGGCGGCGGAACGCCCAGGCCCAGGAAGGAGAGCGCGCTTTCCGCCAGCAGCACATAGCCAAACATCGAGGTCGCCAGCACGGTCAGCGGCGCGATGCAGTTCGGCAGGATGTGGCGGGCCATGGTGAAGCTCTCGGAGTTGCCCATCACGCGCGAGGCGGCAATGAACTCGCGCTCGCGCAGGGAGAGCACCGTGCCGCGGACCACGCGGGCGACCGACGGCGTATAGGCGATGCCGAGCGCGACGATGATGCCGTATTTGTTGGCGCCGACCACCGCGAGCAGGCCGAGCGCCAGGAGGATGCCGGGAAAGGCGAGCAGCGCGTCGTTGAAGGCCATGATCACCCGGTCGACCCAGCCGCGCATATAGCCGGAGAACAGGCCGATCGTGGTGCCCATCACGACGGCGAGCGTCACCGTCAGCAGGCTGATCCAGACCGAGGTCGCCGCGCCCGCCATCAGGCGGGACAGCACGTCGCGGCCGAACTCGTCGGTGCCGAGCCAGTGCAGCGCGGAGGGCGCCGCCAGCTTCTCGCGGAAGGAGAGCTTGAGCGGATCGTAGGGTGTCCAGAGGGCGCCGATGCACGCCGTCGCGAGCAGGATGCCGATCAGCGTGCCGCCGACGATCGCATTGGCGGCGGGGAGTTTCATTCGGCTGGCCTTCTTCACGGCGCCGCCACCGCTCATGGTGCTGTTGCTGCTCATTGCGCGGTCACCCTGGGATCGAAGACCGGATAGCAGAGGTCGATGACGAGGTTCACCAGCACATAGGTGAAGGCGACGAAGAGCATGCAGCCCTGGATCACGGGATAGTCGCGCGCGAAGATTGCATCGACGAGCAGGCGCCCGAGGCCGGGGATCGTGAAGACGGTCTCGACCACCGCGATGCCGCCGAGCAGGTTGCCGAGCACCAGGCCGATCAGCGTCCAGGTCGGGCCGAAGGCGTTCTTGAAGGCATGGCGCCAGAGCACCGCGCTTTCCGAGAGGCCCTTGGCGCGGGCATGGGTGATGTAGTCTAGCCGGAGCACCTCGAGCGTCGAGGCGCGCGCCATGCGCAGGATCACGCCGATCTCGTGCAGGAACAGCGTCATGATCGGCATGACGAGATAGAGGATGCCGGCCCAAGGGTTTTCGGCGATCGAGACGTAGCCGACAACCGGCAGCCATTCGAGCTTGAGGCCGAAGAATAGCAGGAGCAACAGGCCGAGCCAGAAAGTGGGGATCGAGAGCAGCAGCGTGGCGGTGGCGACGAGGCCGAGATCGATCGGCGTATCCTGCTTCCAGGCGGCGATCACGCCGGCCGGCACGGCGACGAGGCTCGCCAGCAGCACCGCGACCAGCACGATCTGGGCCGAGACCCAGAAGCGCTGCAGGATCAGCGGCAGCACCGCCTGCTGCGACGAGATCGACTGGCCGAAATCGCCGTGCAGCACGTTGCCGATCCAGATGCCGAACTGCACCGGCAGGCTCTGGTCGAGGCCGAGCCGAGCCCGGAGATCGGCGAGGCTTGCCGGCGTTGCCAGATCACCCAGCATCAGCTGTGCGGGGTCGCCGGGAATCAGGCGGATCAGGACGAAGACCGACACCGCCACGATCAGCAGCGTCGGCAACGCCATCGCGATCCGCGTCAGCGCGAAACGAAACATCGAAGGCCCTCCCAAGCCTCACTGCCGGTCCCGGCCAAAGCCAGGGCCGGAGGCACCGCCTCACTTGGCGAAGCCAACCTCCCAGAGCCGCAGCTGCGACGCCCACGGCGTCACGCCTGTCACGCGCTTGGAATGGGCGATGATGTCGAGGTCGTTATGGGTGAAGATGGTCGGCACCTGCTCGATGAAGCGCTTGTGCAGCTCATCGAAGATCTTCTGGCGCTCGGCTGTATCGGTCACCACCATCGACTTCTGGATCAGCTCGAGCGCTTCCGGGTCCTCCCAGATCTTGCGCGGCTGCTTGTCCTTCGGGCCGGCGATCTGCTCGAATCCGAGCGCGGGATCGAAGCGGCTCGAATAGGAGAAGGCCTGGATCTGGTAGTTGCCCTTGTTGTAGCGGTCGAGCTGCGTCGCCCACTCCAGCACCTCGATCTCGGCATTGATGCCGGCCGCCTGCATCATCGCCTGCGCTATGACGGCGGTGTTGAAGCTCGGCACGGAGGAGCGCTTGTTGGCGAGGATCACGATCTTCTCGCCCTTGTAACCGGCCTTCTGCAGCAAGGCCTTGGCCGCGGCAGGGTCGTATTTGAAGCCCTGTTTCTGCGCCCCGCCGTAGTATTTCGAGGTCGTGTAGACCGGCGAGTTATTGGGCTTGCCGAGGCCGTTGCTGACGTTGCCGACGAGCTCGGGGAAGTCGATCGAGGCGGCGATGGCCTGGCGCAGGGCCTGGTTCTTCAGCAGCGGATCGCGCGTCTGGATGATGAGGCTGTGCCTGACCGGGTTCGGGGCAATCGCGAGCGTGACATTGGGCGCGCCCTTGAGATCGGGCACGTCCGATTCCGGCATCAGCGCCATGTCGAGCGAGCCCGCGAGCAGGCCGGCCTTCACCGTCGCCGCATCGGGGATGACCATGAAGCGCGCCTCCTTCACCAGCGGCCGCTTGCTGCCGATGTAGCCGTCGCGCTTGTCGCCCTTGGGCGAGACGTACTGGTCGAAGGCGAGGAGCTGGACCGACTGGCCGCGCTTCCATTCGCCGAGCATGAAGGGGCCTGTGCCGATCGGCTTGTCCCAGCTGCCGTCGGCCTTCACCGAATCCTTGTGGATCACGGCCGTGCCGCCGCAGTCCGCGCGGGCGAGCGAGTCGAGGAAGAGCCCGTTCGGCTCGTTGATCTCCATGACGAAGGTGTCGGCATCGGGAGCGGTGGCGGAGATGACCTTGAGGCCATTGCGCCCGTCGAAATCGGACAGGCAGCGCCAATCCGTCTTCGGATCCATGTAGCGGTTCCAGCTCCACAGCGCGTCGGCCGAGGTCATCGTGGCGCCGTTGTGGAATTTCACGCCCTTGCGCAGGCGGAAGGTATAGGTCTTGCCGTCCGCGGAGATGTCGACCTTCTCGGCCAGAAGCGGGCCGACCGAGCCGTCCTCGGCATAGCCGACGAGCCCTTCGACGAAGTGCAGAACGACCGCGTCGGTGTTGCCGTCCCGGTTCACGCCGGGGTTGGTCGAACGGATGTCGGCGTTGAGCACGGCGGTCAGCGTCTGGGCCTGCAGGGCGCCGGCCGAGAGGGCGAGCGCAGCGGCGGAGACAAGGAGGCGCTTCATGATGGTTCCCCTGTTGTCGTTATGGTCGTTCAGCCGGCCTTGCGGGCGGCGCGAATCCTGCTGAGTTCGCCGGCGAAGAAGTCCTCGACCACCGGCACGACCTTGACCCCGTCATGCGGCGTGTTCGGCACGAGATCGAAGCGCGCCGCGATGCCATTCTCTGCGAAGGAATCGCGCAAGCTCGCCAGCCGCTCCGGCCGCGTCGCGCCGGCATGGTTGGCGTCCGGCATCCAGTTGCGGCCGCCCGGCTTGTGGGTGATCTCCCAGGTCTCGAGATCGGCGGCGCCGACGACCATCTGCACCGCGACCTGCTGCATCGCGGGGATGTCGAGCTCCTGGCCGAAGAGCTCGGCGAAGTTGCGCGTCCCGACCCACCAGTCGCGCGAGGGATCGAGCAGGGTCACCGAACCCGGCGCGCCGATCGAGACGCCCCAGAGCTTGTGCGGCTGCAGCAGCAGGAAACGGTGGGCGAAATGGCCGCCGCCGGAATAGCCGAACAGGCCGAAGCGCTCGAAGGCGATGCCGTAGCGCTCGGAGACCTCCTCGACGATGGCGAGCAGCACATGGTCGTAACGGAGGTTGCCCTCGCGCATGTATTTGAAGCCGTCGCGGTAGCCGTCGCCCATCACGCCGATCGGGAAGAGCGGCGCCAGAATGATGCAGTTGTTCCAGCGGGCGAAGGCCGAGAAGGCGTCGCGATAGCCAGTGAAGCCGCGGCCCGTGCCGTGCATGGCGACGATGAGCTCTGGCGCCTCGCCGGTCTTGCCGAGGTTCGGCGGGACATAGAGGCAATAGGGGAAGCGTGGATCGTGCTTCGAGGCGTAGATCGAGGTCGGTCCGTATTCGTAGAGCGCCTTGGCGCGCGCGGCTGCCTCGATTTCCGGCTTACCGGTCTTTTCTGCCACGGCGCTCACGGCTTCTCTCCTATGGCGAAATTATTGGCGCCAATTGTGTCGCATGTTATGGTTGGCTTCGCAACCGACTTCTGTCGCGCCGCCCGAATCCTGCTAGAGAGCCCTTCATGACGTCCGAGCGGAAACGCAGAAACACCGGCACGCGGCGGGCCATCCTCGCGAACGAGATCGCGCAGGCGATCAGGCTGCGCATGTTCAGGCCGGGCGAGTGGCTCCGTCAGATCGATCTCGAGGAGCGCTTCCAGGCGACGCGTTTCGACGTGCGCAGCGCCCTCGACGAGCTCGCCGTGCGCAAGACGATCGAGCATGTCCCGAACCGGGGCTATCGCGTCGCCGAGGTCGACATGAAGACCTATGAGGAGATCCAGGCGACACGGGTCATCCTCGAGATGGCGGCGGCGGCGGGTATCGTCGCCCGTATCGACGCGGCGACGATCGCGCGGCTGGACGAGCTCGCGGCGCAGTTCTCCAAGGCGGTGCTGACCGGCAGCCGCACCGAGCAGAGCGAGATCAACCGCATCTTCCATCAGCTGCTGTACTCCTTCTGCGGCAATGCCGTGCTCGAGGAAACGATCTGGGCGCTACGAGACCGGGCGCGCGGTTCGCAGATCACGGTCTGGAGCTCGCATGAATCACTGCTGCGCAGCGACCGCGAGCACTACGCGATGATGGAGGCCCTGAAGGCCCGGGACGGCCGACGCCTCGCCGCCGTGATCGCGGCGCATGTCGTCAAGGGCGGCACGCCAGAGCCGGCCCCGATCGGCGGGCCGGGCTGACCGACGCACCCGGAGGTTACTTGGCGACGCTGACCTCCCAGAGGCGCGGCTTCGAGGCGACCCAGGGCGCGAAGCCCTGCAGACGCCTGGAAACGACAGCCGTGTCGACCTGGTTGTAGAGGAAGATCAGCGGCGCATCGGCCAGCATCATCACATGCAGCTGGTCGAAGATCTTCTTCCGCTCGGCTTCGTCATTGACCAGCGTTGCCCTCTCGATGAGGGCGTTGGCCTCCGCATTGTCCCAGACCTTGGAGGGCAGCTTGTCCTTGGGGCCGGAGAACTGGTTGTAGCTCTGGGCGGGGTCGATGCGGGCGGAATAGCTGAAGGACATCATCTGGTAGTTGCCCTTCGAGAAACGGTCGAGCTGCGTCGCCCATTCCAGGATCTCGATCTCGGCCTTGATGCCGGAGGCCTGCAGCATCGCCTGCGCCATGATCGCGACGGGGTAGCTCGGCACGGTCGAGCGCTTGTTGGCGATCAGCTTGATCGTCTCGCCCTTGTAGCCGGCTTCGGCCAGCAGCTTCTTCGTCTGCGCCGGATCGTGCGTGTAACGCTTCTTCTGGACCTCGTCGTAGAAGGGTGAGGTGATGTAGACCGCCGAATTATTGGTCTTGCCCAGGCCGTTCGAGACGGCGCCGACGATCTCGTCCTGATCGAGCGCCGCCACGATCGCCTGGCGCATGCGGGCATCGCCGAGCAGCGGGTCGCGGCTCTGGAGCAGAATGCCGTGCTTGGTGGCGCTCGGCGCCGTCAACACCTGCAACCCGCTCTTCTTCATCTCCGGCACGTCCTCGTCGGGCACATCCGCGACGTCGAGCGCGCCCGACATCAGGCCGGCCTTCACCGTCGCGCCATCGGCGATGGAGAGGAACTTGACCTCCTGCGCCAGCGGGCGCTTGGAGCCGACATAGCCGTCGCGCTTCTCGCCGGGCGGGGAAGCGTAAGCATCGAAGCGCTTGAGCAGGACGAATTCGCCTCGGCGCCAGTCGGCGAGCTGGAACGGGCCGGTGCCGACCGGCTTGTCCCAGCTGCCGTCGGCCTTGACCGAGTCCCTGTGCAGGATCGCGACCATCGCGCAGTCGGTGCGGGCCATGGTGTCGAGGAAGAGCGCGCTCGGCTTCTCCAGCTTCATCACGAAGGTCGTTGCATCGGGGACGGCCGCTTCAATGACCTTCAGCCCGAGCCGGCCGTCGAATTCCGCCTTGCAGCGCCAGTCGGTCTTCGCATCCATGTAGCGGTTCCAGCTCCACAAAACGTCGGCCGAGGTCATCTCGGCGCCGTTGTGGAACTTCACGCCCTTGCGCAGGTGGAAAGTGTAGGTCCGTCCGTCCGGCGAGATCTCGATCTTCTCGGCGAGCAGCGGCGCGACAGCGCCATTCTCGCGATAGCCGACGAGGCCCTCGACCATGTGCAGCACGACGGCGTCGGTATTGTCGTCGCGGTTGACGCCCGGATTGGTGCTGCGGATGTCGGCGTTGAGCGCGACGTTGATCGTCTGTGCCTGGGCCGCCCCGCCGATAAGTGCGAGCGCGAGAGCAGGCGCTGAAATGCGGATCATTCTCGTTCCCCTTACTGCCATGCCGTCAGGGCACGCCCTGTACGGGCATGCCTCGATGTCGCGGGAGATCCCGAAGATGGGGCGGTTTGAGCGCTATTCGCCGACGGTGACTTCCCAGGCCCGCGGCAGCGAGCTCACGGTCGAGACATAGCCCTTGGTCTTGGCGCCCATCGCACCGCCGACGATGCCGTTATAGAGCATCACCATGGGCACTTCCGCGAGGAAGCGCTTGTGCAGCCCGTCGAAGATCTTCTGACGTTCGGCGCGGTCGGTCACCACCATCGACTTGTCGAGCTCGGCCTGCACCTCCGGATTGTCCCAGAGCTTGCGCGGCTGCTTGTCCTTCGGGCCGGTCATCGACTCGTAGCTCAGCGCGGGGTCCATGCGGCCCGAATAGGGGAAGGCCTGGATCTGGTAGTTGCCCTTGCTGTAGCGGTCGAGCTGCGTCGCCCATTCCAGCACCTCGATCTCGACATTGACGCCGACGGCCTGCAGCATCTGCTGGGCGACGACCGCGGCATCGAAGCTCTCGGGGTAGCGCTTGTTGGCGAGCATCACGATCTTCTCGCCCTTGTAGCCGGCTTCCGTGATGAGCTTCTTGGCGGCGGCCGGGTCGTATTTCCAGCCTTCCTTCTGCACCGGGCCGTAATAGGCCGAAAGAGCCGGGACGATCGAGTTGTTCGGCGTGCCGATGCCGTCGCTGACGGCGGCGACCAGCTCCTTGGAGTCGATCGCGGCGGCGATCGCCTGGCGCAGCTTGAGGTTCTGCAGCAGCGGGTCGCGGGTCTGGATGATCAGGCCGACGAGGCCCATGCTGGTGACGACGGAGGTCTTGACCTTGTCGTTCTTCTTGAGCTCGGCGATGTCGGTATTGGCGATATCCGGGACAACGTCGATATCGCCCTTCAGCAGGGCGGCCTTGGCCGTCGCGTTGTCGGGGATGATCAGGAAGCGCACCTCGTCGACCAGCGGCTTCTTGGCGCCGGTCAGGCCGTCGATCTTGCCGGGCAGCGAGGCGTAGTCGGCGAAGCGCTCCAGCCGGATGTACTCGCCGCGCTTCCACTCCGCGAACTTGAACGGGCCGGTGCCGATCGGCTTGTCGAAGGAGCCGTCCGCCTTGACCGAGTCCTTGTGGAGGATGCCGGTCATCGCGCAATCGGTGCGGGCGAGCGCCGAGAGGAAGAGCGCGCTCGGCTTGTCCAGGTCGAAGACGACGGTCCGGTCGTTCGGCGCGGAGATCTTCTCGACCTTGACCTGGCCGCGGCCGTCGAACTCCGAGAGGCAGCGCCAGTCGGTCTTCGGATCCATGTAGCGGTTCCAGTTCCACAGCACGTCGGCTGCGGTCAGCGGGGCGCCGTTATGGAACTTCACGCCCTGGCGCAGGGTGAAGCTGTAGCTCTTGCCGTCCGGGGAGATGTCGATCTTCTCGGCCAGCAACGGCTTCGGCAAGGCGTCCTCGCCATAGGCGACGAGGCCCTCGACCATCTGCACGACGACGCCGTCGGTATTGGCGTCGCGATTGACGCCCGGATTGATCGAGCGGATATCGGCGCGGAGCTGGATCTTGAGCGTGCTCGCTTCGGCAATTTGGACCAAGCCGCTGCACAGGAGCGCGGCGGCAAGGACGGTGGAGGTGGTTTGGCGCATCATGTTCCCCTGTTTTTTATTCGGTTGTGACGCGGTGCCAGAGCCACCGCGCTTCTCCCGCGCGCGGGGGCTCTGGCTTTGCTGAGGCATTTTCTTCGGGCGAACCGGTGTCCACTTCGCCCGAAAATGCTTTACGGCCGGACTATTCGGCCGCTTCGGCGAGCAGGACGGGATCCTCGGTCAGGCTGTAGCGGGTGAAGACGCGGTTCTCGGCCGGCAGCGGCGCGACTTCCATGATCCCCTTGGCGGGCTGCATGATCACCATTGCGACCGTCGCCGAGAGGTTGCCCTGCTCGTTCGGGCGCGCCGGACGGCAGACCGAATACGGCGTCAGGAAATCGTCGAAGAGGGCCTGCTTGAGATCGTCGACGGTCAGCTTGCGGCCGGCTTCATCGAGCAGCTTCTTGACGCGCCAGTCGCGATAGAAGCTCTCCGGCACGCGCGGGATGCTGGTGTTCTTCACCTTGGTCAAGGCGATCTGGCCGACCCAGTGGTTGGCGTGAACGATCATCCCGTCTTCCGGATAGATCGGGAAGGCCTCGTCCGGAGCGCATTCGAAATCGATGCCGAAGCCCTTCACGGTCGAGAGCATCATGTTGTTGGAGCAGGCCTTCGGCGTCGCCGCCACGGCCTTGATCGCGAAGGCGAGGTGCTCCTGCTCCAGCACCTTGCGGCGAATCAGTGCGAGCGGCACGCCCGACTGGGTGAAGTCGCGCTCGCATTCGAGATAGTTGGCGGTGATCGAGATGCCCGCCGCGTTCATGCCGCAGCGGGCGAGGCCGCCGGCCTCGACGAAGGTCAGGAAATCCGGCCCGTCGTCGCGGCGCACGCGCAGCACGATCGCGGTCTCCGCGCATTCGGCCCGCCAGTCCCAGTTCTGGCCGTGGATCAGCTCGCCGGTGGCGCTGCGCTCGGGCAGGATGATCGCGCCGGTGCAGCCGTCGTCGAGCTCTTCTGTCGCCTCAACGGGCTTGTTCTTGACCATCCGCGCCTTGGCGATGACCTCGGTGCGGGCGTTGACCATGATGATGTCTTCGAGCGCGACGCCAGCGCCGTCGGCGATGCCCCGCATCTCCTCGATGTAATGGGCGCCGAAGGCCTCGATCTCGCTGGCGAACTCGCCGATCAGCGCGGATTTGGCCGTGGCGTCGTAGCCGAGATCGCCGAGCTGGCCGCCATAGAGCTCGATCGAGCGCTTCACGCGCTGCGGCACGGCCGCGCCATGCTGGCGGCCGCGTTCATAGGGCGAGCCCGAAACGTCGACGAAGGGGCAGGGCTGGACCATGGCGCACAACTTTCCGATATGCTGGCGTGACATCGATCTGTAATGTATTTCATCGCAAACTAAAACAGGCAAGGGCTTTCCGATGGCAATGCCGACCCGGCTGCAGCAGGAGATCGTCGGCCGCATCCTGCAACTGGTGCGGGACGATGCGCTCGATGCCGGTGCCTGGCTGAACGAGAACGCGACGGCGCGCCGCCTCGGCGTATCACGGACGCCGGTGCGCGCGGCGCTCGACCATCTCGCCGAGCAGGGCATCGTCCGGCGCCATCTCAACAAGGGCGTCGAGATCCTGAAGCTGCCTGCCGAGAGCGACGGCGCCTTGCCGCCGGACGCGATCGATCTCGCCATTGTCCGGCTGGCGCATGAGCGCGAGAACGGGCTGCTGCCGGACGAGGTTTCCGAGCTCGAGGTGATGCGGCGCTACGATCTCGGTCGGCCCGAGGCGCAGAAACTGCTCGCCCGCCTCGCCGATCTCGACATGGTCGAGCGCAAGCCCGGCTATGGCTGGCGCTTCCTGCACGAGCCGCGCGACAAGCGCCTTCGCGACGAGAGCTATCGCTTCCGCATGGTGATCGAGCCGATGGGGATGCTCGAACCGGGCTTCCGCCTCGAGCCCGGCTGGATCGCGGAGATGCGGGCGCGGCATGTCGACGCCCTGCAACGACCCTGGCGCGAATCCTCCAGCATCGCCTTCTACGAAATGAATGCCGATTTTCACGAAGGCTTGGCCGCGGCGACGGGCAATCGCTATTTCCATTCGGCCGTGCGGCGCCAGAACCAGCTTCGGCGCCTCTCGAACTACGACTGGGGCCTGGGCTTCGAGCGCGTGCAGGTGAATTGCACGGAGCATCTAGCCATGCTCGACCATCTCGAGGCGGGCGAGAACGAGGTCGCCTCGGCGCTGATGCGCAGTCATCTGCTGCGGGCGAGCAAGCTCAGGCTGGGCACGAAGCAGGCTGAAACGACCGCGTGATCGCTCGCCGCCCGGTCACCGGATGGCTGCCTTGCCGCCGGGACGGTTGACCCGGCGGCGATTTGGGCGAGCAATGGCTGATATCCCGAATCCGACAGGTTGAGTGCCATGACTGTTCATCAGCGTCCCCAAGAGACCCGGCAAGCCATCGATGCCGCCAAGCTGGACAAGCTGGCGGAGGTCGCCATCCGCGTCGGCCTCAATCTGCAGCCTGGGCAGGACCTGTTCCTCACCGCGCCGGTCGCGGCGCTGCCGCTGGTGCGGCGCATCGCCGAGCACGCCTACAAGGCTGGCGCCGGCATCGTGACGCCGATGCTGGCGGACGAGGAGATCACGCTCGCGCGCTATCGCTATGCGCCGGATGCGAGCTTCGACAAGGCGCCGGGCTGGCTCTATGAGGGCGTCGCCAAGGCCTTCTCGGCCAACACCGCGCGACTCGCCGTCGTCGGCGACAATCCGATGCTGCTGGCGAATGAGGATCCGGCCAAGGTCGGCCGCGCCAGCAAGGCGAATTCCGTCGCCTACCAGCCGGCGCTGGAGAAGATCGCCGGCTTCGACATCAACTGGAACATCCTGGCCTATCCGAGCGCGGCCTGGGCTCGCCAGGTGTTCCCGGATGACGCCGAGGAGGTGGCGGTCGGCAAGCTGGCCGAGGCGATCTTCGCCGCCTCCCGCATCAACGAGGCCGATCCGGTCGCGGCCTGGGCGGCGCATAACTCCGCGCTGCGGGCGCGCCGCGACTGGCTGAACGGCCAGCGCTTCGCCTCGCTGCACTTCACCGGGCCGGGCACCGATCTCACCGTGGGCCTGGCCGATGGCCATGACTGGCAGGGCGGCGCTTCGCCGGCCAAGAACGGCGTCGTCTGCAACCCGAATATCCCGACCGAGGAAGTCTTCACCACCCCGCATGCGCGCCGGGTCGAGGGTCACGTGTCGAGCACGAAGCCGCTCTCCTATCAGGGTTCGCTAATCGACGGCATCCAGGTGCGCTTCGAGGGGGGCCGGATCGTGGAGGCCAAGGCCGCGCGCGGCGAGGCCGTGCTCAACAAGGTGCTGGACACGGACGAGGGCGCCCGCCGGCTCGGTGAAGTCGCGCTGGTGCCGCATTCCTCGCCGATCTCAAAGAGCGGCATCCTGTTCTACAACACGCTCTTCGACGAGAACGCCTCCTGCCATATCGCGCTTGGGCAGTGCTATTCGAAATGCTTCGTCGACGGCGCCAACCTGACGCCGGAGCAGATCGCGGCGCAGGGCGGCAACAAGAGCCTGATCCATATCGACTGGATGATCGGCTCCGGCGAGGTCGATATCGATGGCGTCCATGCCGATGGGCGCCGCGTGCCGGTGTTCCGCAAGGGCGAGTGGGCCTGAGCGGCCTGGATCGGTTCGCTGTCCGTCATGGTCGGGCTTGTCCCGACCATCCACGTCTTCACCGATGCCGGACGGCGTTCAAGACGTGGATGCTCGCCACAAGGGCGAGCATGACGGGGTGGTTCTGTTTTAGCCGGCGTTCGCCCTGAGCCAGTCCCCGAGCGAGGGGCGATGATGCCCGTCCCGCCCGGTCGTGGCCGGGGCCGTGATCATCGCGTTGAGCACGGCCTCCTGCGTCGCTTCAGTGGCGGCGCGGAAGAGCGTGTCGATGCGGCTCTCGTTGAGGGCGCGCAGCGCGACGAGGTCGTTCGGCTGATCGTGGTCGATCGGATCGGCAGTCGAGAAGGCGACGGCGATGTCGCCGCTGCCATTGCCCCAGAAGGCGCCGAGCCGGGCGAGGCCGGCGCCGCCGCGCCGCGCGACGCGATGTAATTGCCGCGACTCCAGCGGCACGTCGGTCGCGATGACCAGGATGACCGAGCCGCGCTCGCTTTGCGGCCTCCCTTCCGGCGGAACCGGGCGGCGGCCGTCGGGCAGGACGAGGTCGCCTGCATTGCCGAAATTCGCCAGCGCGAGCACGCCAAGCGTGTAGCTCACCGCATCGAGATCGAAGCGCCGCGAGGCGGTGCCGATGCCGCCCTTGAAGCCGAAGGCGCTCATGCCGGTGCCGGCGCCGACCGCGCCCTCCGCGACCGGCCCTGAGGCGACGGCGTCGAGCGCGGCGAAGGCGTGTTCCTGCGTCAGCCCGCGAGCGCGGATGTCGGAGAGATAGCCGTCATTGCATTCGAGCACGACCGGATTGACCGTGCCGGTCTCGCGGCCGATGTCGGGGTTGGCAGCGAGAGCGCGGGCGACCAGAGCGTCGAAGCCGGTTCCGACTGCGAGCGTGTTGCAGAGCAGGAGCGGCGTCTCGATCTGGCCGAGCTCGGCGAGCTGCATCAGCCCCGCGCTTTTGCCGAAGCCGTTGATGATTTCGACCGCCGCGCGCGGCTTGCGGCGGAAGAGGTTGCCGTCATGCGGCAGCAGTGCGGTGAAGCCGGTGAGGGTGTCGCCTTCGCGCAGGGTGCAGTGGCCGAGCTTCACGCCCGGCACGTCGGTGATGGCGTTGAGCAGGCCCGGCTGCATGATGCCGCAGGAGAGGCCGAAATCGCGCAGGCGCTGGGTCATGGTGTCGGGTCTCGCTGGGTCCGTGCGGCGGGAATAGCATGGGCGTGCGCCGGCTCAAGCGCACTGGGCGCAGCCGAATGAACGGCGAGGCGGCTCGTGCGTTGGGGATGGCGAAGCAGGGAGTGCGCCGATGTCCGATCCATTCCGTCTGCAGCGCTTTCTCGATGCGCAAGAACCCGTCTGGGACGATGCGCTCGCCGAGGTGAAGGCCGGGCGCAAGCGCAGCCACTGGATCTGGTTCGTGTTCCCGCAGATGCGGGGTCTGGGTCTGTCCCCGAACTCCGAATTCTACGGCATCGGCTCGCTCGACGAGGCGCGGGCCTATCTGGCGCATCCGGTTCTCGGGCCGCGCCTCCGAACCATCACGGAGGCGGTGTTGGCGCATGAGGGCCGCAGCGCAAACGCAATCTTCGGCTCGCCCGACGACCGGAAGCTGTGCTCCTCGATGACGCTGTTCGATGTCGCGAGCGGGGACGGCGCCAACCCCTATCGTGCGGTGCTGCGCCGCTTCTTCGACGGGATTGCCGATCCGCGCACCTTCGAGCTGCTCGGCAAGAGCTAGCCTCAGCGTGGCAGGACCGTCCCGAGCCCCTGCGCGCGGGCCCGCGCGACGGCAAGATGCGCAAGTGCCAGGTCGGCGAAGGCGACGCCGCGAAAGGCGAAGAGGGAGCGCCCGGCCGCCGCGTTCGGCTGCGGTGCCGCGGCCAGCCCGATCAGGTCATGCTGGAAGGCGACGGTGGTGACGGGGTTGCCGTCGGCACCATAGGGGGCGCGCGATTGTTCGAGGCTGTCGGTGGCCAGAAGGTCGAAGGCCGGCAGCGTCTCCGGCTTCCAGCTACGGCCGGTATCGACTGCGACCGCCAAGGCGTTCGGCTTCAGGCGCTTCGCATCAAGGAAGGGCGTCATGCCCGCCGCGCCCGGCACCATCGAGATCACGATGTCGCTGCGGGCGAGGAGTGCGTCGGCATCATCAACGATGTCCGCAGCAGCAAGGCCGGCTGCGCGCGCCGCTTCGGCGAGGCGCTCGGCTGAGGAGCGGCTCCGGCTCAGCATCAGCGCGTTGGTCAGGCCGGGATAGAGGTCGTGGAAGGCGGCGAGATGGGCGTGAGCCTGCAAGCCGCAGCCGACGAAGCCGATGGTTTGCGGTGCGGTTGGCGCCAGCAGCGATGCCGCGGCGGCGCTGATCGCCGCGGTGCGCATGAGCGTGATCTCGTCGCCGTCKAGGACGGCGAGCGGTTGGCCTGTCTCGTAGTCGCTGACGCAGATCAGCGCACTCACCGCCGGCAGTGGAGAGCCGGCAGCGACGGGCGCCATCGCCACCCATTTTACCGTGGCGATCCCCAGCGGGGAGGACGCCGCCGTCATCGCCTGGAAGCCGTGGCCGTGGCCTAGCGTCAGCGTGCTCTTCGGCAGGCTGCGGTTCAGCCCGGCAGCATGGTGGCGAAAGCCCTGGAGCACGGCTTCCCGCGCCGCGGCGGGCGGGATCGACAGGGCCCGGACGTCCTCGCGCGACAGATAAAGCAGGGTGTCGCTCATCCCGAGAACTCCGTAGCGGCAAGGCGCGGCGGCCGGAGAAAGCCGACCTAAAGGCGGGGATACAGCCGAGCATGGCGGGCGTCGAGACGGCGGAACGCGCAGCGGCCGCGTGCGATCACAGGATTGACATCTTTATTGACCGGCGTATCGTTCCTGATATTGCAACTCAAGTTCCATTTAATGGAACTTCTAAGGTTCATCCCGATGTCCATCCTGTCGTCGGCCGTGGATGTGCTTCGTTGCTTCTCGAGCACCCGTCACGACGTGACAGTGACCGATCTCGTTTCTCTGCTGGGCATGCCGAAGAGCAACGCCTCGCGGCTGCTGCGGGCGATGCGGGACGAGGGGCTTCTCGAAACGGTCGGTGACAGCAAGCGCTATCGCCCCTCGCTGCTGCTCAACCAGGTCGGGCATCTCTATCGCTTTGCGGCCTCGCTGATCGACCGCGCCGATGCGGTGGTCGGCAAGATCTCCGACCAGATCGGGCATACCGGCTATATCAGCGTCCGCCGCGGCAACGAGATCGTCGGCGTCACCGCCCATCCGGGGCGCCATGCGCTGCGCGTCGTCACCGCGATCGGCGACCGCATCCCCGCCTTCGCTTCCAGCACCGGCCGCGCACTGCTCGCCAGGCTCTCGAACGACGAGGTCCGTGCGCTCTATCCGGCGGACTTCACCGCTCCCTCCGAAACCGCGCCGCAGACCATGGACGAGCTGCTGGCCCGCCTCGCCGTGGTCCGGCGCGCCGGCTTCGCCGAATCCCATGACGAGGCGGTGCGCGGCGTGCGCGCCATCTCGGTCGCCGTCGGCGATCCAGCTACCGGCGACGAGGTTGCGATCTGCATCTCCTTCCCGGCTGCCACGGTCGAGCCGGCCGAGCGCCTCGCCATCATCCGTTCGCTGGGGGAGGGCGCCGCCGAGATCGCGGCCCTGACCCAGGACAAGCGCTTCCTTCCCTTGAACCTTCCCATCGCGGAGATCGCTCCATGAGCAATCGTTGGCGTATCGGCTTCGACATCGGCGGCACCTTCACCGATTTCATCCTCTACGACTCGCAGGAGCGCTCGGTTCGGCTGCACAAACGCCTGACGACGCCGCACGACCCGTCCGAGGCCGCGCTGATCGGCCTCGGCGAACTCACCGAGATGGCCGGGATCACGCTGGCTGATGTCGGCGATATCGTCCACGGCACGACGCTGGTCACCAATGCCGTGATCGAGCGCAAGGGCTCCAAGCTCGGCCTGATCACTACGAAGGGCTTTCGCGACATCCTCGAAATGGGGACGGAGCAGCGCTACGACATCTACGACCTGTTCCTGACCTTCCCCGATCCGCTGGTCTCGCGCGAACATCGCCTCGAAGTGGCCGAGCGCATGGATCGCGACGGCCAAGTCGTGACCGCGCTCGACGCGGATGCCGTGCGCAAGGCCGCCCGCGAGCTCGAAGCCGCCGGCTGCGAGGCGATCGCGGTCTGCTTCCTCAACAGCTACCGCAACCCGGCACATGAGCAGGAAGCCGGCCGCATCGTCCGCGAGACCTGCCCGGAGCTCACCGTCTCGCTGTCGAGCGAGGTCGTGGCCGAGATCTGGGAGTACCAACGCTTCGTCACCACGGCGGCCAATGCTTATGTCCAGCCGCTGATGCGGCGCTATCTGCAGCGGCTGGAGCGTGAGCTCGCCGCCCGCTCCTTCCGCGGCTCGCTGACGCTGATGCACTCGGCCGGCGGCCTCGTCTCGCCCGAGACGGCGCGCACCTTCCCGATCCGCCTGCTCGAAAGCGGTCCGGCCGGCGGCGGCCTTGCCACGGCCCTGTTCGGCGAGCTCGCCGGCCATAAGGACGTGATCTCCTTCGACATGGGCGGCACTACCGCCAAGGCCTGCATGATCGAGGATGGCCGCGCCGAGATCGCGCCGATGCTCGAAGCCGGCCGCGTCAACCGCTTCGCCAAGGGCTCCGGCCTGCCGATCAAGGCCCCGGTCATCGACATGATCGAGATCGGCGCCGGCGGCGGCTCGATCGCGGCGATCGACGAGGTCGGCCTGCTCAAGGTCGGCCCGCATTCGGCCGGCTCCGATCCGGGCCCGGCCTGCTACGGCATGGGCGGCACCAAGCCGACCGTGACCGACGCCAATCTCGTGCTCGGCTATTACGATCCGGGCTTCTTCCTGGGCGGGCGCATGGCGCTCGACCTTGAGGCGGCGCGCAAGGCCGTCTCGACGGTCGCCGAGCCGCTCGGCCTCTCGATCGAGGAAGCAGCCTGGGGCATCCACAAGGTCGTGGTCGAGAGCATGGGCGCGGCCGCCCGCGTCCACCTCGTCGAGAAGGGCAAGGACCCCCGCCACTACGCCATGGTCGGGTTCGGCGGCGCCGGCCCGGCCCATGCGGTCGACGTCGCTCGCGTGCTCGGCGTCAGGCAGGTCATCATCCCGCCGGCCTCGGGCGCGGCTTCCGCGCTCGGCTTCCTCGCTGCGCCGCTCTCCTTCGACATGGTGCGCTCGCTGCCGGTCGAGTTTTCCGAGGGCTTCGATGCCGAGGCCGTCAACGCCGTGCTCAGGGACCTCGAGGCCGAGGGCCGCAAGCACCTGATCGAGGCCGGGGTGAAGCCGGAGGACGTCACGGTCGAGCGCTCGGGCGATATGCGCCTCGTCGGCCAGATGCACGATATCGCCGTGCCGCTGCCGGCCGGCACCATCGATGCTTCCAGCCTGGAAGCGATCCGCGCTGCCTTCAGCAAGGCTTATTCCGCCCGCTACACCTCGGTCTATGAGGGCGCGCGGCTGGAGGCGATCAACTTCCGCGTCCGCTGCGCCGGGCCCGTCCCGACCCTGTCGCTCTCTGGAGCAGCCGGCGGCGGCGATGCGACGGCCAAGATAAAGGGCACCCGCAAGGCCTGGTTCGAGGGTGGCTGGAGCGAGGCGACGGTCTATGACCGCTATGCGCTGCGCTCCGGAGACACCGTCAAGGGGCCGGCGATCATCGAGGAGCGCGAGGCGACCACCATCATCCCGCCGGGCGACAGCGTCGCCATCGACGATGTGCTGAACCTGCTCATCCATGTCGGCCAGGCCAATGCGGTCGAGACCTCGATCACAGCCGACATGCCGCTGGCCGAGGCCGCGCGCCGCATCGAGGCCGATCCGATCTCGCTCGAGATCATGTGGAGCCGCATGATCAATGTCGTCGAGGAGATGTGGCTGACGGTCTGCCGCACCGCCTTTTCGCTGGTGATCTCGGAGGCGCAGGACTTCGCCTGCGAGCTCCTCGATCCCGAAGGCGAGACGCTGGCGCACAGTCCACGCGCCATGCCGGTGTTCAACCTGACGCTGCCGCGCGCGGTCAAGGCGCTGCTGGAGCGCTATCCGGCGGATACGCTCGAGCCCGGCGACGTGCTGATCACCAACGATCCCTGGCTCTGCGCCGGCCATCTCTTCGACATCGCGGTGGTCACCCCCGTCTTCCTCGGCGACCGGGTCGTCGGACTGATGGGCACGGTCGGCCACGTCTCCGACATCGGCGGCACCAAGGATTCGCTGCGCGCTCGCGAGATCTACGAGGAAGGCTTCCAGATCCCGCCGATGAAGCTCTACGAGGCCGGCCGGATCAACGAGACGCTGGTGCGCCTGCTCGGCGAGAACGTGCGCAATTCCGAGCAGGTGCTCGGCGATCTCCACTCCTTCGTCGCGGCGAACGCGATCGGCGCCGAGCGGCTGCAGTCCTTCCTCACCGATTACGGCATGCAGGATCTGCGGGCGCTCGCCCATGTCGTGCAGAGCCGTTCGGAGAAGGCGATGCGCGAGGCGATCCGCGCGCTGCCGGACGGCACCTATCACGGCACCGTCTCGAACAACCCGCTGGGTACGCCGATGACCTATCCGCTGGCGCTGACGGTGAAGGGCGACACGATCCATCTCGACTTCGCCGGAGCGCCGCCGCAGCTCTCGCAGGGTGGGCTGAACTGCACGCTCAACTATACGATGGCGCATGCGACCTATCCGCTGAAATGCATGCTGACGCCTAATGTCCGCGGCAATGCCGGCTGCTACCGCGCCTTCACGGTCGAGGCCCCGAAGGGCTCGATCCTGAACTGCGACAAGCCGCTGGCGGTGAACCTGCGCACCCGCACCGGCTGGTATCTGGCGCCGAACATCTTCCGCGCCTTGTCCAAGGCGGCGCCGAAGCAGGTCCAGGCCTTCACCGGCCTGCCGGTGGCGGCGAACGTCTATGGCCGCGATGCGGCCGGCGACACCTATTCCGACATGCTTTTCTGCGGCGGCGGCCAGGGCGGCTCGGCCCAGGGCGACGGCAAGTCGGGTCTGCTTTACCCGACCTCGGCGGCCAACACCTCGATCGAGACCTTCGAATCGCGGGTGCCGGTACTGGTGGTCGAGAAGACCTATCTCACCGATTCCGGCGGCGCCGGCCAGCATCGCGGTGGCCTCGGCCAGCGCGTGCGGTTGCGCAAGCTCTCCGATGACGGGCTGCCGACGCTGGTCTCGCTCTATCCGGAAGGGGTCAACAACCCGATCCCGGGCCTGTTCGGCGGCAAGGCCGGCGGCGGGGCTTCGGGCCGGGTCATCGACGAGCAGGGCCATGTGCTGAAGGACGTCGGCACCGGCGAGCTCGTCCAGGTCAGGCAACCACATGAGATCGTCGAGCTCGTGCTGGCAGGCGGCGCCGGTTACGGCCCGGCCTCGGAGCGCTCGCGGGAGGCGATTGCCCGCGACGTCGCGCTCGGCCTCGTTTCGCCGGAAGCCGCCAAGCGCGATTACGGCGTGCAGGGAACGCATGCCACGCAGGACGTTGGCGAGGCCAAGGCCGGCATCCTGGTTGCCTGACGGGCTGCATCGAAACGCAAACAGCCCGCAAGGGGCGATTATGGGGACTGAGGCATGAACAATCCGACTGGAGGAGTGCCTCAGCGGCACCCGAGCCTATTCGAGCCGGCGACGCTGCTGCTCATTGCCATTCTTTGCGTCTTCGGCGCGATCATCGGCATGCAGCTTCTGGTGTCGCTCGGCATCACCGCGAACACCTCGCTGATCGGCGCGCTCGCCGCCATGGCGCTGGCGCGGGTGCCGCTCACGATCTTCGCCCGCTACCGCTCGATCCATGTGCAGAACCTGGCCCAGAGCGCGATCTCCTCGGCCACCTTCGGCGCGGCGAACAGCCTGCTCCTGCCGGTCGGCATTCCCTGGCTGCTCGGCCGACCGGACCTCGTGCTGCCGATGCTGGCGGGCGCCTTCTTCGCCATGCTGCTCGACGCCTATCTGCTCTACCGGATGTTCGATTCCCGCGTCTTCCCGGCGACCGGTGCCTGGCCGCCGGGCGTCGCCGCAGCCGAGGCGATCAAGGCCGGCGACGAGGGCGGGCGCAAGGCGGTGCTGATGGGCATCGGCTTCGGCACCGGCGTCGTCGCCTCCTTCATCAAGATCCCGCTCGCCTGGATCGGCTTCGCGGGCTCGGCCGCTGTCACCGGAATCCCGATGTCGGCCTTCGGCGTCGCCTTCATCGGCAATATCTGGGCGCTGCTGATGTTCGGCGTCGGCCTGCTGCTGCGCGGCTATTCCGGCCCGCTCTTCGGCGGACCTTTGTTCGAGACCATCATCCCGAAGGGCGACCTGATGGCCGCCTATATCCCGCATGGCTTCATGATCGGCGCCGGCCTCGTCGCGCTCCTGCAGGTTGCGCTGCTGCTGTTCCGGCGCAGCGATGCCGCCAAGGCTGACGAAGCCAGGGCCGGTGTCAGCGATGCGGAGGTGCGCCGCGCGCTCGGCCTCGGCACCGTCGGCTATCTCGCCATCGCCATCTTCATCGCGGCCGTCGGGGGCCTGATGAGTGACATGTCGATCGGTATGCTGATCCTGTTCGTGCTCTACGCCGCCTTCGCGGCCTATGTGCATGAGCTGATCGTCGGCCTCGCCGCGATGCATTCGGGCTGGTTCCCGGCCTTCGCGGTGGCGCTGATCACGCTGATCATCGGCATGCTGATCGGCTTCCCGATGCCGGCGCTGGCGCTGCTCGTCGGCTTCTCGGCCGCAACCGGCCCTGCCTTTGCCGATATGGGCTATGACCTCAAGGCTGGTTATCTGCTGCGCGGCAATGGTGCGGACCCCGCCTTCGAGCTTGATGGTCGCCGCCAGCAGCTCTTTGCCGCGATGTTCGCCTTCGTGGTCGCCGGCGCGGTCGTGCTGTTCTCCTACCAGTCCTTCTTCGATCAGAACCTCGTCGCACCCGTGAACAAGGTCTATGCCGCGACGATCAAGGCGGGCGTGGCTGATGGCGTCGCCTGGCAGCTCTTCCTCTGGGCGATCCCCGGCGCGATCCTGCAGTTCATCGGCGGGCCGAAGCGGCAGATCGGCGTGCTCTTCGCCACCGGCCTCCTGATCAACTTCCCGATGGCGGGCTGGGCGGTGCTGGCCGGCATCCTCTGCCGGGTGGTCTGGGAGAAGCTGCGCGGCAAGAGCGGCGAGGGCGACATGGAGGTCTTCGCCGCTGGCGTCATCGCCGGCGACGCGATCTTCTCCTTCTTCGACTCCGTCTCGAAGAACTTCTGGAAGCGTTGAGGGACCGAGGCCCGGACGGGAGACCGCCCGGGCCTTTCGAACTGGGAAAGCGCGAGACCATGAGCAAGCTCGGAACCCTAACCATCGGCCAGGCGCCGCGGGCCGACATCACGCCGATCCTGGATGCGGTGCTCGATGCGAACCTGCCGCGACGCCATGCCGGCGTACTCGACGGTCTCAGCCGCTCCGAGATCGAACGCGATTTCGCGGCAGAGCCGAGCCGGCCGGTGTTGATCACGAAGCTGCTCGACGGCAGCGCAGTCGTCATCGACCGTGCCCGCACCGAGAAGGCCGCTCAGCGCAAGCTCGCCATGCTGGAGGACGAAGGCTGCAGCACCATCCTGATGCTCTGCACGGGCCATTTCGAGAGCCTGAATACGGAGAAGGCGCGGCTCGTCGAGCCTGACCGCATCCTGCCGCCCGCCCTGGCAGCGCTGACGCAAGGCGCGCAACTCGGGATCATCGTGCCTCTGGCCGAGCAGATCTCCTCGGAGGCCGGCAAATGGGCGCCGCTCGGCCGCGCTCCGCTCTATGCCGCTGCCTCGCCCTATGGCGGCGACGGTGCGTCGGTCACGGAAGCCGCAAGCGGGTTGTCCGGGCGCGGCGCCGAGATTTTGCTGATGGATTGCATGGGCTTCGTCGAGCGGCATCGCCGGGAGGCGGCGGAAGCCGGTCTGCCGGTCATCCTGTCGAACAGCCTGATCGCCAAGCTGGTTTCCGAGATCGTCTGACGACGAGGCTGCGTCGGCCGAAACGCAAAGGCCGCCCCGTGGGGCGGCCGGTGTTTTGCGTGGTCGGTCTTCGCCTTATTTCGTCGCGAAGACGCCGAGGCTGCTCGCGGTGATGTCGAAGGAGAGCGTCGCGACGACGGCGGCACCGCACCAATTGGAACGACCCGTGCCGCTGGCGATGCCGCGCGGATCAGCCGTCAGCAGGAAGCAGTCGTTCTTGGACAGGTCGGTGTCGTGATAGCGCAGGTCGGCGGTGACGTTCTTCCAGGTATAGGAGACGCCGGCGTTCCAGTAGGTGTAGTCGGGCAGGTTGGTCGGCGGCACGGTCGACCAGATCGCGAGGTTGGTGGTGCCGAGCCAGTAGTGACCGAGCTCGCCGGAGACCGACAAGCCTTCGAGGAAGGGCAGGTTGTACTTGGCCGTGAGCGAAGCATAGGTGCCGCTCGCGCCGGTGCCGAGCCAGTCCCAGGCGTAGAAGACGTTGGCGCCGAGCGTCAGGCTCTCGGCGAAGGTGTAGGAGACCTTGCCGTAGACCTCGGTGAAGTCGGTGTTCTTCGGCGTCCAGAACACGCCGGCACCGTCGATCAGCTGCTTTTCGGCGGGGTAGTAATATTGCCATACGCCGAAGTCGAAGGAGAGGTCGCCGAATTTCGGCCGGATGCCGCCGTAGAAGTCGATCTCGGCGTTGGGGCTCGTGGCGAGATCGACGTTCGAGCCGTAGACGCCGAGATAAAACAGATTGTTGTAGATCTGAAGCTCGGCGCCGCCCTGGATGGCCGGCTTGCGATCGGTCTGCGAAATGCCGCGGAAGTTGTAGTCGGTCATGCCCTTCACGCTGAAGGCGACGTCGAACCAGGTGATCGCCGGGACGACCGGGGCGGGCGGCGGCCCCTTTTTGCTCGGCAGGTCCGAGGCTTGGGCTGCGCCCATCGCAGTCGCCAGGCTCAAACCCAGAATCGAGGAACGGAAGAAATCGGACATCTGCAGAAACCCCTCGCCGCGCATTGATTGCGCTGTCGTCGCATCAAGCGGGCGAGGCCGGTTTGCCGGCAAGGCGAGATTTTGGGCGCTTCGCCCACGCAAAAAGCAAAGGCCCTCGAAACAAGGGCCTTCGCGCCTGCGAAGCAGGCAAATTCAATTATAGCGTGTGCTGTGCTGTTTTAGTCACAGTGCGCGACGGCAGCGCTGGGCTCAGCGAGTCGTCGGCTGGCTCGCGTAGCCGGCCATCGACTGGTCGAGGCTCGACGTCTTCAGCCCATTGGCCCGGCGCGGCGGCAGCGGCGCGCTGGTGCTGGTCGGCGTTGCCGGGACGACCGAGGCGATGGGCGCGCTGCCCTGGTCAGCCGTGGCGCTGGAACCGCCGCCGAAGACCGGCATGAAGCTGAGCGCGCGCTGCAGCAGGGGCTTTTCCTCGGCGGGTGCGGCCGGGGCGACCGGCGTCGAAGCCGCGCTCGCCAGCACAGGCGCCTGGAGGGCGTTGCCGGGGGCGACCTTGGCGAGCTGCGTCGCGGCCGGGGCTGCTGCCGGGCGCGGTGCAGCGGCAGGCTTTTGCTCGGGCTTGGCCGCCTCTTCCGCAGGGGCGGCGGCGATGGCGGCGAGCACGGCGTCATTGTCGGCCGAGGCAGCGCGGACGGTCGCCTTCGCCTTGCCCGAGTCGTCGAGGACGACGACGCGCGGGCCGACCGAGAGGGCATCGACGCGGCTGACGCCGACATCCCTGGACCCCCAGGACGCCGAGCGGTTGAGCGCATCGGAGCCGCCGGAAAGCAGGGTCTGCTTGAAGGACGAGTGCTGGTCGCCGTCGTCATAGATCAGCTTGATCGCCGGCGTGCCCTTAGCGACGAGCGAGGCGACCTGGACCTCATCCTGCTGGCGCTTCGCGGCGACGGCGGCCGGAGCCGAGCCGCCGTTGAAGACATAGCGGCCGCCGGTCACTGAGACGGCGGGCTCGTCGCGGGTGACCTCGAAATAATCCGTGCCTTCCTTCAGGTTCTTCCAGAAGGCGATGTTGGGGTCGAGGCGATGCTTGGCGAGGTTCTCCGGCGTCATCCGGAAGGGCAGGGCCTGCATCTGCACGGCGCGCTGGCCGGCGTTCTGCGCCTCGCGCACCAGCGCGTAGATCTCGCCGATCTGGTCGTCGGTCATCGAGTAGCAGCCGGCCGAGGAGCAGGCGCCGTGGACCATCAGATGCGCGCCGGTGCGGCCATGCGCCCGGTCATAGGCGTTCGGGTAGCCCATGTTGAACGAGACGTAATAGGACGAGTTCGGGTTCATCTGCTGAGGTGCGATAGCATAGAAGCCCTCGGGAGCCATGCGATCGCCCTCGCGCACCTTCGGGCCGAGCTGGCCGGACCAGCGGCACATCGGGAAGGTCTTGAGCAGGGCGTACTGACCGTCGGCCTTGCGCTTCCAGACCTCGAGCTCCGACTCCTTCTTGTAGGAGCGGATCAGGATCGGCTGATCCTTGCTCATGCCCTTCTCGGACATCAGCGCGTAGGTCGCGGTCGGGATCGGAATGTTGTGCCGGGCGGAGCCGCGATAACGCTCCTCCTCACAGGCTGCCAGCGTCAATGCAACAAAAGCCACGAGCGCGAGTTGCTTGATTGCCACGTCGTCAATCCCATCGAATGGCAGGCCGGGGGTGCGACCTGTGACTTCGCAAGACGGCCAAATTGTGCCCGTCGACTCGTTGTAGAAGCGTTAGCCTTGAGGGTTCCTTACCATAGGCTCGCCGAGTCTGGCCACATGGTCAACGGCCGGTAAAGAGCCCCCGTCTTCGCCGGGGGAGATATCTCATTTCGAGATTGCTCAGAGATTGCGCCCGATCGCGAGGAACTTTTCGGCCCGCTTCGCGACGATATCCTCGCCGCTGAGGCCAGCGAGATCGCCGAGCGCAGCCGCGATCGCGTCGCCAGCGCGGCTGATCGCCGCGTGCGCGTCTCGGTGGGCGCCGCCGGTCGGCTCCTGCACGATCCGGTCGATGACGCCGAACTTCAGCAGGTCCTGCGCCGTGATCTTCATGCCGGTGGCGGCGTCCTGCGCGCGGGCGGTGTCGCGCCAGAGGATCGAAGCTGCGCCTTCGGGCGAGATCACCGAATAGATCGCATGCTCCAGCATCAGCACGCGGCTGGCTGCGGCGATGGCGATGGCGCCGCCCGAGCCGCCCTCGCCGATGACGAGCGCGACGCTGGGGCTGCGCAGCCCCAGCCACGTTTCCGTCGAGCGGGCGATGGCCTCGGCCTGGCCACGCTCCTCGGCCTCGATGCCGGGATAGGCGCCAGCGGTGTCGACGAAGCTCAGCACCGGTAGGCCGAAGCGGTCTGCCATTTCCGCGAGGCGCACGGCCTTGCGGTAGCCTTCGGGCTTGGGCATGCCGAAATTGTGCCGGATGCGGGTCTCGGTCGAATCCCCCTTCTCCTGGCCGATGACGCAGACCGGCTCGCCGCGGAAGCGGCCGAAGCCGCCGACGATGGCCTCGTCCTCGCCAAAGGCGCGGTCGCCGGCGAGCGGCGTGAATTCCTCGATCAGCCCGGCGCAGTAATCCTTGAAGTGCGGGCGCTGCGGATGGCGCGCCACAAGCGTCTTCTGCCAGGGCGTCAGCGCGGCATAGATGTCCTTCAGCGCCTGGCTGGCCTTGGCGTCGAGCTTGCCGATCTCTTCCGACAGGGAAATGCCGTCGCCGCGTGCCTCGAGGGCCCGCAATTCATCCGCCTTCGCCTCCAGTTCGGCGACCGGTTTCTCGAAATCCAGATAGCTACGCATCGTGATCCAGTTCAGAATCCGCGCGAAAATCGGGCGGAACAGCGGTTTACGGCACAACCGGCGCGAAAGGCGGCGGACCTTGGCCGCGCCCCGGCAAAAAAGTCAACCCGTCCGGCTTTCCGTCGGCGGGGCCGCCGCGCGCGGGGTGGGAGCGGGCTGCGGCAGCAGGATTGGACGCAGCGCGAAGCTGCGCCGCGTCGCGCGCAGGGGCGCGCGCCGGTAGAACTGCTTGGTCGCGTCGATGACATGCACGCCCGCGAAGGGCAGGGACAGGCCGGCGCCGATCTGCTCCCAGACAGGGGCGGAACGCATCAGGAGCCGCCGCTGCAGCGGCGGGACGTAGAGCGCCTCCGCCCAATGCTCTGGCGAGAATTCGGCGGCGCGCATCAGCGCCGACAGCTGGCGGCGGCTGAAGGGGCGGCCCTGGCCGAAGGGCGTGCCGTCCATCCGGGCCCAGAGTCCACGCCGGTTCGGCACGACGAGGATCATCCGCCCGCCGGGATTGAGGACGCGCGCGACCTCGTCGAGCAGGTCGTCCGGGCTTTCCGTCTCCTCCAGCGCATGCACGAGGACGACACGGTCGATCGAGGCGGTCGGCAGCGGCAGCAGGGTGGGTTCGACCAGAGCCGAGGCGGAAAGGCCGGGCGCCGGCCAGTTCACCACGCCCTGCGCCGCCGGCATGAAGGCGATGGTCCGCTCGGCATCGATGCCGAGCACGGAAAGATAGGGCGTCGAAAAGCCGAGGCCGAGGAGGCGCTGGCGCGAGCAGTCGGGCCAGAAGCGCAGCATCGTTCGGCCGATGAAGCGCCGGGCCACATGGCCGAGCGGGCTGGCATAGAAGGCGCGCAGGTCGACGACGTCGAGAGGCATGGCGCTTGAGATGGAACGCCGCGCGGCCGAACGCAAGGGCAGGGCGGCGGCGGCAGGGGCCTGCTGTGTCGTTGCGGGTTGATCGGAGGCCGGGCATGGCTCATTCAGGAAGGCGATCATCCGCCCGCGCGACGGGCCGACCCTCCCGGAGGAAGCCATGCCGCTCGACCTTCACGTCTTCCGCACGCTCAGCGACAATGCCGGCGCGCTGCTCCACGATCCCGCCACCGGCGCCTGCGCGGCCATCGACGTGCCCGATGCCGGCGAGATGCTGGCCGCCGCCCGGCAGAAGGGCTGGACGATCAGCGACATCTTCATCACCCACGCGCATCACGATCACACGCAGGGCGTCGCGGAGGTGAAGCAGGTGACCGGTGCCACGGTCATCGGCCCGGCCGACGCTCGCGCCAGCGCGCCGCTAGACAAGGTGGTCGGCGAGGGCGATGCCGTCTCGCTCGGCGGGGAGCGCTTCGAGATCTGGCATACGCCCGGTCATTCCGACGGGCATCTCAGCTATGTCGGGCGCGGTGCGAAGCTCGCCCTCGTCGGCGACGTTGTTTTCGTCATGGGCTGCGGGCGCGTCCAGCCGGGACAGATGGAGCGGATGTGGACCTCGCTGTCGCGGCTGATGGCGCTGCCGGGCGATACGCGTCTCCTCGGCGGCCATGACTACACCCTGGCCAATGCCCGCTTCGCCCGCTCCGTCGATCCGGCGAACGAGGCGCTCAAGGCGCGCTTCGCCGAAGCCGAGAAGGCCAAGGCCGACGGCCGCTTCTGGGCGCTGACCACAGTGGCGGACGAGCAGGCGACAAACCCGTTCTTCCGTGCGGGCGAAGGCGCTCTCGCCGCTGCCGTCGGGCTGGTGGGCGCTTCGGCCGACAAGGTCTTCGCGGCGCTGCGCGAAGCCAAGAACCGGTTCTGACCATGCCGATGCGGCTCGACGGGCTGACGGCGGCCGAGGTCATCCGGCTGCTCGAACTCAAGCCTCATCCCGAGGGCGGCCATTACCGCGAGACCTTCCGCGATCCGGCCGGGCCGGAGGCCAGGGGCTTCTCGACCGCGATCTACTACCTGCTCGACACCGGCGAGACCTCGGAATGGCATCGCGTCGATGCTGCCGAGATCTGGCATCATTATGCCGGCGCGCCGCTGGTCATCACCGTCTCACCCAACGGTCATGACGCCTCGGCCCATCACCTCGGCACCGAGCTTGCCACCGGCCAGCGGCCGCAATTCGTGGTGCCGGCCGGCTGGTGGCAGAGCGCGACCTCGCTCGGCGCCTGGACGCTGGTGGGCTGCACGGTCGCGCCGGGGTTCGAATTTTCGGGTTTCGAGATGGCGCCGCCGGGCTGGCGGCCGACGCCGCGCAAGCCGGCTGGGGGATGACATGCTGACAAAGACGGAAGACAGCGCGCTCGTGCTCGGCTGCGAGCGGCGGATCGTCAATGCCTGGCCGGCCCTCTCGACGCTCATCGTTGGCGATTGGGCGCTGCGCTTTGCCAACGGCTATTCCGGGCGTGCCAATTCGGCGACGCCGCTGGTTTATGGCGCCGAGCTCGACGATGCGACGCTCGACCTGATCGCGGAACTCTATCGCGCCGATGGGCTGGCGCCGAGCATCAGGCTGACCCCGCTCGTCACTGATGCGACCCGCGCCGCGGTGCTGGAGCGCGGCTACCGGGTCAAAGACAAGTCCTTCGGCCAGATCGCGCCGCTCGCTGACATCGCCGCCTCGGAGGAGCCTGAATTGCAGATCGAGGCGCGGCCGAGCCTCGAATGGATCGCCGGCGTCGCCGCCCTTCAGAGCGGAATCAAGACCCATGTCGGCAATCTCGCGGCGATCGTCGAGCGCGTCAGGCTGCCGGCCGCCTTCGCCACCTGGCTGGTCGAGGGCGAGGCCGTCGCCTTCGGCATGAGCGTGGCCGAGCGCGGCATGGCGGAGATCGGCCTGATCTGCGTTCATCCCGGCCATCGCGGCCATGGCTTCGGCCGCAGGATCGTCCGCGGGCTGATGGGCTGGGCCGGCGCGATGAGCTGCCACAGCGCCTATCTGCAGGTCGAACAGAGCAACGCGGTCGCGATCAATCTCTATGGCAGCCTCGGCTTCCGCACGCTCTACCAGTACGAGACGCGCATTCTCGATTGAGGCTGTCCAGGCCGTCATTCTCGGGCTTGACCCGAGAATCGCAGGCCGGAAGAGGCAACCGAGCCTCCGCGTCACGAGATGCCGGGGCAAGTCCGGGCATCTCGGAGGAGATCACCGTATCAGCAGCGCGGTGCCGTAGAGCCCGATGGCGAAGAGGGTGTGGCTGACGAAGTTGAGCAGGCGGATCTGGCCGGCATTCGGCTTCCTGGAGGCGGCGACACCCATGCCCATGCCCGGCTGCAGAACAAACCAGCCGCAGCCGATCGTTGCCCAGCCGACGATCAGTGCCGGCAGGAAGGTCGGGTTGCGAGCCCAGTCCGCGCCCCAGATCGCCAGCACGATGCCGGCGAAGGCGATGCCGACCAGATAGTGGCAGATCCAGCCGATCGCGAGCTCGCCGGCGACGGGCTCGGACTTGGCGATGTCGTCATGCCAGACGCGGCCGCGCGGCAGATGGGCGAACCAGCGCCCCGGCATCGCCCAGTTCGGCTTGGGCAGCCCGAAAAGCCGCAGGAACTGTGCCCACAGATCAGTGAGCGCCGTCGCTCCGGCCCCGATGACGATCATGCGCAAAATCAGATCGGACACGCTTTATCCCCCCAGGCCACACGACATGGCTCGACTGGTTGGAGCGGTGATTGGTGCGTCGGTCAACTGTGGGGCGGGTCCGGACATGCGGGGGTGTGCTGCATGCGGCGCATCGCCCGGGCTTGGGAACCGCGTCCTGCCCTGCGGGGTTTGCCCTGACGAATCCGCGCTGACTGAGGGGACCCTCCATGGCCACGGCAACCGCCGAGACATCACGCAACGCCGCGACCGGGCCGCATGGTGCGACCGAGCTGCCGTCGGTCGCGATTACCAGCTACAATCTGGAGGTTCGGGACGATGACGGCTTCGTCGGCGACAAGGCGAGCCGCAGCGCCTTCGTCGGGCATCTGGATGCGCTGCGCAACCATTTGAGGCGCAATGGCGATGACCCGCTGAAGGGCAAGACCGCCGAGATCAGCAAGAGGGAACTCGATGCCCTGATCAAGGAAGGCGATGCCGCGGAGGCCGCCCTGGTGCTCAGCGCGGTTGAGGGCTTCGCTCAATCGCTCGCCTTCGTCATCCGCCGCTTCGCTCGCCTGAAGAGCTGGGCCTTGGTCGAGCGCATCGTCGTCGGCGGCGGTTTCCGGGAGAGTCGTGTCGGCGAACTCGCCATTGCGCGCGCCGCCATCATCCTGCGCACCGACGGGCGCGCGCTCGATCTCGTACCGGTCAGGCATCATCCGGACGAAGCCGGCCTTGTCGGCAGCGCGCATCTTGCGCCGAAATGGATGTTCGAGGCCTATGACAGTCTCGTCGCGGTCGATATCGGCGGCTCGAACATCCGCGCCGGCATCGTCGAGCTCAGGCAGAAGAAGTCGCCGGATCTGAGCAAGGCGCGGGTCTGGAAATCCGAGCTCTGGCGCCATGCCGACGAGGAGCCGAGCCGCGATCAGGCGATCAAGCGGCTGGGCAAGATGCTGCGGGACCAGATCGAGAATGCCGAGACGGAGGGCCTGAGGGTCGCGCCCTTTATCGGTGTCGGTTGTCCCGGCCTGATCCAGCCGGACGGGGCGATCGAGCGCGGCGCGCAGAACCTTCCGGGCAACTGGGAAAGCAGCCGCTTCAACCTCGTCGACAGCATCCGCCAACTCGTCCCCGCGATCGGCGACCACGAGACGGAAATCGTGATGCACAACGACGCCGTCATCCAGGGGCTGAGCGAGATGCCGGCGATGCAGGATGTCGAGAACTGGGCGGTTCTGACGATCGGGACGGGGCTCGGCAATGCCAGCTACCACAACCGCGACAAGGTCAAGGCCGGCAAGAAGGACAAGGCGGAAGGCAAGCGCTGATCCCGGCACGCTGCAGCGCGATGCCATCTTGAGGTCGTGTTTTGCGGCGATGAGCGGGTCGGAGCCGCTTCCGGCTCATCAGCCCCGCCGTTATCCGAGGAGCCTCAGCCTTGTTGGCCGCCGAATTCCGCTCTCCGTCTTGCCTTGCGGGCACGGCTGTGCCGAGGGTCGAGCCCGAGGCGAATCATTCCAGGGGGCAGGGCGGCACCACCATGGCAGCACGCGTGGCGCAAACGCCGTTCCAAAACCTCACGCGGGTTCTGGTCACATGCTTGCTCTGGCTTGCGTTGGCCATGGCGGCGGCAATGCCCTCCCTTGCCCAGACGACGGCAGCACCAGCCGAACCCGGCAGCCCCCGGGCGCGCCTCGATGCGATCCGCACCGAGCTCGCGCAGATCGAGACGACCCTCGCATCTCCGGAGGCGAGCGATACGGAACTGCAGAGGCAGCGCGTCCGCCTGCAGCCCTCGCTCGACCAGCTGCGCGTCATCATCGATGAGCAGACGCCGCGTGTCGACCAGGCCAAGCTCCGGCTCGACCAGCTCGGCGCGAAACCCGACGCCAATGCGCCGCCCGAGAGCGCCGAGATCACGCGTGATCGCGAGGCCCGCGCCAAGGCCTATGCCGATGCCGACGAGATTCTGAAGATCGCCAAGGCCTCGCTGTTGCAGGCGGAGCAGCTGCAGAGCGCGATCGGCGACAAGCGCCGCGAGATTTTCGCCAAGACGCTCTTCGCCGCCGGACCTTCCGTTGCCAACCCCGAAGTCTGGGGCAACGCCATCGCGACGGCGCCGGAGGATCTGCGGGCCTCCGGCTATATCTTCGGCGGCTGGCTGGAAGGCGTGAGCGATGCCTTCTCCGGCACGCGAGGCGGCGTGGTCGCGCTCGCTTTTCTCGGTGCCATCCTGCTCTATGTCGCCAGGGCGCGCTATCTGCCGCGCTTCAAGGCGCGTTTCAGCAACACGCAGGACACCGGTAACCTGCACTGCCTCTATATCGCGCTGGCCCATATCGTCGCGGGTGCCGCGCCGCCGGTGCTGGCGAGCTGGCTGATCTACAAGGCGCTGAGCACGACCGGGCTCTTGCCGCCGCGCATCCAGCCGGTGATATGGGCCGTGGTCGTCGGCCTTGCCTTCTTCGCCTTCGTCCAGGCCCTGGCCGACGCCCTGTTCGCGCCGTCCAGCCCGCAGCGGCGCATGATCAGCGTGATGGACCCGACGGCGCGCAGCGCCGTCTGGATCGCTTCTTCGCTGGCGCTCGTGATGTCGGTCGGCAAGGTCTTCGAGGCCTGGCTGCAGGCGATCGCGGCCGGCCTCGCGATCTCGATCATCGTCAAGGCGCTCTTTGCCATCCTCTTCGCCCTGACGCTGATCGCCGGACTTTACCAGATCCGCGATGACGACGAGGTCGAGCAGGAGGCGTGTCTCGGCCCCTATGTGCCGGTGGATGGAGCGAGTCTCGGCCCGGTCCGGATCCTCGGCTGGGTCATGGGCTTCCTCATCATCGCCTCGGCACTTAGCGGCTATGTCGTCTTCGCCGCCTTTCTGGCCGAGCAGACGCTCTGGATCGGCATCGTCGCCTGCCTGTTCCTGCTGGCCTTCCAGTTCATCGATCTCGGTGTTCCGCGTCTCCTGACCGGCAAGGGCCGCTTTGCCCTCACGCTCAAGGCCGGAATGGGGCTGCGCAGCACCACACTGGACAAGGTGGCCGTGATCGGTGTCGGCGCGCTGAAGCTGCTGCTGATCGCCGTCACGGTCCTCATGGTGCTTGCGCCCTGGGGCCTGGAATCGACCGATTTCCTGGTTTCGCTGCGGGCCGCCTTCTTCGGCTTCCAGGTCGGCGGCGTCACGATCTCGCTCTCGACCATCGTTGTCTTCGCCTTCGTCTTCGGGCTCGGCCTTGCCGCGACGCGGGCGCTGCAGCGCTGGCTCGACAACCAGTTCCTGCCGACGACTGCACTCGATCCTGGCCTGCGCAACTCGATCAGCACAGCGGCGGGCTATGTCGGCTATATCGGCGCAGTGGCGATCGCGGTTTCGGCGGTGGGCCTGAGCCTCGAGCGTTTGACGCTGGTCGCTTCGGCCCTGTCCGTCGGTATCGGTTTCGGCCTGCAGTCGGTGGTGTCGAACTTCGTCTCGGGTCTCATCCTGCTCTGGGAACGGCCGATCCGCGTCGGCGATCAGGTGCTGGTCGGCGACATCGAAGGCATCGTCAAACGCATCAACGTCCGCTCGACCGAAATCGCGACCTTCGACCGCTCGACGGTGATCGTCCCGAACTCGAACCTGATTTCCGGCGTGGTGCGCAACCGCGTCCGCAACGATCGGACCGGCCGTGTGCTGATTGCGCTCTCGGTCCCGCGCTCCCTGGAGGCCGGGCAGGTCCGGGCCATGCTGTCCGAAGTGGCCGCGAACCATGGCGACGTGATGCAGAAGCCGCCGCCGGTTGTGCAGTTCAAGAAGCTGGGCACCACGACGATGGATTTCGAATTGGTCTGCGTGGTGGGCGATGTCGAGATCGTCGGACGTGTGACCAGCGATCTCAATTTCGCCATCCACAAGCGCCTCGCCGAGATGGAGCCGGTTGCCGAAACGCCGCAGCTGATCGTGCGTGGGCTGGAAGGCGTCGAGCACTCCCTCGACAGCATCGCTACGGCAGTCGGGCGGGGAGATGCAGGCGGGCGGGCGAAGCGGGCGGCTACGAAGCCGGCCGCGTCTGCCGCTGCTCGCCGTTCCCGCAAGCCGCTCGAGGCTGACGAGACCGAGGAGGCCGCCGAAGCGGCGAAGCCCGCACCGCTCCCGGCGCTCGAGCCCGCCAAAGAAGACAGCAAGGAATGATCGGATGCCCAGCTTTTTGCGCCGCGCCGCGGGTTCGCGCGCGATGACCTGCCCGGCTGCGCTGGTCGGCGCGCTCGCCCTTCTCGGTGTCGCGGGCTGCACCGAGCCGCAGCGCCAGGGCCAGCCCGCCTTTTATCGCGATCTCGGCTCGGCCTCGGCCCAGGTCGATGCCGAGCAGGCGCGGGCGATGATCTCGGCCTATCGCCTCAATGCCGGGCTCGGCACGCTGACGCTCGACCCGGCGCTGGTCGAGGCCGCGCAGCGCGAGGCCGCGGCGATGGCGGCGTCCGACAAGCCGGTGCAGGCCGATGCGGTCAAGGCGCGGCTTGCCAAGGAAGGCCAGCCGGGGGCTGAGGCCAATCTCTCCGCCGGCTACCGGCGTCTTGCCGAGGCCTTCTCCGGCTGGCGGGATTCGCCCCAGCATGACCGCGTCATGAAGGATGCTAGGGCCAAGCGCATGGGCATCGCGACCGCCTATGCACCGGGCTCGAAATATCAGGTCTACTGGGCGCTGATCGTCGCGCCGTGAGGGCGTGCGGCTGAGGCTCTCGCGCTCCCGCCATGGGCTGTCAGCGGCCGCGAGCTGCGCCCCTTACGGCGCGGCGCGGACGGGGCTAGCCTGCGGGTCATGCCTCCGCGACCCCGCAAGCCCCATTCTCTGACGACCGAACAGGCCCGGCGCATCTGGCTCCACGCCCAGCGTCTCGACACGCGCGAGCCCTTCGGGGCCGGGCCTGCCGCGGCGCGGAAGGCGGTCGAGCAACTCGGCTATGTGCAGATCGACACGATCAACGTGATCGAGCGCTGCCACCATCACATTCTCTATGCCCGCATCCCCGGTTATCGCCGGGCCGACCTCGCCCATCTGCAAGCGGTCGAGAAGAGCGTCTTCGAATACTGGACGCATGCGCTGTCATATGTACCGACCCGCGACATCCGCTATTTCCTGCCCGAGATGAAGGCGCATCGCGAGGAGCCGAAGCGCTGGTCGGCGGTCGGCGCCCGCGAGGAGACGCGCAAGCTCCTGCGCCGCATCCGCAGGGACGGGGCGCTGACGATCCGCGACATCGAGGAGGAGTTGATCGAGAAGGCGCATCTCTGGGCCAGCAAGAAGCCGTCCAAGGGTCTGCTGGAACGCGCCTTCTACGACGGCGAACTTGCGATCGCGGCGCGCGCGGGCATGCTCAAGACCTATGAGCTGTTCGACCGGCACTTCCAGTGGGAGAAGAAGCCGACACCCGCGAGCGAGCGGCAGGTCACGGCCTACAAGCTCGACAGGGCGCTGCGCGCGCAGGGGCTCGTCAGCCTCGATTCCGCCTGCCATCTCGATGCGCCGAGCAAGAAGGGGGTGGCGGAGCTGATCGCCGCCCGCGCCAAGCGCAAGGAACTGGTCGAGGTCGCGGTGGAGGGGGCCGGCAAGACGCAGCATTGGGCGAAGCCGGCATCGCTGGAGCAGTTGGAAGCGCCGGAGGAGACGCTGATCCACATTCTCTCGCCCTTCGATCCGCTGATGATCCAACGCAAGCGGGCGAAGCTCTTCTTCGATTACGCCCACATCTTCGAGGCCTATCTGCCGAAGGAGAAGCGGGTTTACGGCTATTTCGGCCTCCCGGTGCTGGCGGGGGACCGGATCGTCGCGGTGCTCGACCTCAAGACCGACCGGGCCGCCGGCAAGCTGCTGATGCAGCAATGGAGCTGGCTCGACGGCCATGAGGCACCTCCACTCAAGGCGGCGATCGAGGAGGAGCTGCAGCGCTTCGAGCGCTTCCAGCTCGGGCGGGGCGAAGCCGAGCTGGAGCTGCTGCCCGAGATCACAAAAATGTCGGCTTAATCGGCGCTGTTGCGCTCTTCAGGGGCGAAGCGCGAAACGAGCCGATGGCAGCGAAATTCCGGACCGGTGCCTTCGTGCCGCTGCAGGATGCGGCCTGAGCCGTGCCGGCCGCGAGCCGTACGCGCTGGGCGATGCCCGATCCCGGCCTGCCGGTCGCATCGCTCATCCATGCGGCGCTGCTGGCCTGGCTCGCTTCCGTCGCCATCCAGCAATTTGACGAGATGCCGGCCTTCGTCGAGCAGAGCGTCGATGTCGAGCTGCAGACGCCCGAGCAGTTCGAGGCGATGATCCGCCCGCCGCCACCGCCGCCACTCGCGCCGCCGGCCGAGTCCGCTCCTGTGCCGGAGCCGGCACCGCCGCCCTCCGTGCCAACCGCGCCGATACCCGCGCAACCCCCGGTTTCTGCCGAGCCGGACGGGCTCGTCCGGCCGCGGCGCCTGCTGTCGCAGCAGGTTCTCGCCGATCCGCGCAGCCGCGAGACATTGGCGATGCTGCCGCGCCTGGCACCGGATGAGCGCGTCGAGCAGCTCTGCGGGCTGGAGGCGATGGGCCAGATCCATGCATGGCAGCGCAGTTACGAACCCGACCGGGTCACCGCCTACGCCACGGCCGACATCCGCTATGCCGGCCATATCCTGCAGGCGGAGGGCGCTGCCTTCCGCAGCCGGCGGCGCTGGTATGGGCTGCGTTTCGAATGCACGATTTCCGCCGATCTCAAGCGGGTGACGGCCTTCGCCTTCCAGGTCGGGGACCCGATCCCGCAGGCCCGCTGGCAGACGCTCGGCCTGCCGGCCGTGCATTGAGCGGGTGACTTGGAGCACGCTGATTTGACGGCGTTGTTCCGTCAAAATCCCGGTAGGCTCTAGGCGCCCAGCAGATCGATCAGCGGCGGGATCAGCGGTTCGTCGGCCGGGGGCATGGCGAGGTCGCGCAGCTTGCCGGGGCGGACCCATTTCAGCGCCTGCCCTTCACCGGAGATCACCGTTCCCTCCCAGCGCCGGCAGATATAGAGCGGCATCAGCAGATGGAACTCGGGATAGGCGTAGCTGGCGAAGGTCAGCGGCGCGAGGCAATCCTCCTTCACGGTGATGCCGAGTTCTTCATGAAGCTCGCGGATGAGCGCCGGCTCGGGCCGCTCGCCGGTTTCGAGCTTGCCGCCCGGGAATTCCCAGAGCCCGGCCAGCGCCTTGCCTTCCGGACGCTGGGTGACGAGCACGCGGTCGTCGGCATCAATCAGGGCGCAGGCGACGACGAGGAGCAGCTTCAAGGGGACGTGACTCAGTTGCCGGAGAGGATGACCTGGACGGGCTCGGTTTCCTTGCCCGTCACCGTGACGCTGTCATAGACCAAGCCGCCCTCCCGCGTGAAGGCGTTCTCATCGCCCCAGATGACCTGGGTGGTGATGAGATAGCTGCCGGGCGCGACCTTGTCGAAGGCGAAGCGGCCATTGGACTCGGCCTTGGTCGTGCGCGTGTATTCGGCATAGTCGGGGTCGACCACGTCACTGGCCGGAAAGTTGCGGTACGGGACAAATTTGCCGTTGCCGTACAAATTGGCGAAGCGTTCGCGGGCGAAGCCGGTGGCCGGGATGAGGCGCACGACCTGGCCGGCTGCATTGACCACCGCGCCGCTCGGCTTGGTGCGGAAGGCGTGGCCGACGATGACGCCGGTTCCCGGTTTCTTGATGTAGGCGGCCTCCTCGGCGGAAAAGGCCACCGTTGCCGGTTTGCGCTCGACGCAACCGGCCATGACGGCGCCGGCCAGAATGGCCGCCGCGATAGTCTCGATCCTCATATGGCCCCCACCCTGCGCGGCGCCGTCGTGACGAGGAAGACGCCGGCCAGGATGATGCAACCGCCGAGGATTTGATGCAACCCCAGGTTTTCATGGAGGACGACCACGCCGAGGATAACGGCCACCGTCGGCACGAGATACCCGGTCATCGCGGCCCGCGTCGGCCCTGCCGCCCGGATCAGCCGCATGAAGACGGTGACCGGGATCGCGGTGGCGAAGATGCCGAGCGCCAGCATCGCCGGCAGATGGTCGCCGAGCGGCAGGAAGGCCGCAGGACCGAGCACAGCGAGCGTCAGCGTCGTGGCGATGGTGCCGGAAAACATCTGCTGGCCCAATGCCAGCCGGGCGGGATCGCCCGTCGCGGCCGGCACGGTGCGGACATAAAGGTTGGCGGTGGTGTAGCTCAGCGTTGCGCCGATCATGGCGAGCACGCTGAGCGCGGTGCCGCCGCCCTCGAACAGGCGGGGGCCGATCAGCAGGGCAACGCCGGCCATGCCGAGGAGGATGCCGCCGAAGCGACGCGGGCTCAGCCGTTCCTCGGAGAAGATGAGATGGGCCGCAAGCGCGGTGACGAGCGGCCCCGCCGCCTGGATCATCGCTGCCGGCCCGCTGGCGAGCTGAATCAGCGCGTAGCCGACGAGCACGTTCGGCAGCCAGCCATTGGTGGTGCCGAGCACGATCCAGGGCAGGATCTCGGCGCGCCGTGGCAGCGGGCTGCGTCCGCGCCCCAGGCTCCAGAGCGACAGCACGGCAGTGCCCAGCAGGCCCCGGCTCGCGGCGATCGCCAACGCCGAAACCTCCCCGCTCATCAGCTTGATGAACAGGTAGCTCGACCCCCAGAGCAGGGAGCAGATGAGCAGGTTGACGGCGATGAAGCTGCGGCTGGGCTCCTGCGACGGCGCGGCCTCAGGAGCGATAGTCGCCATTGATCTCGACATAGGCCTTGGTCAGGTCGCAGGTCCAGACCGTGGCCTTGCCGCGTCCGATGCCGAGATCGGCGGTGATGACGATGTTGTCGCCCTTCATATACTCGGATACCGCGCCCTCATCGTAGGATGGCGCGCGGGCACCCTGCTTCGCCACGACGATGTCGCCGAAGCCGATGTCGAGCCGGTCGCGATCGGCCGGCTCGCCGGCCTTGCCGACGGCCATGACGACGCGGCCCCAATTGGCGTCCTCGCCAGCGATGGCGGTCTTGACCAGCGGCGAATTGGCGATCGAGAGCGCGACGCGCTTGGCCGAGCGGGCGGAAGCCGCGCCGGTAACCCGCACCTCGACGAATTTGCGGGCGCCTTCGCCGTCCTTGCAGACGAGATGGGCGAGCTCGAGCAGGATCGAGTTCAGCGCGCGCTTGAAGCCGGAAAGCCTGTTGTCGTTGATCTCGGTGATCGCGGGTACGCCGCGCTCCGCCGCCTTGCCGGTGGCGAAGAGCATCAGCGTGTCCGAGGTCGACGTGTCGCTGTCGACGGTCACCGCGTTGAACGAGCCCTTCACGCCCTTGGAGAGCAGGGCCTGCAGCACGGGCGCAGCGATCGGGGCATCGGTGAAGACGAAGGAGAGCATCGTCGCCATATCCGGCGCGATCATGCCGGCGCCCTTGGCGATGCCGGCGATCACGACCTCCTTGCCGTCGATCTTCGCCTTGCGGGTCAGCGCCTTCGGGAAGGTGTCGGTGGTCATGATCGCCTTGGCGGCGTCGATCCAGGGACCGTCGGCGGCGCGTTTGGCGCAATCGTCGAGCACACCCTTGAACTTGGTCGCGTCGAGCGGCTCGCCGATCACGCCGGTCGAGGCGATGAACACCTCCTGCGGCTTGCACCCGGCCGCCTTGGCCGCGATCTCGGCCGTCAGCTGGACGGAATCACGGCCCTTCAGGCCGGTGAAAGCATTGGCATTGCCGGAATTGACGACGACGGCGCGGGCGGAGCCTTGGCTCAGATTATCGCGGCACCAGTCGACCGGAGCCGACGGGCATTTCGAGCGTGTGAAAACGCCGGCGACCTGCGTGCCCGCATCGAGCAGCGCGAACCAGACATCGGTGCGGCCCTTGTAGCGGATGCCGGCCTCGGCGGTGGCGAAGCGCACGCCCGGAACCGGCGGGACCTTGGGCTGGCGCTTCGGCGCGAGCGGGGAAACGGGGACATCCTTGCCGGCCATCGGAGCTCCTCCTGCGGAGCACTGCTCGAAGACTGGCGAATCGTTCGCTCGCCGGGCAGTGCGTCTCGTTCGAGAGTCCCTCTGCCGCAGGCCGGTGACGAAAACAAGAAGGGCGGCCGCAAGGGCCGCCCGCGAAATTGAGGGTCTGCGTCATGCGCGGGCTCGACCCGAGCATCCCTCGCCGGAGATTCTCGGGTCTGCGCCACGCTTCGCCCGAAAATGACGAGGCTGGATCAGTTCTTCTTCGGCGCGGCCGGGGCAGCCGGAGCGGCGGGCGCAGGAGCTGCCGGCGCGGCCGGCTTGTCGAGGCGCTCGATCTTGGCCTTCTCGCGCAGCGCCACCACAAGGTCCTGCTGGGCCTTGCGCTCGAGGTACTGGTCGATCTGCGGCTTCACCGCGGCGAAGTCCGGCAGCGGCTTGGTGCGCTTGTCCTCCAGCTTGATGATGTGCCAGCCGAACTGGCTCTTCACCGGCTCCGAGACCTCGCCCTTCTTCAGCTTGAAGGCGGCTTCGGCGAATTCCGGAACCATGCGGTCCTTGGTGAACCAGCCGAGATCGCCGCCCTCCTTGCCCGAGCCCGGATCCTTCGAGACGTCGGCGGCGACCTTGGCGAAATCCTCGCCCTTCTTCAGCCGCTCGACCACGGCCTTGGCCTGGGCCTCGTCCTCGACGAGGATGTGGCGGGCATGAGCCTCTTCCTCGGGCGTCATCGCCTTGGTGGTTTCGTCAAAGAGCTTCTTGGCAGCGTCGGCGGTGACGGCCTTCTTGCCCTCGCGGGTCAGGTACTCGTCGAGCAGCACCTTCTCGCGGTAATAGGCGAGGCGGGCCGTGAAGTCCGGCGAATCCGTGATCTTGGCATCGGCGGCCGCCTTGGCGCCGAGCTTGAGGTCGACGAGGTAGTTGATGACCTCGTCGCGCTTGCGGTCCTCGGGGAGCTGGGCAAGGCGCTCGCCGAGATCCTCGCTGGCGAGCTGGATGTCCTTCTCGGTGATCGCGATGCCGTCGACCTTGGCAACGACCTTGTCGGCCTGCGCGAAGGCCGGTCCCGCCAGCAGCGCGAAGCCGAGGACGGCGATGAAACGGGCTGAGTTCATGAGTGACGGCCTTTCGTCGGAAAACCCGAGACGCTTTGGCGGCTGCACTGCCAGTTGAACGCGGCAAAGGCAAGGCGGTTCAAGCGATTGCGGAGGCCGATCACGCAGCTTTGCACCATCCGGCCGAGGGGCATGGTGCCGCAACGTCGCGCGATCTCAAGGTCCCGCCCTTGGAAGCGGCCGGGAAAAACCCCACATCCACACCCGAATTCACTTGCTGTTTCGCTGCCGATTGGACGAAACGCACGCTGGACCCTGCCCGCGCACGCGTCTAAACACGCGGTCGCATTCGAGAATACCGGGCCTCCGACCCGAGCGCGGACCAGACCGCGCGGCCGGGGGCCCAAGCATCACCTGAAAGGCCCAACATGCTTGGCGCGCTCGCAAAGAAACTCTTCGGCTCGTCGAATGACCGCCGCGTCAAGGGCTACCAGCCCCGCGTCGCTGCTATCAATGCTCTCGAGAACGAGCTGTCGGCGCTGAGCGACGAGGCGCTGAAGGCGCGCACTGACGAGTTCAGGCAGCAGCTCGCCAACGGGGCCAAGCTCGACGACCTGCTTGTTCCGGCTTTTGCCACGGTGCGCGAAGCCGCCAAGCGCGTGCTCGGTCAGCGCCCCTACGACGTGCAGCTCATCGGCGGCATGGTGCTGCACGAGGGTGCGATCGCCGAGATGAAGACGGGCGAGGGCAAGACGCTGGTCGCGACCCTGCCGACCTATCTCAACGCGCTCGAGGGCAAGGGCGTCCACGTCGTCACCGTCAACGACTACCTCGCCCGGCGCGACGCCGAGTGGATGGCGAAGCTCTACAACTTCCTCGGCCTCACGGTCGGCATCATCGTGCACGGCCTCGACGACGAGGAGCGCCAGCGCGCCTATGCCTGCGACATCACCTACGGCACGAACAACGAGTTCGGCTTCGATTATCTGCGCGATAACATGAAGTACGACGTCGCGCAGATGAGCCAGCGCGGCCACCACTTCTCCATCGTCGACGAGGTCGACTCGATCCTGGTCGACGAAGCCCGCACGCCGCTGATCATCTCCGGTCCGCTCGACGACAAGTCCGATCTCTATGTCGCGATCGACAAGGTGCTGCCGGGGCTCGTCGCCGGTGATTACGAGGTCGACGAGAAGCAGCGCACGGTTGCGCTGACCGAGGCCGGCAACGAGCATATCGAGGAGCTGCTGCGCGAGGCCGGCCTGCTGACCGAGGGCGATCTCTACGACGCTCACAACGTCACGCTCGTCCACCACGTCAACCAGGCGCTGCGCGCCCACACGCTCTTCACCCGCGACAAGGACTACATCGTCCGTGGCGACGAGGTCGTCATCATCGACGAGTTCACCGGCCGTATGATGCCGGGCCGGCGCTATTCGGAAGGCCTGCACCAGGCGCTGGAGGCCAAGGAGAACGTCACCGTCCAGCCCGAGAACGCGACGCTGGCCTCGATCACCTTCCAGAACTATTTCCGCCTCTACAAGAAGCTCGCCGGCATGACCGGAACGGCGGCGACCGAGGCCGACGAGTTCTTCCAGATCTACAAGCTCGAGGTCGTCGAGATTCCGACCAACGTCCCGGTCGCCCGCAAGGACGAGGATGACGAGGTCTACCGCACCTTCGAGGAGAAGGTCCGCGCCATCATCCGCGAGATCCAGGCAGCGCAGGCCAACGGCCAGCCGATCCTGGTCGGCACCACCTCGATCGAGCGCTCCGAGCTCGTCGCCGACATGCTGGAGAAGGCGGGCTACAAGCTGCTCGACTTCACCAACCCGACGGCGCTGGAGCCTGTCTACCAGGCGGCGCGCGAGGGCAAGACCACCAAGGCCTTCGCCGTGCTGAACGCCCGCTTCCACGAGCAGGAGGCCTATATCGTCGCCCAGGCCGGCGTGCCCGGCGCGATCACCATCGCCACCAACATGGCCGGCCGCGGCACCGACATCCAGCTCGGCGGCAATGCCGAGATGCGGATCAACCACGACCTCGCCGGCATGGAGCCGGGCCCGGAGCGCGACGCCAAGGCGGCGGCGATCCGCGTCGAGGTCGCCGAGTTCAAGCAGCGCGTGCTCAAGTCCGGCGGCCTCTACATCGTCGGCACCGAGCGCCATGAGAGCCGGCGCATCGACAACCAGCTGCGTGGCCGCGCCGGCCGCCAGGGCGATCCCGGTCGCTCGAAGTTCTTCCTGTCGCTGCAGGACGACCTGATGCGCATCTTCGGCTCCGACCGGATGGACGGCATGCTGACGAAGCTCGGCCTCAAGGAGGACGAGGCGATCGTCCATCCCTGGATCAACAAGGCGGTCGAGAAGGCGCAGGGCAAGGTCGAGGCACGCAACTTCGACATCCGCAAGAACATCCTGAAGTACGACGACGTCATGAACGACCAGCGCAAGGTCGTGTTCGAGCAGCGCCGCGACTTCATGCGCCAAGCCAGCGTGCGCGAGACGATCGACGACATGCGCCACGGTGTGGTCGAGGATGTCGTCGCCCGCCACATCCCGGAGGAGGCCTATCCCGAGCAGTGGGATACCGCCGGCCTCAAGCAGGAGGTGATCCAGTATCTCAACCTCGACCTGCCGGTCGAGGACTGGGCGAAGGAAGAGGGCATCGCTGACAGCGAGATCCGCGAGCGCATCCGCAAGCTCGCCGACGAGGACTATGCCGGCCGCATCGAGCGCAATAGCGACGAGGTCATGACCTATGTCGAGAAGCAGGTGCTGCTGCAGTCCCTCGACCATCTCTGGCGCGAGCATCTGGTCACGCTCGACCATCTCAGACAGGTCATCGGCTGGCGCGGCCTCGCCCAGCGCGACCCGCTGCAGGAGTACAAGCAGGAGGCGTTCGAACTGTTCGACGGGCTGATCGGCCAGCTTCGGCAGCAGGTCACCGGCCATCTCTCGCGCGTCGAAGTCCGCTTCGAGCAGCCGGAAGACGAGCAGGCACCGCTGCTGGCGCAGGATGGCGCGGGTTCGGGCTTCGGCGGCGGTGACTATGGCGGCGGCAGTGTGCAGTTCGCCGCTGTCGATGCCGATACGGAGGTGCTGGACCGCAATCCAGCCGATCCTGCGACCTGGGGCAAGGTCGGCCGCAACGAGCCCTGTCCCTGCGGCTCCGGCAAGAAGTTCAAGCACTGCCACGGCCAGTTCGCCTGAGGCAGCCACTCCCGCTCACGCTCTTCGCGCCCGGCCTTGTGCCGGGCGCGCTGCGTTTCGGGGCGTGCGCGAGAGATCGCGGCGAGCGGCCGTCGATCAGAGCGAGGAGCCGATCTCCCGCTGCCCGGCCGCGCGCGGCCGCAGGCCGAGCCAGGCCGGGCGCGCGAACAGGAAGGCCAGGGGCGTGCCCCTGACCAGCCGGTGCATCAGCAGCGGCACGGCGACGGAGATCGCCGTCAGCAGCAGCGCGGCGACGCCGGGATCGAGCGGGATGCCCGAGCGCAGCAGCACCGTCCTGCCGATCACCATCGGCAGGAAGAAGGCGAGGTAGATCGGCAGGGAGTTGCGCCCGCAATAGTCGAGCCAGGGCAGGCGCCCGGCCAGCAGCACCGCGCTGAGCAGGATCCCGGAGACGCCTGCGACGCCCAGCAGCAGATGCACGCCCAGTGGTGCCATCTCTACGTCGTGGCCGAGGAAGGGCGTGGCCAGGGCGCTGACGGCGAACCAGCCGGCCCATAACAGAAAGGTCTTGCCGCTATGGTCCGCGGCCCGGTCGGCTGCGGCGCGGATCTCGGCCGAGAACACGGCGCCGGCGAGGAAAAAGACGAAATAGGCGGTGAACTGGTCGGGCACCATCCAGCCGGTGCTCAGCGGCGCCATCGCCAGCAGCGCGGCCATCATCAGCGCGACGCGGCGGCAGCGCCACACCGCCTTGGCGACGACGAAGAAGATGGCGAGCAGATAGATGAACCAGAGCACGCCGAAGGGGTCGACGAGGCCCAGCGCATAGTTCTGCACGAAGCCCGAGAGGCCTGCCTCACCCCAGGGCGGGGAGCGCATCAACGTGTTGATGCTGAACCAGAGCAGATAGAAATAGGCGAGCGGCACGATCTTGCGATCGAGGAAGGCGCTCCAGCCGAGGTCGACGAGGCGCGGCACGAACAGCCCCGAGAGCAGGAACAGGCCGGGCATGCGGAACTGCTTCGCCCAGGCGATCAGCGGATCGATCCAGCTCTCCTGCCCCGTGGCGCCTTCGAGCCCGCCGGCCACATGCATCAGCACGACCAGGATGATGCAGATGCCCTTGCCCGTATCGACCCAGCCGATGCGGCCGCCGGCCGGGCGCTGGGGCGATGCAGTCGTTTCAGCCATGATGCCGGTTCCTCCAACCGGAGCCTCGCACGGCCGGCTTAGCAGGGGGTTATGATTGCTTCCGGATAGGATCGGGTGCCGTTAAGCTTTCGGCAAGGGCGCGCGCGGCTTCGCGCGCTGCCTTGTGCCGAGCGACCATGGCTTGCGCGGGCCGGCCGCATCGGTTTGAGATCATCAAGGTTTCGTGGGAATGAGGCTCACTGCTCCTTCTCATAGGCGGCATATTGCTCCGCCGACATGCCCGGCAGTTTCTGCACGAAGGCGACGACGGCCCGCAGCTCGTCGTCGCTGTGGGACTCCGCGAAGGCCGGCATGCCTGTCATCCGAACACCGTTCTTGACGATCCAGAAGATCTCGGCGGCGCTCCAGCGCTGGATCGTGTCCGGCAGGAACGGCGGCTCTGGATTGAGGCCCTTGCCGATATCGACCGGGTCTTTCCCGGGGCCGCCGTGGCAGTAAACGCAGGTCTCGTTGTAGAGACGGAACCCGCGGGCAATGTCTGTGGACGGTGCCGGCGCCGGCACGCTGGCCGCGTGGCGAGCCACCGATTGACGCATGGCGGTCTGCAGCAGGAAGAACACCGGAGCGCTGTGCGGCTCGCGGGCGGCAATATTGACGAAGCCACTGAAGACAACGGCGAGTCCGGCGATGGCCAGGGCGATGAAGGCTGTGATGAAACCGGCGATGAATCGCATGGCGCCCTCCCGCGCGGGATGCGGCCCGGCCGTCGCTTCGTGCCGGGCAACCGTTATGCTCAGGCCGGTCGATGCTACCCGATGTCCGCCACCAGGGCGAGCATGACGTTCGCGGTCACCCTGTCCGATGGCGAAGGCCAGCCAGCGCAAGGCGGCGCCTGACCACGCCCGCAGCTTGCATCCGCTCGCGGCAACCGCCAGTTTGGACGTCGTCGGAGGCCGGGCCGGTCGCCGCCGCAAGGGGTGTGGGATGGAACTGTCGGGCTACAATATCGCCGTCATCGTCGTCGTGGCGCTGGTCGTCCTGACGATCGCGCGCGGCGTCCGCACAGTCCCGCAGGGCTACAACTACACCGTCGAGCGTTTCGGCCGTTATTCGCGCACGCTGAGCGCGGGCCTTGGCCTGATCGTGCCCTATATCGACCGCATCGGGCACAAGGTGAACGTCATGGAGCAGGTGCTCGACATTCCCTCGCAGGAAGCGATCACCAAGGACAATGCCGGCGTTCGCATCGATGCCGCCGCCTTCTTCCAGGTGCTCGACGCTGCCAAGGCCTGCTACGAGGTCTCTTCGCTCAACGATGCGCTGATGGTCCTGACCATGACCAATATCCGCACCGTGGTCGGCTCGATGGACCTCGACCAGCTCCTGTCGCATCGCGACGAGATCAACGAGCGGCTGCTGCGCGTCATGGACGCCGCCGCCTCGCCCTGGGGCGTCAAAGTGACCCGTATCGAAATCCGGGACATCCTGCCGCCGGCCGATATCGCCGGCGCGATGAACCGGCAGATGAAGGCGGAGCGCGAGAAGCGCGCCGCCGTGCTGGAGGCCGAGGGCCTGCGACAAGCCGAAATCCTCAAGGCCGAGGGGCAGAAACAGTCGCAGATCCTCGCCGCCGAGGGCCGCAAGGAGGCGGCCCTGCGCGATGCTGAGGCGCGCGAAAGGCTGGCGCAGGCCGAGGCGGCCGCGACCGCGATGGTCTCGGAGGCGATCGGCCGCGGCGACATCCAGGCCGCCAACTTCCTGATCGCCGAGCGCTACACCGATGCGCTGAAGGCGATCGCCTCGAGCCAGAACAGCAAGGTGGTGATCGTACCGATCGAGGCCGCCGCGCTCGCCGGCACGGTCGGCGGCATCGCCCAGCTCACCAAGGCCGTCTTCGGCGAGGAGGCGGTGGCCGAGCGCCGCGGTTCCGGCTCGGTGCCGGCTTCGGGCCGGACGGGCGTCTGAGGTGGTCATGCCGGACTGGCTGATGACACATAGCGGCTGGCTCTGGGCGATCCTCGGCCTGCTGCTGATCGGCGGGGAGATGCTGGCACCCGGCGTCTTCCTGATCTGGCTCGGCGTGGCTGCTCTGCTCACCGGCGCGGTGGTCGGCGTCCTCGGTTTCGGCTGGCAGGCGGCCTGCATCGTTTTCGCGATCCTCGCCGTCGCCTGCGTCGCCGCGGGGCGGTTGCTGACGCGCCGCCGGAGCGAGGAACCGGACGCCGCGACCGGGCTCAACGATCGCGGCCGCCAGCTGATCGGTAAGGTCTTCAGGCTGGAGGCGACGATGACCGGCGGCGAGGGCCGCATCCGCGTCGGCGATTCCTCCTGGCGCGTGATCGGGCCGGAGTTTCTGGCGGGCACGGAGATCAAGGTGGTGCGGGTCGAGGGCGCGACGCTGGTGGTCGAGAAGGCGTGAGTCTGCCACGCGTTTTCGCCGCGGACCTGCATGGAAAGCGTTTCCCTCGCGCGCCATGAGGACTATAGCAACCGCTCCTTCACGAGCGCAGCCACCATGACCAGCCTCAGCGAACGCCTTTCCCTTCCGAAGGACCGCATCAAGGTCCTGCTGCTGGAAGGTATCAACGATTCCGCCGTCGAACTGCTGGAGCAGGCCGGCTACTCCAATCTGGAGCGGCTGCCCAAGGCGCTCGACCGCGAGGCGCTGCTCAAGGCGATCCAGGGCGTGCATGTGCTCGGCATCCGCTCGCGCACGCATCTCACTCCGGAGGTCTTCGCCGCTGCCGACCGGCTCTTTGCCGTCGGCTGCTTCTCGGTCGGCACCAATCAGGTCGATCTCGAGGCGGCGCGCCAGCAGGGCGTGCCGGTCTTCAACGCGCCGTTCTCCAACACCCGCAGCGTCGCGGAGCTCACCATCGGCGAGATCGTGATGCTGCTCCGGCGCATTCCGGACCGCTCGCGCTCGGCTCATGATGGCGGCTGGGACAAGTCGGCCAACGGCTCCTTCGAGGTGCGCGGCAAGACGCTCGGCATCGTCGGCTACGGCAATATCGGCAGCCAGCTCTCGACGCTCGCCGAGGCGATGGGCATGCGCGTGATCTACTACGATCACACCGATAGGCTGCGGCACGGCAACACCGAGCCGACGAAGAGCCTGAACGCCCTGCTCGCTGCAGCCGACATCGTTTCGCTGCATGTGCCGGAGACGCCGCAGACCGCCGGCATGATCGGCGCCGCCCAGGTCGCCAAGATGAAGAAGGGCGCCTACCTCATCAACAACTCGCGCGGCACCGTCGTCGATCTCGACGCGGTCGCGGCGGCGCTGAACAGCGGTCATCTGGCAGGTGCCGCGGTCGATGTCTTCCCGGTCGAACCCGCCTCCAACGCGGAACGCTTCGTCTCACCGCTGCAAGGCTGCGCCAACGTGATCCTGACGCCGCATATCGGCGGTTCGACCGAGGAAGCGCAGGAACGCATCGGCGCAGAGGTTGCGCGCAAGCTTGTCGACTATTCCGATGTCGGCTCGACGGTCGGCGCGGTGAACTTTCCGCAGGTGCAGATTCCGGTCCGCGCTGTGGGCACACGCTTCATCCATGTCCAGCGCAACGTGCCGGGCATGCTGCGGCGCCTCAACGACGTCTTCGCCAACCGGCAGGTCAACATTGCCGCGCAGAACTACCATACCGACGGCGAGGTCGGTTATGTCGTCATCGAGGCCGACAAGGTCTCGATCACAGAGGCGCGGGACATCCTGCGCGAGATCCGTGCCCTCGACGGCACGATCCGCGCTCGGCTGCTCTATCAGCGCGACTGACGCGCCGGGGAAGGCATCTCAGTCGCGCCCCCCCGGTTTGGTCGGCGTTTCCACCGCGACGGGGTCACTGGCGGGGAAGGTGTCCCTCAGCGCCCGGTCGAGTTCAGCGTCCTTGCCGTGCTCGCGCTCGGCCTTGCGCTGTTCCTTCTGCTCCTTGCGCAGGCTTTCCTTGGCCGGATTGGCTGTCGTGTTCATGGTCTCTCCTTCGGCGCGGATGGCTTTGCAGACCAACGCCGCAGGGCGATGGGCGTTCCGCCAGAACGCCAGCGCAGGCGCGCCATGACGAAGCGGGCCTGCCTCTGGACCGGAGCGCGCAGCCTTCCCATCTGGTGAAGCTCAGCCTTCCCGCCGGCGGTCGTCCGGCGCCAGCCAGCAGGGCCGCCATGGTCGCGATCTCCGTCCTCGATCTCGTTCCCGTCGTCGAAGGGGAGGGGCCGCGCCAGGCGCTGCTCAAGTCGATCGATCTGGCGCGTCACGCCGAGAGGCTCGGCTACAGCCGCTACTGGGTGGCCGAGCACCACAACATGGTCGGCATCGCGAGCGCGGCGACCTCGGTCGTCATCGGCCAGCTCGCGGCGGCGACCAGCACGATGCGGATCGGCGCCGGCGGCATCATGCTGCCGAACCATGCTCCCCTCGTCATCGCCGAGCAGTTCGGCACGCTGGAGGCGCTCTTCCCCGGCCGCATCGATCTCGGTCTCGGCCGCGCGCCCGGCACCGACCAGCTCACGCTCAGGGCGCTGCGGCGCAGCCCGATGTCTTCCGACAGCTTCCCGCAGGACGTGCTCGAGCTGCAGGCGCTGTTCGCGCCGGCCGGTCCCAACCAGGCGATCCGCGCCGTGCCGGGGGAGGGGCTGAACGTCCCGCTCTGGATCCTCGGTTCCAGCCTGTTCGGCGCGCAGCTCGCCGCCGAGCTCGGCCTGCCCTATTCCTTTGCTTCGCATTTCGCGCCGGATGCGCTGCTGCAGGCGCTCGCCGTCTATCGTGAGCGCTTCAAGCCGTCGGAACAGCTTGCGGCGTCCTATGCCATGCCGGGCATCAATGTCGTCGCCGCAGAGACCGATGAGGAGGCGCGCCATCTCGCAACCTCGCTGCAGCAGCGCTTCGTCGGCATGGTCCGCGGCGCACGCGGCAAGCTGCAGCCGCCGATCGACGATATCGAGCAGTACTGGTCGCCGGCGGAGAAGGCGCATGTCTCGCAGATGCTGCGCTATGCCTTCATCGGCTCGCCGGAGACGCTGAAGCGTTCGCTCGGCGCCTTCATCCGCGAGACCGGCGCCGACGAGATCATGATCACCGCGCCGATCTTCGACCATGAGAAGCGCAAGCGCTCCTTCGAGTTGGTGGCGGGAATCGCGGCCGATCTCGGCGCGGTTCGGGGCGTAGCCTGAGAACGGCAGGCCTGCCGGAACGCATCGTCATGCTGCGCGATGTTGCGCAGCATGACGGCCGCGACGGTCATTGCGATAGCAAAGCATTTGCAATAATAATGCAAATGAGAGTGATTATCGTATAGGCGAATTTGCAAATTCGCTCGTTCGCGGTATCTCCGTGGCATGATCGAAGTGGACCGGCGCGTTGCCGTTTTCGAAAGCCAGCTCAAGGGTGCCGGGCTGCGCATGACGCAGCAGCGGCGGCTGATCCTGCGCGTGTTGGCGGAGGCGGATGATCACCCCGATGCGAAAGGCATTTTCACCCGTGCCTTCGCCCTCGATCCGACGCTCTCGCTCTCGACCGTCTACCGCACGATGAAGGTGCTGGAGTCGCAAGGGGCGATCGAACGCCACGCTTTCGAGGACGGCGTCTCGCGCTACGAGCATGCCGGCCAGGAGCATCACGACCATCTGATCGACATCGATTCCGGCGAGGTGATCGAATTCTCCTCGGACGCGATCGAGGAGCTGCAGCGGCGTATCGCCGCCGAGCTCGGCTATGAGCTCGTTCGGCACCGGCTGGAGCTTTATGGCCGCAAGAAGCAACCGGCCAAGACGCCGGCGGTGCGCAAGAGCCGCAAGCAGAGCTGACGCGCTGCGGCCTCGGCCGATGCTTTTAGCCGTCGATGATGTCGTCGTATTCGCGATGCTTCGCGATCCAGCCCTTAAGGAACTCGCAGCGGACCACCGCCTTGCGTCCGCTCGCCCGGATCAGCTCGAAGACGCCCTTCGCGAGCCGCGAGCCGATGCCCTGCCCGGCGAACTGCTCGGGCACCTCGGTATGGATCAGCATGAGCCGGTTGCCGTCCTGCCGGTAGGCGACGATGGCCGTGCCGCCGTCGAGCGACAGCTCGAACCGGTTCTGTTCGGGATTCTCGACGACGTTCATGGTCGGCTCCTCCAGATCAGCCTTGCGCTTCGGAGCGCCAGGGGTAGCTCCAGGTTTCGGTGAGCGCTTTGCCGCCGCTCCTCAGGAAGGCCCGCATCTCGGCCAGCTGGCCAGGCTCGACCACCACGTCGATGAAGGCGCGGAAACCCTTGGTCTTCTGGTTCGGCACAATGAAGGCGCGGTCGATCCGGCCATAGGCGATCGATGGCACGATCTCGACCTTTTCCGGCTGCTTGACGTGATAATCGAGGTCGCCGCCGGCGAAGTCGACAATGAAGCGCCGGGCGCCTTCCGTCACAGGCTCGCCCGAACCCAGCGCCTTTGGCTTGGCCTGGTAGGTGTTGATCACCCGGCCGCCCGGATGCAGATCGCTGGAATCGAGCATGGCGGTGAGCTTGTAGGCGAAGGAGAATTCGCGGCCGGGTTCGAGCGGTGTCTTCGGCGCCCAGAGCGCAACGATATTGTCGTTGGTCTCGTCCGCGGTCGCCATCTCGATCAGCTCGACGACGCCCTCGCCCCAGTCGCCCTGCGGCTCGATCCAGTAGGACGGGCGCAGCTCATAGGCGAGGTCGAGATCCTGATAATGCTCGAAGGTGCGGTCGCGCTGCATCAGGCCGAAGCCGCGGACATTGCGCTCGACGAAGGAGGAGACGGCCTGCTGCTTGGGATTGCGCAGCGGGCGCCAGATCCATTCGCCGCTGCCGGAATGGATCATCAGCCCGTCCGAATCGTGCAGTTCGCTGCGGAAGTCGTCGAAGAAGCGGCGGTCGTTCTCCCCCGTGAAGAACATCGAGGTCAGCGGCGCGAGTCCGAGCTTCTCGATCGGCACGCGCGGATAAAGTGTTGCCGCGACATCGATCACCGTGTCGAGATCGGGATAGATGGTGAAGCGGAAGGCGCCGGTCACCGAGGGGGAATCGAGCAGCGTGTGGATGATGACGCGCTCGGCATCGGCGGCAGGCTGCTCGATCCAGAATTCACGGAAGATCGGGAACTCTTCGCTCGCGGTGCCCGCGCCGATCGAGAGCCCGCGTGCCGAGAGGCCGTAGCGCTGGCCGCGACCGAGCACGCGGAAATAGCTCGCGCCGATGAAAGAGATCAGCTCGTCGAAGACGCGGGGGTCGTTGAGAGGAAAGTGCAGGCGGAAGCCGGCGAAGCCGAGATTGACCGGCAAAGGCTTGTCGAACTTGACCTTGCCGTAATCGAACAGGTTGGCGGCATAGGGCACAGGGGTCGGCACGCCGTCGCGCACCACGTTCACCGTGACCGGCCGGGTGAACAGGAAGCCCGGATGGAACATCTGCATGCGGAAGGGCGAGCCGTTCTGCGCCAGCAGCGCCCGCTCCGGCCGGAAACGGATGTCGCGCCAGGAATCGTAGTCGAGCTTCGCCAGCGCCTCGGGCAGGCTCGCGCTCGGCTCATAGGCGACGGCAGCGATCTCGCGTGCCCGGCGCTGCACGTCCTCGAAGCTGAAGCGCGGCTGCGGCGCCGCGTTCTGAGGAGGCGGCGTCTGCGGCTGACCTTGCGGCGGCGGTGTCTGAGGCCGCGGCTGCTGCGCCAAAAGGACGGAGGGCGCTGCCGAGAGGCAGAGCGCGGCTGAGAGTCCGCCCAAAACCCGGCGGCGATCTGTCGTGGTCATGCGTGGTCCGTCTTCCCCGTCGCGTCGGCTGCGCAAAATAGGCGTTAGCCGAGACTTAAGGCCATCAAATAGGGCCGGTCTAGGGCATCCGCCATTGACAGGAGATGAAGATATCGCAACCTTCGCGACCGGCCGGATGCGGCCAGCCGCTCGCGCCCTAAAGGGCAAGGTGAACGCATCCCTCAAGCCCCTGTCCTGATCCCGATCGACTCGTGGACGGATATCGGTAAGGCGAGCCCCGATCCCACCGTCCGCAGCGAGAAGGATCACGACGATGCGTAGCTTCCGCGATGCGAAGCTGATGGCGAAAAGTCTGCGCGAGACCATGGTCGCCAGGCAGGTGCCGCTTTCCCATTCCGAAGCGCTGGAAATCGTGGCGCGCCAGTTCGGCTATGACGACTGGAACGTGCTGGCGGCAAAGATCGGCGAGGCTGCGCCCGATGTGTCGGCCGCGGCGACGGATGAAGCGGTGCGCCTGCAGATGGGGATTCCCGTCCTCAGGATCTTCGACGAGGCCAAGGCGAAGCAATTCTATCTCGACTTCCTCGGCTTCTCGATGGACTGGGACCATCGCTTCGGGCCGGACATGCCGCTCTATATGCAGGTGTCGCGCTCCGGGCTGCAGCTCCATCTCTCGGAGCATCACGGCGACGCGAGCCCCGGCTCGACCGTCTTCGTCTGGATGCAGGGCGTCGACGCCTATCGCGCCGAGCTCATCGGCAAGCGCTATTCCTATTCGCGGCCGGGCATTCAGGAGGACGGGCCGGGTGGCCGGACGCTTGAAGTGCCGGACCCGTTCGGCAACCGGATCCGCTTCTGCGAGAAGCGCGACTAACCCATAGCCAGCGAAGCGGTTTCGGCGGTGAACCCGCTCTGGCCCGGGTGCGGATCGGCCCTGCAAAAAAATGCGGCTCCGGGCTCACAAAACACTTGTAGTCGGGAGTCGCGGTCCGTATATCGCCTTCACCCAATTCGCACGTGCCTGTGGCCGCGTGCTGGTCGGTGGGCATTCGGACAAGAGGCCGGACAGCCGCCAGGGGTTGGAGGACGGATGGAGGGGATGGACATCCCTCAAATCACGCCTCCCAGTCTCCGCAAGGAGATTGTTCCCCGACACAGACCAGCAGCCGGAGGCAAAACCGGCGAACCCCGAATCTCCACGGGGGACGCAGCTTAAAGCAACGACGGAGCGGGCTTTTTTGGTCTCGCCGGCTTTCCACAGGCCGGCACCGAAGAGGCTTGTCCTTCATTGCCGGCCGTGCGGGGTTTTCCCCAATCGAACGGTGTTTCGGGTCCGGACGTTTCGTCCGCTGTAGCAGGCGTCTCCACAGCGCCTTGCGGCCGCGAACGACTCATTCCGGCGATACATCGCATCGACGCCGCTTGCGTCGTAGGGGAGTCGCGTCTCATGACCGACCGCATCCGTGAGTTTCTTCGCACCCGACGTGAGGACGGGCCCTGCGTCGTCATCGACACCGATGTCGTGCGCGAGAATTATCATGCCTTCGCCCGTGCGCTGCCCGACACCCGCGTCTTCTACGCGGTGAAGGCGAACCCGGCGGCGGAGGTGCTTGCCCTGCTGGCCAAGCTCGGCTCCTGCTTCGACTGCGCTTCGGTCGTCGAGATCGAGCTCGCGCTGGCTGCCGGCGCTACCGCCGACCGCATCTCCTTCGGCAACACCATCAAAAAGGAGCGCGACGTCGCGCGCGCCATGGAGCTCGGCGTGCGCCTCTTCGCCGTCGACTGCACGGCCGAAGTCGAGAAGGTCGCCCGTTCCGCCGAGAAGACCGGCACGAAGGACGCGCGCATTTTCTGCCGCATCCTCTGCGACGGCGCCGGCGCCGACTGGCCGCTTTCGCGCAAGTTCGGCTGCGTGCCCGAAATGGCCGCGGACGTGCTCGAGCATGGCCATCGCCTCGGCCTGCTGGCCTATGGCATCTCGTTCCACGTCGGCTCGCAGCAGGCGAATGTGAATGCCTGGGATTCCGCCCTGGCCTCGGCCTCGGCGATCTTCAAGGAGTGCGCCACCCGTGGCATCTCGCTGTCGATGGTCAACCTCGGCGGCGGCTTCCCGGCGCGCTACCTGAAGCCGATTCCGGGCGTGCCGTCCTATGGCGACGCGATCTTCCGGGCGCTGTCGAAGCATTTCGGCAACCAGCTGCCCGAGACGATCATCGAGCCGGGCCGCGGCATGGTCGGTGAGGCCGGCCTGATCGAGGCCGAGGTCGTGCTGATCTCGAAGAAGGCCGAGTCGGACGAGGTCCGCTGGGTCTATCTCGACATCGGCAAGTTCAACGGTCTCGCCGAGACCATGGACGAGGCGATCCGCTACCCCATCCGCACGACGCGCGATGGCGATGCGACCGTCCCGTGCGTGCTCGCGGGTCCGACCTGCGACTCGGTCGACGTCATGTACGAGAAGACCCCGTACATGCTGCCCTTCTCGCTGGAGATCGGCGACAAGGTGCTGATCGAGGGCACGGGCGCCTATACGACGACCTATTCGGCCGTCGCCTTCAACGGCTTCCCGCCGCTGAAGCAGTACGTCATCTGACGTCGGAAGGAGCGCGAGCTCCTTCCTCAACCATCGGGTCCGGCGAAGCGCCCTGTCTGAGACGGCAGGCTGCCCGGTCAAACGGGCGGAGCGTTCGTATCTCCAGAACGGAGATGCGGTCGTGGCTCCCGCCGGACCCCCTTCCACACAACCCATCCGCTTGTGGCCGCGCTCGCGCGGCGCCGGGAAGGTCTGCGTGAAAGCAGGCGCTCCGGCAGGAGGTGCGTTATGATCACGATCCGCGACGAGCTCGCCACCGACATTCCCGCCCGCGAGGCGCTGCTCGACCGTTGCCTCGGCGAGCGCCGGACCGCCAAGTCCAGCGAGCGCCTGCGCGAGGGCCGTCTGCCGGCCGAGGGCCTGGCCCTGACCGCCGAACGCGACGGCGAGCTGCTGGCGACCGTCCGGCTCTGGCATGTGGAGGCCAATGGCGTGCCGGCGCTGCTGCTCGGCCCGCTGGCGGTCAAGCCCGAGCTGCAGGGCGAAGGGCTGGGCAAGGCGATGATGCGCGAGGCGCTCTGGCGCGCCGCCTGCCGCGGGCACGGCGCCGTCATCCTTGTCGGCGACGCGCCCTACTACGCCCGCTTCGGCTTCGATCCGGCGCTGACGCGCGAGCTCGCCATGCCCGGCCCGGTCGAGCGCGAGCGCTTCCTCGCCATCGAGCTGCGCGATGGCGCGCTCGACAGTGCAAGCGGCGTGCTGGTCGCCACTGGCGTTGCCATTCCCGCCGCCTTCGAAGTGCAAGAGGTGGCGCAGGCCGCCTGACGCTTCAGACATTCGTCATCGCGCCGTCATCGCCCGGCGCTTTCCATGCGCTCACCCGCGTGGAAGGCGTCCCAGGCGATTGACGGCGCGATTTTGCGCTCATACGACCCTTTCGACCTTTTTATCCCCAGAACCCAGGAGTTACAGAGAATGACGAATTGGCCCGTCTACGGCGAGATCACCGGCCCGATCGTGATGATCGGCTTCGGCTCGATCGGCCGCGGTACGCTGCCGCTGCTCGAACGGCACTTCAAGTTCGACAAGAGCCGCTTCGTCGTCATTGCTCCAGATGATTCCAACCGCCATCTCCTCGACGAGCGTGGCATCCGCTTCATCCAGGAAGCGCTGACGCCGGCTAACTACAAGGAAATCCTGGAGCCGCTGCTGACCGCCGGCGGCGGGCAGGGCTTCTGCGTGAACCTGTCCTGCGACACCGGCTCGCGCGACCTGATGGAGTTCGCCTCAAGCCTCGGCGCGCTCTATATCGATACGGTCAACGAACCCTGGCTCGGCTTCTATTTCGACGACAGCAAGGGGCCGGCCGAGCGCTCGAACTATGCGCTGCGCGAGATGACGCTTGCCGCCAAGCGGGCGCGGCCGGCCGGCACGCCGACGGCGGTCTCCTGCTGCGGCGCCAACCCCGGCATGGTCTCCTCGCTGGTGAAGCGGGCGTTGACGAACCTCGCCGCCGACATGCGCCTCAATGCGACGCAGCCGACCACCCGCGAGGAATGGGCGGCGCTGATGCACCGCGTCGGCGTCAAGGGCATCCACATCGCCGAGCGCGACACGCAGCGCTCGCGGAACCCGAAGCCGCCGAACGTCTTCGTCAACACCTGGTCTGTCGAGGGCTTCATCGCCGAGGCCGTCCAGCCGGCCGAGCTCGGCTGGGGCACCCACGAGAAATGGATGCCGGMGAATGCCMATGGTCACGAGACAGGCTCGCAAGCGGCGATCTATCTGATGCAGGCCGGCGCCGAGACCAAGGTCCGCAGCTGGTGCCCGACACCGGGCGCGCAGTACGGCTTCCTGGTCACGCATAACGAGTCGATTTCGATTGCGGATTATTTCACCGTGCGCGACGAGACCGGCAAGGCGACCTACCGGCCGACCTGCCATTACGCCTACCACCCGGCGAACGATGCCGTGCTCTCGCTGCACGAGATGTTCGGCAATGCCGGCCGGCCACAGGAGGAGCACCACATCCTCGAGGAGAAGGAGGTCGTCGACGGCATCGATGAGCTCGGCGTGCTGCTCTACGGCCACGACAAGGGCGCCTACTGGTTCGGCTCGCAGCTCTCGACCGAGGAGGCGCGTTCGCTCGCGCCCTATCAGACCGCGACCGGCCTGCAGGTCACCTCTTCCGTGCTGGCCGGCATGGTCTGGGCGCTGGAGAACCCGCGCGCCGGCATCGTCGAGGTCGAGGAGCTCGATTACAATCGCTGCCTCGAGATCCAGCAGCCTTATCTCGGGCCGGTGAAGGGCTACTACACCGACTGGACGCCGCTCGATGGCCGCCCGGGCCTGTTCCCGGAGGATATCGATACCAGCGATCCCTGGCAGTTCCGGAACATCCTGGTTCGCTGAGGAACCGGAACGGGCGCTACGGCGCCCGTTTCACTGTGACACCGGCGAGTAACGCCGCGCCGGCCAGGAAGAAGACGATCAGGACGGCAAGCCCTGCACGCTGACTGGCGAAGGCGCTTGTCGCCAGCGCGACCAGCGTCGGGCCCATGAAGGACGTGACCTTGCCTGACAGGGCGAACAGCCCGAAGAACTCGCCGATGCGGCCGGGTGGAGCGAGCCGTGCCATCAGGCTGCGCGAAGCGGCCTGCAATGGTCCGGCAACGAGGCCGATCAGCAGGCCGAGACCGAGATAAACCCGCTCCGGCAGCGTTGCGTAGAGCCCGTCGCCGGGGGCGTGCGGGGCGGCCGGGATCACGAACAGGATATGGTCTGCACTGAGCGAGAGGATGCCCAGGCAGGCAAAGAGCAGGCAGGCGATCGAGCCCAGAATCACCGGCTTGCCGCCGATGGTGTCGTCGAGCTTGCCGCCGAGCCAGGCGCCGAGCGTGCCGGTGACGGTGAGCAGTATCCCGAAGATGCCGAGCTCGATGGTCTGCCAGCCGAAGACGCCGGCCGCATAGATGCCGCCGAAGGCGAAGAGGGCGACCAGCGCATCCTGGTAGATCATGTTGGCGAGCAGGAAGCGGCCGAGCGAAGGCAGCTTCGGCAACTCGGCCAGCGTAGCCTTCAGCCGCCCGACGCCACCTTTTGCCGCTTCGGCGAGGCTCAGGCCCGTCTTGCTCGAATCCGGCGTGAACAGGAACATCGGCGTGACGAAGACCACGAACCATAGTGCGGTGAGCGGGCCGGAGAAGCGGTCGCCCTCGCGTGCGGCTGCATCGAGCCCGAGGATCGGCGCGATGCCCGCCAGCGTCTTGCCGGTCTGAGGTTCCGCCGCGAGAAGGCCGAGCGTGATCGCGAGCGACAAGAGCCCGCCGAGATAGCCGATGGCCCAGCCGGTTCCGGAGAGCCAGCCGAGGCGCTCCGGCGGCACCAGCCGCGTCATCATCGCGTTGTTGAAGGTGGTGGCGAACTCCGCGCCGACCGTCGCGACGATGAAGCCGGCGAGCGCGATCGGCACCGCCGAAGCCGAGCCCGGCACGGCGAACCAGAGCATGGCCGAGCCGATGACGAGCAGCGCGCCGAAAGCCGCGATCCAGGGCTTGCGCGGCCCGGTCCTGTCCGCGATGCCGCCGAGCAGGGGCGAGAGCAGGGCGATGCAGAAGCCGGCAAAGCCGGTGGCATAGCCCCAGAGGGCCTGGCCGGCGGCCGCATCCTTCGCGAGCGCCGAGGCGAAGAAGGGCGCGAAGACGAAGGTGGTGATCAGCGTGAAGAAGGGCTGCGCCGCCCAGTCGAAGAATAGCCACGCCGTGACCGCGCTGCGCGGCGGCCAAACTTTCGGCGGGGCTTCGGCGGGCGGCGTGGATACGGTCACTGCAGGGTGGTGTCCGGATCACTGCCGCCGCGGGCGAGCTCGATCTCGGTGATCGCGACCAGCACCTCGGCCCGGTCCTTCAGCGTCCGCGCCTCGAGCAGGGCCTGCTTTTCGCGCGGTCCGAACGGACACATCATCGAGAGCGCGTTGACCAGGGCCTCGTTTGGCGCCTCGTTGACGCCCTTCCAGTCGATCTTGAGGTCGTTCGCCTTGGCGAAGTCTTTGAGCGCCTTGAGCAGGCCCTTGCGGTCGACCTCCTCCTCGCCTGTCCGCGCCACGAAATCGGCGGCGAAGGGCTGGTAGTCGACCCGTGCCTGCCGATAGGCCGTGGTGACCGACAGTTCGTCCAGCAGCCGGAACCGGCTGATCCCGGTCAGGGTGACGATGTAGCGCCCGTCGCCGGTCTCTGCGAGCTGGGTGATGCGGCCCAGGCAGCCGACCTTGAGCAACGGAGGGATCTCCGGCTGGCGGCCAACCTCGGGCTCGGGCTGGATCATCCCGATGACGCGCTCGCCTTTCAGCGCGTCGTCGATCATGGCGAGATAGCGCGGCTCGAAGATGTTGAGCGGCATCTGGCCGCGCGGCAGGAGCAGCGCGCCGCTCAAGGGGAAGAGCGGGATCACCTCAGGGCAATCCCCGGCCCCCTCATAGACGGCGTTCATGCCCATGCGCGGTTCCGTCCTCTCGGCGGTCAGGAGAACAACAGGGTCGACAGCTTGCGGCGGCCGGTAACGCTTGCATCGTCCATCGGGCCCCAGGCCTCGAAGAGCTGGAGCAGCTGCTTGCGTGCACCGTCGTCGTTCCACTTCCTGTCGGCCTTGATGATGGCGATCAGATGGTCGACCGCGTCGTCGCGTCTGTCACGGGCATTGAGCGCCAGCGCCAGGTCGAAACGAGCCTGGTGATCCTTCGGATCGGCAGCGACCTTTGCCTCGAGCCCCGCTGTGTCGCCGAGGGAGGCAGCCTGCTCGGCGAGCTCGATCGCGGCGCGCAAGGCCGTGATGGCCGGGTCGCCGGCCTTGTCCTGGGGCGTCATGGCGAGGATGCCCTTGGCGCCTTCGGTATCGCCGGTGTCGAGGTGCAGCCGTGCCAGCCCCGCGATGGCGGCGAGGTTGTCGGGTTCGGTCTGGAGCACGCCCGCATAGAGCTCGCTCGCGCCGGCCGGGTCGCCGGCCTCGGCGGCGGCCTGCGCGGCCGCAATCAGTTCCTCCGTCGCGCCGGGCCCCATCGGGCCGACCAGGCGTTCGATGAAGGCCTTCACCTGGCTTTCCGGCTGTGCGCCCATGAAGCCGTCGATCGGCTGGCCCTGCTTGAAGGCGATGACGGCGGGAATCGACTGGATGCCGAGCTGGCCGGGGATCTGCGGGTGTTCGTCGATGTTCATCTTGACGAGCTTGACCTTGCCGCCGGCGGCCTTGACCACCTTCTCGATGACAGGGGTAAGCTGCTTGCAGGGGCCGCACCAGGGCGCCCAGAAATCGATCAGCACCGGCTGCTTCATCGATTCAGCGATGACGTCCTGGCGGAAGGCCTGCGTCGTGGTGTCCTTGATCAGGCCGGATTGCTCGGCCGCCTCGCCATTGACCAGCATGGGTCGCCCTTCGTGATGCTTCGTAGAGGCGCCGGCGCGCCGATGCGGCCGCCTGCGCAGTCGCCCCATAGATGGGGAGCTTTAGCTGTTCTGTCCATCGGGTGGGACGGGCAAATCGACGATCAGCGGCTCATGGCCGGTCTGCCTGAGGAAGGCGAGGAAATCGTCGCGCCCGACCCTGAGCGTGGCCGTATTGATCAGCGGGTGGAAGTTGACGTCCTCGCCCGTCACCAGATTGGCGTCGAGCACCATGGTGACGTCGCCGGCGCGGTCGTTGATCACGGCGAAGGCGGTGACCGAGCCCGGCGTGACGCCGAGTTTCTCCAGCAGCAGCTCGGCCGACCCGAAGGAGAGCCTGCCGCTGGCGCCGATCCGCTCATGCAGGCGCTTGAGATCGATCCGGGCATCGGCCTCGGCCGAGACGAGGAACAGCCGCCCCTTCTTGTCCTTCAGGAACAGGTTCTTGGTGTGCAGGCCCTGCAGCGGCTCGCGATGAACAGTCGATTCGGCGACGGTGAAGACCGCGGGATGGTCCATCCGATGGAAGGCGATGCCGCGCGCGGAGAGATGTTCGCAGAGCTGCTCGGGAGTGACGGGCGTGTTCATCGTGGGGAGGCCGGTGATCGCAAGCGTCGGAATCGGTCTGGCATGGCACGTTTCCACCACTTCGGCCGGGGAAAGCGTGCCATTCGCGATGCCTAACCTCCCCTTGCGCAGACGGCAAGATGTCGCGTCAGAGGGCGGGTTATCAACGGCCGGCAAAAAACTTTCGTCAGGTGCTTGCACTCCGCCGCGCTTTGGGGCAATAACCCGACCGCGCCGCCACGGCGCCGCTGTCTCGGATGCGGGTGTAGCTCAGGGGTAGAGCACAACCTTGCCAAGGTTGGGGTCGAGGGTTCGAATCCCTTCGCCCGCTCCAGACAATCTCAGGACTTGAGAAGCATGCAAGCGTCGGATCTTCCGGCGCTTTTTGCTTTTTTGGTGCGGCGCGCCGAGGACGTGCGAAGCGATCCGCGCCTGTGCTGATGACGAGCCGCAGGTATTCCACCCAGCAGATCGATACGGCGAGCGCCACGTCCAGGCGTCTGCGCCAGCTCTCTTGTCGCTGGCGCAGACGAGTCCGGGTTCAGATGCCTCTGATCAAGCCGCCGTCGATACGGATCTTCGCGCCCGTCACATAGCTTGCCCGCTCGCTGGCGAGGAAGGCGACGACATCGGCAAATTCCTGCGGTTTGCCGTAGCGTCCGGCGGGGATCGTCGCCATCGAGGCCTGTGCCACCGCGTCGCGCGTGCCGCCGCTGCGCGCGGCCGCGGCATCGTCGAGCTGGTCGACGCGCTCGGTGTGGATGCGGCCGGGCAGGACGACATTGACCGTCACGCCGCTGCCCGCAACCTCCGAAGCCAGCGTCTTCGACCAGCCGATCACGGCGGCGCGGATGCCGTTGGAGAGGGCGAGACGCGGGATCGGCTGCTCGACACCGGAGGAGGCGATGGTGACGATGCGGCCCCAGCCGCGCTCCGTCATGCCGGGCAGGAGCTGCTGCGCCAGATGGAAGAGATTGGCTGCCATGCCCTCGAAGTGCTTCAGCCAGTCGCCGCGCTTGGCGTCGCGCGCCTCGCCGGGCGGCGGGCCGCCGGAGTTGCCGATCAGGATGTCGACGCCGCCTTCCGCGACGAGACGCTCGGCAAGGGCGTCAACCGAGGCKAGATCGGCAAGGTCCAGTTTCGCGGCGCTGACGCGGCCGCGCTGGTCCGCCGGCAGAGCGGCGATCCAGCTTTCCGTGACATCGGTGCTGCGGGCGGCGGCGATGACGGTCGCGCGCTCTGTGGCAAGAGTCTGTGCGATCGCGGCGCCGAGCCCGCGGCTCGCGCCCAGCACGAGTGCGCGCTTTCCAGCAAGTCCCAGATCCATCAGCCGATCTCCTTGAGGCGCCGCTCCTGCCGCGCGATGAGCCGTTCGATATCGGCGATATCCGCTTTCGACAACGCCCCGCCCGGCTTGCGCAAGGTGGCGGAGGCGATGGCGCCGCGCTTCGCCAGGGTGTGCTTGCGGATGGCGAGGCCGAGGCCGGGCTGCTGCTCGTAGCGGGCGAGCGGCAGATAGGCGTCGAAGAGATCATGCGCGCGCTCGACATTGCCGGCGGCATGGGCCTTCCAGACATCGACCATCATCTCGGGATAGGCGAAGCCGGTCATGGCGCCGTCGGCGCCGCGCGAAAGTTCTTCCGGCAGGAACATGCCGCCATTGCCGACGAGGATCGAGATGCGGCGGCCGCCATTGTCGCTCGCCGCGCGCAGCGCCGAGATCTTGGCGAGGCCCGGCCAGTCCTCGTGCTTGAGCATGACGCAGCTCGGATGGGCGGCGACGATCTTCAGGATCACGGCCGGGGTGATCTGCACCTGGGTGACCAGCGGGAAATCCTGCAGCACGAAGGGCGTCTTCGGCCCCAGCGTCTCCGCCGCCATCGCATAATAGGAGACGATCTGGTCGTCGGTCCGCAGGTTGGAGGGCGGGGCGACCATGACGCCGGCGGCGCCGTCACCCATCACGCTCTCGCTGAGCTCGCGCATCGCGGCGAAGCCCGGCGCCGAGACGCCCGCGACGACGGGCACGCGCCCCTGCACGCGCGCCAGCACGCGGCGCACGAAGATACGGGATTCGTCCGCCGTCAACTTGGGCGCCTCGCCCATCATGCCGAGGACGGTGAGGCCGGTCGCGCCCTTCTCCAGGTAGAAATCGACCATCCGGTCGGTGCTGTCGAGATCGAGCGCGCCGGCTTCGGTGAAGGGCGTCACCGCGATGACGTAGACACCCCCAGCGGTTTCATCGAGCAGAGCCATGGTCGTCCTCAGTTCTTGGTGGAAGCGGGCAGGAGCTTGCCCGGCAGAAGTTTGCCCGGATTGAGCAGGCCTGCCGGGTCGAGCAGGTGCTTGAGCTGGTGCATCAGTTCGAGTTCGAGCGGCGCCTTGCGCAGCTTCATCTCGGAGACGCGCAGCTGGCCGATGCCATGCTCGGCGCTGATCGAGCCGCGCCGGCGGCCGATCTCGTCATGGACGATGCAGGTGAGTTCGGGAGTGAGGGCCGCGAAATCGGCTGGGTCCTGCCCCTCGGCCGGCAGCAGGTTGTAGTGCAGGTTGCCGTCGCCGAGATGGCCGAAGACGATCGGCCTGATGCCGGGCGCTACGGCGCGGACGGCGGCATCGGCTGCGGCGACGAAATCGGCCATGGCCGACACCGGCATGGAGACGTCGTGCTTGGCGGCCTTGCCCTCGCGCACCAGCGCTTCCGACACGCCTTCGCGGATGCGCCAGAAGGCTCTGGCCTGCGTGCCGTCCTGCGCGATGGCGGCGTCGAGGACGAGGCCGGCCTCGATGCTCTCGGCCAGCGCGGCTTCGAGGCGCTCGCGCAGGCCCTGCTCGTCGTCCTGGTCCGAAAGCTCGATCAGCACTGCCGCCGGCGGCAGCGTGGCGAGCGGCAGGCGCGCATCGCCGATATGGCGCAGGATCAGCGACAGGCAATCGCCGGTCATGAACTCGAAGGCTGTCAGCCGGTCGCCGCAACGGTCGCGAACCGCCGACAAAAGGGATAGCGCCGCTTCAGCGTCCTCGACGGCGACGAAAGCACCGGCACGGGCATGCGGCTGGGCGAAGAGCTTCAGCACCGCGCCGGTGATGACGCCGAGCGTGCCTTCCGAGCCGATGAAGAGGTCGCGCAGGGCGTAGCCGGTATTGTCCTTGCGCAGCGCCGTCAGCCCGTCCCAGACGCGTCCGTCCGCCAGGACGACCTCGAGGCCGAGGGTGAGCTCGCGCATCGTGCCGTAGCGCAGGACGGCGACGCCGCCGGCATTCGCAGCGAGATTGCCGCCGATGGTGCAACTGCCCTCGGCCCCGAGGCTGAGCGGAAAGAAGCGCCCGGCCTTCTGCGCCGCCTGCTGGACCTTGGCGAGGACTACGCCGGCATCCACGGTGATCGTATTGCTGACAGCATCGATGTCGCGAATGCGGTTCAGCCGCGCGAGCGAAAGGACGACGGCGTTGCCGGATTCATCCGGCGTCGCGCCGCCCGACATGCTGGTGTTGCCGCCCTGCGGAACGACAGGCACCTTGTGGCGTGTGCAGATGCGCATCACGGCCGCGACCTCCGCGGTCGAGCCGGGCCGGGCGACGGCCCGCGCGGCGCCGCGATATTTGCCGAGCCAGTCGGTGAGGAAGGGCGCCTGGTCCTGCTGGGAGACGAGGACATTCGCCTCGCCGAGAGCCCCGGCGAGTTCGGCAATCAGATCGTCCATGTTCAGCCTCCGCGAAGAGGGCGCCCGCCCCAGCCCAGCCGCACGCGCCCGATCGCCATCGTCACCGCCGCCTGGGTCGGCTCGACGATCGGGATGCCCAGTTCTCGTTCCAGCGGCTCGCGGAAGCGCGCCATCCCGGCGCAGCCCATCACCAGCACATCGGCATGGTGCATGTCGCGCAGGGTGCGGCCGACGCCGATCATGCGGCCGAGCGTCAGTTCATCGTCGGCCATCTCCGCGATGGTGAGGTTCACGGGCAGGTCGCCCGCGAAACGGTCCATCATCCCCATCGCACCGAGATAGCGCAGATGACGCGGGATCGAGTTCTGCAGCATCGCGACGATGCCGAAGCGTTGGCCCAGAGTCAGCGCCGTCAGCACGCCGCATTCGGCGATGCCCAGCACCGGTTTCGTGCTCTGCTCGCGCAGGGCATGCATGCCGGGGTCGGAGAAACAGGCGATAACAAAGGCCGCGGCTTCGTTCTCGAGGCCTGCGGCGCGCTTGAGCAGGGCGGGGATCAGCCCGTCGACATCGCGCTGCGACTGGATGCCGGGCGGACCTTCGGCCAGCGTCAGGCATTCGATCGCGGGGCCGCCGGCGATGCGCAGCGGTGCGACCGCGACATCGATCTCCCTGGTCACGCGCTCGGTCGAATTGGGATTGATGACGTAGATCGTGCCGCTCACGATACCTCTCCTTCCGGGATGGTCCGCGACCGTTCGCGCCAGCTTGCGAGTGTCTGACGTGGAGCCTGGAAACGGTCGCGCAGCGTGACGTACCAGTCGGCACCGTGCAGGCGGCCGACGAGGTCGAGCTTGTCGATATCGACATGCAAGCGCTCGTCGACGACGCCGTCGCGGATATGGATGTGCTGGATTTCGCCGACGACGAGATTGCGATTGCGGGTGCCGAGCGAGAGCGAGACCGTCTCGCGGCATTCGAGCTGGACCGGGGAGGCGGCGAGCCTGGGCGCGGCAATCGTGGCGCTCGGCGCGGTCGCGAGCCCCGCCGCCTCGATCTCGTCGACCTCGCCGGGGAAGTCGATGGCGCAGATCTGCATCGCCTCGACCATGGCGCGATCGACCAGATTGACGACGAAGCTACCGGTCTCGCGGATATTCCGCATCGTATCTTTCAGCGGCGAAGTCGCTCCATCGCGGCCCTCGATGCCGAGCACGACCAGCGGCGGCGCATGGCTGAAGACGTTGAAGAAGCTGAAGGGCGCGGCGTTGGCGCGCCCTTGCGCATCGACCGTGGTGACGAGCGCGATCGGGCGCGGCAGCACGGTGTTGACGAGGAGCTTGTAGAGGTCGCGTTCCGCCAGATCGCTTGCGGCCCAGTCCATCGGCTCAGCCCAGGCTCACATCGAGCAGGCGCACCGTCTCGGCCAGCACGCGGGCGCCGTCTCCGGCCTGCTCGGGCGTGATCGATTCCTCCGGCGCGTGGCTGCGGCCTTCGAGGCAGGGTACGAAGATCATCCCGATCGGGCCGGTATGGGCGACCTGGACGCCGTCATGGCCGGCGCCGCTCGGCAGGTCGCGCGTGGCGAGCCCGAGCGAGGTGGATGCATTGGCGATGGCCGAACGGATTTCCGGCGCGCAGGCCGTCGGCGCGACATGGCTGATCGGCTCGACGGCGATGGAGAGCCGGAGTTCTTCGAGCGCGGGGCGCAGGTCACGTACCAGCGCTTCCCCGAAGGCCTTGACCGCCGCCTCGTTGCCGGAGCGGACCTCGAGCGTCAGCACGGCCTCGCCCGGTACGGCATTGGCCGCGTTGGGGCTGACCTCGATGCGCCCGAAGGTGGCGACCAGAGGCTGGTTGTCCCGGGCTGTCGCGAGCGCCCGCTTATAGGCGGCCTCGACCAGCTTGGCGGCACCGACCAGCGCATCGGCCCTGAGCGGCATCGGAGTCGCGCCGGCATGGTCGGCCCGGCCGGTCACGGTGATGCGCTCGCGGCGGATGCCGACGATGTCGGTGACGATGCCGATCGGGATGCGCTCGTTCTCCAGCACGCGGCCCTGCTCGATATGGACCTCGACATAGGCCGCGACGCTGCCGGCCGCGCGCTTGACCGCGGCCAGCTCTTCGGGCCGGCCGCCGACGAAAGCGATGCCTTCGCGCAGCGTCATGCCGTCAGGGCGGGTGAGGGCGAGATGCTGCTCGGTCAGCGCGCCTGCGAGGGCGCGGCTGCCGATGCAGGACAGACCGAATTCGCTCGGCTCCTCGGCCAGGAAGTCGACGACCTCCAGCGTATGGCGCAGACGGTCGCCGCGCTCGCTGAAGCTCTGCGCGACTTCCAATGCGGCGAGCACGCCGAGAATGCCGTCATAGCGTCCGCCGGACGGCACGGTGTCGGAATGCGAGCCGATCAGGATCGGCTTCAGCGACGGATCCGCCCCGGTGAGTCGGCCGACCAGGTTGCCGGCAGCGTCGAGCTCCGTCTCCAGCCCGGCGTCGCGGAATTCCGCCGTGAGCCATTCGCGGCCTTCGAGGAAGCGCGGGGTGAAGGAGCGCCGCGTCCAGGGGCGCTCCGGATCGGTGATCCGCGAGAGCGCCTCGATGCGCCGCCAGAGACGGTCCTGATCGATCGACATGATGTGCCTACGCCGCCGGACGCAGGAAGCGGCCGTCGCCTGCCTTGTTGCGGATCTCGGTGCCGTTCCAGGCGAGCTGGCCGCGTACGTAAGTTGCGGCGACGCGGACGCGGAACTCGCGGCCCTCCATCGAGCTCCACTTCACCGCCGCGAGGCTCTTGCTGGGATCATGGATGAAGCGGCCCGGCTCCAGCACGGTGATGTCGGCGTCGGCGCCGGCTTCGAGCCGGCCCTTGTCGGCGAGCAGGAAAGCCTTCGCCGGCCCCTCGCAGAGCTGCTTCACGACGATGGTCGGGGAGAGGCCGTGCTCTTCGCAGCCGGTCCAGAGGGCCGGCAGCAGGGTCTCGATGCCCGGGCCGCCCGAGGTGTTCTTGAAGATCATCGGGTCGCCCTTCTTCTCCAGGCCCCAGGAGACGTGGTCGGACGAGATGAAATCGCAATGGCCGGCGGCGAGATGGCTCCAGAGCAGCTCGCTCTCGGCCTTCGGGCGGATCGGCGGATAATGCTTCACCTTGGCGCCGAAGCGCGGGACGTGTTCCTCGGCGTTGAGCATGAAGTACTGTACGCAGCTCTCGACCGTCGCCTTGTAGCCGGCGCGCTTGTACATGTTGCAGATCTCGAAGCCGCGCGAGGTCGAGACGTGGACGGCGTGGGCGCGGGCGCCCGTCTCGGCACCGATCTCGTAGATACGGGCGGTGGCGAGGTTCTCGATCAGCGGGGTGTGGGCACGCAGGAAGGCGTCCGGGCCGGTATCGCCGGCTTCGATCAGCCTGGCGATGTTGCGCCGGGTCATCTCCTGGTCCTGGTTGTGGACACCGCAGAGCAGGCCCGTCGGCTCGATCAGCCTGAAGGCTTCGTAGAGCGTGTCGTCGCCGATGCGCGGAAAGCGCGTCGGGTTGGCCTCGAAGGTCGAGAACTTGAAGGCGCAGGCGCCGGCTTCGACGAGGCCGGGAATGGCATGGAGCCCGTTCTCGATGGTGATGGTCGCGTAGAGCGCGACATCGACATGGGCGTCGCGCTCGACCACCGCGACCTTCTCGTTGAAGAGCTTGGCGCTGGTGACGGGCTCGGGCTCGTCATAGGGCATGTCGACCATGACGGTGACCCCGCCGGCCGCCGCAGCGCGCGAGCACATGCCGATGCCCTCGTGATTGGCCTGGCTGCCGGAATGGACCTGCCCGTCGATGACGCCGGGCATGATCCACTGGCCGCGGAAATCCTGCGTCTCGCGGGCCGAGGGCGGCGTGCCGGAGCCGACCTTGCCGATCTTGCCGCCGGTGACGGCGACATAGCCGTCCTCGATGATCGTGTCGGACAGCACGATGTTGCCGCGGAGGACGAGGTCGAAATCGCTCATGGTCGGGGTATCCGGTTGATCCTGCGGGCTATGCGGAAGGGCGGCGCTGACTAGCCTTCGCGGCCGAGCGCGTATTCGGTGAAGTTCATGCCGAGCGCCTTCTCGACGATCGGATAGACGCTGGGGTCGGTCACGCTGGAGCTCAGCGGGATCTTGTCCTTGGGCACGCGCAGGACCGAGAGCTCCATGCCCTCGCGGACATGGCCGGCGCTGACTGGTTGGCCGTCATTGTCGAGCGTGGTGATCACGTCCGGGAAGCAGGCGTGCCGGGCGCCATCCAGGTCGGTGACGGCCATGTACTCGTTCATGACGTGGATGATGCGCGCGGCCGCACCGGTGCCGACCTGGATCGTGCCGATGTCGAAGGCCTCGTTGGTGTAGCGGACATCCTTCTTGGCGACGGGGCCGCGCGCGATGATCGAACCGCCGGTCTGGTCGCAGATCGCGTCGATCACGGCCGAACCGCCCTTCGGCCTGGCATCGAGGATGCGCTCGCCTAGCGCCAGCGCCATCGAGATGCCGCCGAGCGCGGCATTCTGGCGAACGTAAGCCGCCGAGACGGGGTTGCGGCAGGAGGCGATGAAGCCGCCGGACATGTCCGAAGCGGTGCGCAGGATCGGCGAGACCTTGGCCGTGGCGCCGCGGGTCACCAGCTCGATATACTGGTTCTTGGCACGGTTGCCGCCGACCGCGACCTGAATGGTCGCTTCCGGGCTGTTGGCGAGGCCTATCGAGCCCATGTCGCCGGTGGGGTGGGCGCGGATGTCGCCGACGGCGTCGACCACTTTCACCCCGAGGATCGCGCTGGGAAGCCAGGCGTTCAGCGTGCTCGACATGCCGTTCTGGCCGATGATGAGGCCGTAGACTGGCTTGCCCAGTGCCTCCTGCAGCAGCTGCACGGCCTTGACGTAGTCGATGCCCCACATCTCCCACTCGGTCGTGCCGGCGGGTGCGCCGATGGCGGCGGCGGTGGCGATGATGGCGTCGTCGGGAATCTCGTCCATGGTGACGAGCTCGGGCCTGCCGGTGTTGACCGCGGCGGTGCCGAGCATGCGGCCATGATCGGCCCAGCCGCCTCCGCCCGCGGCGAAGACCGAACCGCCGGCCACAGCGGCCTCGACATCCCTCATCGTCAGAAAGCGCCTCATCGGCCGGCCTCGTCCCTTGTGACCGGTCGTTGCCGGCGCGAGATCGAGCTTAGAGCGCTATGCGCGAAATGAATCATGCTTATTATGCGGCCGACCATAATCGGATGTTATCCTCATGCGCCTCAATCTCCGGCAGATCGAAGTCTTCCGTGCCATCATGATCACTGGATCGATCAGCGGCGCGGCGCGGCTGCTTTCGGTCTCGCAGCCCGCGATCAGCCGTCTCCTGGCCTATACGGAGGACCGGTTGGCGCTGCGCCTGTTTGAACGGGTGCGCGGCCGCGTGCAGCCTACGCCGGAGGCACGTCGCCTGTTCCAGGAGGTCGATCAGGTCCATCAGGGCGTGGTCCGGGTCAACGAGCTGGCGGAGGAACTGCGCGAGCGCGGCACCGGCTCGGTGCGGATCGTCGCGAGCCCGAGCGTCGGGCAGGCGCTGGTGCCGGACGCCATTGCCCGCCTGCGCGAGCGCTTCCCGGATCTGCGCGTCGAGTTCGAGGTGCTGACCCTGCTCGAGATCGTCGCCAAGGTCGTGGCCGGCCGGGCCGATCTCGGCGTCTCGATCCTTCCCGTCGACGAGCCGACACTCGACATGGAGGTGCTGACAGAGGGGCGGCTGATGGTGATCATGCCACGCGACCATGCGTTGGCACGGCTGCGCGTGATCCGCCCTGCCGATCTCGTTCCCTACCCCCTGATCGGGTTCGGGCCGCAGACGCCCTATGGCGACGTCGTCGGGCGTGCGCTCGCTCTGAAAGCCGCGCCGCTCCGCATAAGCACCGTCGTTCGCTTCACGCCCGTCGCCTGCGCAATGGTGCGGGCCGGCGCCGGCATCGCGGTCGTCGACGAGTTCGTGCTGCGCGGGCGGACCTGGCCGGAGCTGGTGTCGCGCCCGCTCGCGCCCAAGACGCGGGTCCGCGCGCATCTTCTGACGCCGCGCTTCGAGCCGCTTTCGCGGACGGCGAGCGCCTTCGTCGATATTTTGCGCGGATTGGTGCCGCCCTTGCCCAGGGGCAAGGATGCGGAGCCGCCCGAAGACGCTTAACATCATGTTATGGAAACCTGACAATAAATAATTGGCAGGGCATGATTTCGCCCTGTTAGGCTTCGCTCCAGACGTGGCCGGATTGTTGCTGGAACAGGGGCGCAACGATCGCGGCGGCGCCGTCGCACAACGGGAGCGGAAGCATGAAACTGAATTCGATCGGGATGGCGCGCGCCGCCATCAGGGGCTTGGCGTTGGCCGCCCTCATCGCGATGCCGGCCATGGCTGAGGACGCCGATCATCCGCAGAACGAAAAGCTGAAAGTGGCCTGCGACCTCGGTTTCGCGCCGTTCTGCTTCAAGACACCGGCCGGCGAGACCACCGGCTTCACCTATGACATGTCCCTCGCGATCGCCCAGAAGCTCGGCCGCCCGGGCGTCGAGGTCACGGATTCGAACTTCTCGGCGATCTTCGCCGGCCTGTTCTCCAAGCGCTACGAGATGATCCCGGCGCCGACCAACATCACGCCCGAGCGCGCCGCGCAGATGCTGTTCAGCGAGCCCTACATGCCGACGGGCCTCGGCTTCCTCGTCAAGAAGGGCAACAAGATCGCCAATCTCGAAGACCTGAAGGGCAAGGCGCTGACCGTCAACAACGGCTCGATCTCGGACAAGTGGCTGACCGACAACGAGTCCAAATACGGCTTCACCATCCAGCGCTACAACAAGAATGCCGACGCCGTGCAGGCGGTCATGATCGGCCGCGCCTTCGCCAACGTCGCCGATGCGCCGGTCTCGCGCTATGTCTCCACGCAGACGCCAGCTGCGGAAGTTGCCTTCGTGCTCGACAGCGGCCGCAACTTCGGCATCGCCTTCCGCAAGGAGGACGCCGCCTTCCGGTCTCAGGTCGAAGGTGCGCTGGAATGCATGAAGACCGACGGCACGCTCGCGAAGATCCACGAGAAGTGGTTCGGCGTGAAGCCGGATGCCAATTCCTCGGCGGCAAAGGTCTATCCGGGCACCGGCGCGCCGGATTTCGAGGGCTATGACGCGACCGAGCGCAAGGCTGCCTGCAAGTGAACTCGCAGCCCGCCATGACGGCCACGCCTGCTGAGACGATCGTTTCGATCGAGGGGCTGCGCAAGAGCTTCGGCAATGTCGAGGTGCTGCGCGGCGTCGACCTCAAGGTCGGCAAGGGCGAGGCCGTCGTGATCGTCGGCTCCTCCGGTTCGGGCAAGAGCACCTGCCTGCGCTGCATCAACCGGCTGGAGGAGCCGACGGCGGGCACCATCCGCGTCGGCGGGCAGGAGATCACCGGTCCGAAGGTGGACCTCAATCTCCTGCGCCGCCGGATCGGCATGGTCTTCCAGGGCATCCATCTCTACCCGCACAAGACGGCGCTGGGGAACGTGATGCTGGCGCTGCGCAAGGTCGTCGGCCTCGGCAAGGAGGAGGCCGAGCGCAAGGCGCGGCACCATCTCGAGGTCGTCGGCCTCGCCCACAAGGCCGATTCCTATCCGGCGGAGCTGTCAGGGGGGCAGCAGCAGCGCGTCGGCATCGCCCGCGCCATGGCGCTGGAGCCGCAGGTCATGCTCTTCGACGAGCCGACCTCGGCGCTCGATCCAGAACTCGTCGGCGAAGTGCTCAACGTCATGGTCCGCACCAAGGAGATGGGCATGACCATGATCGTGGTGACGCATGAGATGAAGTTCGCGCGCGATGTCGCCGACCGCGTCGTCTTCATGGACCATGGCGCGATCCTGGCCGAGGGCACGCCGCAGGAGATCCTGATCAACCCGCAGCACCAGCGCATCCGCGACTTCGTGATGCGCTCGCACGGCTGACGGGCGCACATGGATCAGATCGTCCGCTACTTCTTCGATTTCGGGCTGCTGTCGGCCTACTGGCCCGACATCCTGCGCGGCTTCCTGATCACCGTCGAGATGTCGATCCTGACGGTGCTGATCGGCATCCCGCTCGGCCTCGCGCTCGCGATCCTCAGGCTCTACGGCATCCGGCCGCTGAACTGGCTGATCATCTTCTATATCGACTTCTTCCGCTCGATCCCGCAGCTCGTCCTGATCGTGCTGGCCTATTTCGCGCTGCCCTATTTCGGGCTGGTGCTGGAGCCGGTCACGGCGACTGTGCTGGCGCTCGCGATCGTGCTCTCAGCCTTTGCCGAAGAGATCTTCTGGGCCGGCATCAACGCCGTGGCGAAGGGGCAGTGGGAGGCGGGGCGCTCGACGGGCCTCGGCTTCACCCAGACGCTGGCCTACATCATCCTGCCGCAGGTGGTGCGCATGTCGATCCCGCCGCTGACCAACCGCGCCATCGGCATCAGCAAAGGCACGACGCTGGGCTCGGTCGTGGCCGTGCCGGAACTGCTCAACGTGACGTCGAGCATCCAGTCCAACGTCGCCAATCCGACTGCGCTGACCGTCGGCGCGCTGCTCTTCCTCCTGCTGTTCCTGCCCTTCGTGCGCTTCACGCGCTGGCTGGAGCACGTCTACGCGCATCCGAGGTCATGATGGACGAGCTCGTCACGACCTTCTTCAATTTCGACGTCCTCAAACAGGTCTGGCCGCTGCTGCTGCAGGGCTTCTGGATGACGCTGGCGCTGGCCGCGGTCGCCGTGCCGCTCTCGGTGCTCACCGGCATCGCCATCGCGATGGCGCAGGACGTGCCCAGCAAGCTGCTGCGCTTCCTGCTGATCGCCTATGTCGACGTGATGCGTGCGATCCCGCCGCTGGTGCTGCTGATCTTCATCTTCTTCGGCCTGCCGTTCCTGGGCTTGAAGCTCAACGAGTTCACCGCGGCCGTGCTGGCGCTGACGCTGAACGGGTCGAGCTATTTCGCCGAGATCTTCCGCGCCGGCATCGAATCCGTGCCGAAGGGCCAGCGCGAGGCGGCGCGCTCGACGGGGCTGAGCTGGTACCAGAGCATGATCTACGTCGTCGTGCCGCAGGGCACGCGCAATGTGCTGCCTGACTTGATCAGCAACACGGTCGAGCTGGTGAAGCAGACTTCGATCGCCTCGGCGGTTGCGTTGCAGGAGCTGCTGCGCTCGGCGCAGCTCGCACAGGGCCTGCTCTACAATCCGACCCCGCTGATCGCGGTGGCGATCGTCTACTTCCTGATGTTCTGGCCCTTCGTGCGGCTGGTCTCGCGGCTGCAGAACCGCACGGCTCCGTCGGCCGCGTGAGTCGTCGCCGATCCGCCGCGTCAGGACGCGATGGGGAAGAGGCGGGTGATGCGGTTCGGATTGGTCTCGGCGAGGAAGATATCGCCGGCAGGCCCGAGCCAGAGGCCATGGGCTCCGTTGAGAACCGGCCGGCAGCGGCCGAGCAGGGCGCCGCCCGGCGAGAGCAGGCTCAGCGTCGGGATGGAATCGCAGACATGAATCCGGTCTTCCGCATCGGCGACGACATCCTGTGGCCGCAGGAAGGCGTCCCATACCGCCAGAAGCTCGCCATCGGCCGTGAAGCTCTGCACCCGGCTGTTCTCGCGATCGGCGACGATGACGCGGCCGTCGCTGAGCACGCAGATGCCGTGCGGCGTCAGGAAGGCGCCCGGCGCCGTGCCGACCGCGCCCCAGCGACCGAGCGGGCGGCCCTCGGCGTCGAAGCGATGGATGAGCCCGTTGCCGTAGCCGTCGGCGACATAGAAGCCGCCATCGGGCGCGAAGGCGATGTCGCTGGGATGATTGAAGGGATGGCCGGGCCGATGGCTTTCGCCGATCTGCTGCCGGACCTGTCCCTTGGCATCGCAGAAGAGAATGCGGTGGGCGTCGCGGTCGACGATGGCGAGACCGCCATCGGGCATCCCCGCGATCTTGTGCGCGTCGAGGCAGAGCGCCTCGCCCCAGCTCCGCAGGAGCCTGCCGTCGGCTGCGAGCGTCACGACGCAGGGGCCGTCGGGATCGACGGCGCTGTCGCGGCGCAGCAGGACATGGACGAGCCCGTCCCTGTCGATGGCGAGATCGGTGATCCTTCCCGGCATCGAGGGCAGCGCGCCCCAGGGGCGTTCGACGCCGAAGAGCCTGTCGCCGAGCGCAACGCGCAATTCCGTTTTCATTCTGACCTCGTCGCTGTTTCGCGCGCTGTGGGTGGCCGCCACTTCAGGGCCCCGGCCGCATGGGGAGAAAGACCATGAGCGATTTCGATCTCGTCATCCGCGGCGGAACGGCCGTGACCGCCTGCGATATCGGGCCTTTCGATATCGGTGTCGTCGACGGCATCATCGCCGCGATCGGCGAGGGGTTGCCGGGCGGCCGGGAAGAGATCGATGCGCGGGGCCAGCTCGTGCTGCCCGGCGGCGTCGACAGCCACGTCCATCTCGATCAGCCCTTTTCCTCGGGGGCTGATATCGCGGATGGATTTGACAGCGGTACGGCATCCGCCGCCGCGGGCGGGACGACCACGGTCGTCTGCCATGCGCCGCAGATCCGGGGCGGCTCGCTGGCCGGCGCAGTCGCCGCCTATGCCGAGAAGGCGAAGCAGGCGCGGATCGACCATGCCTTCCACCTGCTGGTCAACGACCCGACGCCGGAGGTGCTGGAAAGCGAGTTGCCGGCGCTGGTCGAGGCCGGGCATCGCTCCGTCAAGATTTTCATGACCTATGACAGCAACCGCCTCGGCGACGCGCAGATCCTGCAGACGCTGGCTGCGGCGCGGCGGGCGGGCGCGCTGGTCTGCGTCCATGCCGAGCATCATGAATTGATCACCTGGTTGACGCAGGCGCTGCTGGCGGCCGGATTGACGGCGCCGCGTCATCTCGCCTGGGCCAAGCCCATGGTGGTGGAGCGCGAGGCGACGCATCGGATTCTGGCACTGGCCGAGGCGCTGGATACGCCGATCCAGATCTTCCACGTCTCCGGCGCGCAATCGGGCGAGGAGGTTGAGCGGGCGCAGGCGCGCGGGCAGAAGGCCTGGGCGGAGACCTGCACGCAATATCTCGTGCTCGACGAGGCCGACATGGACAGGCCGGGCTTCGAAGGCGCGAAGTTCATGATCTCGCCGGCCCTGCGCAACGCCGCCGACCGCGAGGCGCTCTGGCAGTACCTGCGCGACGGCGTCATCGACATCGTCTCGTCCGACCATTCGCCGCTGCGCTACGACGATCCGCGCGGCAAGAAGCAGCATGGCGAGAATGCGCCGTTCAACAAGATTCCGAACGGCGTGCCCGGCCTCGCGGCGCGGCTGCCCATTCTCTACTCGGAAGGCGTCGCGAAGGGGCGCATCGACCTGCGCCGCTTCGTCGATCTCGTCGCGACCAATCCGGCCCGGCGTTTCGGGCTGGCGCCGCGCAAGGGCGCGCTCGCGATCGGGGCCGATGCCGATATCGTGCTGCTCGATCCAAACCGGCGCGTCACCCTCACCAATGCCATGCAGCATCACGGCAGCGACTACACGCCCTATGAGGGGATGGAGGTGCAGGGCTATCCGACGGCCACCTATCAGCGCGGCCGCCTCGTCTTCGACGGCGAACGCGTGCTGGCGCAGCCGGGGCAGGGGCAGTTGCTGGCGCGCGGCCCCTATGCCGAGATCGCGCCGGTGGGCCGCTTCCCCACTCCGTTCGACCCGTTCCGATGAGAGAGCCAAGGAGGGCGCTCAGGCGCCCTCCGTCTTTCCGAGCGGGGCGCCGACGCCGGTGCGCTCGGTCAGCAGGCCGTAATGCTCGACGCGGCGGTGGCGGGCGAAGTCGAAGATCGTCGCCTTGCCGAAGCGAGTGTCGTCGAGATCGCAGGGATGGACGAGCACGCCATCCTCCTCGTGGTCGAGTTCGCCGACGATCTTGCCATCCGGCGCGGCGATCAGCGTGCCGCCGAAGAGGTGGTGGCCGTCTTCCGTGCCGGCCTTGGCGACAGCCACGACCCAGGTCGAGTTCTGGTAGGCGCCGGCCTGAACCGAGAGCCGGTGATGGAACAGGCGGTCGGCTGCCGTCTCATTGGGAGATTGCGAGTTGACGGAGGGAGTGTTGTAGCCGAGCACGACCATCTCGACGCCCTGCAGCCCCATGACGCGATAGGTCTCGGGCCAGCGCCGGTCGTTGCAGATCGCCATCCCGAACAGCCCGCCTTCGAACTCCCAGACGGGGAAGCCGAGATCGCCGGGCTCGAAATAGCGCTTCTCGAGATGCTGATGCGCGCGCTCAGGGTCGAACTCGACATGGCCGGGAAGGTGGATCTTCCGGTACTTTCCGACGATCCGGCCCGTGCGGTCGACGAGGATCGAGCTGTTGAAGTGGCGTCCCTCCGGGGTGAGCTCGGCATAACCGAAGCTCATGGCCATCCCGAGTTCCTTCGCCTTGTCGAAGAGCGGCTGCGTCTCCGGGCCGGGCATAGCGCGCTCGAACCAGTGGTCGGCCGCGGCGCGATCCTCGCTGTACCAGCGCGGGAAGAAGGTGGTCAGCGCCAGCTCGGGATAGACGATGAATGTCGCGCCCTGCGCCTTGGCCGCCTCCATGAGCGCGATCATGCGCTCGACGACCTGCTTGCGGCTCTCGGCCCGCTGGATCGGGCCCAACTGGGCGGCGGCGACTGTGACGATACGTGGCACGGGCGTTCCTGATCGGATGAAAGTGGAGGGCCGCCCGATCACGACCTCCTTCGAGATCGATATGCCGCGTCCGAGCGTGGCTTTCGTCGAGGCTGCCCCTTTGGGGTTGCTGGGCCGTATCAAAGCCTTAGATCGTTGCCTCCCATTCTTCATATGCTTTGTTTGCGATCAGCTATAATGCGGCGTTATGCTTTCTCCGCCGACTTGGTTTTCCGACCGGAGCTGAAACGAGGCCGATTGGATTTACGCTTCGCCACGCAGGGCCGATCGGTGCCCCAGGCCCACTGTGGAAGCTGCCGATCGCATTGTGAAGCGCCGGGAAGGCGATGTAAGTCGCGGGAGATAGCGCCGTCCCGGCGATCGGTGTGCGATTGCCCTGCCGCTGGAGGGATTGCGCCGCAATCCCACCGTGATCCCGGCTTGCGGCAGCAGGAACAAGGCGGCGGTGATTGCGGCTACGCTGCGTGCCGGGCGGGCTTCCATCCTGATCACCGATGAGGACGCCGCAGTGGCAGCGCTGGCGCTACACAAGGGCTGATCGAGCCGGCGCGGTCAGGCGCCCCGGATCGCGTCCAGAAGCTCCTCATGGATCAGGCTGTTCGACGCGACCTGTCGGCCTTCAAATGGATGAAGCCATCGAGCTTCCCTGCCGCGACCAGCGGCATTTCGAGAGGCAGGGCTGGCTTGCCCGCGCTGGTTGCAGATGCGTCTTGAAGCGGCTGGCGCGGCCTCCGCGCCAGCAGTCCCGCAGTGCGTCCTGTCGCGACGGCGCGGCTTACAGCAGCTCTTCGCCGCGCTTCTCGGGGATGAGGAGCCACATCGCGAGGATGTCGAGGACATAGAGGGTCGCGAGCAGCGCGATGGCGGTCTGGAAGCCATAGGCAGCGGCGATCGCTCCCACGACGACGGGGCCGAAGCCGCCGACGCCGCGGCCGATGTTGAACAGCACGTTCTGCGCGGTGGCGCGGGCGGCCGTCGGGAAGAGCTCGCTCATCAGCGCGCCGTAGCCGCCGAGCATGCCGTTGACGAAGAAGCCCATCACCGCGCCGGCGACGAGGAGCTGCATCGGGTCGATCAGCCGCGAGTAGACGATGACCATCACCGCGGCGCCGAGCATGTAGCCGAAGAAGGCCGGGCGACGGCCGAGCCGGTCGGCGATATGGCCGAAGGCGAAGATGCCGAGTGCCATGCCGGCGATGGTCACCGCCGTCCACAGGGCCGATTGGGTGAGGGCGAAGCCGAACCGCGTGGCGAGGTAGTTCGGCAGCCAGATCATCACGCCGTAGTAGCCGAAGTTCTGGACCGAGCAGAGGATCACCATGCCGATGCTGAGCTTGGTGGTCTCCCAGTCCTTGACCAGCAGGCGAAGCGCGGATTCCTTCGGACGGTCCTTGGAGCGGGCGACGAAGACATCGGGCTCGTGCAGCGAATGCCGGATGAAATAGGCCGCGATCGCCGGCAGGACGCCGATGGCGAACATGCCGCGCCAGCCGATCGTGGGCAGCAACAGCGGGGTGATGAGGGCTGCCGCGAGAACGCCGACCTGCCAGCCGAGGCCGACATAGGAGGAGGCGCGCGCCCGCTTCGAGGCCGGCCAGGCCTCGGCGACGAGCGCCATGCCGATGCCGAATTCGCCGCCGAGCCCGAGGCCGGCGATGGTCCGGTAGATCAGCAGATCCCAATAGCCCTGGGCGAAGGCGCACAGGCCGGTAAAGACGGCAAACAGGACGATGGTCCAGGTCAGGACGCGGACGCGGCCGATGTGGTCCGAGAGCATGCCGAAACCGATGCCGCCGAGCACGGCCCCGACGAGCGTCGCCGTCACCAGCGAGGCGGCCTGGGCCTGGCTCAGCTGCAGATCGGCCGAGATCGCCCTGAGCATGAAGCCGAGGATGAGCAGATCGAAGCCGTCCATCGCATAGCCGATGGCGGCGCCCCACAGCGCCTTGCGCGCCTTGTCGTCCACCGTCGTCGGTGCCGACAGCGCGGCGGCAGATGTTGTCCGATCGCTCATGGCTCAAAGCCCCTCGTTTTCGCGCGGCCGAACGATGCTGAGCCGCAAAGCTGATCGAGGCGCGCTCAAATGCGTGGTGTCGGTTCGACATGTCACGCGGCCGGAGCCGGCGCAATAATTGGCCTCGACCCTGCCTGTGGATGTGTCAGGAAACATTTGCGCGTGTGGCTTTGGCGACGGCGGGGCGCCTGTCCGCGCGCCGTGGTGGAAATCGCGGCACGGGGATTGACCTGCCGGGCGGGGGCGATCAGAAGGGGCCGTTTGCCAATTCGACCTGCCCCTGCGCCCTTGCCCTCCCCGGCGAGCGGCGTCGCTCAGCCCGGAGAAACCGCGCCATGCCCAACCTGTTCACCCCCACCGACAGGACCGTGATCGCGCGCGAAGCGGCCAAGATGCTGCTCGAGATCAAGGCGGTCCATTTCTACAGCGACAAGCCCTTCTTCTTCACCTCGGGTTGGGCGAGCCCGGTCTATATCGACTGCCGCAAGATCATCTCCTATCCGCGCCTGCGCTCGACGCTGATCGACTTCGCCGCCACCACGATCGTGCGCGACATCGGCTACGAGTCGCTCGACACCATCGCCGGCGGCGAGACGGCTGGCATTCCCTTCGCCGCCTGGATCTCGGACCGCCTCGCGCTGCCGATGCAGTATGTGCGCAAGAAGCCGAAGGGCTTCGGCCGCAACGCCCAGATCGAGGGTTCGGTCGTCGAAGGTGCGCGTACGCTGCTGGTCGAGGATCTCGCCACCGACGGCCGCAGCAAGGTCAATTTCTGCGAGGCGCTGCGCAATGCCGGCGCCGATGTGCAGCACTGCTTCGTGCTGTTCTACTACGACATCTTCCCGAAGAGCCGCGAGCTGATGGCGGAGATCGGCGTGAACCTGCACTACCTCACCACCTGGTGGGACGTGCTGGCCGTCGCGAAGGACAGCGGCCATTTCGAGCCGAAGATCCTTGCCGAGGTCGAGAGCTTCCTTAACGATCCGGCGAGCTGGTCGTCCAAGCATGGCGGCATCTCCGCCTTCGGCGAAGAAAAGAAGCCGGCCTGAGCCCATGCTTCACCACCCGCAGCTGCGACTCGATACCAGCAGAGGGCAGCTGCATGACGAGCGTGGCCGGATGTTCGATCCGGCGGCGCGACGATGGAGCGAAGCGCGACCAGGCAGGCCGGGGGAGCCGGTCTCGGCTGCCCATGCCCTGCGCTGGCTCCAGCGCGAGCGCGGGATGCCGCTGCGCACGCCCGTCGCCGTGATCGGCACGCGCACGCCGACCGCGTCCCAGGCCGTTGCCGCCGAGACCTTGGGGCGGCTTCTCGCCGAGCACGGCGTCACCGTGCTGTGCGGCGGCCGCTCAGGCGTGATGGAGGAGGTCTGCCGGGGCGTCGCGCGGGCCGGTGGGCTGTCGATTGGCCTGCTGCCCGATGACGAGCCGGAGGCGGCCAATCCTTACGTCACCGTTCCGCTGGCGACGGGGATCGGCGTGGCGCGCAATGCGCTGATCGCCCGTGCCGCCTGCTGCCTCGTCGCGATCGGCGGCGGCTACGGTACCCTGTCGGAGATCGCCTTCGCCCTGCAGTTCAAGCGGCCGGTGTTCCTGCTGGACGGCGCGCCCGCGGTCGATGGGGCGCTCGAATGCGCCGATGCCGAGGCGGCGCTCGATGCCGTTGCACGGGTCATCCTGGCCCTCTGATCGACTTTCGGTTCACGACCTGCCGAGGCGGTTTCCTGCGGCTGCGCTGCGGGCCTCGAGCGCCTTGGCGACGCGGCGCATCGACTCGCCGGCGGCATGGCATTCCTCGTCGCTGAGCACAGTCATCATCGCCTCGATCTCGGTGACGTGGATCGCCATCGCCTTGCGGGTCAGAGCTTCGCCTGCGGGCGTCAGCCAGAGGCGGCGCAGGCGCTTGTCGGTTTCGTCATTGCGTCGCTCGATCAACCCGCGCCGCTCCAGCACCGGCAGCAACATGCTCATCGCGCTGCGCCCGACCAGCAGTTTCTCGGCCAGTGCCTGCTGCGAAAGGCCTGGGGCATGGAAGATGTTGGCGAGCACGTCGTAATGCGCGAGCTGGATGTCGAGCGACGCCAGCGCCTCGGTGAAGACCTTCTCCCACAGGCTATGTGCGCGGGCGACGGCAACCCAGTTGCGGAAGCGCGGCAGGTCCCAGGGCAGAATCTGTGTTGTCGCCTGATTGGAAGGGGTCGGCGCGGAAAGCTCTTGCTTTTTGTTCATGGCTGAACATATTCGTTCAGCGCTGAACAAGACAGAGTCTGTGCCATGACCGCTTCCGCTCTCCGCTACATGCGCCCACTGGTCCGGGCCGCCAGCTTCGTGGCACCCGGTGCGACCGGCCGGCTTGCTTTCCGTCTGTTCTGTACCCCGCCGAGGCCGCTGAAGCGAAACGGAAAATCGCCCGAACAGGCTGCCGCGACAAGACTCCGGCTAGCCAGCCGACGCGCGATCCCGTTTCCCTGCGGGAGCGTGCAGGCCTATGTCTTCGAGCCGGAGGGGCGCGCGGCGACCGGGACGGTGCTGCTGGTCCATGGCTGGACGGGAGAGGCGGCCTCGATGACCGCCTTCGTCGAGCCGCTACTGGCCGCGGGCTTCCGGGTCGTCGCCTTCGACCTGCCGGGCCATGGCGCTTCGACGGGGCGCGAGCTCAACCTCCCGCTCGGCGTGGCGAGTCTCGCCGCCGTGGCGCGGGTGTTCGGGCCGCTGCATGCGATCGTCACGCATTCCTTCGGCGGCGCGATCGCGCTTGCTGCCTTGGCGGGCTCGGTCAGGGGGCAGCCGCCGGTCAGCGCCGGGCGGTTGGTGCTGATCGCCGCGCCGTCTTCGATCACCGAGATCACCCGGCAATTCGGCGCCGCGATCGGCCTTGGCCGGCGCGGTCAGGCGGCCCTGGAGCGGCGCATCCATGTCGTTGCGGGCAACCCGGTCGACGTCTTCGAAGGGCCGCTGCAGCTGGAGGCGATCGGGCTGCCGACGCTGGTCATTCACGACCGCCAGGACCGCGAACTCGGCTTCCAGCATGCGCAAGCGCTGGCCGGCGCCGGCTCCTTCGTCAGGCTGGAAGCGACGGAGGGGCTCGGCCATCGCCGCATCCTGAAGGCGCGGCCGGTGGCCGAGAGCGTGGCGCGCTTCGTCGCGAATTGAGCACGACATGCCGTCATTGCGAGAAGCGAAGCGACGAAGCAATCCAGGGACCGCAGGGCTCGACGGTTCAACCCGGTCCCCTTGGATTGCTTCGCTTTGCTCGCAATGACGGGATCAGCTGAGCCAGCAAAAGCTCAGAGCCAGCCCATCAGCTCCCGCTGCACGATCTCGGCGATGACGTCGATGCCCTCGCGCGAGTCGTTGAGGCAGGGCAGATAGGCGAATTTCTCGCCGCCATTGTGCAGGAAGATCTCGCGGTTCTCGCCGTCGAGCTCCTCGAGCGTCTCCAGGCAATCGGCTGAGAAGCCGGGCGCGACGATCGCCATCGACTTCTTGCCGGCCTGGGCCAGCGCCTTCACCGTCTCGTCGGTATAGGGCTGCAGCCACTCGTCGGGGCCGAAGCGCGACTGGAAGGTCAGCGGGAAGCGCTCTTCGGAGAGACCGAGCTCGGCGCGCAGCAGGCGCCAGGTCTTGACGCATTGGCAGTAATAGGGGTCGCCCTTCAGCAGGTATTCCTTCGGCATGCCGTGGAAGGAGCAGAGGATGACCTCGGGTTCGAAATCGAGCTTGGCGAGCGAGGCGCGCATCGAGCGGGCCAGCGCGCCGATATAGACAGGGTCGTCGTGATAGGGCGGCGAGACGCGCACCGAGGGCTGCCAGCGCATCTGCATCAGCGCGCGGAAGGCCTGGTCGCAGGCCGTGGCCGAGGTCGGCGCGGCATATTGCGGATAAAGCGGCACCAGCAGAATGCGTTCGCAGCCCTGGTCGAGCAGGGCCTTCAACCGGCTCTTCACATCGGGAAAGCCGTAGCGCATCGCCCAGTCGAAGACGACGCGGTCGCCTGCGAGCGGCTTCAGGCGCTCGGCGAGTTGCTCGGTCTGCGAGCGGGTGATGGTCTTGAGTGGGCCTTCGTTGCGCTCGTTGTTCCAGATCGATGCGTAATCCTTGCCTTTGCGGCCGGGGCGCGTCGACAGGATGATCAGGTTGAGGATCGGCCACCATTTCCAGCGCGGCTCCTCGATGACGCGCCGGTCGGACAGGAACTCCTTGAGGTAGGCGCGCATCGGCCAGTAGCCGGTGCCCTCGGGCGTGCCGAGATTCATCAGCAGCACGCCGATGCGTCCGTATTGCACCCTGGGATGGTCGGGCGGCAGGGAAGCGGCCTCGCGGCCGGGCGCCGCGGCGATGTCAGCAGTCATGAGCGGATGCTCTCCTTGCCACCGTGATTTAGACGAGTTCGCGCTTTCGTCCAGCCTTGAAGCCTGTTGAAAGCATGGGTGCGACATTGCCGCCGCCGTCCGGCGGCGCGATGCATCCTCTGGTCAGTGCGGCTTAACTCTTGCTAGTCTGGAGCTGTTCTCAAGACCTGAGGGGCGCCTGCCATGACGAAACTCACCCGCCGCAAGGCTCTCGGCGTCCTGGCGGCGCCTGCCACGCTCGCCGCGACCGCCCCGGTGGCGATGGCGCAGCAGCCGGCGCCGAGCTTCACGCTGCTGCTGGTCAACGACATCTACAAGATGAGCGACGACAAGGGGCGCGGCGGCTTCGCGCGCGCGTCCGGCATCGCCAAGGCCGAGCGGGCCAAGGGTGTGCCGGTGCTCTTCTGCCATGCCGGCGACTGCTACTCGCCCTCGCTGATGTCGGGCTTCGACCAGGGCGCGCATATCGTCGCCATGCAGAACAAGATGGGCATCGACGTCTTCGTGCCGGGCAACCACGAATTCGATTTCGGCAAGGAGAACTATCTCAAGCTCGTGGCCGCGCAGACCTACCCGACCTTCGCCGCCAATCTGCGCGACGCGTCGGGCAATCCGCTGCCCGGCCACAAGGACAGCCAGATCTTCGAGCTCGGCGGCATCAAGGTCGGCGTCATCGGCACAGCCTTCGACTCGACGCCGCAGGTTTCCTTTCCGGGCGACCTGAAATTCTCCTCGACGATGGAGGCGCTACGCCGCGAGGCGAAGGGGCTGAAGGGGCAGGGCGCCGACATTCTCGTCGCCGTCGTCCATGCCGACCGGGCGATGGATTATGAGATCGTCCGCTCGCGCGTCGTCGACATCGTGCTGACCGGCCACGATCATGACCTCGCCATCGCCTATGACGGCAAGGTGGTGATGGTCGAGTCGAACGAGGAGGGCAATTACGTCACCGCCATCGACATCGCCGTCAGCGTCAAGGGCGAGGGCGCGGCCCGGCAGGTCTCCTGGACGCCGACCTTCCGCGTCAACGATTCCCGCTCCGCCACGCCGGACCCGGATGTCGCCGCGATCGTGAAGGGCTATGAGGCGGAGCTCTCGAAGGAACTCGACGTCGACATCGCCACGCTGGCCGCGCCGCTCGATTCCCGCACCGGCGTCATCCGCACGCAGGAGACCGCGATCGGCAACCTGATCGCCGATGCGATCCGGGCCGCGACCGGCGCCCAGCTCGCCATCACCAATGCCGGCGGTATCCGCGCCAACAAGCAATATGCCGCCGGGCAGAAGCTGACGCGCCGCGACGTGCTCAGCGAACTGCCCTTCGGAAACGCCACGGTGATGGTCGAGATCACCGGCAAGGACGTGAGGGACGCGATCGAAAACGGCCTGCGCGATGCGCCGCAGGGCGCCGGCCGCTTCCCCGTGGTCTCCGGCCTCACATTCGAAGCCGATCTCAAGCAGCCGCAAGGCTCGCGCGTCATCGCGGTCACGGTCGACGGCAAGCCGATCGACCCGGCCGGCAAATACACCGTCGCTTCCAACAACTTCATGCTGGAAGGCGGCGACGGCTATACGGCGCTGGGCCGCGGCAGGACTCTGATCGGCCTCACCGACGGCAAGCTGATGGCGAACGAAGTGATGGTCTATGTGCGCCGGCTCGGGACGGTCGACGCCAAGGTCGAGGGCAGGGCCGTCCTGAAGTGAGCTGCACCGACGCGCTCGCTGCCTTTCTGGCGAGCGGGAATTCCAGGGGCTGGCGCGACCTGCCGGTCTTCGCTGTCGGGGGAGACGCGGCGCGCGCCTGCGCCGTCGTCGATGCCGAGCGGGAGGCCGGGCATGTCGTGGCACCGGCGCCGGAGCGGGTCTTCGCCGCGCTGGCGCTGACGCCGCTGGACGCGGTCCGCGCCGTGATCCTCGGGCAGGATCCCTATCCGACGCCCGGGCATGCCAACGGGCTCGCCTTCTCCTATGTCGGCCCGCCGCCGCTGCCACGCTCGCTCGTCAACATCTACAAGGAGCGGGCCGAGGATCTCGGGAGGGCGGCGCCGTCCGACGGCGACCTGACGCGCTGGGCGCAACAGGGCGTGTTGCTGCTCAACACCGCGCTGACGGTGCGGGAAGGGGCAAGCAAGGCGGGTTCGCACCTTTCGCTCGGCTGGGGGAAGGTTACGGACGCCGTCATCGCGGCCGTCTCGCGGGAGCGACCCCATGCCGTCTTTCTGCTCTGGGGTGCGCCCGCGCAGGCGAAGCGGCCGCTGATCGACGAGGACCGGCATCTCGTCATCGCCAGCGCTCATCCTTCTCCGCTTTCGGCAAGGCGCGGCTTCTTCGGGTCGAAGCCGTTCAGCCGGGCCAATGCCTGGCTGGAAGGGCAGGGGGAGAAGGCGATCGCCTGGTGATGTCGACGACCGTCATGCTCGGGCTTGACCCGAGCATCTCGCGTTAGAAGAGGCGCCTTGTTCGGCAAGAGATTCTCGGGTCGAAGCCGTGCTTCGCCCGAGAATGACGGCGGATGTCACCCCACCGGCCGCTCGTCGGCGATGACCTTGCCGTCATTGGGCAGGGCGCCGAGCGGCAGGATTTCGACCGCTCCCTTCAGCTTGGTCACCTGCTGCAAGGTCGAGGAGACCGCGTCGACGAAGCCGGCGGGCTCGGCATAGATTTCCGCCTTCAGCGTCATCGTGTCGGTCTCGTTGGCGCGGCCGACGACGAGGCGCAGTTTGGCGATCTCGGCATGGCGCTTGGCGATTTCGGCGACCTGCTCGGGCCGCACGAACATGCCCTTGATCTTGGCGGTCTGGTCGGCTCGGCCCATCCAGCCCTTGATGCGGGTGTTGCTGCGCCCGCAGGCGCTCGCGCCCGGCAACACGGCGGTGAGATCGCCGACGGCGAGCCTGATCTGGGGATGATGCGGGTCGAGATTGGTGATGACGACCTCGCCGACTTCGCCCTCCGGGACCGGGTCGCCGGTGCCGGGGCGGACGATCTCGACGATCAGGTTCTCGTTCAGCACCATGCCCTCGCGTGCCGGCGTTTCGTAGGCGATGACGCCGACATCGGCGGTCGCATAGAGCTGGTAGGCGTCTATCCCGCGCTCCCCGACCCAGGCCTGCAGCGAGGGCGGGAAGGCTGCACCGGAGACAACCGCGCGCTTGATCGAGGAGATATCGACGCCGCGAGCGTCGGCGGCTTCGATCAGGATCTTGAGGAAGTCCGGCGTGCCGGCATAGGCGCTCGGCCGATAGGCGGAGATCACCTCCATCTGCTGCTCGGTATTGCCGGGCCCGGCCGGGATCACGGCGCAGCCGATGGCGCGGGCGGCGGAGTCCATGATGAAGCCACCCGGCGTCAGGTGATAGCTCAGCGTGTTCAGCACGATGTCGCCCGGCCGGAACCCGGCGGCATGGAGGCCGCGCGCCGCGTTCCAGGCATCGGCGGCGGTGCCCTCGGGCTCGAAGATCGGGCCTGGCGAGGTGAAGAGCCGGCCGAAGGAGCCGGCGTGAGCCGGGACGAAGCCGCCGAAGGGCAGCGCCTGCTTCTGGAGCGCGGGCAAGTCGGCCTTGCGCAAAACCGGCAGGCGCGCCAGTGCCTCGCGGCTCGTCACGGATGCGGGATCGATGTCACGCAACCGTTCGGCATAGGCCGGTGCCTGCATCGCGGCGGCGATCAGCTTCGGCAGCCGCGCGAAGAGATCGGCCTCGCGCTCTTCGGGCGGGCGCGTTTCGAGCGCGTCGTAATGCTCGGTCATGGTGCGGTCTCGTTCATCGGGTCTTTGGCAGGTAGCAGCCCTCATCCTGAGGAGCGCTCGGAGAGTGCGTCTCGAAGGATGTTCCAGATATCTCCGGAACCTCCCGGAGCATCCTTCGAGACGCCGCTGCGCGGCTCCTCAGGATGAGGGCTTCGCAAGATGGCAGACGTTCACGACAGCCAGCGCTTGCGGCGCTTGTAGCTCTTCACCTCGCGGAAGGACTTCTTGTTGCCCTCGGCGACGCCAAGGTAGAATTCCTTCACGTCCTCGTTCTCGCGCAGCATCTGGGCTTCGCCATCCATGACGACGCGGCCGGTCTCCATGATGTAGCCATAGGTGGCGTAGCGCAGCGCCATGTTGGTGTTCTGTTCGGCGACGAGGAAGGAGACGCCTTCCTCGGCATTGAGCCGGCGAACGATCTCGAAGATCTCTTCGACGATCTGCGGCGCGAGGCCCATCGAGGGCTCGTCGAGCAGGATCATCTTCGGCTTCGACATCATTGCGCGGCCGATGGCGCACATCTGCTGCTCGCCGCCGGAGGTGTAGCCGGCCTGCGAATTGCGGCGCTGCCTGAGGCGGGGGAACAGCGTGTAGATCTTCTCGAGGTCGCGTTTGATCGCGGCGTTTCCGTCGCGGCGGGTGAAGGCGCCGGTCAGCAGGTTCTCCTCGATCGAGAGATGGCCGAAGCAGTGCCGGCCCTCCATCACCTGGATGCAGCCACGCCGGACGAGCTCGTTCGGGGACATCTTGTCGACGCGCTCGCCGTCGAAAACGATCGAGCCCTTGGTGACCTCGCCGCGCTCGGCCTTGAGCAGGTTGGAGATCGCCTTCAGCGTCGTGGTCTTGCCGGCGCCGTTGGCACCGAGGATCGCGACGATGCCGGCGCGCGGCACGGTCAGCGAGACCCCCTTCAGCACCAGCACGACATGGTCGTAGATGACCTCGATATTGTTGAGCGACAGGATGGTGTCGCTCGCGGTCGCTGCGGTTGGCTTTTCAAGAGTGGCGGTGGACATCGGACCTCCAAATCCTTCTCCTCTCGGGGGAGAAGGTGCCTGCGGAGCAGACGGATGAGGGCTGTAGCTCCTCATCCGTCCTTTCCCTCATCCGACCCGGCTATGCCGGGCCACCTTCCCCCCGGGGGAGAAGGCTCGGCGTTGCGTTACGACGACTTCTCGCAGGTCTCGGAGCGCTTCGGCCAGTTGCCGGCCTTCTCGACATAGTCCTTGGCGTTGCTCTCGATCAGCGGACGGACCTCGTCCTTCATCGGCTCGACCCAGTCGGCCTTCTTGGTCCACTTCGTGCCGTCCCACTCCGAGACGAACATCTTGCTGTGGCCGGAATGGTCGGTGCAGGAGATCGTCGTCGGCGTGACGAAGCCGCCGAGCCCGATCTCCTTCAGGCGCGCCTCGGTCAGGTTGAGCGATTCCAGGCCGCGACGCATGTCCTGCGCATCGATCACCTTCTTGCCGGTGAGCTTCTGCGCGTTGCGGATGCCCTCGACGACCAGCATCGCGTTGTAGACGCCGCGGTTGTAGAGGGCCTCGCCGACCTTCTCCTTCGGTGTCGTGCTCTTACCCTTGTCGACCACGAACTTCAGGATGTCCTGCATCGCGGGCGCCTCGGTGCCGCTCAGCGTCCAGCTCAGCGACCGGTAGCCCTTGGCCTGCTCGCCGCCCGCACGCGCGTCGTCATCGCCGCCAGCCCACCACACGCCGACGAACTTGTTCATCGGGAAGTTGTTCTTGGCGGCTTCCTTGACCGCAGTCGGGTTCATCGCGCCCCAGCCCTGGTTGTAGAGGAAGTCCGGCCGGTCACGCCGGATCGAGAGCCAGAGCGAGCCCTGGTTCTGCATGTCGGCCGCCGCCACCGGGTACAGCTTCAGCTCGAAGCCGTATTTCTTGGCGAGGTTCTCGAGCACCGGGATCGGCTCCTTGCCGAAGGGCGCGTCGAGATGGATCAGGCCGAGCTTCTTGCCCTTGAGCTTGTCGAGGCCGCCGAGCTCGGCCGCCATGTGCTTCACCATGACGGAGGCGCCGTCCCAATAGGTGAAGGGCGGGATGAAGACCCAGGGGAAGTTCGTGCCATCAGCCGAGGCGGAGAGGCCATAGGCCATCGACAGGATCGGGATCTTGTCGACATGGGCGCGCGGGATCGCGGCGAGCGTCGCGCCGGTCGACCAGGGCGAATAGACGATGGTGTTCTTCGCCTTGGCCTGCTCGTAGCACTCGATCGACTTCTTGGTGTCGTAGCCGGTCTCGCACTCCTCGTAGATGACCTTGACGCCGTTCACGCCGCCGTCGCGCTCGTTGATCATCGTGACGTAGTCGCGCATGCCGTCGCCGATCGGGATGCCCGAGCCGGAGAACGGGCCGGTGCGATAGGCGTTGTTGGCGAAGTAGACGCTGTCCTGCGCCGCGGCCGGAGCGATCGCGCCGGCTGCGGTGAGTAGGGCGCCCAGAGCCGCCCCTTTCATCAGAATGCTGGTCTTCATGGACTTCCTCCGTTTGTTTCCTCCCGACCAGACAGCTGCCGGATCGGTCTTTCAGCGCCGGCGCTTCAGCGTCGCCGGTCGTTTCTTGGGTCCATCCCTTAGCCTCAGTAGGGGAAGGGCCACGTCCGCAATTTCTGCTTGCCGATCTGCCAGAGCCGGGCGAGGCCGTGCGGCTCGACGATCAGGAAGAGGATGATCAGCGCGCCGACGAGCATGAAAGTGACGTGCTCGGCCGCTGCGCCGCCGATCGGGACTCCGAGCGCTGGCAGGCCGAACTTCAGCGCGGTCGGCAGGATGGAAAGGAAGGCCGCACCGAAGAAGGAGCCGATCAGCGAGCCGAGCCCCCCGATGATGACCATGAACAGGATGTTGAAGGAGAGCCGGATCGAGAACACGTCCGCCGCCTCGCCGCCGCCGTACCAGAGGAAGATCATCATCGCGCCTGCGACGCCGGCGAAATAGGACGAGACCGCGAAGGCCATCAGCTTGGCGTTGAGCAGCTTGATGCCCATGAGTTCCGCCGCGATGTCCATGTCGCGCACCGCCATCCAGGAGCGGCCGAGCTTGCCGTGGACCAGGTTCGAGGCGAACCAGGTCAGCACCACGACAAGGCCGAGGCAGACGAAATAGCGTGTCTCGGGCGTCGCGGACGCTCCCGTCAGCGGGATGTCGAACAGCGTGCGCTGCGGCACCTCGATCGCGCCCGAGGCGTTGTAGTTGAACAGCCAGGGCACGCGCACGAAGGCCCATTGCAGGAAGAACTGCGCGGCGAGCGTGGCGACGGCGAGATAAAAGCCCTTGATGCGCAGCGAGGGCAGGCCGAAGAGCACGCCGATGCCGGCCGAGAACAGCCCCGACACCAGGATCAGGACGATGATGTTCACGTTCGGGAAGAAGGTCGTCAGCTTGTAGCAGGCATAGGCGCCGACGCCCATGAAGGCGGCGGTGCCAAGCGAGATCAGCCCGGTATAGCCGGTGAGGATGTTGAGCCCGATCGCCGCCAGCGAGAAGACGAGGAAGGGGATCATCACCGAGGCGATGAAGAAGTCGCTGCCGAAGAAGGGGATGGCGACGAAGGCGATCGCCAGGATGACGGCTATGCCGATCCGGTCTTCCCTGAGCGGGAAGACGGCCATGTCGGCGGAGTAGGTCGATTTGAACTGGCCGGCCTCGCGGTAGAGCATGTCGTCCGGCTCCTCAGATACGTTCGATGATCTTGTCGCCGAACAGTCCCTGCGGCCTGAACAGCAGGAAGCCCAGCGCGATGAAATAGGCGAGCCAGCTTTCGATGCCGCCGCCGACCAGCGGGCCCCAGTAGAACTCGCCGAGCTTCTCGCCGATGCCGATGATGAGGCCGCCAACGATGGCGCCGGGGATCGAGGTGAAGCCGCCGAGGATCAGCACAGGCAGCGCCTTCAGCGCCACGATCTCGAGCGCGAAGGAGACGTCCGAGCGCGCGCCCCACATGATGCCGGTGATCAGCGCGACGATGCCGGCGGTGAACCAGACGATGACCCAGATCTGGTTGAGCGAAATGCCGACCGAGAGCGCGGCCTTGTGGCTGTCGGCGACGGCACGCAGCGCGCGGCCGATGCGGGTGTACTGGAAGAAGGCGGCGAGCAGCGCGATCATCAGCGAGGCGATCACGGCCGCGGCGATGTCGATCTTCTGCAGCGAGACCAGCCCGCCGAGGATCTGCAGATCGAGCGCGCCCTTCGGCAGATAGAGCTGGTCGGCGATCATCTGCTTGGGATTGCCGCCGAACAGCGCTTCGCCGAAGCCGATCAGGAAATAGGTGATGCCGAAGGTCGCCATGAACAGGATGATGTCCGGCTGGTTGACCAGCGGCCGCAGCACCACGCGCTCGATGGTGACGGCGAGCGCGAACATGACGCCGAGGGTGATGATGACGGCGAGGAAGGCCGGCACGCCCTTCTCGTAGAGGCCGACCAGCGTCAGCGCCGCGAACACCACCATGATGCCCTGGGCGAAGTTGAACACGCCCGAGGCCTTGAAGATCAGCACGAAGCCGAGCGCGATCAGGGCGTAGAGCACGCCGGAGACGAGCCCTTCCCAGACCGTCTGCGCCAGGAGGTCCGGCGCCTGCGCCATCTGCTGGAAGGGGTCGACGAAGATGGCGTAGAGGGTGCCGGAGCCGTCGAGCCGGGCGCCGACGATCGCGGCGATCACGACGGCGGCGAGGATCAGGCCGGCCTTGATCCAGGGATTGGCCAGCGGGTTCGAGGCCGGGCGGGTGGCGATGTCGCTCATATGTCCGCGCTCCTCAATGCGCCACGCCGAGATAGGCGTCGATCACCTTCTGGTTCGCCTTGACCTCGTCGGGCGTGCCGTCGGCGATCTTGCGGCCGTATTCGAGCACGACGACGCGGTCGGAGAGGTCCATCACGACCCCCATGTCATGCTCGATCAAAGCGATTGTCGTGCCGAACTGGTTGTTCACGTCGAGGATGAAGCGGCACATGTCCTCCTTCTCCTCGAGGTTCATGCCGGCCATCGGCTCGTCGAGCAGGAGCAGCTCAGGCTCCATGGCGAGCGCACGGCCGAGCTCGACGCGCTTCTGCAGGCCGTAGGGCAGCTTGCCGACCGGCAGCTTGCGGATGTGCTCGATCTGCAGGAAGTCGATGATGTCCTCGACGACGCGGCGGTGCGCGATCTCCTCCTGCATGGCCGGGCCGTGGCGCAGCGCCTGCCAGAACAAACCCCTCTTCATCTTGAGCGTGCGGCCGGTCATGATGTTGTCGAGCGTCGACATGCCCTTGAACAGCGCGACGTTCTGGAAGGTGCGGGCGATGCCGCCGGCGGCGGCGCGATGCGGGCGCATCTTGGCGCGGCGCTCGCCCTTGAAGACGATCTGGCCTTCCTGCGGCTGGTAGAACCCGTTGATGCAGTTGAGCATCGAGGTCTTGCCGGCGCCGTTGGGGCCGATGATGGCGCGGATTTCGCCCTTGCGGATGTCGAAGGAGACATCGGTGATCGCCTTCACGCCGCCGAAGCGCAGCGAGATGTTCTCGACCGAGAGCAGGACTTCGCCCTTGCCGCGGATGGGGGTGCCGGTCACGTTCATCGGCTCCGCGTTCATGCCGCTTTCGCCGCTGCCGGCGCCTCCTGCCCGGTGACGGGATAGGTCTTGGCGTCGCGCACCTTGACCCGGGCCGAGATCGCACCCTTGCGGCCGTCCTCGAAGGTGACTTCGGTCGAGATGTCGGCGGCCTCCGAGCCGTCGTAGAGAGCCGCGACCAGCGGGGCGTAGCGCTCGGCGATGAAGCCGCGCCGCACCTTCTGGGTGCGGGTGAGCTCGCCGTCGTCGGCGTCGAGTTCCTTGTGCAGGATGAGGAAGCGCTTGATCTGGGCGCCGCCCATCATCGGCTCGGTGGCGAGCGAGCGGTTCACCTCGTCGACGTGCTTCGCGATCATGTCGTAGACGAGGTCGTGGCCGGCAAGCTCCTGATAGGAGGCGTAGACCACGTTGTTGCGCTCGGCCCAGTTGCCGACGGCGGTGAGATCGATGTTCAGCGCGACGGTGGCGTAGTCGCGGCCCTGGCCGAAGGCGACGGCTTCCTTGATGTTCGGATAGAACTTCAGCTTGTTCTCGATGTATTTGGGCGGGAAGAGGTCGCCGCTCGCGAGCTTGCCGACGTCCTTGGCGCGGTCGATGATCTTGAGGTGGCCGCCCTCGTCGAAGAAGCCAGCGTCGCCCGATCGGACATAGCCGTCGGCGGTCATCGTCTCGGCGGTCTTGTCCGGGTCCTTGTAATAGCCGCCGAAGATCGAGGGCGAGCGGTAGAGCACCTCGCCATTGTCGTCGATGCGGATCTCGACCAGCGGCGCCGGCTTGCCGACCGTGTCGGCCTTGATCTCGCCGTTCGGCTGCATGGTGATGTAAACGCCGGCCTCGGTCTGGCCGTAGAGCTGCTTCAGGTTGACGCCGATCGAGCGGTAGAAGCGGAAGAGCTCGGGGCCGATCGCTTCGCCGGCGGTGTAGCCGACCTTGATGTTGGTCAGGCCGAAGCGGTTGCGCAGCGGGCCGTAGACCAGGAGATCGCCGAGCTTGTAGAGCAGCCGGCCCTTCAGCGGCACGCTCTCGCCGTTCAGGATCTGCTCGCCGTACTGCTTGGCCACGCCGAGGAAGTAGTGGAACATCCTGCGCTTCAGGGCGCCGGCATCCTCCATGCGCACCATGGTGATGGTCAGCATGTTCTCGAAGACGCGCGGCGGGGCGAAGGCGTAGGTCGTGCCGACTTCGCGGCGGTCGTCGACGACGGTGTCCGGGCTTTCCGGGCAGTTGACGCAGAAGCCCGCCAGCATCGCCTGCGCATAGGAGAAGACGTGGTCGCCGACCCAGGCGATCGGCAGATAGGCGATGACCTCGTCGCTCTCGTTGAGCCCGTCGAAGCTGCAGCCGATCTCGGCGGCGACGATGACGTTGTAATGGCTGAGCATCACGCCCTTGGGCCGCCCGGTCGTGCCGGAGGTGTAGAGGATGATGCCGAGGTCCGAGCCCTTGCCCTGCTCCATCTCGCGGGCGAGCGCTGCCTCGGCCTGCGGGTCCTTGAGCGCCTTGGCGCCGGCCGCGATCACCGTTTCGATGGCGTGGAGCTTGCTGTGATCATAGTCGCGCAGGCCGCGCGGCTCGTCGTAGAGCATCTGGCGCAGATGCGGCAGGCGGTCGGCGATCGAGAGCAGCTTGTCGACCTGCTCCTGGTCCTGCACCACGGCGAAGGCGGCCTCGGCATGGTCGAGGACATAGGCCATCTCCTCGGCGACGCCGTCGGCATAGACCGGCACAGGGATCGCGCCGATCCATTGCGCAGCGCACATCGACCAATAGAGCTTCGGCCGGTTGTAGCCGATGATCGCGACCTTCTCGCCGCGCTTCAGCCCGAGATCGTGCATGCCCTTGGCGAAGTTGCGAACATGGCTTGCCACCTCGGCCCAGTCCCAGGACTGCCAGATGCCGAGATCCTTGTGGCGGAAGGCGACGCGGGACGCGCGCTCCCCGGCGTTGCGCAACAGCAATTTCGGAAAGGTGTCCGCCTGGCCGGCGGTGCCGCTTGCCACGATTGCGTTCTCCCTGACGAGCCGCCATGCGTCGTGGCAGCTTCCTGTAAGCCGGTTCCCGGCCTCGTTCTCATGCAAGACTTGCAGGCGGGTATCATCTTCGCAAGGACCCGCTTGACAGACAATTCTCCTTTTGTTGACTATTGTCCCGCCGAAGTGTGCTTCGTGCGCAAATTTGCAGCGCCCTTCCTGGCTTTGGCACTGATTTCCCTTGCGAAACGGGCACGATCAACCGGCGGGCCGGATAGCGCCCTGCCGCTGTGGCGGACCGGCACATGCTTCATCATCTATCATTCGGCGTTTCCGACATCGAACGCGCGAGCGCCTTCTACGACGCCGTGCTGGCGCCGCTGGGATATGTCAGGGTCTGGTCTGACCTGAGGCCAGGCGAGTCGCGGCAGGCGGTCGGATATGGCGCACCGGGTGGCGGCGACAAATTGGCCCTGAAGCTGCAGCCGGACGGTCAGAGGCCGCCCGGCCCGGGATTTCACCTTGCCTTTGCCGCGCCGGATCGGGCGGCCGTCGATCGGTTCCATGCGGCGGCGCTCCAGCATGGCGGGCGCGACAACGGCGCGCCAGGGCTACGCGCCCATTACGGCCCCTACTACTACGCGGCCTTCGTGGTCGATCCCGATGGCTTCAATATCGAGGCGGTGTGCAACGCCCCGGCTTAGCCTGACTTGACCGTCGGCACGGTTTCAAGCGCCAAGCCGAATCGAAAAGCCCGCCATCCTCGTGATGGCGGGCTCTCGGGACGCGGCGGATGATCGGTCAGTAGCGCTCGTAGTGATGGCGCCGGTAGCCATGGGCCGGCGCGTGCGGCGGCGGCCCGCCATGGCGGCGACCGTAACCGTAGCCGCGATCATAGCCGCGGCCTTGGCGGTAGTAGTCGCGCCTGTGCTGCCGCTCCATGTTCCGCTGGATTTCCCATTCGCGATGTTCGCGGTTGTGGCGGGTATATTCGGCCGGCAGCCTGTCCAGCGCCGCGGCGTGCGGAACGGTTTGCGGCGCGGCGCCGGCCGGCGTGGCGGCGATCGCAGCCAGAGCTAGGCCGGCGGCCATCAGAATTCTACGCATGGTCGTCTCCTTCAGTCGATGGCCGCATTGGATCAAGACCGGACCCAATGAAGCCTGAACGGGCAGGTTGGCTGCCGTTCAGAAAGGCCCGCGCCTCGCGGCTTGGCCGCGGCGCGGCGTCCCCGGGCTTGCACGGCGATCGACGCTCACTTTTACCGGCTGAAGGACGTGGAAGGGGTCGGCCCAATCGCCCCAGACGCGATGGGCGATGTCCGATTGAGCGGCAGCGTATTCGGCCGCCTGGTCGTTGACCCGCTTCATGAACAGATCGAAGAAGCCAAACATCTCGAAAGTTCCTTTCTCCGCACGGGACTGTTCGGGAAAGGCAACGCGCGAGATGCGATTTGGTGCCCTCCTGGGAATCCTCAACCTTCGTAGCGCGCAAGCTTGTCGAGGTCGCGGATGGTAATGCTGCCGTGCCCAACTTCGATCAGGCCGAGATCGGCAAGCTTCGCCAGGCCCTGATTGGCCATCTGGCGCGAAATGCCTGCGAGCATGCCGAGTTCCTCCTGCGAGATCGCCAGCGTGCGGCCGAGATCGGGGTAGAGGATCGGGTTGAACAGCCAGGCGAGATTGCGGGCGAGGCGGCCGGTTGAATCGAGCGTGCGCTCTGTCTCTGCCAGCGAGATGAACTGTGCGAGCCGCTCATTGAACTGGTGGACGAGGAAGCGGTTGAACGCCGCCGAATGCTCGAACAGCCAGAGGAAGGTCGAGCGGCGCATCAAGGCGATCCGCGACTCGCGCAGGGCAACCAACTCGTAACGGCGCGGTTCGGCCTTGATCACCGTGCCCTCGCCGAACCAGGCGCCGGCGCGCAGGCCCGCGAGCGTCGCCGTTTTGCCGGATTTCGAGGTGGTCGCCATCTTGACCAGCCCCTCGGCGACCCCGGTCCAGGATTCCAGCCGGTCGCCGACATGGCAGATCGAGGCACCCTTGCCGTAGCTCTTGAAGGAGATGCCGCGCCGGGCCTCCTCGAACTCGTCCTCCGACAGGTCATGGGACCAGGAGGCGATGGCGCGCAGTTCCTCGGCGGCGATCAAGATGGCGGTTATCCGGGTTGATGGGGCAGGTTTCGGCGGCGTGGCGTCATTCTCGGGCGAACCAGAGCGTAGGCCCGAGAATCTCCTTCAGGAAGAGGCTCCGGAGCCTCCCTGTCATGAGATGCTCGGGTCAAGCCCGAGTATGACGAAGCGGAGCGTTGCGGTTATTCCGCCGCCTGCGGCAGGGCTGATGTGCTGTTTCCCTCACGCAACCGCTTGAGCAACACAGCCTCCTCAGCCTTCGCCGCCTTGAGATGCCGTTCCTTGACGTGGCCGAAGCCGCGGATCTTCTCCGGAATCGCGGCGAGGGCGACGCAGAGCGCGTGGTTCTCGGGCGAAAGTCGCGCCAGCAGCTCGTTGAGCAGCGTTTCGCAATCGGCGATCAGGCGGCGCTCGGTGCGTCGTTCCTCGGTGTGGCCGAAGGGGTCGAAGGCCGTGCCGCGCAGGCCTTTGAACTTCGCCAGCATGGCAAAGGCGCCCATCATCCACGGGCCGAAGCTGATCTTGCGCGGCAGACCGGTGTTCGGGTCGCGCTGCGCCAGCAGCGGCGGCGCGAGGTGGAATTCGTAGCGCAGCTTCTTGCCTTCGCCGCCTTCCGCCTCGAAGGTCGCGGCGACCTGCCGGCGGAAGGCGCCGTCGCTGTAGAGACGCGCGACCTCATACTCGTCCTTGTAAGCCATCAGCTTGAAGAGATTGCGGGCGACGGACTCGCTCAGCGTGGTCTGGCCCGGCATGACTGCGGCTTCGCGCGTCTGTACGCGGGCGACGAGGTGGCGGTAGCGCGCCGCATAGGCGGCGTTCTGATAGGCGGTGAGGAAGGCGACGCGGCGCTCGATGATCTCGTCGAGCGTCTGCGAAAGCTGGCGGGCCGGCGTCGCCGCCTTGGTCTGCGAGAGAAGTTCGGCCAGCGCCTGGGGATCATGCGCGGCGCGGCGGCCGAGTTCGAAGGCTTGCCTGTTCATCGCCACGGCCTCGCCGTTGAGCTCGATCGCCCTGAGCAGCGCATCGCGGGAGAGCGGGACACAGCCGAGCTGCCAGGCATGGCCGAGCATGAACATGTTGGCGGCGATGGCATTGCCGAGGAAGGCCACCGCAGCGGCGGTCGCGTCGAGGAAATGCGTCCGGTCACGGCCGGCCGCCGACAGGATCGCGCGCTTCAGCCGCTCCGTCGGCAGGGAGAAATCGGCGTTGCGGGTGAAGTCGCCCGGCAGGCTCTCGGCGGTGTTGACGATGACGGTGCCGCGTTCGGGGCGGATCGCGCCGAGCACCTTCTTCGAGCCGGTGACGGTGAGATCGCAGCCCAGCACGAGATCGGCTTGTCCCGCCGTGACGCGGATGGCGTGGATGTCGTCGGGATGCGGCGCGAGCTTGACGTGGCTGAAGACGGCGCCACCCTTCTGGGCCAGGCCGGCCATGTCGATCATGCCGCAGCCCTTGCCTTCGAGATGCGCGGCCATGCCGAGGATGGCACCGATGGTGACGACGCCGGTGCCGCCGACGCCGGTGACGATCACGGCATAGCTGCGGTCGAGCGCCGGCACGGTCGGTTCGGGGACCTCGCCCTCGCCGAGCGCCGCGGCGTCGAGCCTGAGCGGATCGGCCTTCTTCGGCTTGGCGCCGTGGACGGTGACGAAGGACGGGCAGAAGCCCTTGATGCAGGAGAAGTCCTTGTTGCAGTTCGACTGGTCGATCTGGCGCTTGCGTCCGAACTCGGTCTCGAGCGGCTGCACCGAGACGCAGTTCGACTGCACGCCGCAATCACCGCAGCCTTCGCAGACCAGCTCGTTGACGATCACGCGCTTGTCCGGATCGGGATAGGCGCCGCGCTTGCGCCGCCGGCGCTTCTCGGTGGCGCAGGTCTGGTCGTAGAGCAACAGCGAGACGCCGGAGATCGTGGCGAGTTCGCGCTGGACGGCGTCGAGCTCGTCGCGGTGGTGCAGGGTTGTGCCGGCCGGCCATTGCGTGCCGGGCGGATATTTGCCGGGGTCGTCGCTGACGACGGCGATGCGCCTCACGCCTTCGGCCGCGACCTGCCGCGCCATCTGGTCGGGGGAGAGATGGCCTTCCGCCTGCTGGCCGCCGGTCATGGCGACGGCGTCGTTGTAGAGCAGCTTGTAGGTGACGTTGACGCCAGAGGCGACGGCCCAGCGGATCGCGAGCGAGCCGGAATGGGTATAGGTACCGTCGCCGAGATTCTGGAAGACGTGGCCGCGCGTCGAGAACGGCGCTTCGCCGACCCAGTTGGCGCCCTCGCCGCCCATCTGGGTGAAACCTGCCGTGTCGCGGTCCATCCACTGCACCATGTAGTGGCAGCCGATGCCGGCATAGGCGCGCGACCCCTCGGGCACGATTGTCGAGGAGTTATGCGGGCAGCCCGAGCAGAAATAAGGGGTGCGCTTCGCGATCTCCTGCGCTTCGGCAAGCCGCCCCTGCGCTTTCGCGATCTCGTCCAGCCTCGCGCGCAGGGCGGGATCGTCGCGATACTGGAGCAGGCGGCCGCCCAGGGCGATCGCGATGTCGTTGGGGTCGAGTGCGCCATGGACCGGGAAGAGCCACTCTCCCTTTTCGTCCTTCTTGCCGATCACCATGGGCTGGTGCGGGGCGCCATAGAGCTCCTCGCGGACCTGCACCTCGATCAGCGAGCGCTTTTCCTCTACCACCATGATCAGGTCGAGGCCCTCGGCGAAGGCCTTCAGCTCGGCCGGATCGATCGGCCAGGGGCAGGCGAGCTTGAACAGGCGGATGCCGAGATCATTGGCGCGGACCTCGTCGATGCCGAGATCCTCCAGCGCCTGCTGCACGTCGAGATACGATTTGCCGACGGTGGCGATGCCGATGCGCGGCTGCCGGCCGCCATGGGTGACGATGCGGTTGAGCTTGTTGGCGCGCAGATAGGCGAGCATCGCATCGCGCTTGTAGAGGTGCATCCGGCGCTCCTGCTCGACGAAATCGAGCTCGCGGCGGATGGCGAGGCCGCCGGGCGGCGGAACGTAGTCCGTCGGCGTGATAATCTCGACGCGATCGAGCGAGCCGTCGATCGAGGCCGTCGATTCGATGTTGTCCTTCACGCATTTGATGCCGACCCAGACCGAGGCGAAGCGCGAGAGCGCAATGCCATGCAGGCCGTAGTCGATGATCTCCTGCACGCCGGCCGGGTTCAGGATCGGCATCATCCGGTCGACCAGCACGAACTCGGTCTGGTGGGCGTTGGTGGAGGATTCCGCGGTATGGTCGTCGCCCATCAGGCAGATGACGCCGCCCTTGGGATCGGTGCCGGCCATGTTGCCGTGGCGGAAGACGTCGCCGGAGCGGTCGACGCCCGGGCCCTTGCCGTACCAGAGGGCGAAGACGCCGTCGTGCTTTCCCTCGCCGCTCAGGCCCGCCTGCTGCGTTCCCCAGATCGCGGTGGCGGCAAGGTCCTCGTTCAGGCCCGGCTGGAAGACGATGTTCGCGGCCTTGAGGGGCTTCGCGGCGCGCATCAATTGCTGGTCGAGCCCGCCGAGCGGGGAGCCGCGATAGCCGGAGACGAAGCCCGCCGTTTCGAGCCCGGCCCGGCGGTCGCGCTCGCGCTGCATCAGCAGCATGCGGGCGACGGCCTGTGTGCCGGTGAGGAACACCTCACGCTTGTCGAGATCGTATTTGTCGTCGAGCGCGACGCTGCGCAGGGCTCCCGCGTCAGTGCCCGATATGCGCGGTGTCTCGGCCATGCTCGACCTCCCGGATCGTCGTTCCCGCCGACGGACCGGTTGTCCCGGCCTCATGCTGTGCCGTCTTTGCGGCAAATATGTCAGTGATGCTGACATATCGACCGGAGGCGGTCAATTGATCTGGTATCATTCCAGTTTTCGAGGCGCGGTCCAGAGGGATGATGGTCGTGGAGGCCAGGCGTCATGCGGGAGCGCCGCGATTTGGCCCCGTTTGGCGGGGATGGCTGTTGCGGTGGTCGTAGGCCCGTCATGGTCGTTGACGATCGCTTAACCATGATCCACGCAAAGCCACCGGAGGATCACGGAGGGTTCGCCTTTGACGCGACGCGCATCTTTGACGGCCCTCGCCGGGCTCCTGCTGGCCGCCATCGCGGCCGGGCCGGCGGCTGCGCATCCGCACGTCTTCGTCAATGCCAAGGCAGAGATCGTCTTCGCGCCCGACGGCACGGTGCAGGCGATCCGGCACCGTTGGAGCTTCGACGAGGCCTATTCGGCCTATATCACGCAGGGCCTCGACAAGAACGGGGACGGCAAGCTGACGTCGGACGAGCTCGCCGAACTCGCCAAGACCAACGTCGAATCGCTGCCGGATGTCGAGTTCTTCACGGCGGCCAAGCTCAATGGCCGCAAGCAGGAATTCGGCACGCCGGGCGAGCAGGTGATGTCCTTCGACAACAAGGTGCTGACCCTGGCCTTCACGCTGCCGTTGAAGAGCCCGGCGAAAGCGCGCTCGTTCGGCATCGAGATCGGCGATCCCACCTATTTCGTCGCCTTCAGCATCGTCGACGAGCCCGACGCGGTCGTGACCAAGGGCGCGCCGCAGGGCTGCGTGGTGCGGGTGAACCGGCCGCCCAAGCTCGACGATGCCACGCAGAAGCGCCTGGCCGAAGCCGACATCACCGCGATGCCCGATGTCAGCGGGCTCGAAGTGACGACGCGGGCGCTGGTGGCATGTCCGTGACTATGTCACTCAGCCCTCATCCTGAGGAGCCGCGGAGCGGCGTCTCGAAGGATGGTCCAGCGCACTCTGGATCATCCTTCGAGATGCGCTCTCCGAGCGCTCCTCAGGATGAGGGCTCGAAAGTGGCGAGGCCGCTATTTGCGCGCATCGTCGTTGCGGCGCTGGCGCTGCTCCTGGTCGCGGGCGTGGTTGCGCTTCTCGCCATGCTGATCGCGAGTGTTAGCCCACCGCCTCCGCCTCCGCCGCGCAATCCTTTCGGCACGGCGCTGCCACGCGAGGCGCTGCCGTCCACCACCGGCTTCGGCGCGCTGCTGATCGCCTGGCAGTCGAGCTTCTACCGCGAGCTGACGGCGGCGCTGAAGGCGATCGCGACGGCGCCCGGCGCGCTCTGGGGTTTGCTCGGGCTCTCCTTCGGCTATGGCGTCTTCCACGCAGCCGGGCCCGGACACGGCAAGGCGGTGATCTCCGGTTACATCGTCGCCGACAACCGTAGCCTGAAGCGCGGCCTTGGCCTGAGCTTCGCGGCGGCCCTGCTGCAGGCCCTGGTCGCCATCGCGATCGTGACGGTGGCGACGCTGCTGCTGCGGCTCACGGCGATGCAGATGAATGCCGCAACGACCGTGATTGAGCAGGGCAGCTTCCTGCTGGTGGGTCTGGTCGGCCTGCTGATGCTCTGGCGCAAGTCGGGCGCATTTATTGGGCTGGAGGCGGGCGCTGCGCATGATCCGGCGGCCTGCGACCACGTCCATATGCCGGATGCCGATCAGGTCTCGCGGCTCGCCGGCTGGCGGGACATGGCAGGCGTCGTGCTGGCTGCTGGTTCGCGGCCCTGCGCAGGGGCGCTGATCATCCTCGTCTTCGCGGCGTCGCAAGGGCTGTTCTGGGCCGGCGTCGCCGCGACCCTGGCCATGGCGCTCGGTACCGCATTGACCACCGGGGCGCTGGCCGCCTTCGCGGTCTTCTTCAAATTCGCGGCGCTGAAATTCGCCGGCGGCGGCAACCTGCGCTCGGCGCGGCTGATCGCCGGGCTCGAGCTCCTTGCAGCCGCCTTCGTCGCCGTGCTGGGCGCGGCGCTCTTCACCGGCCTCTGGCTCGGCGGGGCGGGGGGCTGAATCTGAAGACGCCTAGAATCGCAGCCCTCATCCTGAGGAGCCGCGTCAGCGGCGTCTCGAAGGACGCTTCAGCAGGCTCTGGAACCATCTGGAGCATCCTTCGAGACGCGCCTGCGGCGCTCCTCAGGATGAGGGCTGAGTTCGCCCAGTGGCGAACTAACGCTGCGGATCGTTCTTCAGCAGGATCGGCTTGCCGTGCGGGGTCGCTTCCGCGGCACGGGCCCAGGAGGCGGCGAGTGCGTCGACGCCGTCATGCGAGGCTAATCCCTTCTCGATCAGCAGGTGCTCCAGCGCCTCGCACCAGCGCTCGTAATAATCCGAGCCGTCGCGGCAACCGCCATTGGCGAGCGCTTCGCGGATTTCGGCGCCGAGCGCCTGCGCCCATTCATCGGCCGTGAAGACGCCCTTGTTCTGCAGCGCGACGACCAGCGCGAAGGCCTGCGCCTGCCAGGGCTCGGCGAAGATCGGCCCATCGGCATCGCGCGGGATCGGCGTGTCGGCGGCGAGCGCTGCCGCCAGGTCGGTCTCAGGCCGGCTCAAGATAGCTCTCCCAGGCCTCGATGCTGACGGCGGAGGTCGGGTCGCCATCGCGGCCCCAGAGCTCGCTGCCGGTGAAGACCACCGTGTAGAGCCACTGCGCCGTCTCGGGCAGGCCTTGCGAGCCGGTATCGGGGAAGACGTGGCAGCCGACGATGCGCTCGACCACGCCTTCCTTGCCGCGGGCATAGCGCGGCAGGCGGGTGTGGTGCTGCGGGTGCATCACGATGGTTCGCACTTTGTCGCCGGCGGCGAAGCGGGCCGGCGCCTTCGCTTCGCGCTCATAGGGGAAGCCACGGCGCAGCACGCCGGCGACCTCCTCGCCCTTGAGCACGCGCTTCGGTTCGCGGCGCTCAGCCGAAGGCTTGCCGGTCGCGAGTTCGTCCGATGTCAGGAAGCCATGCTTGACCAGCACCTTGTCGAGCGCGGCCAGCCAGATCTCGTAATAGGTCGAGGAGAGGTACTGCGCCGGCGGCAGGCTTTCGCGGGCGTGGCGGATCTCGTCGATGGTCCAGGCGCCCATGGCGCCGGCCGCGACATTGATCGCGAGCACGCGCTTCTCCCAGTCGCCGTGGAAGACCGGCTCGTTCGGCTCGGGGACGACCGGCCCGAAAGCCATCTGTCCGCCGAGGTCATGGGCGCTGTTCATGCGGCGTCCTCCACCTTCGGCAAACCGGTCCCGATCATCGAATCGCGGGTCACGATGCTGGCGAGTTTTTCCTCGCTCCAGCCCTCGGTGCCGGCCGGGCGCATCGGGATGACGATGAAGCGGGTCTCGGCCGTCGAATCCCAGACGCGGATGCGCTGGCTCTCCGGTAGCGTCACGCCGAAATCGGCGATGGTGCCGCGCGGGTCGATCACCGCCTTGGCGCGATAAGGCGGGGATTTGTACCAGACCGGCGGCAGCCCCAGCACCGGCCACGGGTAGCAGGAGCAGAGCGTGCAGACGATCAGGTTGTGCTGCTCGGGCGTGTTGAAGCAGGCGACGATATGCTCGCCGCCGCGCCCGCCATAGCCGAGCTCGGCAACGGCCGCCGTCCCGTCCGCCTTCAGGCGTTCGGCAAAGGCCGGGTCGGTCCAGGCTTTGGCGACGACGCGGGCGCCGTCGCGCGGGCCGATCCTGGTCTCGTAGGTGTCGATGATGGCGTCGAGCGCGGCCGGATCGACATAGCCCTTCTCGACCATCAGCGTCTCCAACGCCTTCACCCGCGCCTCGATGGCCGTGAAGTGGTTGTCGTGCTGGTGGTCGTGATCGTGGTGGTGATGTCCGCCCATGGCGAGATCCTCTCAGGCGATCCGGATGCGCGCGGCGCGTTCGTAGCGTATCGCGAAGGCGACGAGCGAGCGATCGGAACCCTTCGGGCCGATCAGCGACAGGCCGAGCGGCGCGCCCTCGCGTTGCGCCACCGGAATGGTAACTTGCGGGAAGCCCGACAGGCCAGCAAGGCAGAGCAGACGCAGGGCCCGGTTGCGGAAATCCTCCAGCTCCGCCTCTTTCGCTGCGATCAACGGGGCGATGTCCGGCATGGTCGGCAGGATCAGCACGCCGTCCCGGCCGAGAAGGCGCGCGAGCCGGGTGCGGAAGGTTTTGCGGGTGGCTTCTCCCCGGGCGTATTCGGCGTCGGTCACCGCCTTGGAGAAGATGAAACGCTCCCTGACGCCCGGCCCGAGCGGCGGGGCGAAGCGCTCGATCATGGCGCCGTCGGACAACCAGGCTTCGCGACCTTGAATCCAGCGGAAGGCCCAGTAGAGCGCGTCGAGATCGCGCACCAGCTTGACGCTTTCCGGCTGGCCGAGTGCCGGGATCGTGCGCTGCACGACATTGCGCAGGATCGACTCGGCCTCGGGGATGGCCTGGGCGAACATGTCGTCGGCGATGATGAGGCGCGGCGTCTCCGGCAGTTCTGTCCGATCCAGATCGAACAGCGTGTTGGAAACGCGGGCGAAGACCTCGCCGTCGCGGGCAAACCAGCCGGGCGTGTCGAGGCTCTCCGCCAGCGGCCAAACCCGCTTCAGCGAGAGCCGGCCATGGGTCGGGCGGATGCCGAAGAGCCCACCATAGCTTGCGGGAGCCCGCACCGACCCGCCGGTGTCGGAACCAACAGCGATATCGGCGAGGCGCCCCGCCACCGCCGCCATCGAGCCGCAGGACGAGCCGCCGGTGATCCGCTCGGGCGCAGCGGGATTGATCGGCGAGCCGAAATGCGCATTCTGGCCGTTGAGCGAGAAGGCGAGTTCGTCGGTATGGGTCTTGCCGACGAAGCGGGCGCCGGCCTGGAGCAGTTCCTTCACGATCGGGGCCGTCTTCGTCTTGATGCCGGACTGCGCCAGCACCAGCGGCGAGCCCGCCCCGGTCGGATAGCCCTTGACGTCGAAGAGATCCTTCACCGCGAGCGTCAGCCCGGCCAGAGGCCCCGCGGCGGCGTGCTTCACCGGCGCGTCGGGGTAGGGAACAAAGCAGCGGAACGGATCGTCGAAAGTCATCTGGCGTCAGATCCCCCTTGCATCGCCGTCGGAACGCGGGTCGTGCACCGCCTCGACATGGCCCTTGGCGTGCTTCACCAGCATGCCGGCATGGCCGAAGCCCTCGGAATAGGCCAGGCCGCTCTCCTCGACCGGATGGCCGGCGGCATCGAGCCGTTCCAGCAACGAGGAATCGAAGCGGCTTTCGAGCTTGAGGCTGGTTGAGCCGGCCCCCCAGGTCTTGCCGAAGAGCCAGCGCGGCGCGTCGACCGCCGTGGCGAGGTTCTGGCCGGCACGGTAGCGCGTCAGGATCTGCGCCTGGAACTGCGGCTGGCCGTCGCCGCCCATTGAGCCATAGGGCAGGATGCGCCCGTCATCGAAGCGGGCGAAGGCAGGATTGAGCGTGTGGAAGGGCTTGCGCCCCGGCACCAGCGGATTGGCGGCATTCCTGTCGAGCGAGAAGGAGACGCCGCGGTTCTGCCAGTGGATGCCGGTGGCGGGCAGCACGCAGCCGGAGCCGTATTCCCAATAGATCGACTGGATGTAGGAGACGGCAAGGCCGCTGCCGTCGATCGCGCCCATCCAGATCGTATCACCGTCGCCATTGCGCAGGGGCAGCTTCGCCGCCCGCTTCATATCGATGGCCGCGACCTCGCGCTTCAACGCGGCGTCGGTCAGGAAGTCCGCAGGCGGGTGATCGAGCTCGGCCGGGTCGGTGACATAGCGGTCGCGAATGGCGAAGGCGCGCTTCGTCGCCTCGATCAGCCCGTGATGGTGCTCGAAGCTGTCGAGCTCGAACCGGCCGAGCCGCTCGAAGATGCCGAGGATGATCAGCGAAGCCAGCCCCTGCGTCGGCGGCGGCAGGTTGGCGACGGTGAGGCCGGGCAACTTGAGCGTCAGCGGCGCGACGGAGCGCGCGCGATTGCGTTCGAGATCGGCGCGAGTGACGGGGGCGCCGATGCGTTCGAGATCGGCCGCGATCTCGCGCCCGACGTCGCCGCGGTAGAAGTCGTCGAGGCCGGCATCGGCGAGCTGCTGCAGGGCTGCGCCGAGCGCTTCCGGCCTGCGGCGGGCGCCGGGCTTGGGCGGCGCGCCGTCGACCCAGAAGCTGGAGAGGAAGCCGGGCGCGGCCTTCAGCGCCTCCAGCTCGTTGGGCTTGTTGCCGAGCTCGGAATCCGAGACCGCATAGCCTTCCCGGCAATGGCTGATGGCATCGATCAGCAATTCTCTGAGCGGCATGCGCCCGCCGAGCGAGCGCGAGAGATCGAGGGCAAGCTGCCAGCCTCCGACGGCGCCGGCGACGGTCAATGCCGCTTCCGGCCCGCGCGAGGGAATGGTGTCGTAGCCCTTGCCGCGATAGCGCTCGATCGTGGCGAGAGAGCCGGCCGGGCCACAGGCCTCGATGCCGTGCAGCCGGCCGCCGGGCTCATGCACCAGCCAGAAGCCATCGCCGCCGATCGCGTTCATATGCGGATAGACCACGGCGATCGTCGCGGCCATCGCGACCATGGCTTCGATCGCATTGCCGCCTTCGGCGAGCACGGCTCGCCCGGCCTCGGAGGCGAGGCGATGGGGCGCTGCCACTGCAGCGGAGGCGAAGACAGGCGTATCCAGCATCAGGGCTTTTCAAGTTCCGGAATCATGCCCATCTGGGGGCGGCGGGCGCGAATTTGTTGCATGGGGCGGCAAGCTCCGCTAGGTGCCTAGGGCGCATGGCGGCGTGAGGCGGCCGGCGCGCGAAGGAAGGACAGCATGGCCGGACGGCATATGAACTGGCGCAACCTGATCATGGTCTCCTCGTTCGGGATCCTGATCGCCGTCGAGCTCTTCGGCGTGGCGCTGGCGGCTGGTTGGGCGCTGGCGGGCTTGTTCGATCTCGGCGCCATCTTCGAATACATCATGATGGCGATCTTCTCGGTCTTCGCGGCCTATGGCCTGCTCAACCTGATGCGCCGGATGCTCAAGATCGAGCATCTGACCGAGGTCGATTGATCGGGCGTCATGCTCGGGCTTGAACCGAGCATCTCAGGCCGAGGACGGCTCCCGCGCCTCGCTTTCAAGAGATTCTCGGGTCTGCGCTTCGCTCCGCCCGAGAATGACGGCTATTGCTCGCAGATCTTCAACGTGACCGGGTCGGCGTCCACCGGGACATAGTCGCCCATCGGGCGGCAACCGGCGAGCGTGCAGATGCGCCAGTCGGCGGTCGCGCCGGAACGCCGCATTACGACCTCTCTCAGAGGCGGCAGCGCCGGGCGCCAGCGCCAGAAGCCGTCGACCAGCTTCGCGCCGTCGGGCGGGTCCATGCCGGCGCCCGAACCCTCGATCCGCGCTTCGACGATCTCGAGCCCGGCGGGCGTCTCCCGCCAGACCTCTTCCCACAGCGTCTTCTGCACCGAATGGTGCCAGCCGAGCGTGATCTCGCTGCGGCCGAGCGCCACGACGAGCGCGCCGGCCGCGAGGCACAGGCTCATGCCAGCGCGGTCTCGGCCTTGCGGGCCGCGAACCAGTGCCGCAGAACGATCACAGCGGCGAGCGCGTAGCCGAGTGGATCGCTATAGGCGAACTCGCCGAAGAGCAGCACCGCCGCGCCGAAGCTCAGCACGCGCTCGATGACGGAGAGCTTTCCGAACAGGTAGCCGATCGCGACCATGCCGAAGAGGCCGATGGCGACCGTCGCCTTGAAGGTGGCGTAGACCACCGCCGGCCAGAAGCCGATGACATTGGCCATCGGATCGCCCGGTTGCAGCATCAGCGCCGGCGAATAGACGGCGATGAAGGGGATGACGTAGCCCGCGAGCGCGACGCGCATCGCCTCCCAGCCGATCTTGTCGGGGTTCTCTTTGGCGATCGGCGCGGCTGCGAGTGCCGCCAGCGCTACCGGCGGCGAGAGATCGGCCATGATGCCGTAGTAGAAGGCGAACATGTGGCTGACGATCAGCGGCACCCCGAGCTTCTCCAGCGCAGGGGCGGCAAGCGCCGCGACGATGATGTAGGTCGGAATCGTCGGGATGCCCGTGCCGAGCAGGATCGACAGGATCATCGTCAGGATCAGCGCCAGGAACAGGCTGGACTGGCCGAGGCCGATGATCCAGGCGCCGAAGGTGGTGCCGATGCCGGTTTGCGTCATCAGGCCGATGATGGTGCCGACGATGGCGCAGGCGATGCCGACCGGCAGTGCGGTCTTGGCACTGTCGGCGAGTGCGTCGCGGCTGATCGTCAAGGTCGTGCGCCCGCCGAGCGTGAACGCATTGGCGAGGACCAAGACCGCGATCAACCCGGCGACGACGCGGATATCCATGCCCTCGCGGAAGAGCGCGGCCGCGATCAGGCCGAGGCCAACCCAGAAGATCACGCGCAGGGTCTGCGTGCGCAGGCCCATCGCAATGCCTGCGCCGAGCAGCAAGCCTACCGTCAAGGCAAGGCCGATCGTGCCGGCGAAGAGCGGCGTGAAACCGTGGAACAGCATGAAGATCAGCACGGCGAGCGGCAGCGCCAGGTACCAGCGCTCGCGCAGGGCCTTGAGCGGGCTCGGCAGCATGGAGCGCTCGATGCCCTTGAGGCCGTATTTGCCGGCTTCCAGATGCACCATCCAGAAGGCCGAGGCGAAGTAGAGCACGGCGGGGATCGCCGCCGCCTTGACGATCTCGGCATAGGGCACGCCCAGCGTCTCGGCCATGATGAAGGCGACGGCGCCCATCACCGGCGGCATGATCTGGCCGCCCATCGAGGCTGTCGCCTCGACGCCGGCGGCGAAGGCGCGGCGGTAGCCGAACTTGATCATCAGAGGAATGGTGAACTGGCCGACGGTGACGACGTTGGCGACGCCGGAGCCGGAGATCATGCCCATCATGCCGGATGAAACCACGGCGACCTTGGCCGGGCCGCCGCGCGAGCCGCCGAAGATGCCAAGCGAGACGTCGTTGAAGAGATGAATCATCCCGGCCTTCTCGAGGAAGGAGCCGAAGACGATGAACAGGAAGATGTAGGTCGCGGAGACGTAGATCGGCGTGCCGTAGAAGCCCTCCGTGCCGAAGGAGAGATGGCCGATGATCTGGTCGAAGCCATAGCCGCGATGGTTGAAGGGCGCAGGCAGGTACTGGCCCAAGAACCAGTAGAGCAGGCAGACGCCGCACATGATCGGCAGGGCATTGCCCATCAGCCGGCGCGCCGCCTCGAAGACCAGGACGATCAGCAGCGTGCCGACGACGAGGTCCATGCTCGAAGGGTCGCCGTCACGCAGGATCAGGTCGGCATAGAAGATCCATTGATACAGGCCGACGCCGAAGCCGAGGATGCCAAGCGCCCAGCCGAGCAGCCGGCCGGGCGTATCCTTCGCCCGGAAATTGGCGACGAGGCCGAAAGAGAGCAGCAGCAGGAAGCCGACATGGACGCCGCGCGCCGCCTGGCTCGGCAGGAAGTTCCAGGCGGAGATCGCGATCTGGAAGGCGGCGAAGGCGATCGCCAGAGCATAGGCGAAGAGCCCCCAGCCGCCTGGGCCGAAGCCGGGCGGAAAGCCGTGCTCGAAATTGTCGAGATCGGGATGCTCGATCGGAACCGGGGTGGCGCCGGAGAGTTCGTGCAGCCGGTCGGTGTCGGCTCCCGTCACGGAGGTCTGCTGTGTCATCGCGCTACCCTCGAAAGCCGACCGCCGTCATGCCCGGGCTTGACCCGAGCATCTCGGAAACCAGCGAACTGGTCATGAGATTCTCGGGACAAGCCCGAGAATGACGTTCTACGAACCGGCCTTCAGGCCCTTTTCCTTGAGATAGCGCGCCGCGCCCGGATGCAGCGGCACGGGCATGCCGTCGAGCGCCTTCTCCAGCTTGATCTCCTTGCCGGCCGAGTGCGAGGCGGCGAGATCGCCGAGATTCTCGAAGACGTTCTTGGTCATCTGGTAGACGAGCTCCTCCTTCACGCCCTCATGAGTGACGAGGTAGTTGACCACGGCGGCCGTGTTCACGTCGCTTGTCTGGCCGGTATAGGTGTTGGCCGGGATCGGGGCGCTGATGAAGGGCGGCCCGGCCTTGTCGATGACCGCCTTCGGCACCTCGACGACGTTGATCTCGACGGAGGTCGCGAGGTCGCGCAGCGAAGCGACGCCGAGGCCGGCCGATTGCAGGGTGGCATCGAGCTGGCGATTCTTCATCAGTTCGACCGATTCGGCGAAGGGCAGGTACTCGATCTTGCCGAGGTCCTTGTAGGTGATGCCGGCGGCCGCGAGGATGGCGCGGGCGTTGAGCTCGGTGCCGGATTTCGGCGCGCCGACCGAGAGGCGCTTGCCCTTGAGATCGGCGAGCGTCTTGATGCCGCTCTCCTTCGAGGCGACGATCTGGACATAGTTCGGATAGATCGCGGTGATGCCGCGCAGCTTCTTTAGCGGCGCCTTGAAGCCGGCTTCCTCGTCGCCCTTCCAGGCGGCGTCGAGCGAATCGCCGAGCGTGAAGGCGATCTCGCCGCGGCCCTGCTGCAGCAGCACGAGATTCTCGACAGAGGCCTTGGTCGCCTGCACGGTCGGCCGGACGTTCTGGATCTTCTCGCCATAGATCTTCGAGAGCGCGACGCCCATGGGGTAATACACGCCGGAGGTGCCGCCGGTCAGGATGTTGATGAAGTCCTGGGCACTGGCTTTCACCGGGGCGGCGGCGAGCGCGACAGCGGCGGCGAGGCCGGCAAGGTTCCGGGCGCGGAACAGCGTTTTCATGATGTCTCCCTGGAAAGCCTCCGGCTCGTACGGCCGGTTGTCGCGCATTTTAGAGCATGCTGCCGGTGAAAGTGAAAGCACGACGGCGCCCCGCGCTTTTCGCCTTTAGCCCAAGCCCCGGACTGGTTTCGCCATGATTGGCTGACTATCTCCCGCTTCGCGCGGCTGCTCTTTCCCCGGGAGCGGGCCAGCCGGGCAACGGGACAACAGGCTATCAGGAACGACATGGATAACCGCGCCGGACAGGGCAGCAACCAGAGGTTTCGCCTCGATCGACGGACTCTTCTCACAGGCGCGGGCGCAACGGCGACGCTGGCGGCGCTCGGGTTCACGCCGGAGGCGCTGGCTCAGCAAGGGCTCAAGCTCGGTCAGGCCGAGGACTTCACCTTCGAGGCGCTGAAGGCGCAGGCGAAGCAGATGGCGGCGCAGGAATATCAACCGCCGCCCAGCCCGCGGCCGGACGTGCTGCAGCGGATCGATTACGACGCCCATGGAAAGATCAGGTTCAAGCCGGAGATGGCGCTGTGGGCGAACGGGCCGTCGCCCTGGCCGGTGACCTTCTTCCATCTCGGCCGCTATTTCCAGAAGCCGGTGCGGATGCATGTCGTCGAGGCTGGCCGGGCGCGCGAGATCATCTACGACGAGAGCTATTTCGAGATGCCGGCCGACTCGCCGGCGCGCGGGCTGCCGACAGGGGCTGGCTTCGCCGGCTTCCGCTTCCAGGAAAGCCGCAGTGGCCATCCCGGCCGCAAGGGTGAGACGCTCGACTGGAAGAAGAACGACTGGGTCGCCTTCCTCGGCGCGTCCTATTTCCGCGCCATCGGCGAGCTCTATCAGTACGGCCTCTCGGCGCGTGGCCTCGCCATCGACCCGGCGGTCGCGGGCCGGTCCGAGGAATTCCCTGACTTCACCCATATCTGGCTGGAGACGCCGAAGGACGGGGCCGAATACGTCACGGTCTATGCGCTGATCTCGGGGCCGAGCGTGGCCGGCGCCTATCGCTTCCGCATGCATCGCGGCAAGGGCGTCACCATGGAGATCGAAACCGCGATCCATCTGCGCAAGGATGTCGAGCGGCTCGGCATCGCGCCGCTGACCTCGATGTTCTGGTATTCGGAGACATTGAAGCCGACGGCGATCGACTGGCGCCCGGAGGTCCATGATTCCGACGGGCTTGCGCTCTGGACGGGGCCGGGCGAGCGCGCCTGGCGGCCGCTCAACAATCCGCCGCGCACCATCGCCTCGGCCTTCGTCGACAACAATCCGCGCGGCTTCGGGCTGATGCAGCGCGATCGAGAAGTCGGGCACTACCTGGACGGCGTGCTCTACGAGCGCCGCCCGAGCCTCTGGGTCGAGACGGAAGGCGATTGGGGCAGGGGCTCGGTTCAGCTGATCGAGATCCCGACCGACGACGAGATCCACGACAACATCGTCGCGATGTGGGTGCCGGAGGCCTCGGCCCGAGCCGGCAATGCCTATAACTACCGCTACACGCTGCACTGGCTCGCCGACGAACCCTTTCCGACCACGCTCGGCCGGGTCGTCGCGACGCGGTTGGGAAATGGCGGCCAGCCCGGGACGGCGCGTCCAAAGGGCGTGCGCAAGTTCATGGTCGAGTTCCTCGGCCCGGCATTGGAGACGATTCCCTTCGGCGTGAAGCCGGAGGTGGTGCTTTCCGCCTCGCGCGGCAGCTTCTCCTACGTCTTCGCCGAGGCGATGCCGGACGATGTCCCCGGCCACTGGCGCGCCCAGTTCGACCTTACGGTCGGCGGCAGTGAACCGGTCGAGTTGCGCTGCTATCTCAAGGCCGGCGACACGGTCCTGACCGAGACCTGGCTCTACCAGTATCTCCCGTTCTGAGGAACGCTAGCTTTCGAGCAGGCGATAGACATGCGCCCCGGCGATCGCAATCCCGAGAACGCCGAGTTGGCTTGCAACACCCACGAAGGCGAGCGGGTAGATATAGGCGTCGCCGTCGTCGACATCCAAGATGCCCGTCATGGTGATCATGATCGCGAAGATACCCACCATCGTTGCGGCCACCGGCACGACGACGATGGCGAGGAGCTGCCATGTCAGCCCATCCGTTCTTGCGATGGACTGGGCGACGCCGAGATCCTGCCTACCGAGCGCGAGGGCACTGAATACCAGCGTCGTCCTCAGCAGGATCCAGCTCAACGCTATCGCGAAAACCAACTTCGCAGCCATGATGACCGGAGATGCCGGTACGTCGCTTGAAATCACCAGCATGGCCGAGAGCGCCACGACGTTGTAGGCGCCGTACCGCAAAGTCGCGAATGAAGGTGCGCCGATCCGGAAATCCACGTTCCGCCCCAGGACGATCTCCCGTACTGCAAGGAGGCAAAGCGGCAGCCAGAGGATCGCCGACGAGACGTTCAGGAGCCACGACGTCGCGAAGTTTTCGAGCGATGGCGCGTCTTGCCCCGCCAGTTCCACCAGGACAAGTCGATGGTGGATCGGGATCGTACATATCGTCGCGACCAGAACCGTTAAGGGATGGCGCAGCAGAAAGCGCCCGAGATCACGCAAGGTCGCGCCCGCGACCGCAAGCACCGGCAACGTCATGATAAGCCCCCCGGCCAATTAGAACAGATAGAGTACAAAAATCTCGCTTGATGCAAGCGATTTCGCTGCGATGCCGTGGCAGCCGGGCAGACCGCCATTGCGCCGCGGCGAATGTAATATTATAGCAGTGCATATGCCGTCGCAGAGTCACAATCACTCCCATGCCGTCGCGACCGAGCCCGGCTTCTCGCTGCTGCGGATGTCCGCGCGGGCGCGGCTTGGCTTCGCAGCGCTCGTCGTCGCCATGCTGTGGCTGGCGACGCTGGCCGTGATCCTTTGATCGAGTAGCGTTGATGTCCGCCATCCGCCTGACAGATCTGACTCTGGGATATGACCGTCATCCGGCGGTGCATCACCTTTCGGGCGAGATCGAAACCGGCAGCCTCACCGCCATCGTCGGCCCGAACGGTGCCGGCAAGTCGACCCTGCTCAAGGGCATCGCGGGGGCGCTCGCCCCGCTTTCCGGCGGGGTTGCGCTGGCCAAGGGCAAGCGGCTCGCCTATCTCCCGCAATCGGCGGATCTTGACCGCTCCTTCCCGATCCATGTCTACGATCTTGTCGCCATGGGCCTTTGGAACCGGGCGGGTATCTTCGGCCGCATCGGGGCCGGGGCCGTGCACAAGATCGAGCATGCCATCGCGGCTGTGGGCCTGACCGGCTTCGAGCGCCGGCCGATCGGTACGCTCTCCGGCGGCCAGATGCAGCGGGCGCTGTTCGCGCGGCTCCTGCTGCAGGACGCCGATGTCATCCTGCTCGACGAGCCCTTCACCGCCATCGATGCACGCACCACCGCCGACCTGCTGGAACTGGTGCGGCGCTGGCATGGCGAGAGCCGCACGGTCGTCGCCGTGCTGCACGATATCGAAACGGTGCTGCAAGCCTTTCCGCAGACGCTGCTGCTGGCGCGAGAGGTTGTCGCCTGGGGCGAGACCGGCGCAGTGCTGACGCCAGAGAACCTGCTGAAGGCGCGGCGCATGGTCGAGGCCTTCGACAGTCACGCCGCTCCCTGCCAGCGCGACGCGGCGTAACCACCGCCCCAGCGCCTCCCCCAACCCAATGACAAGTGCTCGGTCATCCCGGGCGTAGTGAAGCGAAGACCCGGGATCCATGCCTGAGCGCTGCTGAACGAGGTTCAGGCATGGATCCCGGGTCTCCCTGCGGTCGTCCGAGATGACCTGGAAATAGCGTTTCATGCTCTACGATCTCTTCATCGGCCCCTTCGCCGAGTTCGACTTCATGCGGCGCGCGCTTGTCGGCGTGGTGGCGCTCTCCGTTTCGGGGGCGCCCATCGGCGTCTTCCTGATGCTCAGGCGAATGAGCCTGACAGGCGACGCCATGGCGCATGCCATCCTGCCGGGCGCGGCGCTGGGCTATCTTGTCGCCGGCTTCTCGCTGCCGGCGATGACCATCGGTGGGCTCGCGGCCGGCTTCGCCGTGGCGCTCGCTGCCGGGGCGGTGGCGCGGGCGACGGTGCTCAAGGAGGATGCCTCGCTCGCTGCCTTCTATCTGATCTCGCTGGCGCTGGGCGTCACCATCGTCTCGCTGCGGGGGTCGGCGATCGACCTGCTGCATGTGCTCTTCGGCAATGTCCTGGCGCTCGACGACCAGGTGCTGATCCTGCTCGCCGGTGTCGCGACCGTGTCGCTGTTGTCGCTGGCGGCGCTCTACCGGCCGCTGGTGCTGGAATGCGTCGATCCCGGCTTCCTGCGCTCGGTCAGCCGCTCCGGAGGCATCGTGCATCTGACTTTCCTCGCGCTCGTCGTGCTCAACCTCGTCGCCGGTTTCCATGCGCTGGGGACCTTGCTCGCCGTCGGCATGATGATGCTGCCGGCCGCGGCTGCGCGCTTCTGGACGGCCGATATCACGCGCCTGCTGCTGCTCGCGGCCGGTTTCGGCATGGTCTCGGGCTATGCCGGGCTGGTGACGTCCTACGCGGCCGGTTCAAGCCTGCCTGCCGGCCCCTCGATCATCCTCGCGGCCGGCGCGATCTATATCGGCTCGCTCCTGTTCGGCTCGCAGGACGGACTTGCGCGTCGCCTCTTGCCTCGCGCCCATCTCCAGAGATAGAAACGTTATATCGTTTCATTTTGTGGAGTTGCCAGTGCCCAACCGTCGCGCCCTCGTCGCCGGCCTCGCCTTCGGGCTCGCCGCAGCCGCCGCGCCGCTCAGTACCTTCGCGCAGGAGAAGCTGCCGGTGGTCGCGAGCTTCTCGGTCCTCGGCGATTTCGTCCGGCAGGTCGGCGGCGACCGCGTCAACGTGACGACTCTGGTTGGGCCGGACGGCGACGCCCACGTCTATTCGCCGACCCCGGCCGATGCGAAGGCGATGTCGGCTGCGAAGCTCGTCGTCGTCAACGGGCTGCATTTCGAGGGCTGGCTGCCGCGTCTCGTGAAATCCTCCGGCACCAAGGCGACGCTGGCCGAGGCGACGAAGGGGATCACGCCGCTCGAGGCCGATGACGACCATGACGATCGCGGCAAGGGTGGTCATGCGCATGCCCACGGCCATGACGACCCCCATGCCTGGCAGAGCATCGCCAATGCGAAGACCTATGTCGCCAACATCCGCGATGCACTGAGCATGGCCGACCCCGCCGGCAAGGCTACCTACGACGCCAACGCCACGACCTATCTTGCGGCGCTGGACGGGCTCGAAGGCGAGGTGAAGGCTTCGGTCGCGCGCATCCCGGCCGAGCGGCGCAAGGCGATCACCACGCATGATGCCTTCGGCTATTTCGTGAAGGCCTATGGTATCGAATTCGTCGCGCCGCAGGGCGTTTCGACCGAGGCCGAAGCTTCTGCCAGGGACGTCGCCCGCATCATCCGGCAGGTGAAGGCGCAGAAGATTCCGGCGGTCTTCCTCGAAAACGTCACCAATCCGCGCCTCGTCGAGCAGATCGCCCGTGAAAGCGGGGCCAAGGTCGGCGGCCGGCTCTATTCGGATGCGCTCTCGGCCGAGAGCGGCCCGGCGGGGACTTACATCCAGATGATGAAGCACAATATAAGCGAAATCGAAAAGGCGCTGACCGCCGGCCCGGCCTGACCGGGCGGTGTCGTCCTTGCGTCGCAGTCATTCAGGTCAAGCCATGTCCGAGAAAATCCCCGTCACGGTGCTCACCGGCTATCTGGGCGCCGGCAAGACCACGCTCCTCAACCGCATCCTGACCGAGGACCACGGCAAGAAATTCGCCGTCATCGTCAACGAGTTCGGCGAGGCCGGCATCGATGGCGACCTCATCGTCGGCGCCGACGAGGAAATCTTCGAGATGAACAACGGCTGCATCTGCTGCACCGTGCGCGGCGACCTGATCCGCATTCTCGACGGGCTGATGAAGCGCAAGGGCAAGTTCGACGCGATCATCGTCGAGACCACCGGCCTCGCCGATCCTGCCCCGGTCGCGCAGACCTTCTTCGTCGACCAGGATGTCGGCGACGCGACCCGCCTCGATGCCGTCATCACCGTCACCGACGCGAAGTGGCTCAAGGACCGGCTGAAGGACGCGCCCGAAGCGAAGAACCAGATCGCCTTCGCCGATGTCATCGTTCTCAACAAGACCGATCTCGTGACCGCGGAAGAGCTGGCCGATGTCGAGTCCGCGATCCGCGCGATCAACCCCTATGCCAAGTTGCACAAGGCCGAGCGCGCCAATGTCGATATCGCCGCCTTGCTCGACCGCAACGCCTTCGACCTCGACCGCATCCTCGACATCGAGCCGGATTTCCTCGAGGCTGGGCATCACCATCACCATGCCGAGGATGTGCGCTCGATCTCGCTGACCGTGCCCGGCGATGTCGATCCCGAGAAGTTCATGCCGTGGATCAACGACCTCACCCAGATCCAGGGTCCGAACATCCTGCGCTCCAAGGGCATCCTCGCCTTCAAGAACGAGCCGCGCCGCTTCGTCTTCCAGGGCGTGCACATGATCCTGGACGGCGACCTGCAGCGCGACTGGAAGGATGGCGAGACCCGCGAGAGCCGCCTCGTCTTCATCGGGCGCGGTCTCAACGAGAACGAATTGCGCAGGGGGTTTGAAGCCTGCGCGGCCTGAGGGCTCCTACCTCCAACGCGGTCATCCCGGACAAGCCGCGTGAGCGGCGCCGATCCGGGATACATGCCGGAGCCTTCATCGGAGGCGTTCCGGAATGGATCCCGGGTCTTCCTTCGGTCGCCCGGGATGACGTCGCGGTTTTCATCGAACGCGAGCTGCGTTAGACCCCGGCCATGACGACGATGACTCCACCCGTCTCGCTGCGCGAGCATGTCACCCCGATCGCCGCGGAGACGCATGTCGTCGCCGCTCGCTGGCTGAAGCAGGGGCTCGCGCTCGCGCTCGCCGACGGGCGCGTGCTGCGCTGGCGCGACGGCGCGACCGATATGGTCGAGGCCCATGCCGGCGGCATCCTGTCGGCGACGAGCGATGCCGATCGGCTCATTACCGGCGGCGATGACGGGCGCGTCGTCGCAACCCGGATCGAAGGCGAGCCGGAAGAGCTGGCGAAGGACCCCAAGCGGCGCTGGATCGACGCGATCACGCTGTCGGCCTCGGGCAACCTCGCCTGGAACAGCGGCAAGACCGTGCAGGCCCGCGACGAGAAGGGCCGCGTCCGCACGCTGGAGGCCGCGAGCACGCCGCAGGGCCTCGTCTTCGCGCCGAAGGGCTACCGCCTCGCCATCGCGCAGATGAACGGTGTTTCGCTTTGGTATCCCAACACCGAGGCGACGCCGGAATTCCTGGAATGGAAGGGCTCGCACCTCGACGTCGTCTGGTCGCAGGACGGGCGCTTCATCGTCAGCTCGATGCAGGAGAATGCGCTGCATGGCTGGAAGCTCGGCGACAAGCCCGGCCATATGCGGATGACCGGCTATCCGGCGAAGCCGCGCTCGCTGTCCTGGTCGCATGACGGGCTCTGGCTCGCCTCAAGCGGGGCGGATGGGGCGATCGTCTGGCCGTTCCAGGGCGATGGCCCACAGGGCAAGGCGCCGCGCGAATGCGGCGTGCGCCGTGCCCGCGTCACCCGCGTTGCCTTCCACCCGGGCGCGCTGGTGCTGGCGATCGGCTACGATGATGGCTGCATCCTGCTGGTGCGGCTGACCGACGGCTCCGAACTGCTGGTGCGGCCGGCCGAACGCGACAGCGGCATCAGCGCCTTCGCCTGGGACAAGGGCGGCAAGCGGCTCGCCTTCGGTGCCGAGGACGGTGCCGCCGGCGTGCTGGTCCTGCCGAGCTGAGAACCGCATGCGCTTCGGGCTTTTCGGCAAAGCTGAGGCCCGCAAGGGCGGTGACGCGAAAGCCGAGGCGAAGGCTGCGGCCGACCGGTTGAAGATGCTGGTGAGGGAGCTGCTCGGCCTTCCCGAGACGGCGGCGATCGCCGCCAACGAGATTCTCTGTGCCGACCCTGCCTGCCCGGGCAGCGAGACGGTGATCCTGGTGATGAAGCCGGGAGAGAAGACCCGCGCCTACAAATTGCAGATGGCGATGGCCGAGGTGACTGCCGAAGCGCTGGTGGAGGTTCTCCGTCCTGCTCAGGCTTGATCTAAGCCTCTCGGAAATCTGTGCCTTGTTGTCGTGAGATGCTCGGGGCAAGCCCGGGCGTCTGCTTTCACGCTCACGGCTTGAGGCCGTTCGGCAACGCCGGCGCCTCGGCCCGCGGATGAATTCTTGGTCGTGCCCGTCGGCGATGTAGCGCAGTCGCTGGGTGAGGAAGGGATCGGAGATCTCGACGCTTTCGAGTGCGACCGGCCCGCTCTTGCGCGCGATCTCGGCGAGGCGGGTGATCTCGTCGATCAGCTCGTGCGGGTGGCTTGCGCTCATCGTGAACGCGAAGCGCATGCCCATCGGCAGGCCGTGCAGGATGACGGAAAACGGAAAGCGGATCATCGTCGCGGCGGTCGCGCCGCCGATGATCACGATCACTGCCTGGACGTCGCAATAGGCCTTGAAGTTACCGCCATCGAGCATGATCAGGCCGACGCGCACGCCGATGCCGGCGAAAAAGCCGATGCCCGTAGCAGGATCCATGACAGCACCTCGGCGCAGCGATCACCCGGACAAGCGCTGCCGCAATGCCGAGACCTGGATTAACGACAATGATCAGCTCTTGAAGGAAGCGTTGAGGTTGACCGCTTGCCCGCTGCGCCCATTCGGCTAAAGCTCTGGGCGATGTCGCTTCTTTCGCTCTATGCCCGTGTCCTCGGTGAACTCGGCCCGGAAAGGCGGCTGGGTCTCATCCTGGCCTTGGCCAATGTCCTGCTGGCCGCGGTCGCCTTCGCAGAGCCGATGCTCTTCGGCACGCTGATCGACCGGCTGACCACGATCCAGATGTCCGGCGGCAAGCTGACCTGGGACAGCATCGACTATCTGATCCTCGCCTGGGTCGGCTTCGGCCTCACCAATATCGGGCTCGGCGTCTTCGTCGCGCTCCATGCCGACAAGCTCGCCCATCGCCGCCGGCTCGCGGTGATGGCGCAATATTTCGAGCATGCGCTGACGTTGCCGCTCGCCTATCACACGCAGACCCATTCCGGCCGCGTGCTCAAAGTGATGCTCGACGGCGCCAGCGCGATGTGGGCGCTCTGGCTCTCCTTCTTCCGCGAGCATTGCGCCTCGATCGTCGCGCTGTTCGTGCTGCTGCCCTTCACCATCTGGAAGAACTGGCAACTCGGCCTGCTGCTGATCGCCCTCGTCATCCTGTTCGGCTCGCTGACGGCCTTCGTGCTGCGGCGGACCGACCAGCTCCAGCGCAGTGTCGAATCGTATCATTCCAGCCTGGCCGAACGCGCTTCGGACGCGCTCGGCAACGTGCCGGTGATCCAGAGTTTCACCCGCATCGAGGCCGAGGTGCGCGGCCTGCGCTCGACCATCACGAACCTCCTCAACGCGCAACTGCCGGTGCTGTCCTGGTGGGCGGTGGCCAATGTCGCGACGCGGGCCTCGGCGACGCTGACGGTGCTGGCGATCTTCATTGTCGGCACCTGGCTCCTGATGCACGGCCAGACCACTGTCGGCGAGATCGTCACCTTCATGGGTTTCGCGACGATGCTGGTTGGGCGTCTCGAGCAGATCGTCGCCTTCGTGAACTTCATCTTCATGCAGGCGCCGAAGATGCGCGAGTTCTTCGAAGTCCTCGACACGTTGCCGACCGTGCGCGACCTGCCGAACGCTCCGGACCCCGGCCGACTCAGCGGCGCCGTCGCCTTCGAGGACGTCTCCTTCTCCTATGACGGCAAGCGCGCCGCGGTGCGCGACGTCTCCTTCTCGGTTAGGCCCGGCGAGACCATCGCGGTCGTCGGCTCGACCGGCTCGGGCAAATCGACCACGCTGGGGCTGCTGCACCGTGCCTTCGATCCGCAGTCGGGGCGGATCACGGTCGATGGCCTGGACATCCGCGACATCTCGCTGTTGTCGCTCCGGCGCAATATCGGCGTCGTCTTCCAGGAGCCGATGCTGTTCGCGCGCTCGATCCGCGAGAACCTGCTGGTCGGCAAGCCGGAGGCGAGCGATGCCGAGCTGATGCAGGCGCTCGACCGCGCCCAGGCGACCGAGGTGATGGCGCGCCAGGCCGACGGCCTCGACACCCTCGTCGGCGAGCGCGGCCGCACGCTCTCCGGCGGCGAGCGCCAGCGCATCTCGATCGCGCGCGCGCTGCTCAAGAACCCGCCGATCCTGATCCTCGACGAGGCGACCTCCGCCCTCGACGCGGCGACCGAGGTGAAGCTGCAGAAGGCGCTGGAAGAGGTGATGAAAGGGCGCACCACCTTCGTCATCGCGCATCGCCTCGCGACCATCCGCAATGCCGACCGCATCCTCGTCTTCGAGCAGGGGCAGGTCGAGGAGATGGGCACCTTCGACGAGCTCGTCGCCAAGGGCGGGCGCTTCGCGGCGCTGGCGCGGGCGCAGTATCTCGTCACCGACAATCCGGCGCCGCTCGCCGAAAGCGATGCCAGTCCGCTGGCGCAAAAAATCAGCGCCGGCTGATACGCCGCCGGCTCTCGGAAGGCTGTCGCGAAGGTCGCATGCGACATCAGCCGTTGCGCCGATGTCGCCTTTCCCGCTTATTAGATCGCGCCCTTCCCGCAACAGAACTTCCGTGTGACGACGACGATGATGATCCTTCGCCTTGCCTGTGCCTGGCTTTCGGTTGCCGCTTTTCTGCTGTTCGGCGACACCCTGCTTGGCCAGCTTGGCGCGCCGTTGCCGTCGCTGCTGCTGTTCTTCTGGCTGCTCGGCATCATCGTCTGGGCGTCCTTCGGCGTCGTGCACGAGGCCGAGGAACTGGCCGAGAGACTGGGCGAGCCCTATGGCACGCTGATCCTGACCCTCTCGATCGTCATCATCGAGGTGGCGCTGGTGGGCGCCGTCATGCTGGGCGCCAAGGGCGCGCCGACGCTCGGACGCGACACGATGTTCGCGGTGCTGATGATCGTGCTCAACGGCGTGGTCGGCGTCGGGCTGCTCATCGGCGGCCTGAGGCATTTTCAGCAGCGCTATAACCTGAAGGGCGCCTCTTCCTATCTGGCCGTCATCATCCCGCTGACGGTGATCCCGCTTTTCCTGCCGAACTTCACCACCTCGACGCCCGACGGGACGCTGACCTCGTTCCAGGCGATCGCCTTCTCGATCTTCACGGTCGCCCTCTACGGCGCCTTCCTCGCGCTCCAGACGGGCCGGCACAGCATGTTCTTCCGGGAGCCCGAGGAGGACGGCAAGCCGGCGTCTGCCGTGGCCGTCGCCGAGGGCGGGCCGACCTCACTGTCTTCCGCCGGTGAATTGCTGCCGCGCGTCGGCCTGCTGCTCGCCAACATCCTGCCGATCGTCATCCTCTCGAAGAGCCTGGCGAAGGTGCTCGATTTCGGCATTGCCCAGCTCGGCGCCCCGACGGCGCTCGGCGGCATCCTGATCGCTATGGTGGTGTTCACGCCGGAATGCATCGCGGCACTGAGGGCGATCACCGCCAATCAACTCCAGCGCGCGGTCAATCTGTGCCTGGGCGCGGCGGCCTCGACGCTCGGCATGACGGTACCGGCGGTGTTGCTGATCGGCGTCTTCACCGGTCAGCCGGTTGTGCTCGGCCTGTCGGGGACGAACATGGTGATCGCCGCCATGACGCTGCTGCTCTCGACGCTGACCTTTACGGGCACGCGCACCACGATGCTGGAAGGGGCGGTGCATCTCGCTGTGTTCTTCGTCTTCCTGGTGCTGGTGTTCAGCCCCTGACGGGGACGCGATAACCCGAGAGGTAATCGACCCGCGCCGCCCGGCGCGACATGGTCTCCCGCGACGGCTGCCATCGGTGGCCTTTCAACGGAGATGATCATGGCCGCCTACGCCATCGCCCATCTGCAGGATGTCCGGCTCGGGCCGGAGATCATCGACTACATCCGGCGCATCGACGCGACGCTTGTTCCCTATGAGGGTCGGTTCCTGATCCATGGCGCGACGCCGGAGATCATCGAGGGGCCGTGGCCGGGCGATCTCGTGATCATCGCCTTTCCCGATCTGGAGCGGGCGCGCGCCTGGTACGACTCGCCGAGTTATCGCGATATCTTGCCGCTGCGGACGGAGAACTCGCTCAGCGTCGCGATGATCGTGAAGGGCGTGGAGTCCGGCTACCGCGCGACCGATTTCCTTGCGAAGTCCGGCCTCGCCTGAGTCGGTGCGCCAGCCTTACGCTGCCAGTTCGGCCTCGATGAAGCCGCGCACCTCGTCGGCAGCGACGCCCGGCGCGATGAAGCTCTTGCCGATGCCGCGAGTGAGAATGAAAGTCAGCACGCCGCGCTTGACCTTCTTGTCCTGCGTCATGGCGCTGACGATCTCATCGGCGGTGCCGGCGCCGCCGGGCACCTGCTGCAAACGGCTTGGCAGGCCGACATGGTCGAGATGGCGCGCGACACGCCCGGCATCCTGTCCCGCGCAGAGGCCGAGGCGTTGCGAGAAGCGGAAGGCGAGCGCGAGCCCGATAGCGACGGCCTCGCCATGGACGAGGCGGCTGGAATCGTAGTTGGTCAGCCGCTCCAGCGCATGGGCGAAGGTGTGGCCGAGATTGAGCAGGGCGCGATCACCTTCCTCGCGCTCGTCGCGGGCGACGATCGCCGCCTTGGCGCGGCAGGAGACGGCGACGGCATGGTCGCGCTCCGGTCCGCCGGCGATGACGCGGCTCCAATTGGCTTCGCACCAGTCGAAGAAATCGGGATCGTCGATCAGCCCATATTTTACCACCTCGGCATAGCCGGCCTTGAACTCACGCTCGCTCAGCGTGTCGAGCAGAGCGGTGTCGGCGATCACGAGCGCAGGCTGATGGAAGGCGCCGATCAGGTTCTTGCCATGCGGCGAGTTGATGCCGGTCTTGCCGCCCACCGAGGAATCGACCTGGGCGAGCAGCGTGGTCGGTACCTGCACGAAACGCACGCCGCGCCGCAGCACCGCCGCCGCGAAGCCGGTGAGATCGCCGACGACGCCGCCGCCGAAGGCGATGACGAGGTCGTTGCGCTCGATCTTCGCCGCCAGCAGCGCGTCGCAGAGCGCGATGAACTGGGCATAGGATTTCGAACCCTCGCCCGGCGGAATGGTGATGCGGGTCGCCGTGATCCCTTCCTGGTGGAGGCAGGTCTCGAAGGCGGCGCCATGCAGGGCGGCCACGCTGGTATCGGTCACGAGGGCGACCTTGGCGCCGGGCGCGAAAGCGGCGATCAGCGCCGCCGCCTCGCAGAGCTGGTGGCGGCCGATATGGATGTCGTAGGCGCGGCCTTCGAGCGCGACGGGGACGACGATCCGCGCGCCGGCCTTCTCGGTCAGGGTGGCGTTCATGACGTTTATTCTCCGGCCGTCAGGCGCAGATAGCCGCCCAATGCGGCAATGGTATCGCCGACCACGACTTCGTGAGGCTCGTCGCTCGACAGAATGGTAAGATCGGCGAGGGCATAGACGGGCTCGCGTTCGGCCAGCATCCGGCGCAGTGTCGCCTCCGGATCGGCAGTCTGAAGCAGGGGGCGGTTCGAGCGTTTGCGGACGCGGCGCATCAGCACGTCCGGCTCGGCCTTGAGCCAGATCGAGATGCCGAACTGCTTGATTCGCTCACGCGTGTCGGCATTCATGAAGGCACCGCCGCCAGTCGCCAGCACGACTGGCGACTGCGTCTCCAGGATGCGGCTGATCACGCGTCGCTCGCCCTGGCGGAATTCGGCCTCGCCACGCTGCTCGAAGATCTCGGGGATCGTCATGCGGGCCGCTGTCTCGATCTCGACATCGGCGTCGATGAAAGGCATGCCGAGCCGCGAGGCCAGCCGGCGCCCGACGGAGCTCTTGCCGGAGCCCATCATGCCGACGAGCACGATGGTGCGCCCGCCGAGGGCGGTGCGGAGATCGGCCATGTCCGGGGCAGCGATGGTGGCAGCGGCGGTCATCAATCTATTTTCCCTGGGAGGGCTGTAGCACGCAGCTGCCGGCCGCGTCATGCCTTCGTCATGGCTTTTTGGCCGCGCTTTGCACGCAGCTGTGGCGTGCCAGCCCTTGCGCGATGTGGACGGCATCGCGGATAGTGACTCGGCCCAAGATCGCGCGATTGCGAAAGTCCGCCCGACGTGCCGACGTTATTCCGTTTTCTCGCCTTCGTCGCGATCATCGCCGGTCTGGTCTTCGGTGGCATGGTGGCGCTCGTCACCTTCGTGCAACCGGTGCAGCGCGAGATAGTCGAGATCGTGCCGCCTTCGAAACTCCAGCCGAAATGAGCCGGTTGTCGCGCCAGCGGCTGAATACCTTCCTCGACATGCTCGCAGCCGAGCGCGGCGCGGCGCGCAATACGCTCGACGCCTATGAGCGCGATGTCGAGGATTATCTCGAATTCCTTGGCAGCAAGGCGCCGGGAGACGCGACCGCCGCGGACATTCGCGGCTGGCTGGCGGACCTTTCGGAGCGCGGGCTCAAGGCCTCGTCCGCCGCGCGCAGGCTGTCCGCCGTCCGGCAGTTCCACCGCTTCCTCTACACCGAGGGGCTCGCCGGGACCGACCCGACCGCCGCGATCTCGGGGCCGCGCCAGGGGCGACCGCTCCCGAAGGTGGTCTCTGTCGGCGATGTCGACCGGTTGCTTGACGTTGCGCGGGCGGCTTGTTCGCAGGAGGGCGCAACGACGGCAGCCCGGCTGAAGGCGCTGCGGATGCGTTGCCTCGTCGAGATGCTCTACGCCACGGGCCTGCGCGTCTCCGAGCTGATCGCGCTGCCACGCTCGGCCGCGACGACGCGCGAACGCTTCCTGATCGTGCGCGGCAAGGGCGACAAGGAACGGCTGGTGCCGCTGAACGAGGCGGCACGCCAGGCCGCGCGCGACTGGCTGGCGGCTTTGACGGAGGCCGGGCAGGCCGAAGGGCGCTGGCTGTTCCCATCCGATGGCGAGAGCGGGCACCTGACGCGCCAGGTCTTCGCGCGCGATCTCAAGACGCTTGGTGGAGCGGCGGGGCTTTCAGCCGCGGCGCTCAGCCCCCACGTGCTGCGCCACGCCTTCGCCAGTCATCTGCTGCAGAACGGCGCCGATCTCAGGGTGGTGCAGGAACTGCTGGGGCATGCCGATATCGCGACGACGCAGATCTACACCCATGTCCTCGATGAGCGGCTGAAGAGCATGGTGCGCGATCTCCACCCGCTGGCGGATGGAGAGTGAGGCGCAGCCGGTGCCGAAGCACCCTCGGGCCGAGCGAAGCGCAGCCCCGAGAATCTCAGGGTCGGAGCAGCTGGTTTCCGAGATGCTCGGGTCAAGCCCGAGCATGAAGTACAGCGCTCACGCCTCTGAGCAGCGGATCTGCTGGACGCGCTTGGGCATCTCGCCGACGGCCGGGATGAATTGGCCGGTGACCGGGTCGAGGATCATCAGCACGCCGGAGGCGACGGCGAAATAGGCGCCATGCAGATGCAGCCGGCCTTTGCTCTCCAGAATCTGGACGCAGGGGAAGGTGCGGAGATTGGCGAGCGATTGCTGGATCGAGGCCAGCTCCAGCCGGTGCAGATAGTCGTCGAAGCTCTCGTTGCGGCCGCGCCCGCCGGTGCGTTCGGCCGCCGGGCCGATCAGGGTGATCCATTTGCCGATGAAATCGCCCGGCGAGAGCGCTTCCTGGCTGTCGTCGGCGAAGGCGCGGATGCCGCCGCAGCGGCCGTGGCCGAGCACGACGATGTGCTGGACCTTGAGGGCCTGCACGGCATATTCGAGCGCCGCCGAGGTGCCGTGGAGCTGGTCGTCCGGCGCGAAGGGCGGGATCAGATTCGCGATATTGCGGGCAACGAACATCTCGCCCGGCCGCGCATCGAAGATGACTTCCGGCGAAACGCGCGAGTCGCAGCAGCCGATCAGCATGATCTTCGGCGTCTGCCCGTGCTCGCCGAGCTCTTCATATCGGCTCTGCTCGCGGACGAAACGATCGTCGAGGAAGGCACGGTAGCCTTCCGTCAGGCGCTGCGGGAACGGCTCAGCAGGCTTGTCCATGACCCTTCTGGAACAGGAAACAGCGGCTTTCGTCAAGTCGATGTTGCGATGCGGAATTGGGAGACCGTCTAGGCGATCCCGTCGAGGCACAGGGCGAGCGTCGCCGACAAGGCGGCAACTTCACCTCGAAGGAGCACGGTTTTCAGTCGTGCGGTGGCTCCGCCCACGATGGCAAGCTGCGAGCGGGGCAGCCGCAGCTCGCTCGCCAGCAAGCGGATGAGCGCGGCATTCGCCTCGCCATCCGTCGGGGCAGCGCGGACACGGGCCTTCAGGACGATGCGGCCGTCCGCGAGCGTCTCGACGCCGTCGAGCGCATCGCGCCCGCCGCGCGGCGTCAGGCGGACATCTAGCGCGATCCCCTCCTTCGTTTCCCGCCAGGGCCGGGCGGCCGGGTCGCTCATGAGCCCTCTCTCCCGGAAGGGGCGGCCATGCGCCGCCGCCGCATGGACATATGGCCGTCGTCGCCTAGTCTGAGGCGCCGGCTCGTGCGGCATAGCGCTAGCGAGGGGCCGTACGCAACGGAGACCGAGCCTTGTCTGAACCCTGCGATCTCAGCGCCGTCGCTGCGCGCGCCCTCATCGGCGCCAAGAAGTTGTCCGCCCGCGAACTCCTCGAAAGCTGCATCCACCGTATCGATGCGGTCGACCCCGCCGTGAATGCGATGGTGGCGCGCGACGACGAGGCGGCGCGCAAGGCGGCAGCTGCAGCGGACGAGGCGACGGCGCGCGGCGACAGCCTCGGTGCGCTGCACGGCCTGCCGGTCGGCATCAAGGACCTGGAGAACGTCGCGGGACTGCGCACCACCTATGGCAGCGCGCTCTATCGCGATTTCGTGCCGAAAGAGGATCAGCTGATCGTCGCCTCGGTACGCAAGGCCGGTGCGATCATAGCGGGCAAGACCAACAGTCCCGAATGGGGCGCGGGCGCCAATACGCGCAACGCCGTCTACGGCGCGACCGGAAATCCCTTCGACCCCTCGAAGAGTGCAGCCGGCTCCTCCGGCGGCTCGGGCGTGGCGCTGGCCACCGGCATGGTCCCGATCGCGACCGGCTCGGATACGGGCGGTTCGCTGCGCAATCCGGCGGCCTTCAACGGCATCGTCGGCTTCCGGCCGACGCCCGGCCTCGTTCCGAGCGACAAGCGCGCACTGGGCTGGAGCCCGCTTTCGGTGCTGGGACCGATGGCGCGCAACGTGCCTGATCTGTGCCTGCTGCTCTCGACCATGGTGTCGGACAGCGCCTGCGATCCTCTTGCCACGACGATCCACGGCAAGGCCGTGCGCCGGCCGGAGGATTTCGCCCGGCCGGCGACGATCGACCTGGCGTCGCTCAAGGTCGCGGTGACGCCGGATTTCGGCTTCGCGCCGACTGAGCGTCACATCAGCCAGGTTTTTGCGGAGAAGACGGGCGCCTTCAGCCATCTCTTCCATGCCGCGGAGGAAGCGACGCCGGATTGTGCGGGAACGGACGAGGTCTTCGAGGTCCTGCGCGCCGTCGGCTTCCTCGCGAGCCATCTCGACAAGGTGCGCGACACGCCCGAGATGGTCGGGCCGAATGTCCGCGCCAATGTCGAGGAAGGGCTGGGCTATTCCGCCCTCGACGTGACCAAGGCGATGAAGCACCAGACGGTGCTCTATGATCGCTGGCAGCAGTTCTTCGAGCGCTACGACGTCATCCTGTCGCCGGCGGTGACGCTGAGCCCGCGGCCCTGGACCGAGCTGTTCCCGGCCGAGATCGACGGCAAGGCGACACGGACCTATTTCCACTGGCTGGCGCTCGCCTATGCCGTCACCGTCGTCGGCCATCCGGCGATCTCGCTGCCCGTCGGGCTCGACCGCAACGGCATGCCCTTCGGGCTGCAGATCGTCGGCCCGCGCGGCGGCGACGCCAAGGTGCTGGCGGTGGCCGCCGCCTTGGAGGCCGCACTCGCGGGCGATCCGCTGACGGCGCGCCCGGTTCCGGATCTGGCCAGGCTCGCCAAGGCGCGGCCGATCAGCGAGAGCCCGAATTTCATGGGGTTTGCCTGAGCGATACGCACCGACTGCCAACCATAAGAGGGGAGAACATATGAAGCGTCGCGATTTTCTCACTGGGACGGCGGCTCTCGCCATTGCCGGCCCGAGCCTGACCCGCTCCGCAGCCGCGCAGAGCGCCACGGTTCTGAAGTTCGTTCCACAGGCCAACCTGACGGCGCTCGATCCGATCTGGACGACGGCGACCGTGACCAACAATCACGGCTATTTCGTCTTCGACACGCTCTATGGCGGCGATCTGGACCTGAAGCCGCAGCCGCAGATGGCCGAGGGGCACGAAGTCTCGGCCGACGGCAAGACCTGGCGCATCAAGCTGCGCGAGGGGCTGTCTTTCCATGACGGCGCGCCGGTGAAACCGGCCGATTGCATCCAGAGCATGAAGCGCTGGTGCCAGCGCGATCCCTACGGGCAGCTGCTAACCAAGGTTGTCGAGGCCTGGAGCGCTCCGGATGAGCGCACCATCGAGATCAAGCTGACCCGGCCCTTCCCGATGATGCTCGACCTGCTCTCCAAGGCCGACAATCCGCCCTTCATCATGCCGGAGCGGCTGGCGCAGACCGATGCGACCAAGCAGGTGACGGAGATGATCGGCTCCGGTCCCTACAAGTTCGTTGCCGGCGAGTTCGTCACCGGCAGCCGCGCGGTCTACGAGAAGTTCGACGGCTACAAGCCGCGCAGCGAGCCGCCGAGCCGAAATGCAGGCGGCAAGGTCGCGAACTTCAAGCGGATCGAGTGGCACATCCTGCCCGACCCGGCGACGGCGGCGGCGGCGCTGACCACCGGCGAGGTCGACTGGTGGGAGCGTCCGCTTGCCGACCTGCAGCCGATGCTGGCCCAGAGCCCCGACATCAAGCGCGAGGTCATCGACAAGGCAGGCCGCGGCGCCATCATCCGGCTCAACCACCTGCAGCCGCCCTTCAACAATCCGAAGGTGCGCGCCGCCGTCCGCATGGCGGTGAAGCAGGAGGACTACATGCGCGCCGCCCAGGGCGACGACACCTCGATGTGGCAGGTCTGCCGCAATCTCTGGTGGCGCGGCACGCCCTACTATACCGGCGAGCAGGAAGACCTGATGCCGGGCAGCATCGAGAAGGCCAAAGCCGCCCTCAAGGAGTCCGGCTACAAGGGCGAGAAGGTCGTCATCATCAACCCGACCGACTTCCCCGATATCGGTCCGCTCGGCGAAGTGACTTACGAACTGCTCAAGCAGCTCGGCATGAATGTCGAGATGGCGGCGAGCGACTGGGGCACGGTGATCCAGCGCCGCAACAGCCGCGAGCCTGTCGAGAAGGGCGGCTGGAGCATCTTCCACACGACCGGATCGGCTGTCGGCTGGGGCAATCCGGCTCTGTCCAACCTCGTGCGCGGGCAGGGCGAGAAGGGCTGGTTCGGCTGGTGGACGAGCGACAAGGCCGAGGGCCTGGCCGAGCAATGGCTCTACGCCCCCGACGAGGCGGCGCAGAAGAAGACGGCGGTCGAGCTCGGCCGGCTGGCGCTGGAGGAGGTCGCGACCATCCCGCTCGGCCAGTTCGTGATCCGCACCGCCTACCGCAAGAACCTGACCGGCATGCTGCCGGGCTCGGCGCCCTATCCCTGGGGGCTGAAGCGGGTCTGAGACCGTCTCCGGAGATTCGCGGCGGGGCGGGCATGTGCCGCCCCGCCTTCGCTGTGTCAGCGTTGCGCCGCCACCGCCGCCGACCAGGGCGAGGCGGCGTCGCTCGAGCCTTCGGCGCCGTCGCGATCGACCCGGATGAAGTTGGGACAGGCGAAGTTGATCGGCATGACGGCGTGTTCGGCCAGCGTCGTCGGGCCGGCCTGTTCCAGAGCGGCCAGCGTCCCGGCCGGCAGCCGCAGATCTGCGCTGGCGGAATCCGGACCGGAGACGTCGATGCGCGGCTGATGCGCGGTTTCCTCGGTCCCCATGCCGAAATCGAGCTGCCAGGCCAGCGTCTGGTAGACGCTGGCGAGGATGCGCCGCCCGCCGGAGGAGCCGGCCGCAAGGCGCGGCCAGCCGCCATCCTTTGGCGTCACCACGACCGGGCACATGTTGCAGAGCGGCCGGGCCCCGGGCGCGATCGCGTTGGCGCTGCCGGGGCGTGGATCGAACCACATCATGCCGTTGTTCATCAGCACGCCGGTCGAGGGCAGCACGACGCGGCTGCCCATCGAGGAGAGCAGGGTGGTGGTGACGGTGACGAGATTGCCCTCGCCATCGACCACGGTGAGGTGGGTGGTGCAGGTATCGCCGGGCTCCTTCGCGGCCGTCGCGGCACCGAGGCCGTCGAGGCGCTCGCGATAGGCCTGCCGCATCACGCGCGACAGCTGCGCGAACCAGGCGGCTGAAGGACCCTCGCCGTCAATCGGCGCATCTGCCATGCCGGCAATGACGCGCTCGAGCGTCGGGGCGGCGGTGAGGCCGCCAGCGGTATGGACGAGGTGGCTGCCGCGCCAGTCGATCGTCGGCGCGGCGCGCAGCTGCGCCGCGCAGCCCGCCAGATCCTGCTCGTCCACGACGCCGCCGACGGCGGCGATGTCGGCTGCGAGACGACGGGCGACGTCACCGCGATAGAAGTCGTCGAGGCCGGCCACGGCGAGCCGCTCCAGCGTCTCTGGCAGCTTGCCCAATGTCATGAAGCCGGGCGTGCCCTGATAGGGCGGCACCGGCGGCAGCCCGCCGGGCAGATAGATCCGCGCGCTCTCTTCGTAGAGCCTGAGCACCGAAGCCGAGGAGGCGACCTTCAGTGTCGTGTACCAATCGGCCGGCAGGCCGCGCTTCGCGAGCGCGACAGCGGGGGCGAGGATCTCGGCGAGCGGCAAAGCGGAGCCGAAGGCCTCCTTCAACTTCGCATAGCCGGCGACGGATGAGGGGATGCAGAAGGAGAGCGGGCCGTGGATGTTGCGGTCGCCGACGATTTCGGGCCAGGTGAAGAGATCCTTCTTCATCTCCCCGGTGAGAGGGTAATCGGCGGGATCGGCGCGCCGCGGGGCGATTGGCCCGAAATCGACGACCTGTGCCCGGCTCTCGCCGGCCTTCAGCACCACGGCGAAGCCGATACCGCCCAGGCCACTGTTCCAGGGCTCGACCGCGGCCAGCGCGAAACAGGCCGCAACCGCGGCGTCGGCGGCGTTGCCTCCCTGTTCGAGGATCGCTGTTCCGGCTTCGGCGGCCTCGCGGCTCTGGGATACGACCATGCCGTGCCTTCCGCGCGCGGAAGGCTTGGTCAGAACCCAGTTCTGGCTGCGATAGGGGCGGGCGGCTGCGGCCATGCTGGCGACCTCGGGCGATTGCAGAGGCCGCCATACTGCATACCGCTCATGGCGGCGTCGAATGCGTCGTCGCAGCCTGAGAGCCGCGTCGCTTGCAGGACGGGCGCGGTCAGAACACGTTGGGGTAGATGTAGCGGACGATCACGCTCTGGATGAAGTAGATGATCAATACCAGGATGATCGGCGAGATATCGATGCCGCCGAGATTGGGCAGGCGTTCGCGGATCGGGCGCATAGCCGGTTCAGTGATGCGGTAGAGCGTGTCCCAGACGGTGGAGACGAACTGGTTGCGGGTGTTGATGACGTTGAAGGCGATCAGCCAGCTCAGCACAGCCGAGGCGATCAGAAGCCACACATAGATCTGCAGAGCGAGCAGAACCACGTCGAGAACGGCACGCATCGATCTTCCTTTTAAGCCTGACCGGAGAGGGTTCGCGGAATATCCCCTGTTCGCGCCAAAACAGATGGCGGAAGTGATTGACATCCACGCGGCGCACAGCCTAGAAGGCCAGCGCCTTGGGGCTGTAGCTCAGATGGGAGAGCGCTGCAATCGCACTGCAGAGGTCAGGGGTTCGAATCCCCTCAGCTCCACCAGGCATTTCGCGTAAGCGATTGATCTCCCACAAAAATTTACGACTGAACTGGGGCCGGCCCTATGCCGGGCCCTAGGCAGATTGCCGGTTGCGGACGGTTGGCAGCGAACTTTTGCGGACGATGTGCCGCACCCACCTGCTAGCTGGTGAAGAGTGGATGTCCGAGGCGAGCCTGACCAAAATTGCCTCTCGGGCAGGCTCGTCTGTATCGACTACGCCGCTGCCCACACTTGGTTGAGGATCTTGGCAGCGAGTGCGGCTTTGTCCTGCGGCAGGAAACGACCGTAGTGATTCTGAACCATCTCCGGCGTGTCCTGGATCGCGTAGCTCGCTTGTTCGTACGAGCCGGTCTGCTTCAGGATGTGCGTTGCGAGCACATCACGGACGTTGTGCGGACCGTGCGGCAGCAACCCCTTGATAGCGCCGCGTCCGGTGAAGGGGTTGTAGATACCATAGCGCTGGATCGTCAGCCTCCACGCCTCATAGAAGGTGGTCTGATCGTAGGCGGGGTCTGTGCTCGTCTGTTTCACGGTTTTCACGAAGAAGGTGCCCGGGTCGTCAGCACCGGCGAGCAGAATTCTTCGATGCCGATCGACGTAGGCCTCGAGTTGGTCGTAGAGGCCCAAGAGGTTTGGCAGCACAAGCCGGAACGGCTTGCTGCCGAAATAGGATGAGTTTGCGTTCTTGAACGCGACGGCCGGGATCAGGACCTCCCATCCGCCATCCCGATCGCTCCACCGCAATTCGCCACGTTTCATGTCCTCAAGCTGACGTTCTGACCGCGGAAATTGGTGACGAGGGCACACCATCAACTGCCGCAGGTTTTTCTGTCGCAGACCGAGATGCAGACCGAGCCTGAGCATGAGGAAGGCACGAACAGCCTCCGCCGCACCTCGAGGGTAACGGCCGCTATCAGGCATCCGCTTCAGGATCTCCTCTGTGATCTTCCGATACTCTCCGACCGGACTGGTTGCCTCCAGCACCGGCATGATCGGCTCGAAGGGATCGCGGTGGACCCGCGCGACACGCTGGATCTCCTTGGCTCGGCCTGTCGCATGTTTGAAGAAGGCGTCGCATGCGCCGTTCCAGTCGGCCCGCGCTGCTTCGATCTCCTCTGGTGAGACAAGTCCCGGTATCGGGTGAACCCGGTGAACGAGCTGCCCATGCTGCCGAAGCCAACCGGTATCCTGGCGCGTCAGGGCCAGCGCAATCCGCAGCATGTCGACTTCCCAGGCGGTATAAAACCCGCGACGTCGCTCCCGCCATTGCACGTACCAGTCCCATACTCCCGGGAACACGAGCAAGCCTAGGGTCAGGTGCTGCAGGGGAACCCCGTAGCCGCGCACGGCGCCCTTGGGCGAAGCCGCAAGCGCCCCAAGCATCAGGCCAAGGTGCTCGATCTTCTGCGAGGTGGTTTCCTCGCCCCAGACGCCATTTCGCTGGAGGCCCAAAGCGGTGAGTGTCGAGGTCTTGAAACGGACCAGACCCGCCATTTCCATGGTGAGCTGCGGCGGAGCGTCCACCACGCCCGACAGCAGATCGGGATCGGTCTCTGGCATCCCCTCGGTTTGGGTATTGTGCTGATCGAGAGCTTTGATGGGCTCCGACCAACCATATGCCACTCCCGGGAACCGGATGGCGTAACGGTGCTTTGCCGCAGCAGCCTGGAAACGCCGATAATCGGTCGCGCCGCTGATGATCACCCGCCTCACCCATTCGATGATCTTCTCGCGCTCCGAGAACGGCAGCGAATTGAAGTTGTCGGGAAGATGCCAGGCCAGTCGCCTACGCTCGGAGGGGCTAACGTTATCGAGTTCGTAGCCTCCCGACGCGCGGGCTTGATGAGGAAGCTTCTCACGGAAGTATCCCGTTGGCAGTCGGTAGCGACGCTCAATGCGTCCCAGGATTTCCATGCTCTCGACGCTGCGTGGTGATCTCGTGCCTTGCATCCAGCTGACGATGGTCTTGATGTCGAAGCTCTCATCGGCGCGAACGACGGCTCGATGCAGGTGCCAGTAGCTATCTCCATGGCGCTGCATATGGAGCGTCAGTGCTTCGTGAAACACAGCCGTGTCATCCCAGTCGCCGCTCGACGGCTCCGGGAACTCTTCGACGGCCTTTGCTTTGACGCCGGGCCTCTCCCGGCAGCGAGCTGACTCCAATTTCTGCGCAGGCGCCTCAAGTGCGAACAGGTCGGGATGGAGGCGAGACCAGCCGCTCGTTCGCGCGGCGCTCTTAACGCCGGCAAGACGCCTCTTCGCATTGCCGCTTGGCCTCTCTTTATGAGCGAGAGGTTGGACCTCCTTCGTTGCAGCGGCATAGTAGGCGCGCATGATTGCATCGAGTGCAGGCCGGATTTCCTCCTTGATCTCCAGCAACCGAGCGTAGGGGATCCCACACCCTTCCGAGATCGTACGCCAATCGACGCCCCGGCCTTTCGCCGGCGGATATTCGCGATGAGCGATGAGGGCTAACAGGTACGCCTCGAGCCGCTCGGTATCGGCAAGAAGGAAAGGCGTCAGGCGCTTTCGGCAGAAGTCCGTGATCTTGGTGGCGAGCAGGCGGGAATTCGAACCAGTGTGCATATGAAGTCGATCTGCCAGGCAAGTTAGCGGGATCGCGCGGCTATCCGATTCGGCGCGAACTGGCCCCAAAAAAGAGCCGCCGGAAGTTGAAGGCGATCTAGGTTTAGTCGCCAAGGTGCGCCAAAGCAGACCTTGAGATCGAGCCTGAAAGCGGACTTTGCTAGCTAGCCGTCGGACTTCAGCTCCGATCAGCGGCTGACATAGGCGACGTCGCCTCGCGGCATCGCTTAACGAGCCCGTTACGCGGCTTCGGAGTGGCCTTCAGCCAAGCAATGGTGGTTGTCATCGCCGTCCGTTCGTGTGCGACCGACCTTTACCTCAGCCAAATGTCCGGATGCTTCGTCAGACGGAGGTTCCACTGTGAGCTCCCCATCTGGCAAGCTGAGCGTCGTTGCCCTGAGCGGAAAGACGCATGGTCGTCGCCGGATGGCAGATCCTCCCTGCCAGCCGGGCAAAGATCGCGTTTTGATACATACTAGAGCAGGCAAATTTTCACTCGACCTGCAGGAGTAAAAACAATGGATATTGAAGGACTTACAACGTCATCGCTGCGCAAGCTTCACAACGGATTGCTCCGCGCTATGGCCACGGATGATGCGCTGCCCAAGGGCCAAAAGCCCTATCTGATCAKGGAGTATGCGGACTGGCGCAGCCCTGCCGACCGCATCGAAGATGAACTGTGGTCACGGGGCGAGCGCTTCCTGCCGCTGGCCTGGTAACGACATAAAAAGAGAAGGGGCCGGGAATCCGACCCCTTCATGCTTCAACCACTTTAACGCTTGGGCGGCGGGGCCAGATAATAGCTCTGCTTCTCCATCCGCTCGATGTTCTTAATTAGGTTCTGGGCCTGCGGGGAGGCCGCGTATTCAGCCAAGCGCTTCGCGGCGGGCGAGTTTATGTAATTCTCGATCGCCTTGGCGGCAGGCGAGTTGGCATAATCAGCCAAGGCCTTGACCGCCGGAGAATTCAGCATCTGATCGACGATCGAGCGGTATCGATTGCCGGTCTCCAGAATCTTCTCCAGCACCTCCGGTGACCGCAGCTTTTCATGCAGAGGCCCCATGGCATCCAGGAGCGCCCCGATCTGCTCGGTCGGGATGTTCAGGCGGCCACCGGGGGGCCGCCAGGCGCGCGTGTCGTCGTGGTTCATCACCTTTGTCTGCGCCTGAGCCAGACGCGCACGCGCGACCTCCAAAAACGCTTCGTGGCCGATCTTCCATTTGCCCTGCAAACGACGAACAAGCGTGTCGTCCAACTCGGACGCGTCGGCGCGCTGATAGATGACGCGCTTGATGGCGGTCGTGGGCTTGGTTCCTGCGTTGGCCGCGATCATGTCCGCGACGCGTGCCAGATAGTCATCATCGTTCTTGCCGGAGCCGGGCGGACGGCCGCGCGGGCGCTTGGGGGTGGGCATATTGGCCTCCTGTGTTGGGTTCAGGCCTCGACGCTAGCGACAGCTCCTGCTCGAAAATAGTGAGAAGAAATGCACCGGAAAGAATTCTAGCGCGGAATAATGGCTCGCATGAAGCACCGGAGCGCGGTTAATTCGAGAGTTCCCTATTTATCCGCGCTTTTCATCTGCCGATCCGATTATTACGCGCGATCGGTTTCGCAGCCTGGACAAGCTACGCCGCCCGCGCTCTGGCGGGCAGTCCTGATGACACCGCCCCTCTTTAGGAAGGCCCCTGCAGAGGTGGAAGGGGCTCTGGTCAATATCCTCACGGTTGTGTCACAATCCGCAGGGGAGACGAAACGCCGATATGAGTAAGCTTACACAAAGAGCACTGCGAATCTTCGCGGTTATGGAAGATTTCCGTGGTGGCTCAGAAGATATCCTGAGCGCAGTGATGCCATTTTTTGAGCCCCTATTGGCCGAGAGGAATGGCCAGACCCTTGATCAGACTGAACTCGCAACAGCTGTACGATCTGCATATTATTGGAATTTTACCGCCGACGTAGTGGAGGAGCTTGTACCTCGGTTCGAAAAGCTAGGCTGGCTTCAGGAAATAGGCAAATCCCGGGATTCAGTATCCTATCGCGTGACATGCGATAATCCTGCTGCTGTTCCCATGGCGGAAAATGAAATCAGGATCGGGCAGCGCCTCTCGGCTGCGATCGAAGAATTTCAGGCGTTTGTCTCCAAATTATCGCCCCTATCACTTGCGAGTAAAACGACCGACGAGTGGTCGGATATTCTGGTCGAATGGCTCGTTTCGATCGATGCCTATACGGAAGACGTCCTAAGGCATCATGCGATAACGGCCACCAAAAACGAGGGGCAAATCGGCCTTAGCGTTGTTCAACCTGAAGGTGGCAGGCTTGGAACAGACGAAAAGTACCTTTGCGCTCGGTTCGTAAAGCATCTGGCAGATAAATCGTCACCATATTTGGCCGATCTCTGTAAAATTGCCTCTGTAGGCCTCCTGACAGAGGTTATTCAGGATTTTCAGAAGCCGACAACGCATGTGAACCGCACTTCGTTGGTGGTCCATTTGGATGCGCCCGTGGCGCTCGACCTATTGGGCGTTTCTGGCCTGTCAGCTCAAGAAAACATTAGGCCGCTGATCGTCCAACTGCAGGCGATAGGCGCGCAAGTGCGGATTTTTCGGAACAGCATCGAGGAGCTGACGCGGGTGCTCAGCGCAATGCTGGCCCGCCCTCCTTCACAGAGGACCGGCCCGACCGCTGATGCATTGAGAAGAAATCAGACCTCAGAAGCATATGTGCGCTCGGTCATTTCAAATCCTGACCAGGAACTGCGGCGTTTCAATATTTTGGTGACCGATCGGTCGCTTGCCCAGTTTCCCAATGAACACGCTTTCTTCCCCAAAGAGATATATGATGAATTTTACAGCCGAATTAGGTGGCAACTTGAGAATGCACCGCGCACCCACGATGCTTCGGTGGTTGCCTTCGTCATGCGCATGCGCGGCGCTAACAATAGCCCTGACATATTCAGTAGCCGCCACATCCTAATCACCCGGAACGGGATCCTCGCACAAAGCACGCGTCGATTCTGCCTCGATAGAGATCTGATCAACCGTCGCTCTTGCCCGCCGGTAATCCATCAGCGGCAACTGGCGACTGCAATATGGCTGCGCACAGGCTTCAACACGGGCGAGTCTGCTGAAATCCCTCGCCGGTATCTTCTCGCAGCGTGCGAGCGCGTTTTGGAACTCAAGAAGTCGGTTGTTGATCAGGTGCGGCTTGCTGCACGGGGGCTGACGCCGGAGAAGGCCGAGCAACTCGAATTGTTGCTCACACAAGATCGCAGCACGCAAATCCTCATGGATCAGACCCTCGGCATGTCACACTTGGTATCGAGCACCAATGTGGATGCCTTGGTCGACACGATGAAGCAGGGCCTCGTGTCTGAAATCCGCGACGAAAAAGAGGCTGAGGTCGCAGTTCTTAAGGCAGAAGCTGCATCAAAAGTTCGACATGCGCACGAAGGACGGAGGTCGGCCGAAGCTGAAATGCGGCGCCTGAATCAAGCCCTTCAGCAGTCGGAGGCCGATGATCGTGCCGCGATTAATGCGCTCGTCCTGGCGACGAATAAGGCGATGCGGTGGAGGTATCGTGCAGCCAACTGGATCGCTGGGTTTGTCCTGATTGCCGTTGCATTGTTGCCCATGGCAACCGAATTAGTCAGTGGGCCCGAGAAACTAGGGCTTTTGGCCGTATCGGGCGTCGTAGCCGTTGTTTTTGGGTACTTTCAGGTCTGGGACAAGCAGATGGGCCTTCGCCGTCGTATTGAAGCATGGGGCCTTAAGCGGATCCATAACTTGGCTACGGAACGCCGCTTGGAGCGCAAGCTTGCTGTCGTGTCACTGCGATACGAAGAGGGGTATCTCGTCGCAGACGATGCAGTCGAGGAGATCAGCGTGTCTGAGCCCTCGAAGCTCCTTGTTTAGACCACCTGGGGAAGAAGTGGCGCTATTGCTGGGTTGATGACGAAGGCGCCGGTCGCAGCATCACGCTGCAGGGCATCTCGAGCACAGCCCGGGTGATGCAGTGGTCCCCATGGAGCTTAGATAAGAACGCGCTCCACTTCATCCAATGTGATGTCGTCGGATCGCCGATCGTAAAGCTGCGTCGTCCTGGTTGAAGCATGGTTGGCCATGGTCGCCGCCCGCTCAAGCACCCCGCCATTCTTTAGATAGGCTGTGATTCCGGTAGCCCGGAACGTGTGGTTCCCGATGCTGGTGGCGATGCCTGCGGCTGCGGCCCGCCTGGATACCATGGCATAGGCGTTCGGCTGGGGCAGAGGGGTCTGGGTGAGCGCATGTGTTCCTCGGCCGATCGTCCTGAACAGCGGCCCCTTGGGGTCTCGCCGAAGGTCGCAGCCGTCCAGGTAGGCCACCAGGTACTCCTCGAGGTTATGGTGGCAGGGCATGTCATGTTGCTTGCCGCCCTTCTCCTGCAGCCGAACCCAGAGCCTGCGGTTCTGGGTGTATATGTCCTCCACCGTCATCGCGATCGCGGCGCCGATCCGGGCGAACGAATAGACCATCAGCCCAATGAGAGCCCGGTCCCGCAGGCCGATCGGAGTTGAAACATCGATGCTGTCGAGAAGTTGCCTGGCCTCATTAGGCGCCAGCACGGGGGTCTTGCCCTTCTTGACGGAATGCCGAGGCCCGCGCACGGCCGTCGCCGGGTTGAATTCCAGGACGCCGCCTGTGGCGAGCCAGTCTAGGAGCTTCCGGATAGCCGCCAGGCGCTGCTTCACCGTCGGCGCCGGATACCGCTCCTGCAGCTGCTCCACATAGAGCGCGATCACCACGGAATTGATCTGGCGGATATCTGCCATTCCTCGACTCTCAAGCCAGGCTATGAAGTCGGCCGTGGCGCGGATGTAGGAGCGCCGGGTGTGGTGGTTGCGGATCTGTGCGGCAAAGAACTCGAGAAAGCGGTAGGAGGCTCGCTCGCCGGCGGCCGCAACGATAGAAGGCGCGGCGTTGAAGACCGGCCGGGCTACGATCGCCGTTGTCATGCTGCTCTCGGCGCAGCGCGAGCATCGACGATTCTGAGGAGATGGTTGGCAAGAAGCACGATTTCCATGGCTTCCTGAGGATCATCAACCGCCACGTCTCGGTGAGAGTGGGGGTTTTTGTAGGAGCCAATCGCCCCGGCGAAGAGCTCCATGCGCGCGACACGCTCCCCCGGCTCTGCAGTCATATCGGTAAGAGGTCCACCCTCTGGTGCAAAAGCCTGTCGCATCAGTCTGACGCCAAGCGCTTCAGCGCCAAGACCGGAAGCTGCACGTACCGCGACCTCGACAGCCTTCATCGCCTGGAATGCTGCAGTGTCGAACTCTCCGCGGATAAGCGCACTCCACACCCGATCCCGCATGGATGCGTGCAGGGTCTCTTTCGGAAGTCGCCGAGCTGCAGTGAAATCGTTCATTCCTTGGGCGTCTTCGATGCGCTCAGCACGCCTACTCAAGACCCGGAAGCCATTTTGGCCGTTCATGCCCGGGGCGGGTACAATCAAGCCCTGAGACTCGAGCCACGACCACGCTTCGGCCGTCGCTTGAAAGAAGTTATCGCGAGCGGCGTCCGGATAGGTCGGCGCGCCATTGTTGCGGTTACCAAATGGCTCCGACTGATAGTTGCCCAAGGACGCGAGGTGGTTGCGCTCTCGCTGGATCCGCTCACGGATCAGAAACAGCATTTTGGCGCCCAGCTCTTCCGGCTCTAGCGCCAGGAGGGTCGCGACGTCTGGGATGTCCCGGGGTAGTTCGTACATGGGGTCTCCTATATTTGATAAAGAATATTATCATATATAGCGGGCGGCAATTATTTTGATCATTTTTCTCCCGGAGGATCTTGCATAAAGCACTTGATCATCTATCTTCATTTCCATCGCAACATGTAATGCAGGAAATGAATATGTCGAAATTGGTCAGCAAGGCTTCGGAAGTTCAGGACAACGCCACCCGGTTCGAACTCGAGCTCGATACCTCTCCGACGCTCCAGGACCGACTGGCATATGCCCGGGCTTGGTACGCATTCAAAACCAAGAACGGTTGGCAGTTCGTCCCGTCGAAGTTTGGCGGCTACACCAACATGACCGCCAAGGAATATCTGAACAACGATCTCCGCGATGGCCGTCGCACCGAAAAGCAGCTCGCGCAATGGTTTGCCGAGGTTCCGGAAGACAGTGAGCTTTTTACCGAGCTTTACGGCGAACTTGTCGCCCTTCTCGAGACCTACCAGAAAGCGCCCAGCACGGCGGCGCGGATCAGCGTGTTGAGCGAGGTCTATGCCGAACATTTCGGCGAGGACGAATCCAACGGCACGGACACCGCGATCGTGGATCTGATGCTCCTGGTTGCCGCCAAGCTCTCTCCGGTCGAGCTTGCCCGGCTCAAGGCTGGACTTTGACTCCGTGCACGCCCCTACTGCCTGATGGTGGCAGGGGCCGTGCTAAATTTCGCTGGCTGCCATGCCAATACTACGTCCAACTCTACGCAAAGCTGCCGGGGTCGCGCTAAGTTGGCTGTCGGCGCCCCCAAGCCCAGCACGCGTCGCGGTGTTCATGATGAAATGCCAGCTCATCCGTCAACTTAAAGCCTAGGCGCCGGGCCCCCTCGGCAAAGCCGGCAAGAGCGGCGGGCTCGAGTTCGCCGGTTTCCAGCCCCTGCTTATTGACGCAGATGGCCGGCAGCATGGGGAGACCTCGAGCGTGGCAAATATCGAGAAGGCGATCCAGGTGCCCGTTTGCGCCGTTCATACGATGGCGAGCCTGATTCCAGTCGACGCCATTAGCGGTGGCCAGCTCGCCATATGAAATACAACGCTGTTCGACCGCGGCCAGCATCAACGCCTTGAGCGATGTCTCGACGTCGAGTGAGTGCTTGGTCTTGCTGCGACGGGCCCGCTCCTCCAGCAGAAGCCCGTAGAGGGGTGCACTTGCAGCCGATTTGATCTCGTGGTTGCGGATCCACTGATCGATTTCTTTGTCGGATTTCGCCGATAGATCCATAATGCCAGTCCGTAGTGTGAATGCAGCTGTCCGACCAGAGTGGCGTAAAGATGATACCGCCGTAAAGCTGGCTCGATATTGCGGCGGCCAGCTTCGCCCGTTTGCCTTACCGTCCGAAAACGGCGATCCGCAGTTCATCAACGGTGAGCGGAGGTGTCCGAAGATGCGCCACCGCATGACAATTTGGGCATAGCGGTGCGAGATCAGTCGCGGGATTGATGATGTAGCCTGGCCCCAGCATGCTCACCGGCGTGAGGTGGTGAACCTCGATCAGGGTGGCGGCTATCTTGCCATACTCATCGGACATCAACCGATCGCAGGCCTGGCAGCGGAAGCCATGTATGGCCAATGCTGCCGCCCTGTTGCGGCGATCGCGTTCGTACCGATTCACGGTGGTCGAGAGTTTGGCACCTTCCGGAAACCCTGACAGGTCCTCGCCGGCCATTCCATCTGCCTCAACGGGCATCAGCGCGAGCATCGCCGCAGCCAGCCGCCCGGTCCACTTCAGAAGCTGTTCCCCGTCCCCTGCAGGATTGCCGGTATTCACCTCCAGCTGCCCGCGTGTCAGCCGGATCCTGAAGTTATCCCATGGTGAGGACCAGAGAGCGCTGTTGGACAGCGGGCCTGTTGTGCCGCTCATGCTGACAACCACGTCGGCGCCATCCAGCACGGACGCCTCGAGTACGCTCATGCAAAGCGACCTGGCTTCTGCCGAGGCGTTCCGCATGGCCTCGACCAGTCCGGCCGCATATGCCCCTGGTTCAAAGTGGACGATTACCGATCGCCATCTCAGAGTGGTGCGGAGCCTGAATGTGTCGCCGGCCTGATGGCCGGCTGGGACAAGCTCGATCTCGTCCTGGTTATCGCTACGGTGTCTTCTTCCCATGAAGGGAAGACCGGCTTCAGCCGATAACAGGCCCGCAAAAACGTCGGGATCAGGCAGCATCGGCGTTGGCGTCAGCCTCAGGCAGGGACTCTACAAGTGTCCGCAGGATCTTGGACACCTCGAACCGCATCTCCCGGAAGTGGTTGATTGTCGCCTGATCAATGGTCGATAGCTCTGCAACCACGAGTGCCCAGAACAGCGAATCCATCCCCTGTACGGTTACGCTTCGATTGAGGTTGGGCAGGTAGATTTTTTCATAATAGGGGTGAGACGTATTCAGCAGGACAGCCTTGTGCTGGTCGACAATGGCTGGCTGAAACAAAAGCCCGTCATTGAGCGATGGGACAGGCTTGATGAACACCTCTCCGGGTCGTGCAGCACTCTGAACCGGCAAGATCAGCTTCAGTTTGCCCTTGGCATTCTCGATTACGACCTCCCCGGTGGCGGCGCTGACAACGCTGACATTGGCGCCGGCGCCGGCCGCTGCCTCGCGTGCCCGGATATTCGTGTTGGAAGTGTCATGGGCACCACCTGCGGCCTTTTTCGCAATGTCCTTCTGCTTGCCTTCGCGGTAGCGGTCGTCGGCAGCCCGCCGTGGTGCAGGCAGAAACTGCTCTTTCAGCCATTTCCAGATGTCTTCATTCAGAATGATCTGGGATTTCTTGATATCGAGATGGAAGGCTTCGTCGAGTTTGTTGTCGAATGAGAACTCAACGCGCAGAAGCGTGCCGTGTGGCTCCTTCTGGAACATTCCGAGCCAGTCAGCTTCGTGAATCAGCCGGTTTTCCCGGTAGATATAAATGCCCTGCATCTCGGAGGAGAGCTTTGCTGCTGCTGCAGCTTTCTGGTCAGCAAATTCCTCGCGGCGCGGAAGAACATAGGCTTTAACTGTGAAAGCGGCCTGCGATCCGGACTCGGTTTCAACCTTCATTTCCTGCTGGGCCAGAACCTCAGAAAGGCCTGACTGGAAAGGATCCCACGCCTCCACCTGCTCCCCATTCAGCGTAATGGTTACGTTGTCCGAACGTGTGTCTTTGTGATCCAGAAAGCGCTGGTAGACCATCGCCAGATGCTCGCGCAGATCAGAGACCTTCTTTTCCAAGGCTTTGCGCGCGAATTTTCCATCCGGCTTGCTGTAGTCTTTCAGGAGGCGATCAACCCGCGACCAGGTGACTACGGTACCGGAGTGATTGCGGGCCACTTCTTCCAGATGGTCCAAGGCGTCCACGTCTGGAGTATCCGTGATCAGCACTTCCCATTTGCCGACCTTGCCGACGTGATCGAGGTCCCAGGTGATCATGGTCGGCGGCGAGTCAGCCGCGTTCCGGGATGTTACCGATAGCCTGCGGGCAAATGCCGTAGATGCCGTCTTTAGACCGAGACCGTATTTGCCAAGGCTTGCTGCACTCGGCCGAACCCGGGCACCGTATCGCATGGCGTTTTCCAGCCCGCCCTGATCCATCCCGTAACCATTGTCCGCAATCGACACCAGAATGTTTCCGCGAACGTCAGCGTCAACCTTGATATCGACAGCTGTTGCCGTGGCAGCGATGGAATTATCGACGATGTCGGCGATGGCTGTATTGAACTCATATCCCGTATCGCGCAGACCTTCGATCATCCGCTGCGGATCAGGAATGAGCTCCTGAACGATCTGATTGACCATGCTAGTTCCCCCCATCGATCTGTATTATTCGCCAGCCAGATCCCAGCTTCAGAACACCGTTCACGATTTCTGGCTGATTTTTGCGCCGGTATCTGATCGAGTAGCCCGAATCTGTTTCATTCTCGAGAATAAGCTCGTCCCCTACTCCCAGCCCGGCATCTCGAATATATTTGGTCATACGCGTCAGGCGATATTCATTCCGCGTTCCAGAAAATAGTGCATTGTTATAGTATATAAAAGCAAATTCCCACCGTGTTCGTGTTTCATCCATGAACATAAGGTGGCATCTTGGATTGTATTTTCTTGCATCGAGACGGGGAAAAAATCCAAGAATGCGAGAGTCCTTGGGTATCAGAATCCCCGCTTGGTGCCCGCCGGTCGCGCCAATATCGTTCGCGCTCAGGATTTTCGATATCGTGCCCATTGCCATCAGCTTTTAAGAGGTGAGAGTTGCAGCGCCTTCAGGATGTCCTCGTAGTCGTCATCCTGGCCTGTCACCCCCACAATCGCTGTCTGTGAAAGCTCTCGTTTGCGAAGCGTCCGCTCGTTGACGACCTCCTCGACGGTACCAGCGCAAAAGAGTCGGTGCACGGTAACGGGACGGGTTTGTCCCCGGCGATGTGCCCTGGCCGACGCCTGATCCTCGAGCGCGGGGTTCCATTCGAGATTGTAGTGAACCACGTGGTTCGCCGCGGTGATGTTGAGGCCAGCTCCCCCGGCCTTGGGGTTGAGGACGAGCACTGCCGGTCCTTCCACAACTGAAAACCGGTCAATCAACGGCTGCCGATAGTCGATGGGCAATCGGCCATCGAGGCAGCCGGCAAAAACGCCCCATGTACGCCTCACGAAACCTGAAATGGTATCGGCCATCGCAGTGTACGACGTGAAAATGATCGCCTTCTCGGAGGATGCAAAAACCTCTTCAAGGATCTCGCGCAGGCGCTCGAGCTTGGAAAACTCGAAGGATGACGTCATCTGGTCCAGCAGCCCGGGATGCGCGCAGAACATCCGCAGGCGGGTGAGTGCTACGAGACTTGCCGCCTGTCCGTGCTCAGCAAAAATGGCAGCCCGCTCCCGCTCGTAGGTCTCCGCCTCTTCGGGGCTCAGCTCTATGGCCTGTGGAATATCGATCCGTTCGGGCAGGTCGCCGGCGACATCGCGTACCCTGCGTCGGAGAATAACCGGCGATATCAGCTCCTCGAGGCGTGCTGCCGCCTCGACGGATTCCTCGAAATTCGTTGTGAAGTCTTCCTGGGTGCCGAGATGCCCGGGAATGCTGAAATCCATGAGCGACCACAGGTCAGTCAGCCGGTTTTCAAGAGGCGTCCCGGTTACAGCAATTCCCGTCTTGCGACGCAGAGCTTTTGCGGCCCGGGTCCTGATCGCACCGGGGTTCCGGATGTGCTGAGCCTCATCGAGCACAACAAGGGGCCATTCGATCATCCCGAACATCCCGGTGTCCCGGACGATAGTGTCGTAGGAAGTGACAATCACATCGTACTGCCTGAGCTCAGCCGGTCGCCCGGTGCGCCGCGGGCCGTGGTGCTTGAGAACCTGAAGGGCTGGCGTAAACTTTGCGATCTCGCGTTTCCAGTTCTCCAGCAGGGATCCCGGCGCCACGATCAAGGCGGGAAGCGCCGACGGGTTGCCCTGGCCGGCGTCACTCATAAGACTGATGATCTGGAGCGTTTTGCCGAGCCCCATCTCATCGGCGAGGATCCCGCCCATCTCCTGGGAGGCCATAAACTTCAGCCATCGCCATCCATCGTCCTGGTAGTTGTACAGGGTGGCCTGGACGTCCCGCGGGGCGTCTCCCTTTGCAKGCACAAACAGCAACGGCKGGAGCGGAGTATGGGCCGTGCGGTCCTCTACCGGAGCTCCATTCTGGGCAAGGCTGCGCAGCTTCAGGAACGACCGCAGCGACCGCAGCGGTCCCGGCGCGGCCCTGCTTTCCTCCAGCGCGGCCCGGACAGATCCGACATTCTCCGCGTCGAGAGCGAACCAGGAGCTGCCAACGACAACGTGCTCTGCGTCTGGGAGCTCTGCGGGAACCTCGATGTCCTTGCCCCGGGACTTTCCGGCTAGTGACAGAACGGGACCGTGATCGGGACTAGCGTCGATTACAAGCCGCAGGATGAGCGGATATTGGCTGAATGTCAGGGCTGCCGCAGCACCCGTGGCGCCAGGCTCAAGATCGGGCCAGATGCGCTTTCCATCGAGTACCGAGTTCAGGATGTCGAGGGCAGAGGGCACGAGCAGCCGTTCGCCCCGCCGCACCATCAGGATCGAGTGATCGAGCACCCATTGTGCTTCGACGGTCATGCCAGCGCCCGGCCTTCTTTCGATGCCACCAGCCGGACGAACGAGGCCACGTCCATGAGCCAAGCGCGTTGGGCTGCCGTGTAGGTTTTCTGCACCCCGGCTGGCACCACGAGCTGCAGCCGTTTTGTCCGCATCTCGTCGGTCTGATTGGTCGAGACGCCGGGCTCGAGGGTCAGCAAATGCTTGGGTTCGATCCGCTCAGCCTCCGAAAGCACCTGCCGCCAGCGGTCTTTTAGCGTCGATTTCGCGCCCAGCATCGTCAACCGATCAGCCGGAAACGAAGGATCGCGATATTCGGCCTGCCCGGGAAACAGGAAGTCGGGCTTGTTGCGGTTTTCTGTCTCTGCGCCGCGGGTAAAACGGATGTGGTGGGCCCGGAAAAGGGATTCTAGGTGATTTTCAAGGGCATGCCCGGCGCGGGATTTGCGGCGGTTCTGCACGCTGAGGGAAAAGCTCAGGAACCCGTCCACGTCTGACCCCTCGCCGGCCATAAAGCCCGAGCGCAGGCGTGAATCGACAATCCGCCGCTCAAGCCGGCGGAACAGCTGCTCCTCGAGCTCCATCCAAGCGAGAATTGCCTCGTCCGGAGCGTCAAGCGGCAAAGCCGCCGGCAGGGACTTCCGGGCCAATTCCGACAGGACCCGCGTCGTCGGAAAGGCGAAGCCAAACGGCTCAATCAGTGAATCTAGGCGTGCCGTTTCCGGTTCCTCGAGTTCGATCCCGATCTCGTCAAGGACATAACGCGCCGCAAAGTCCATCTCCGCGGATTCATCAGCCTCGATATCCCGCGCGACAAACTGGAAGCCAGGTTGGCTTTCAATACCGAACAGCCACATCAGCTGGTTCTGGATGGTGCTGTCCGCCGGAGTGACGATCACCATCGCTGTGCCGTCGCCGCGCGTCGCAACGAAAAAGCTGTCCCCGGCCTGCATCATCCCGGTTACCGCATTGGTGGGGTAATACAGGCGGTATTCGGTGCGGGTCGGGTGGTTGCGGCGGGCATCGTACCAGCTGATCACACCGTCTTCTGTAATTCCTTCCTGTTCCTCTCCGAGCCAGACGAAACGGGTCGAAATGTTCTTGCGATCAGGATCGCCGAACAGACGCCGGAGGGCTCCGGAGCCATTGAATTCATGCTGATTGGAGATCTCCGGACTGGTCTCAACCGCGCTAAGTCGTTTGACGGCGACGCCGTCGAAGTAGTCTGAAAGCAGGCCGCGGCGGATCAGGCTCATTGTAGACCCCGGATCTCGAAAGTCAGCTCGTTGCCGCGGAGCCATGACGCGCAGGCCTGTATGACGTCTGCCAGCGGCAAACGGGTTTTGCCCTTCAGCGCGCATTCCCAGACGATGCCATGGCGCCAGCCGGCGGCGCTCAACTGCTCCGCGGCGCGCTGATCTAATTCCCGGTTGCGTCCTATCTTCGCGCGCCAGAACTCCTCGCGGGAGGACGGCCAGCGGAACAGATGGCAGTCATGGCCGTGCCAGAAACAACCATGAGCAAAAAGAACAGCCCGCCGCCGCGGAAACACCATGTCCGGCCGACCGGGCAAGGCTCGGTCATGTAGACGAAACCGGAAGCCGGCCGCATGCAGCCCCTTGCGCAGCATCATTTCGGGCTTTGTATCGCGCCCGCGAATGCCAGCCATCATGCGGCTGCGAACCTCAGGCGGGACGATGTCAGCCATGAGCGGCGATGGGCTCGGGCCGTTCCTGGCCACTGGATCGGCTGCGGCGGGAATTCGCAGCATCCTGTTTCGCCAGAGCGGCCTCGATGTAGGGACGCATGGCGTTTGCCACGAACTCCACCACCGGCACGACAACGGCATTGCCGAACTGACGGTATGCCTGCGTATCGGAAACCGGGATCCGGAAAGGTCGGCCGGGCCGCTCGAAGCCCATCAGCCTGGCACACTCCTGGGGCGTGAGGCGGCGCGGGCGACCTTCGGGATGGTGGGGCTGGTCAATCAGCACCTCGGACCCGTCCTTGTAATACCTCGCTGACAGGGTCCTCGATACATCTTTCGGGCCAAACAGGCTGTAGCCAAAGCCATTGCCGGCCGCGTTGTGCTTCTTCTTGTAGTCCTGGAGGTACTGCCACAGCCTGGGGGTCAGCGTGTATTTCGGATCGACATCGCCAAGCGGCAGCAGGATCGTGCCCAGCTTTGGCCCTTTTTCAGCTGAAGGCAGCTTCAGAGCGCTGAAATCGAAATCGTTGGGCTCGCGGAACCCCACGATGAACACGCGCTGGCGTTTCTGGGGAACCCAAGGCTCCGAGCTGATGACCCGGTGCTGGACCTGGTAACCCAGCTCGTTTTTCAGCACATTCATGATGGTAGCAAAGGTTCGCCCGCCGTCGTGGCTCTCTAGGTTCTTTACGTTCTCCAAGAGGAATGCCGCAGGCCGGTGGTGGGCGATGATCTGGGCCGTATCGAAGAATAGCGTGCCCTGGGTGTCGCACAGAAAGCCGTGCGGGCGGCCGAGGGAATTCTTTTTCGAGACGCCGGCGATTGAGAACGGCTGGCAGGGAAAGCCGGCCAGCAGAACGTCGTGCCCCGGAATCGTACCCGGAGCCTTTGAAAACTCCCGAATATCTCCCGCGATCGGGTGATTGTCAGGGAAGTTCATCGCATAGGTCTTCTGCGAATGCAGGTCCCATTCGGATGTGAAGACACAACGGCCGCCGATGGTCTCGAACCCCATGCGCAATCCACCGATTCCGGCAAACAGGTCAATGAACCGGAATGCCGGCCGGTTTGCTTCTACCGGTGCGCAACGCCTCGCTGCGGCCTGTCTCAGTGTCCGCAGCGCCAACCCTTTGAGCTCACGCTCGCCGCTCTGGTACCGCTGCCCTGTTCGCTGCGATACCTCCAGGAGCGAGATGGTTTCCTCGAAGGTCAGGCCGGCCTGCTCATGCAGCCGGGTGAATTCGGTTTTCTGGCTGGGGCGCATGCGGGAGGTGATTCGCTTTATCTGTGTCATTTGCCGTCAGCTTGGCATCAGGTATCCCGCCGGGCAATGCCGTTGTTCGTGTAATGTTCTATAATTGGGCGGCTTTTAACAGGCGGTTTACGCTCCTCCGGCCACACCGTGCGAGCGCAAGCCTAGCGATGGCGCGGTAATCTGGCTCATTGAGATTGAGAACGCATAATGCCCGGCCTGACCCTTAGTGATATGCGTGCCTATCTCAAAAAAAGCCTATCCAGCGTAAACGCCAACAAGATAAATGGCCTCCTCGCGGAAATTGAACTTCGGGATTATCTCGATAGATTTGGATTTAGTGGACGGGTCTCGGTTGGTGGATGGATTTTTCGCAGTACCCGGCAGGCATTTGGTGAAGAGACGGTTGCTGTCTTCCCCCATATTGTATCACCAGAAGTCGATTTCCCATTGGATCCCTCGAAAATAAGTATCCCTCTTGGATTGCACACCATATGCGCAACAATGCACCAGCTGGGTGTGCAGAGTTATTTTGCCGTTCCGATTCTCGGGGCGACCGCCTCCGCAGAGGGTATTCAATGGATGTTCATCCAGCTGGGCATTCCCGTCGAGACAAGCCCTGTGGATCTAAAATCAATCGCCAAAGGCTTTATTAAGCGCACCAGGCGACATAATTTTCTTCGTAATAATTCCGATACTACACCTATCCCTGATAGATGTGTTCCTGAAGAGTTTTGCAAGGAGAACCTCCGAGTTTTTTTTCAGAACTCGTTTATGTCTGAGGTTTCTGACATTGATAGCATTATCTGGGGCAACCGATTTACGTATCCAGTAGAGATAAAAGAAAAGACTTCAGCTAATGACAGCACTGTAGGTGATTATTTCGGAATAGATGTAGGTCCATTTGTAAAGTTAACACATTTCTCCGCCCGAAAAGGCAATATGAACGCACTTTTTATTGTGAGGGAGATTGTAGATAAAGACAAACGCGACCTGAAAAATTGGTGGTTTATTCCGTTTGACGAATTAGCTGAGTTCGCATCCTGGGTGCCTATCAAAGGTGGCACCAACATGGGCGGAGGTGGCAGTTCGGTGATCAAAATCCCAAAATCGAAGTTCCGGCCTCTGGATGCGGCCGGCCTTCTATCGCTATAGCGCGCGACAAGTCCGCCCCGACTATCAGCGACCCGCCCCACGCAACATTCGGCATATCAGACGCCAGCCTGCCGGTGTCCTCGAGTGTCGGCATCAACCGGCTGGCTGGGCGGCCATTCGCCCGCAATGTGACCGATTCAACAAGGTAGCCGCAGGAGCGTCAGCATGGCGACGCCGAAGGCGGGACGCGGGACCGACTGCCTCCGGCACGTTGCTCCGCCGTGCGGCAAAGCCATACACGCTTCGCTTACTGCTCTATCGGCCGCCCCATCCCGAGTGAATGGAATGTCGAGTCGGCCGGCGTGTGCACCGCGATAATGCCCTGAGGTCCAAGCGGCATGGTCAGATATGCATCAATGCCCCGGATGTGCGGCCGATGGCCTAGTGCCTCGACGACACTCGAAAGGGCACTATCGGCGAAGCTCGAGGCGCGTTTGGTCAACGCGACCGGAACAGCGAGTTCTAGCACGACCGGCGTTCCAAGCCGTTGCAGGCGATTTATCAGCGTCTCATCCTGCTGCCAGAAATAGACGACCTCGCCACCCCAATGACCCAGCAACAGCTCAACCCCGCTGTCGGAAGGGTGGAGAGCTCGATCAGTTACCCAGAACATCCCTTGGCGGGCTTGGGCCTGCTCGGCATTGCGGAGCGGCGACCCTGCGCTGATGGCGGCTTGGTCGGCCGCTGAAAGCCGTCCGGCCTCGACTTGCCGAGCAACCCGCGCTTCCATACTGGCGATCGACCCCGGGACGACACCATGAATGCGGATGTCAGCGATTTCATCGTCGGTCAGTCGGGTATAGTGCCAGCAGCGAACTGTCCGCGCCTTGAACAGCTCCGTCAGCCGTTCGCGGAACAGCATGTAGGCGTCACCGAATGGATTTCGCTCGGTGAGATACTTCATCCCGCCGGCGCGCCGATCCACCTCCAGCTCGGCATCACGCTCGTGGTAGGCGTTTATGAGATCGGTGCTCTCCTCGAAGAATGCGCGCAGTGCAGGGTCAAACGTCCCCGGGTCGCCGGTCGAGATGATGTGCGTCATTAGGGCGTGCCCGCCGCGGGGATTTGCCAGAGAGGCAGGGCTTCCCAGCCACGCTCAAACCCAGACTGCTCTAACTGGATGTGCGGCGCGGCCGGAAAAGTGTCCAAAACGGCCTTCAGCCGGGTCGGCCATGTGGTCGTCGGATTGATCTTGAGAAGAAGAAACCGGATGGATGCAGCAGTGCCGTAGAGGCGCGTCTGCTTGTGGCTGTCGCCCAGAAGATGGTCGAGCATCGGGACCGCACCGGCGGCGGGGAACGCAGCCTGCAGCACCAGCGCCCGGTTCCACAGGCGATTGTGGTGAGCGCAGACGTTGCGAAGGAAGTTAATGGCCCGAAGCCAAGCCTCCAAAATGTCCGGATCCGACAACCCGTACTCTGCCGCGACTGTTTGGCGGTCTTTGTAGGCCATGCCCGCGTAAAAGCGTGACAGCATGCCGAAATCCCACAGCTCGGTGGCCATCCAGAGCGGGGCGTGGTCGCCGGGGTATTTCTGGCGGAAATGCTTCGCGAACTGCTCGTTGGACTTGGCAAAGTCCTGGTCCAGCTTGGCCAGCCAATCCTGGTGCGGGATGCGGCCGGTCCTCGGATCTGCTCGTCGCGAGAACTTACCATCCAGTAGAGCCGGAGCCCGGTGCCCCCAGGCGCCTTTTTGGCCGAGCAGCAGCGCTATGCTGCTGCGAAGCCCGATTTCGACCCGCTCGATGGCGTCCAGGACGACCAGCCGGAGATTCTTGTCGAAGATGTAGAGCTCGACGATATGCCGGAACTCGACGCCCGCCTTGAAATCGTCGCCGGCGACCGTGAGCATGCGCCCGTTGGGTTGCCGGGTGCGAGTTGAGACGCGGAACGGGAACCAGTAGCCGCTGAGGCGGTAATAGCCGATCCGGCTTAGATAGGCCTTGGCGCGGTCTTCATCGGTAACTGTGAGCCCGCGGCCCTGCAGCTTCGCGAGCTGCTGGTCGACAGTGAGATAAGGCTTGGCGTAAGGCATGCGTCCTAGCGTGCACCAGGCGCAAAAAAGAAGACCGACCCTTGAGCTTTCGCATCAGAGGGGCCGGCCGTGTTAACAACGATATGGGGCCCGATGCCGCGGCTGTCAATCGAAACCGCATTAGAATCGCGTACAACCGCCCATGGTTGACCAAATGCGCCAAAAAAATCAGCGGAAACCGCGTGATTCCGAGCAAATTCCTGACAATTCCTTAAAGATCCCAGCATGTTGCGACACTACCACAGCCGCGGGTAGTGGCCAGCGAATTCAAGATCTGAACATCGCTTAGAGTGAATAACCGGCGGATAAGCGCGCTTGTCGGGTTTGCGGTATTCTACCGGCCGCTCATACCCTAAGCCTCCGAGCCTGATGGCTCGTTGTCGTTGCGTGCGTCGATCAGGACAACATCCTTGTGATCGAATATTCCGAAAACCAGCCGCTTCGATCTCCTGAATCTCGTTCTTGGTGTTCTGTCCGGTTGTGGTGTCTCGGACATATGCGAAGGCGCGAGACATAAGTTTTCGTCCGAAAGAGGAGGTGCAAGATTCGGACATGTCCGGAATTAGCGAAAGCTATTTTTTGGACGTCAGGGGAAGAGGCGTCCGAAATCGCTCGTTTTTGGACACTACCGTCAGCTTGCGGCGATTGGGATGGGTAATCGCCGCAAAATTTGCGGAGATTGAGGAGGCGGCGCGGTTGTTACCATTTTCGCAGGAGTGGTAATAACAGGGAGTGGCTTTGCGTCAGCTGCGACGCATCATATTGCTGCGGTAACTTGGAACCGATTTGCAGGTGCAATCCTTGGCGCGCCCTGGCCGGCGTTTCCAGAGAGCTGTCTCGCCAAGCCGCAAGGCCGATCATTCTACCGCGGTTAACGAGGCGAACGTTGCCGAGGCTGAGCTGAAATCCGCGTGAACCGTCGCTGCGAGAACACGATCCGATCGGCTACCATTGACTTAATGAGATCAATGGAGCCATGGCACGCTTGGAAACCTTTATGTGCGGAACCTGGACGACAGCTTGATCGCCAAGCTGAAAATGCGCGCCGCCGCCACGGCCGCTCGGCAAAAGCCGAGCACCGAGGGATTCTGCGTCCCCGCCCTGCAAGGCGAAACCGAGCCTGATTTCGATAGTTTGGCAGCCGATCTGAGGAACCTGACCGCTTCACGCCAACAGACGCCTGTTGAGGATCTCCTGCGCGAAGGCCGAGACGAGCGTTGATGGAGGCTTTGATTGTTGACGCCAGCGTCGCGATAAAGTGGGTCGTGGCAGAAGGCGGTCCGACGCCCCTGTCGATCTGCGTTCGCGGTTCCGACTTGCGTCCCCTGAGCTTCTCATTCCGGAGTGTGCGAACATCCTCGGGAAGAAAGTGCAGCGCGGCGAGCTTTCAGCCAACGAAGCCAACCTTGCTGCGCGGCTGCTCGAACGCTCCGGAGTGGAGCTGCTCTCGATGGCAGGTTTGCTGGAACGGTCCGCAAACTTAGCAATGGAGCTTTCGCACCCGGCTTATGACTGCGTCTATCTGGCCGCTGCGATCAGAACTGGGTCGAGATTCGTAACTGCAGACCACCGGTTAATACGCGTGATTGCCGAGCGCGCTTCAAATGAGACCGCATCGAAATGCCTCTCCTTGGCGGCAATCTGAAGCGTCCCGAAGGCGGAGAGGCAAACGGGCTGTTCCGCAGGGTTGGTGGAACGGCGAAATTTTCCAGGCAACCATCGTGAGAGCAGGGCAGCGTCGAGAATCTGGGTTCTATCGGATCTTCATTTTTAAGGGTTCCCGTTTCCCTCGGCATTTGCCCCTTGCCGGGCGGCGTCCGACGTCCTGGTTTCGGCCGGGATGTTTGGCAGGGGAATACCCCAGCGGGTTTCCAATTCCTGCGCCACTTGGCCGGAGACAGACCCGTTATTGCGACGTTGGGCAATCATGAACATTGGCCAGGCGAACGGAGCACCGCGATCGGGCATCTAGGCGCGTCGCCAAAGCCAATGGTATCTCATTGCTCGAGGGCGACTTTGGCCCGCATCGGGAGCGCTACTACAGCCCGCGTCTCTGAATGCCCTCTGTCAGCTACTCGCTTTTTCTAGCGTCTGGGGGCGGATATCGAGCAATCCTTTGAGAGCGATTTGCAACATTAGTTACCTTCTATCGTCAGCAACTCCTTCACAAACTCGCGAATTTCCTTAGGGTCTGAGCCATTTCCAATCCCATAAAGGACGGCTCTCTCCCGTCCTTTACTTAAATTGCTACGCTGGAGAGAGTATGCTCTCTTGAGGCCGCGAATGTCACGAGGAGACGGTTTTAGATTTTCCCCCGAAAAGCACGGGCTGGATTCGCCATCTTCAATTTCATCTGGTGAAAAATAGTACTTCATTATGGAATTTATATCAAATGAATCCMATGTATAGAATCGCGAATCATTATTTAATCTCCCAATATTCACTTCATACTTCGAGTCGTCCCATCCTGTCCTTTGCTTAATTGTGTCCTTATTGAACTTACAAGGGTTGTGAGGAGCTTGATGCTCATGCTCAAAGCCCAAGGCGTGCATGATCTCATGAATGACAATTTGCTCCGCCCGCGCTCCCTTCTCTATTACGCCTTCTAGGTTGATAGTCGGCTCAGATTGAACGTCCCGGACATGGGCGGTGCGGCCGATGTGAGCAAAGCAGCATCCATCAGTGAAGCTGACGCGCAGGTCTGAACGGCGCCCCGGTGCGCTGCAAGCGCGAAATGTGGGTTCGGTCCCAAAATCAATCTTCAGCTGAATTGCGCTTTGAGAAATAAGTTGATTGGCTATTCGCACAAAGAGCGCCTTCTCATTAGAAGAGCCGCTAAAGAAACAACCACGTAGGGTTTGCTGAGGATCCCAAAGAAGTATATTGACGTATACAGTTCTTGCATCCGGATCCGCCTGCGCAGCGGCCAAAGCGGCAATACGGGAGCGTGCGAATTGGTCACCGATCTTGAGCGAGCTGTGCCCCAAACCACGAGTATCATGTGCCCCGACGTCAGTCGCGACGAATGCGAAGAGAAAAACTACGAGCAATTTGAAGGACTTACCCACTCACGACCTCGATGATTGTATCAGTGAATAGATTACGTTACGATACGATGTAGCACCTGCGTAGGCGATTGCATAACGCATTCGGAAGGTCGATATGCTACGAATCCTTGTGTACCTAGCCTTAATGGCGATTGCCTCGGGTTCGAGCGCTCAAGCGCCCGCTATACCGTTTCCGGGAAAAGATGGGGCGAATTTGCCCAAGCGAATCGCATTGGTGATTGGTATTGAAAACTATTCAACCGGGGGATCTATAAAACTCATTCAGTTGCCGGAGGCAGCGAAAGATGCGGAGCGCATGGCCGCTACCTTGGAGCGCGCCGGCTTTGAAGTAAATTTGTTGACAAGCAAAACCCAGAACAAGCCCTGGATCGATTTTCACGATATTACTGCTGCGCTGTCAGATCTTAGAAAAGATGCTCGGGAGGCCAGATTAGATACGGGGCKAGGCGCAATCGTGGCATTCTATTTCGCGGGACATGGGCTGAGATACGGCGAAAAGAACTATTTAATACCTTCTCATTTTACGGCAAATGATGCAGAGGACGTCCCCTTGAATTCGATTGATATTGAGAATCATATTGCAAGCGTTTTCAATTCTGACGATACTGCTCCTGAATTGAAGATTTTAATTGTAGACGCGTGTAGGACTAATTTTCCTCTCTCTCTAAATAGTAGAGTGTTAAATAGACCTGTTGAATTATATCCAAATATTGGAGATATATCTTTAGAGCCGACAAATTGGGACTTAGGAAAGAACCATACTTACTATATATTTGCGTCAATGCCGGGCCGGGCCGCATACAATGGTAGTTTCAATGGTGACATTGGGGGCGAATTCACTACTCGGTTAGTAGATGCGATCCAGGGCGAACTTGAGGTCGCAAAACGAGGCAACGTAGTTACACTTAATGCAACTATTCAAAAGATATTTGAAAAAGTAAAAATTGGCATGAGAGCAATGCCTCCTCCGAGGCCGCCGCGTACGAGGCAGATACCCGATCACAATGACCGATTTTCATCACCTTTTATACTATTTCCAACGGAGAACGAGTTCGAAGTAGAGAAAGAGTCATTCGATGGAGTTGAAAATATTCCAATCACAAATTTCCGTAACTATGCAGAAGTTAGTCGATATAGGGCTTGTGAATTTTTACGATTACTAACGCTATTCTCCGAATTCTCCTATTATTCTCCACAAGTCATCCAGCGCCTCAAAAGCCCGGACATTGATAGGTCTCTTCGGTGCCCCGATGACCAAAATGGTGCGCAGAACGAAGGTGCCGGCAGCCTGATTCAGCGAAATCTTCCTGGTCCGTATGCGCCAAGCGCGCCGCGAGGGTCTACGCCCAGTCGGATTCTTGTTCCAGGTGATGAGGGAGGGGAGAATGAGCGGCATGGAGCGCTGAGGCATTTCGGCCGCGTTAGGCTTGCTCAACTCGCTGGTCCAGATTCGATGAGGTTGGACGCATTGATTGCTAAGCCGACCGGCACGATCACATTTGGCGATCTGAAGGCGCTGATCGCACAGGCGGGCACGGTAGAACGACCGCATGGCCTTCTCGGTGATGACGTGCTGCTCAATCGAGCTGTGGTGACCAAATCGAGTGCCAATCTCCGCAGCGGACCCGGAGCTAGCCAAGCGGTCATCTCAGCCGTAGCGCCAGGCGAATTCCTTGAGGTGGTTCGAACCAGCAGCAATAAGAACTGGCTGCAGGTACGCCATCCGATTGTCGGCATGGCTTTCGTGTCGGGAGATCTGGTGGAGTCGGCGCTAGTGGAGGTTACGAAATCCGTACAATTTGGTGATGGAGAGTTCCGGCCGACTGAAGACTCCCTGGTTCAACTAACCGCCGCGTTTGGACTGCTGGGCGGGATTGTAGCGACGGAGGCCGCGGTTGAGTATCCAAAAGGGGACGGCAAGGTCGGTTTTGCCCGAGCAGCGGCGGTGCGGACCTTCGTAGAATCCCTATTGTCCCCGCCGGGGAACGAAAAGTCGCGTGTCTACATCCATGTCAAGGAAGTCAAAGATGGCGGATTTTTGCCCCACAGTGTCCAAGTCCGAGTTCGCGGATTGCCACTGAACCGCGCCGTGCGCGCGGCAGTAGCCCAGTCGATGAAGGGTGACGCCGCACTCGTCCTCGACATTCAGGTCCCAACAGATCTGACCACTCTGTCGGATTCTACCGCGACTATTTGCGTCGGAGAATCTGACTGCAGGGAGGTTCCCAAAGTCACATCTAGAGATGATCTAGAGAAAGCCATTCAGGAGAGCAAAAGGATTKAACCAAGAGTAATGCAAATTGAGCCGGATATAAAGACAATTCAGAATCGATTGAAGATACTTCGATTCTAATTTTTGGAGTTATAACATGAAAATTAAGCCAAAATTTATCTCACGTATATCTATGTTCATAGTCGTACTTATTTCCATGATCTCTTTTCAGTTAGATAGAGTTGAAGCTTGCCAGCGAAAATTTACGAGTTCTGGATGGCGCTGCGAGTAGATAGCATATAATTCGCAGTGGGAATGTCAATCTTTGAATAAATAACACGATAGGAGATTAGGATGGTCGCGCGGAATGCATTTGCTATTCTCATCATCGCGTCCATGTGTGCGCTCAATTTTGGGGCGAAGGCTGACATAACGGGCGCGCGCCTCCGCGTGAATCAGATAGATCTCCAATTTGATCTGGTGTCCGAGCAGCCTGGCCGCAATGTGCTGGACATTATGTTCGGAGTCCCTGGCGTCGTCTCGCGTTTGGGTAACGTGCTTTCGCGGCAATCGGTTGAAGCTGCCCGGCACCCAAAGGACCTTACGGTCGAGGTCGTATCTGTCAACGATGCAATCGTAGCCCGCTTCGCCTCCGGAACCATCACGACCCTCGACGCCGCATATCCCACAGGGCAGTTCCAGCCGGAGAGCCGAGAGGCCCTAGTCCAAGAGATTTGCAAGCTGCTGGAGCTCCAGACGTGCGAGGATCCCGGTCTTAGCGAGCGGCGGCCGCGACCCGGCGACGCTCCGCTGCCGCGCGGTTCGAGGGAAGCCGCCAGCACCGTGGAAGTAACCATCGGTGCGCTTCCGGGTGGAGCACCGGCGGATCAGCTCCTTATTGTTCCGCCTGGCCCCAGTCCCCGAGCTGCCCGCCCGTCAGGTCGCCAGCAAGAAACCCCTTTGTCGAGCGCGATCAAGGCCCGCGCCGATCGCGCGTTTGCGCCTAAGCGGCCTGGCACTCAACCGCGATCGCAAGTACCCGGCTCGGCGAGCGCGACTGCGCGCACCCATTTTGTCGTGCATTGCACCGCCTTTGCTGCTTCCGATCAAAGGATGAGGCAGTGGGTGGCGAACAGGAAGGATGAGGGTTCTCGGAACAAGAGCCACGGAGTGGTCTTGCCCAGCGGCGAGTATTTACCTATGTGGCCTTTTTCGGAGCGCCGTGTCTGGGCGACGAAGACGGAAACTTGCGCGCAAACCACATCGCGCGCGATGGGGAATTTGCTCAACATTGAGCTGCATTACTTCTGCGCGACAAACCGAAACGACGCCGCGACGGCAGCTCAGTACGATACGGTAGCTACAATATTCAACGAGGTGAATCGAGACTACGGACCCTTGGCGATCGTATCTCACCGCGAGGTCGACCGCGGGCTTCATGATGGGCACAATGATCCAATCGGCTTCAATTTCGAGCAGTTCTACGCCGTTCTGCAGTCGAAGGGTGTTGATGTGGCCGCGCTGCGAAAGATCTCCGATCGGCGGCACGGGCTCCGGACGGGCCGTGACATAAGTCATCATTTTGCCCCTCAGCTGACCGGAGATATTGTACTCGAGCGCGTCCGTCGTGACGATTGCCGGCGGGATCAGCGCGCTCCCAACTAGTTCCGCCTGGTACGGCGCACCATTTTGGCGAAGCGACTGCCCTGGCTTCGCGTGGCAAGATCAGGGCAGCCGCGAAGGCGATCCAAAGGGGCGGTCGGCTTGCCCACCCAGTGGCAACATGACGCTCGTCGAGTTTGCCCTCAAATCCAGCCTGGAAAGCAGGCCACCTAAGGCAAGAAATGAAACTCAAGGCTGCACTAACGGGGTGGATGCCCCCTCCGGCCGGTTTCGTATGGTGCCTGCGAGCGCATCTAGATGCGTTCGACAAGGAGCCATGTCCAACGTCCATGTTTTGGCGATCGATCTCGCCAAGCGGAGCTTCCAGGTCTGCGCGAAAGCTCGAGGGGGCAGTTCTATTCAACCGCATGGTGTCGCGCGCCGGCATCAGGCGCGGGCCGTCGCTTTCCGCACGCATCGGTGCTTCTTCCGCCAGCGTACGCTGCTGATCAACGCTCTGCGCGGCCATCTGGTGGAGTTCGGGATCGTCGTCGCCTAGCCCCCCGGGCCAAAACTTATCTGCGCCGCTGCCGCTGATCACTAACCCTCGGCTGTCCCGGCCACCTTGCAAACTCGAAGTCATCACAGCGCTGCGGCCTGATGACCTGCCGGCGTCCGAGCCTTTGCCGCCCATGGGAGTGCCGTGCGCTGCAGCGCCTTACGCGGGAGGGCCGGGCGGCGGCCCTGGACATGCCGCCCTCGAATGGTGTGAAGGGGCCGCTGAACTTCCAATCGGCCGCCTCGCAACGGGATCTCTGCCTTACCGCCCTACGGAGACAAACGCTCCACGTACATTGGTGTTGTCGATCTGAACTTGCAGAGGCCCAGCGGCTCGACCCTTCGGCAGCTTTTCAGCCGCCTTGCAGAAAACGCCCGCGACCGCGACGGCAGTAGACGCGCCCGGAACCAACTTCGAAAGATCTTCCGCAAATGGCAGGATTTCGCAGAGCCGAATAGCCTCGACCTGCACATCTTGGATCCAATTTCCGTTCTGCGTCGTACCGGGCGTAACGCAACCGGTAATTGCCAAGCTCGAACCAAGACAAATGGCGATCGTCTTCTTCTTCATGTTTGCCCCATCCCCCAATCTTATCGAGTCGCAACGACAGTTTTCTTCATTTCGGCATTTGCCCAATCAACATATGTCGGGACGCGCGTATAGACTCCGTATTTGAGCTTGAGGGCACATCCGCGACCCCAACTAACGATCCCGATCTGATGTTGAGTGCCCTTGATCGGAGCTGTGAGGGGGCCTCCGCTGTCACCCTGACAGGCATCAACGCCGCCCTCGCGGTAGCCGGCGCACAACATGCCCGCGCTGATCGCGCCGTTATACGAGGCCGGTTCGTTGCACGTCGCATTCGCTACGATCGGCATTTCGGCTTTCAGCAGCTGGTCGCTCATAGTCGCGCCTTGCACGACAGCTCCCCAGCCTGAGACGATCACCAGCGCATTGACAGGAATCATTAGATCCTTGGGCGCGAGAGGAAGCACCCTTCCCAGCTTAATGGGACGCTCCAAGCGAAGGAGAGCGATATCGTGTTCATATGTCGAGCTGTTATATTGAGGATGCAGAACAATTTTGGTCACCTGAATTCGATCGCCCTGACCGGAAAACCGTGGCCAGGTTGTTCCGGTGACGACGTTTACGTCGGCCGAACCTTTCACGCCCCGCATGCAATGAGCTGCGGTTAGAATCCACTGCGGGGCTACGATGCTGGCCCCACAGAACGGAACCCGGATTTCCGGCGGCGTGGTCCCAACTATCAGAGCAGCCTGCCAGGGATGTTCGTTGATGAACGCCATCTCGCCGCCCACGACCCGAGGGTTGAACTCCTCCGTCAGGCGCTCCTGAGCGGCCTCGAAAGGCGCTGGCGCCTCTGCTCGGGGAACCGGCGTTGGCGCAGGGCTTGGCGGAGCGGGCGGGGAGACCGGGAAGCCTCGACCGATCGGCCCATCCGGGACGACGATGCCCTTCGGATCGACAATCTCGCGAAGACGGTCGGGCGAAATAGCCTTGCTAGGAATCTTGAAATCGCGGAACTGCGCCAAAGCTGGCAATGCGATTGAAGAAGCAAAGCAAATTCCGGCCAGCAATTTGGTCACAAAATGCGAAAACATCTGACACTCCCCGGAGAATTATTTTTGCCGAAGGTCGCTTTCCACCGGCTTGATCAGAAATCAGCCGCTTCCTAGTACCCGCACCAAATCGATTGTTATGATAGATCATGCGTTAAGAGCAACGAGCCCCGGCTCGTGCATAGCGATCGTCTTGATCACTGCAGCCAACCCGGCTTGCTTTGAGACATATGTCGGAGACCAGACGTGGTCCCGCGGAAAGCCGCCTTTCGTATAATGCTTCGTGTATCCCCATAGATAAGGCGACCGAAACCCCGGGTGATCCCGATAACCCATCCCGTTATAAACTTCGAAGGCAAATAGCATTTCTGGGATCGTCCACCTGCCATCCTTGGGAAGTTGTCTCAATGCGTCCAAGGCACTCTCGCGCCAGGCGTCACGATCATTCCATGTTCTCGGCGGAGTCTCCCGCGCCCACTTTGATGGCGGCCAGTCGCGAGGCCTGCCGCTGGGGACGTTCAGCGTTTTGTATCTTAACGGGTCGCCGTTGTGCAGATGACCGAGAAAGTTGAGTGATGCTTCGCGGTAATGCAGCGATCCGATAACATACCACGGAACGCCACTCTCCTTTTCGACCTCTGCATATCTACCGCGGGAACCCGCAGAAATAATGCGTCGCGCCACCGCGTTCAGCTCATCCTTGCGCTCCGGGCGGATTTCGGCCGTCCGGAACAGCCGAATGTACTCGCCGGCCAGAAGGTCCAGCGTCCAACGACGAGCGCGTGCCGTGTCCTCGATCATTTTTGTTTCGGGATCGTAGTTGACGCCACCTGTGTCGGACTTACCGTCCCGTAACGACCGGTTCATTTCAGCGAGAGATTGGCCGATCCGCTGAGCTAAATCGTCAGCTTCTCGATCGCCTGCTGCGGATCTCACGAGCGCACCATCAAGAGCCTCGACCAAGCTCAGCATCGCGTCGGTCTGTGACAGTTTTGCTGGCGTGCCTGGCAACAGTCCGGACCGTGCGGCATCCTTCAACGCCGCTTCAGCGCCAAGCTTCTGGCTTGTCGACAGGAGTTTGCCTCCAATCGTCTGTGCCGTCGATTCCGTGATGATGGCGGACAGGCCGACAAATCCTAGCCGCAGAACTTGACGTCTGCTGTCCATTAGGTCAGCTCCCAACATGCCCAGAAGCATTACACGCATGCCTCTGCGGAATGTCAACAGCAGTTAAGCTCTCGCTAAGCGCCGGTATTGATGACGCTAGTCGGATTCCTTTCAAGAATACCTTTCCGATGGGGAAGTCGCATGGACAATCTGGCGCGTTCGACCTGGGCTATCCCGCAGGGATCGTCGACGCTTTTTGCGCCCGACATCGGCATCGATGGCCAAGACCGCAGTCAGTCGCAGCGTGGAGTCATGCTCGTCTGTGCGCTGGACACGGGCATGTTCCGCACCCTGTGATTCCGGAGCGTTCTGCCGCTGCCGCCTATAGCACCAGCACCTGGCACTCGCGCCCATCCGCGGCCAACGACACGGTCCCTGACTGGCGGCCCGATCGACGGCTTCTTGCCCGGCTGGAACTGGGCCTGTCCATCACAGCATCGACTTGCGCCGGCCAGGCGGAACACGGATCCTCTGCAATCCAGCCGAAGCCTTGTTCTCCAATTCGGCGTTTGACGAGAGCCTGGTGGTCGAGGTGTCGAACTGACGAGGCCTTTAGCTACGGGGATGAGATGAAAGACCTGGAACGCGATGCCCGACGCTCTCGTGTCACGGCCTTAGCCAACGACACCTTGGGCGATCCAGAGAAGGCCCGCCGCTGGCTTAGTCGCCCGACGACCGTCCTCAATAATAAAACACCAATCTCAATGGTGGAAACAGAGGAGGGAGCCAGAAAAGTCGAAGCATTTTGGCGAAGATAGATTGGGGTGTCCCTCCTTGAGCTATCACGCTGCGATCAGGCAGAAGGCCGCGCAACGATGTTGGGGTGCCTTCGCGGCGCACTAGAGCCTGACTAGTCCTAATCGAGAATAGCGGCAGCGCGAGGAACCAACGGTCTCTGCAATCTGCTACTGCAATGGGGTAAGGGGCATAGATCTGCTGGGATAGGAAGAATGGAAAGGTCATCTGAAGATAGCACCAGTGTAAGCGCGCCGGGGCTCCGCACGTTCTTGAACATCGCGGATCGCTGGGAATTGTCCTCGACTGACCGGCTCGCTCTTCTGCAATGCGACGCGGCTCAGTTTGAAGAGTGGGCGAACATCGCGCGGTCGCACGGTCCGCTCGTCCTCGACACCGCCGTCCTCATGCGGCTCTCCTGGCCTTTATGAGGATCTGCAACATCTTTTCGCAGCACCGGATCAACAACGAGATTGGCTTTTTGACGCCAGCACGACAGCGCCGTTCAACGGGCGGGCCGCCATCGATCTCCTATTAGGAACACTCGACGATCAGCTCGCTGTGCGCGGCGACGTCGCAGCAATTAGGTGACGAGAACTTCACGAAGTACACCGATAAAGATCTGATTTGGAAAGACGCTCGTCCGCAGATCAAGGCGGTCTGCTTCGACGGGTCCGGAACGCTCGTCGAAATTGGCGACAAGCGCCGGCCGTTCAGAGCTCTCCTCCGCGATGCCAGTTCATCGAAGGCGGCAACGCAGGCACTCACCACTCCGATGAGCCTGCGCGATATTGCAGAGGATCTCGCGACGATCACAGACGAGGCGCGGCTTGCGGAGTTGGAGGCTGACTTGTCGGCGGAAACCGCTTCGACGCGGCTACGGCCAAGCATCGATACCATTTGGAGATCGCTGCGCCGGCTCGGACTGAAAATCGGCGTCTGCTCCAATCTCGCTGCGCCATACGCCAGCGCTTTGCTTGATTGCCTGCCTGATGGGCCGGAAGCGGTCGTTCTGTCGTTCGAGGTGGGGCTGATGAAACCCCAGCCCGCAATTTACCAGCTGGTCTGCGAGCGGCTCGGTCTGGAGCCGCACCAGGTCCTTTTCGTCGGAGACACCGTAGAGGCTGACGTCGACGGTCCGCGGAGTGCTGGACTGTTCGCGATACACATTGACGAATTCGAAGCCGGACTGGCTCAGGGGACCGCGCCCGGAGCGTCGCAACCGGTCGCCGAATTCCTCGAGCGCGCCGCTCTTTCACAACGCCATGCTTGAGTCTCGCCAGCCTTCATCGCACTCCACTCTGGAGCGGCGAGAATCAAGCCGGTGAGGGACGCACTCCGCCAGCATCCCGGTGAATTGAGGGAAGGGCAGGATGCGCCTGTTGGTGATTTCCGATCTGCATCTCGAATTCGGCCTGTTTCAGTTCGCCAAGCCGATGCCGGAATTCGACGTCGCCGTCTTCGCCGGCGATGTGCACAAGCCGATCACTGCTGCGATCGAGTGGTTGGTGCAGCAACGGGAAGCCGGTCCGCTCCGTGACCGTGAAATCATCTACGTCGCCGGCAATCACGAGTTCTACAAGAGCGAGCTGAAGAGCAGCCTGGCGGCTGGGGGCGAGCTCGCTGACAAGGTTGGCATCCATCTGCTGCATCGCCGAGCAGTGATCATTAGGCAGGTACGCTTTATAGGCTGTACGCTTTGGACGGACTACCGGCTCCTCGGGACGCCGAAGCCTTCGATGGTCTTCGCCGGGCAGGAGCTGAACGATCACCGTCTCATTCGCTATCGGGAGGAGAGCGGCCACTACAGCCGCTTCATGCCCTGGCACGCCGCGGCTGAACATCGGCTCGACCTTGCATTCATCCGCGGCGAGCTCGCCAAGCCACATGACGGATCCACCGTGGTGGTCACCCACCATGCGCCGCATCCGCAGTCGGTCCAGAAGAGACACCTGGGCAGCGCCTTGTCGCCTGCCTTCGTTTCGGATCTCAGCGCGTTGATTGAGGAATACCAGCCGGAGCTCTGGATCCATGGCCATGATCACGGGTCGCATGACTACACCGTCGGTCGCACGCGCGTCCTGGCAAATCAGGCCGGCTACCCCAGCCGCAATGGCGATCGCGAAAATCCGGGGTTCGATTCCGGCTGCGTCGTAGAGGTGTGAAGCTAAGGATCGGATCAGGTGCGACATGGCTTCAGTTTGGCCCCGCGTCGCTATGAAGCCGGGTCGATGGTACAAAGGTTCAACGCGCGGGGTTCGCCGGCCTGATACCGAGGTTTAGCGCGCGGGGTCGCCCGGAACTTGCGATCTAGGATTTCAAAAGGGCCCTAGATCGGGTGCTCGGATGCCGTCGGTTCCCTATTCGGGTTTGGCGCGCGCATAGCGAGGTTTGGCACGCGGGTTAGCCGCCAGCTACCAAGGTTTAGCGCGCGGGGTCGCCCGCAACCGGCACCCCATCGCTCCAAATGAGCCCCGCCAATGGCTACCTTGGGCGCTCTGAAGCCCTCCGCCCCCTATTAGGGTTTGGCGCGCACATACCGAGGTTTGGCGCGCAGGGTCGCGCGGAACCGGGGATTGTTGCGCTCAAACGAGCCCTATTGGGGCTGAATCCGGTGGTCGGATGCCGTCGGCTCCCTATTAGGGTTTGACGCGCGCCCTAGTCAGATTTGGGATGCGGATTGCACGCCGGATACCGAGGTTTAGCGCGCGGGGTCGGCTAGAACCGGCGATTCTGATGCTTTAAATGAGCCCCGTGGCTGAAATCTGGTGCGAAAAGGCTTTCTGCTCACTATTGGGGTTTGACGCGCGCCCCTTCCGGGACTGTGCTGACAATTCCTGTCGATAGTTCAGTGATAACGGAGGTCGGCTTTCGATCTCAGGCGCGATGCTGGAAGCAGGAGCGATGAGTAGAAATTACCTGACGCGGTCAGATGCCAGCTGCAACATGAACCGCTTCTATCGGATGGAGGTGCAGCCGGATCTGTTCGGCGGCTGGACGCTTTGGCGCGAATGGGGACGCATCGGGCGAGGAGGGCAGCTCCGCTTCGATCCGTAGCGAGCAGGAAGGGCATGTGGCTCTCACCGACTTGGTGCGGCAGAAGATGCGGCGCGGCTACCAGGGCGCGTAGGTCAGAGCACGGGCAGGGTCTTGCCCGCTCGGTGAGGCATCGGGATCAGGAATCGTCCTATGGCTTTTGGATTTTCCAATCAGGTGAGGCTTCGATCCCTGCGGCGAGCCTCCACTTATGCTTTTGCCTCGGTTTGACCCAGACTTCACGTTTGCGGCTCTTGCGCATGGCGGTCAGCGATGCGTCGACCATTTCCTTGGTGGGGTTTGCTGGCACAACACGCCAGCGAGCGGCATCGAGGTCGTCGAGCAGAAAACGGGCCAACCGAAGGGCATCCTCCTCCGAGATTTCGTGATTGAGATCATGAAGGTTGGAGCGAAGCTGGTTTTTCACCATCAAGAGGATGCTGTTAGCCACTGGTCGCGCCTCACATCGACAACCCGTCGTGGCGTGATCCGCGGCCGCGATCGGGAGCCTTAGCCTTCTCGACCTCCGCGGCCGTCGTCTTGCCGATGATAAAATCAATTCGGCGCCGCGCAATTTCGGTCGGCGAAGATTCCAGAGCCCGGGCTATCGGATTGACCGTCGTCAGCCGCGTGCGGTCGCGCAGCCATATGATTGCCTGGGGTGGGGAGGTCTCCTTCACTCGGGCGACAAGGTCCGCGACACCGCGCATGGTGCTGCCTGCTATTGTCGACCAGGACCAACGGCCGGTTGTTGCGGATTTAGAGATCAGCACCTTTCCGGCGCTGCCTCCGAATTGCACCTCGTGATCCCGGTTCGAATTCCGCGACCTCAGAAGATTGCCGCCCAATTGTTGAGTGGCGACCTTCAAAAGGTTCTGCGTCTCGACCATCACCTTGTCGAACTGGGCTATGCGGCCTGCTGCTTGGCGAGCAGTTGCTCGATCGCCATTTCCCGGCCGTCGCAGGCTTGAAGATCGTTCTTCTCCTTGTTGCTGTAGACCTCGACGTGCATCACCCTGCAAAAGGCCCGCAGCTCGCCCGGCAAGGCGTACCATACGGCTGCTGGACAGGTTTCGCAGACCGTTGAGGGACTTGGCCTCACGTCCCGGGGCAAACGCGAGAGAGTAGGCGACTCGTAGATTGTCCCGAACGCTTCGGTCGCGCTGCTTTGGTCGTGGATTTGGGGCAAGCTCGATGCGGGCGGCGCTTCGATCTCGGCTGTCTCGGTCATTGCTTCGCTCATGATTTTGGGTTGCGGTTCCTGGGTTGGCCTCAACGTTCATCCCGGCCTGTGTGGGCTCGATCGCGGATGAATTCGCAGGCGGCACGGGATAGACCGCCGGCGAATTCATCCGCGCTTCCATTCGAATTTTCAGTTGCTCAGCCGGCGTCGGCTCGGCCTGCTCAGCCTCGACCGCAGCAAGCTTTGGGGCGACACGTTTGCCGTCGACGAAGGCCAGCGCCGGCTCAGTGATGGCAGGGGGAGCAGCCACAAACTGTCTGATGTCCGCGACGAAATCGGACGGGTTCATTTTGAGGTCGCTCTTTTTGACCTCGTCCATGAGCGCTTTCCGGACCTCGGCATCGCTGACGCCGATCGCGCGGTCTTCAAGCTCGAGCGTCGTGGTTTGCTGCTTACCGGTCAGCATCTTGCCGGGCTGATTGGCCTCAAGCCTGTCGCGAATGCGAGATGTGTCGGTGTACAGCCGCGCGGTCTGGCGGTGGCGCGTCATCGCGACATAGGTGGATTCCCGGCCCATCCCTCGCAGATTGGCGACGTAACAGTGATCTACGGTGACGCCCTGGCTGGCGTGAATTGTCATCGCGTACGAGTGCTGGATCTTCGGAACGGCCGGTTCGCCATCCTTGCGGCGGCCGACAAGCTCGCTCATTCGGGCAGTGACGTCTCGGCCACCGTCCTTCTGCAGTCGGACCATAATTTGCGGATCCGCCTCCTTCGAGATTGATACGATCTCGCCAAGGTCGGCATTTCGGATGGTCACGCCATCAAGCTCGACGGTTTCGCCGAAAATGATCCTGTCGCCTGCGGCGAACGCCAGATCGTCGACCTCCTTCGAGCCTCGGGGAAGCACCGGCACCAGGATTTCATCCTGAAGCTGGCCCTTGCTCTGCAGCACGGCGCGGATCTGCGAATTGATTTCGCGGACGTCCAGATTCCAGCCGCTGAGAATGGCGCGCGTCGATGTCGCGCCACCTTGAGCCTCCAGGTCGCCGCAATAGTCATCGACCAGCTGCTTGATCGACTCGTCGCGATCTTCCGCCCAGTTTATTGCCCCGGCGCGATCGTAAGCCTCGAGCGCACGGATAGGGTCGCCGACGGCGAAATCCTTGGAGGCGGCGCGCATCCATAGACCCTCGGCCTCATTGCGCCCCTTTTGCCTACGGATTTCGTCCATGCGGCTGGCCCCGATGGTCCGACTGAGAGCGACGAGAGGAGCACCGGCCGCAACAGGCTGCAGCTGCTTGGAGTCGCCAGTGAGGACGAGCTTGCTGCCAGCGTTGGTTGCCGCGGCGACGAGCCTGGCCATGTCGAGCGTACCGATCATGCCGGCTTCGTCGGCAATGATGACGGTGTTTGGTCCGAGGACGATCTTCCCCGTCTCAACCTGGTTCAGGAAACCCGAAACTGCCCGAGCCATCTCCTCGGCGGTTTCTGTGTCGGTTCGAATAACGTCGACCGCCTTCCAACTTGGAGCTATCGGCCGCACCTCTTTGCCGCACTCCCGAGAGACCTCGGCCACGGCTGCCATGGCGAAGCTCTTCCCCGCGCCAGCGGAGCCTTCAACGATGGAGATGCCGTCCCGATTCAGCGCGTGCCGTACCGCCCGCTTCTGCTCGTCCGCCATGGTCGTGCGGGCGGCGAGGGCGCGTTCAAGCGTCTCGGTATTGACGAAATCCCGGCTGTTTTGGCTCTCAATGGCCTGAGCGAGCATTCTGCGCTCAGCATCAATCAGCGCCGCGGTCGAAAACACAGGCTGCCTGGAATCGTCGAGACCGAGCTTGATGATGGCGCCTGACCTCTCGAGCTCGCTGACAACCTCTAGGGCTTCATTCGCAGACAGCTCGCACTGAACCGCCTCAGTCACCTCGCGCAGGACATCGGCACGGGTGAAGACAGCGTCGTGCTCGCTCATAGCGTCGATGGCTGCGACAGCGAGGCCTCTCAGTCGTTGTGCCTTCTCACCTTCTGCCTCGCGCTGCAGGCGCACGTGATCCGACATGACCCTGACCGATTGGAATAATGCGGCTGGGTTCCAGCCAGCATCCAGCAGCTCCCGAACCCATTTTTCCTCCAGCTCGCTTAGGGGCGTCTCACGGTCCTTCGTGTCGCGGCTCGAATAAGCAGCCAGCTGCGCAGCAGTCCGATTAGCCTCGGTGTCGAAGCCCATGTCGCGTGCGATTTTCTCGATCTGGGCGCGACGCTTCGAAAAGAGTTCAACGACCTGTTCGGATACCCCTGCGATCTCGAAGTTGCGCCCTTTTGCCTCGACCTCGATGCCAAGTTCGCGCCGGAGCTCGCTCGCGAGTTCGGATCGATAGAGAGCGGCGACCGCACCGCGGTATTTCATGATCGTCGAATTATCGATTCCACCCGTCGTACCATCCGCGCGAACAGCCAGGTTCACAAGGACGCCATGGCTATGCAGCTGCGGATCCTTCGCGCGCGACGTGAAGTGACGATAGACGGCAGCTGCTACCTCGGCCGGCGGATTGCGAGGGCCCTGACCAGCCTTGCCTTGGCGAGCATCAATCAGCCCGTCGTCGAAGATGAAATCCAGGGCCCGCCTGAACGCGCGATCATGGGCGGAGAAGACCTTCGCGCGCATGGCGTCGTCGCCAAAGGCTGCCAGCAATGAAACGGACTTTGGCGCACTGATCTGGACGTCGAAGCCAGCTGTGCGTTTGCCGTTGGCGCTGTTCTTGACGAGCGACTGACGTGTACCCGGGTCGCGTCCGGACGCCAGATCGCGCAACACACGACCATCAACTTCGTGCCCGTCGCGACAGGAACGGAATGGCGAAAGGCCTGGAGCGAGGGCGGTGTTTCCGCTTCGCGTCCACCAGGTACCGATGCTCTCTCCCTGGCCATTGTCCGTGTAGTAGGCGACCTGATCGCGCCCCGACCGGTTGACGCCGGCCTCAATCTCGGTGGCCGCAATGTCGGCCTGCGCTTCATAATATTCGACGCTTTGAACTCGCGTGAAATTCATCATCGCGTTGAACTCAATGTTAAATAGCTGTACGACTGAAAGTCACAATCACGCGGACGTCGAGTTAGCCCGATGTGCATCCACGACGTAGTCCGCGATGACATTGATCCGCTCGACCGTCTCGGCCGCGCTCGCTTGAGCAGAAAGAGCCAGGTCCGCTGCTCGCTGGATGATCTCGAAAGGGCCGAGTGCCAGGTGAAGCGCCTGCTCGATGTACGCGCTGGTGGCTATACCTCGCGCTCGGGCCGCAGCTTCTACGGCTTCCCAGAGCGATGGATCGATGCTTATGCGGCGTTGTTCTTTGCTCATAAATGGCTCATGCGACTGTATGAAAATGATTTAAATCAATGAGTTGAAGAGATTTCTGTCTAGCTTCAGAGCACGACAGGTGCGTAATGCGTCCTAAATTTAGCCGTTGTACTGAAGCGCGCGCGGACACACATTCAGATGTTCATATGGCCGATCTATAAATGTAACCAATGTGTACCAACCGTATCTCCTGGTCTTGAATAAAAATGCTGTGCTGATATCATATTATGTGAACTCGCATTGAATGTTGATGTGGATGCTAGGGTGACGGTGTGAAAATGAACAACGCCAGGATTGCGGGAGGCTTGAGCAAGCTGAAACAGGCGCTCAGGGAGATGGCTTCGGAGGAGCCTACGCGCCAGCCATCAATATTCGAAGCCATCAAAAATCTCCTGCCGGAGATCCGCGAGTTGAAATCGAAGCGGTTCACCGATGCTGAAATTCTGGCTCGACTTGAGGCAAACGGCGTTAGAATGACGCTTGGAACATTCAGGCAATATCTGAACAAGGCGAGTCGATCGAATGAAGGAACGCCGTTGAGAATGAAACGTGAGCGGAAGCCTGAGGGGGATCTGAAGCGTGATCAAGCTCGGAAGCCGAAACCATCTGAAACAGCAATGAAGCCAAGTGGCGCCCTACCCGGATCCAAAGTGTCGCTCGGGCATAAGCTCGATGATGACGTTTGAAGGACGTCAATCAATCTACGTGTCTGCTGCAATGCTATTTCAGAATCCACCGGATCGGCTTCACAGCCGTCACGTACCTGATAGCCTTGGCGCCGATAAGGCCGGTCGCAAATGAAGAGCTGACCAGAACGTATACGTTCCAGGAAGTCAGCCATTCAGAAAGGGTATTGTAAGTCATGCGAATTTCGTTAGTTGCAGCAGGCATATCTAGCCATACTGGAAGACTGCAAGCACGAGTTCCGTTCACGATACCATAGAATCTGGTGTTCGGATTGCAGAACTCCTTGATAGTACTGTTAAGATTGGGATTTTCTTGAATTAGCTTGAGCCATGCGGTGCTATCGCCCCGCACCGCGACCGCGGCCCACTCTGCGCTCAGCCCATTCACATACATATTCCCGATTATCCAACCGCAAAAAACGCAGACAAGCGCAGTCACGGTGCCGATAAAGACAAGGCTGAGGCTGGCTTCCAGCTTCCGGTTCTTTTCAATTTCTTTCAGATGGGCCGCAGCCGCGGCGGCCACTGATGCTCCTACGCTCGCATTCAGCCTGGCATGGGCAGCCTCAACTTGAGCCGTCGCTGCCGCGGCCACAGGCCCGACAGCCCGCCTGCTCGCCTCCTCGATCACCTTTGGAATCGAGCGAATAGCCGTCGGCAGGGTGTCGGCGGCCTTTTCGAGGAGGCCACTGACCGCGAGCAGGACATTTGTCGGATCGCTCGGCGGTAGCCCAAGATCGGTCATTCGCTTCCACGCGAGCGCACGCGCCTCGGGATCAAGACCCATAACCTCGCAAGCTTTGTCGAATTGGAGTTTGTTTTCAGGCTGCATTTCGTTCCTCGCATCCGCGGGAAGCAGCGAGGGATTTACCTCGCTCCGTTGGTTCAGAGGCCGAGCAGGTGGCGTGCGGGGTCAAGTGCCGCGGCATAATCTCGGCGGAATTTCGCAATATGAGCTCGCTCGGTAATGGTCAGCGCAGCGTCGGCCGCGGCTGCCGAGAACGACATGTTTTCCGCGTCAATCTTGGCAAAGGTGCCAATCGGAATTCCAGGAAGATCGATCTCAATGCCGCCAAGACCAAGCAGCTTCTCGCGTGTCTTTCCGCCCTTTGAGACGCCCTTGCCATCGGTGAAGCCGTACCAGAAGGGGAAGTCCGCTTCCAAACGCCCCCACCGACAATTCCGAACCGCAATGTGATCGACTTTGTCACCGACGAGCTCGAGCCAGCTGGCTACCGACTGCACCGCTCCAATATCTGGTGAAAGGATATGAACGATCGTGAGCCGATACCCGTGCTCTTCGAAAGCAGCCAAAAGCCCATCCAGCCCTTCGCCGCCGTCCACGATCCGCGTCAAATCTGCCAGCGAACCACCGGCCAGATCGTGGACGATGAGTTCATCTCCCGAAGCGATCGCATCCAAGAGCTTGTTCCGCGCTTCCTCCGCGCGAACGTTATAGTAGCCGACGCCCTGCACCGGATCCTGCTCCGGGGAAATGCGGCCGTCTTCGTTACGAGTGCCGAGCACACGTACTAACGCGCCCACAGATCCATCCGCATCATATGCGGCTACGATGAGATTTTCGTAACGCAGTTGGTCGATCAGAGCGCGGGCCTTGGTACTCTTTCCCACGCCCCCCTTTTCGGAAACGATGAGCGCACACCGCTTGCGCTTGCCTTTCGCCCTATCGATCTTAGCCATTTTAGGTTGTCTTTCTCACTGTTTGTGCTCGGCTCGCAGCGTGGCCACCACCGAGATCTTTCGCGGGTTTCCATTTGTTGGAACCAAGCGCGGAATGAATGGGATTAAGGGCTGAGGGGTTTGCTATCCGCCGTCCGTTTCCAATCGAACCGGTTCAACCGGCACCGTTCCACCACGGATTGGCGCTGAGCGACCGCCGCAGGGCTGTCGTCGCGGCTATCGCCAGGCGCCGGCAGCAAGCGCTGCCGCGGCGGTGCAATCAAATCCTCGCAATGGCGACAGGCGCGAGAAACTTGAGCGGTTGTCGGAGCATATTGACCGTTGAACCAGTCGAACTCTCCGCGGATCAGACGTTTGACAGCGCTCTTGATTGCCAGCAGCGAATAGCCTTCGACTGCAATCAAATAGGCTGCCGCGGCATTGCTCCCATGGCTGCGCTCGATGGGGAAGGCAGTGAACAGCAGCCGCAAGGCGTTGAAGGCCTCAGCCTGTGAGGCTGGTAGATTATGCATCGCGTGACAGCCTACATTCGAGCTTGTCGAGCCCCTCGACGGGTGAGCGGCGGTTTGATGGCCAGTTCGGTTCGACACTGTCGCGGCGCCGGTCGGGTCTCCATGCCAACCATCCGCGCTCGATCATCTCGTCGGCAGCCGAATTTGGATCTGCGGCTGCTGAAAAGCTGCGAGAAAGCAGAAGCGCGGCGTGGAGGGTAAGGGGCTTTCCGAGCAGCAATCGATGCTCGACGACCGCTGCTGCGCGGTCAGCGACCAACACTCCCTCAAAAGCAGCCAGAACGCGCTGTCGGTTGTCACGCCTTGACGAACGCGCTGCGCGCATATTCCGAAGAGACGTAGTCTCTGAGGAATCTTCCCTTGTTTCCTTGTTTTCTATTTTGCGTCGCTGCTGCGTCGCTTCTGCGTCAGATGATGCGTCGTCAGATCGGGCTTGCCGCTTGGTGACGCGCTGATATTCGTCGTAGTTGCAGATAGTTATGCGCGTCACCCCGGCGTCGTTATCAACGTCGATCGCTGCGCCGTTTTGCAAACGCTTGAGAAACCGTCGGACCGTGGCCTCCGGCCACTGCCAGATGGATGCGAGGTACCTGGATGAGTGCGAAAGCTGGCCACGCTCAAGTTCTACGGACTGCGATCCCACCATTACGCGGCGAGCCGCATATGACGCGGAGCTTAGTAGCCAGAGGTATGCAGCGTGCTCGTTGAAGCGCTGCCGTCTAAGTAAGTGGTGACCCCAGATGCTGCGATCCACCGCGAAGAAGCCAAACTGAGCCATCAGCTGTGCCTCCCCGAACCGCTTCGTCTCGGAGTTGAACAACTGTTAGCAAACCGTGGGTGGATCATCCGAACTCGAGGGTGGCGGTCGGCTGAGCAACTCATAGCTGCAACCCGCAGCGTAATTCTCTCGGCGGGCGAGATGGCTTGCAATTGTGCGAGGAGGGGGGCAAGGTCGGAGTTGATCGGCGGCCAAACCTGATCAATTCTGCGAGGCTCGTAACCGGTGATGACGGTTACGAGCCTCTGCCGCTTCTGGGCCATTAAGACGCCTTCCCCGGCGAGCCTGCCTTCGGCAGATTGGCGAGAAATGCATCCCAATCTTCGGCAAGCACCACGGTAGCTGCGCCAGCCTTGCGAGCTGTCAGCTTTCCTTTCGCGATGGCGTCAAAGATGAAGGTCTTCTTGAAGGGGCCGGCCTCGGCGAGTTGTTTAATGCGATAGGCCGTCTTTGGCATGGTCTGCTCCGTTTTTGAGCGGTCGGCAGCGGGTTGCTGCGATCCGTGGAACAGAGAGCCGTCGGCAGATGGGCACATCAATCTGGCACTTCGGCAGATCGAAATGCCGGAAATTCACTTTTTCTTTTCGGGGCTTATGATGTGTCGGATTGTGCGCGGCAGGTCCCCCGGCACTTTCAAATTCCGATCCTCAAGCCACTTATAGACCGGGTTAGCTTTACCCTTGCGAGCACTCCACAGCTTAACGTCCGGTCCGTAAATTGCCGTTAATGCGCTTTTGATGTCTGCCCGCGTGCGAACCTTCGCGCTGAGCACCGCGTTTGTAAGATCGGTCGGCGTATCCGCGGGGCCGCCAAGACCTTTATCCGCCTGATGGGTGACGCGTGTCGCTAGGTCAGCGGCATTTGGCTTAGCAGCTTCTGAAAAGCTCAAAGCAGTCGACTTGGCAACCACCGCACAATCCTGATCACCCCCTATTAAAATTTCGAGAACATCACCGTAGTGCAACCCTACCGGTCCAGCAAATCTAACGTCTCCGTCTGCCGCATAATCGCCGTCCTTGATCGCAGCATCCGTAATAGCCAATCCCCATGCCGAAGGATGGATCTCTACATCGCCACCGAGCCGTGGGTCTGAATGAAAGGCGCGAATTTTACCGTCGCGTAGCCACTGTCGTAGCAGTTTTCTTGCGTCATTTTTTAGATTGTTTTGAAAATCTAATATTGCACGAATATGATGTTCTTTTTCCAAATCATCAATTGCTAGGCTTTGTTCATTGGCCATGAGATGCTGTAGATATTGGTAACGTTTAGGGAATTCAACTGCGATAATTTGATCGACTGCATCGCTGATCTTGATCTGTGAACTGGGAATTGGCTTGGTCACGAGCACGCCCTCCCAGCGTGAAGGGTGGTGCGGTGGCCCGATGGGCCGCCAATATAGCGAGCCCATGCCTCCATCAACTTGCGACGCTTCTCGAGCGCCGAACTCCTGCGATAGGCCTGTTCGGTGCCATCACCGACTTGGTGCGCCAACGCATGCTCGATGATATCCCGAGGGAAATTCGTGCGGTCGCCTGCCCAGTCGCGAAAGGTCGAGCGAAAGCCGTGTGGTGTGGCATCGACCTGCATTCGCCGCATTAGCATTGCCATGCTCATGTTGCTCATCGGCTCAGAATTCCGCTGGCCGTGAAAAATGGGATCGCTCGCCTCCAAGGTGCGACCGCCGATCACGGAGTCGAGAATCTCGATTGCGCGCCCTGAAAGGGGGACCTCGTGCGGCTTTCCCATTTTCATCCGTTCTGGCGGTACACGCCAAAGCTTCTTTGCCCGATCGATTTCACTCCATGTCGCGCCGATGACCTCGCCGGTACGAGCGGCGGTTAGAATCGTGAATTCTAAGGCGAGTGCGGCCATAGCGGAGCGGTTGCGCAACTGCTCCACAAAAGAGGGGGTATCGTCGATCGCCACCGCCTTGTGGTGCCCTCGGGTGAGGCGCTCACGCTTGCCCAGCAACGAGTCCAAGTTGCCGCGCCAACGGGCCGGGTTTTCCCTGGAGCGATGGCCAAGAGCCGCGGACGCATCGAGCACGCGCTCAATCCGGTTACGGATACGAGAGGCTGTCTCGGGTTTCTCTCGCCAGATCGGACGCAGTACCTTCAGTACATGCTCGACCTCGATCTCGTTAACCGGCATCTCGCGCAGTGACTTCGCTTCGACCTCCAGTGCGCGCTTCCACTGATAACGGTGCTTTTCGTTTGTCCAATCTTTCTCGATTTCTCTAAGTAGGGCATCGGCAGCCTCACCGAAGGTCGGAGCGGGCTTGTCGCGTTCGCGTTGCACTTTCCGTGCTTCAATCGGATCCCGACCTTCTGCTAAATGGGCACGGCATTCGGCGGCAAGATCCCGGGCCCTAGCGAGAGTCACGTCTCGAGCGGGGCCTAGGCCCATCTCTCTCTGCTTCCCGCCTTTTGCGAAGAAGAAAACCCAGCGGCGTCTTCCGTCCGTCGAGATCGAGAGGTACAGGCCCCCGCCGTCGCTATGACGGCCAGTCTTGCTAAGGGCCGCAACACCCCTAGCGCTCAATTTGCCAATAACTCGTACCATTCGGCCCTAGTCCCGGCCCTAGTTGGAGCGCCGGATTAATACGGCGCGCCGCGATCCGCAGCGAAGGGCTGCGAAAACGCATACACTATAAGCCATTAGAATCTAGGGGTTTTGTGGCCGTTTACGGATAACCGCGATCACCTGCGGACAAACATTCAGTGGACCTCAGCTCCACCAAGGTTTTCCGTTAAGTGGGCGATAGTTTTGGAATCGCTTCTGTGCGGCCGCCATTATCGCTGCATTTGCCCCAAGATCGTACGCGGTTGAGGTCGGGCTGAAACAAGCCAGAACTCCGCAAGCGCGCGCGGGCGAGGCCCTCGGCTGCAATCGATGACTGATGCAGGCGGCAATTCCGCTGGGGCCTCTGTGCCGCGTCGATCCTCGATCCGGGCGCAGTGGGGGCGCGGAGATACGCGCCCATGGCGTCATCGTTGCCCTGGCCTGCATGCATTTGGGCTTCGTCGGGATGCCACTTTCGTTATTCCGTTGATGCCTGGCCGGACATTAAATTTCTTCGCGGCTTCCCATTGCGTAAGGTCGTTCATTCTCGGTATTCGGGCTGCGCGCTGCAGGCCATCTTCTTGACTTGGCGCAAGAGATCGTTCCCGATGTTCTTCACTCGTATTGCCGCGGGCGCCTTGGCGCTTGGCCTCCTTGCATTTCCAGCCTTCGCCAAGAATTTCGCGGTTCCGGCCAAAAATCCTACGATCACAATCGCTCTGCCGGATGATTGGTCGACCGAGGAGATCGAATTCGGCTTTCAGGCTCGGCCCGATGACGAAGCAATCTTCTTGTCCATTGAATCAGCAAACGCACGTCAAATCGACAAGATGCTGTCCGACACCCAGAAATGGATGCGCGACAACAAGATCAAAGCTGTCGATCCGATCAAGGCCGACATGAAGATCAATGGCATCGACTCAACCGTGTTCCAGTTCCGGACGGCCGACGAAAACGGCCCGACGACTGTCGACCTGATCCTGATGCCGGCCACCAACAATCGGGTGATGATGCTTACGGTGTGGGGCAATGACAAGGAACGCGAGACACACGGCAAAGCGCTCGATGCCATTTTTGGCAGCATCAAGTCGATCAACTAGTCCGTATCGGACCGCTTGAAGCGTCGACGGCTGCTTTCGCCGCCAGTAGGGTCCCGGCTGTGCAGGAAGCCCGAAAGCCGGAGTAGTCGTAGCTGGGCGATCGAAGCCCTCACCGGACACCAAGGCTCAGCCAGGCAGAGATTCCGCTGGAGCCTTGGTGATGCGCGTCGTGCGCATAGGCGTGCTCAGCCCGGTCGCGATGGCGCGAGCGCGCGTCGCTGCCTCGCCGGTGTGACCGGGCAAACAATACGCAACAACAATCCAGCCCGTCGTTCGCTCGCATTCAGCGCTGGAAGAATGCTCTGAGCCCACCGCAACAGCCAGGCGAGCGCCACCTGTATGGACGTCGCGCCCATTGGCAGGAATGCACGGACGCGCGGTACAATCCCCCGACCTTATGCCATCACGCCCCTGTGAACGTCCGGCGCGGCGGGGACGGGAATAAACCCGCTTCTCTCCCGGTCTTCTCAGCATCTGCCATCGGCGGCATTGCAGGAGACCGACATGACCCATCATCGCGACAGCAATGGCGAACCTATCGACCGCCGGCATGCGCTCGAGTGCATGATCTGGGCGGGCACCGGCATTCTCTGGACGGTTTCGAGCGGTGTGCCCGTATCGCTCGGCCTACTTGGCGAGGCCAGCGCGGCTGAAGGGGCATCCACCGGCTTCACGTTTCTGCAAATCTCGGACAGCCATATCGGCTTCGACAAGGCCGCCAATCCATATGCCATCGACACATTGAAGGAGGCGATCGGCAAGGTTCGGGCGCTGCCCGAAAAGCCGTCCTTCATGATCCACACCGGGGACATCACCCATCTGTCGACGGCTTCGCAGTTCGACACCGCCGCGCAGGTCATCGGCGGCGCCGGGTTCGACGTGCACTATGTGCCCGGCGAGCATGATGTCATCGATGAGAACAACGGGCGCGCCTACCTCGACCGCTACGGCGCCGGCACACGGGGGGGCGGCTGGTATTCCTTCGACCAGAATGGCGTGCACTTCGTCGGCCTGGTCAATGTCGTGAACCTCAAGGCCGGAGGCCTCGGCAATCTGGGGGCAGAGCAACTCGCCTGGCTGGCCGACGATCTGAAGGCTGTCAGTGCCTCCACGCCCGTCGTCGTCTTCGCCCATATTCCGCTTTGGGCGGTCTACCCGGAATGGGGCTGGGGCACCGACGATGCGTCGCAGGCGCTTGCTCTGCTCAAGCGCTTCGGCTCGGTCACCGTGCTCAACGGCCATATCCATCAGATCATGCAGAAGGTGGAGGGCAACGTCACCTTCCACACGGCCCTCTCGACCGCCTTCCCGCAGCCGGCGCCCGGCACCGCACCATCGCCCGGGCCGATGACCGTGCCTCCCGGCCAGCTGCGCAATCTCCTCGGCATCACCAATGTCGCAGTGAAGCGGGGCAAGGAGGAACTCGCGATCATCGACAGCACGCTCGCGGGAAGCTGACCCCCGTGGCGCAAACAAGGACGCCTCCCATGATCCGCACAGGCCTCAGTGCTCGACGGCTTGCCTCCGCGCTCGTCGGTCTCGGCCTCATCGTCTTGACGCAGAACCCGCTTCGGGGCGCCGATGCCGCCCATGTCAAGATCGAGAACTTCACCTTTGCCCCCAAGACCCTCACGGTGAAGGTCGGGACGGCCGTGACCTTCGAGAATGATGACGACATTCCCCATCTCGTCGTTGCAAACGATGGTTCGTTTCGGTCCAAGGCGCTCGACACGGGCGATGCCTACGCCTTCACCTTCACGAAAACCGGCGATTTTCCCTATTTTTGCGCGCTTCATCCGCATATGCAGGGTACCATCACCGTCACCCCGTGAGAGTGGCCGGGCGAGCCGTTCCCGGAGAACCGGACGATGCCGCGGTGTTGAGCGACAAAGCCTCGGCGGAACGCTTTGGCGAGGTGGTCCTGCCCCATCTCTCCGATGCCTTGGCGCTCGCCCGCTGGCTGACCGGCAATGCCGATGACGCCGAGGACGTGGTGCAGGAGGCCTGCCTGAAGGCGCATAAGGGGCTGGCAGGCTATGCGGGCGGCAATGCGCGAGCCTGGCTGCTGACGATCGTGCGCAATGTGTCCTACGCCTGGCTCGCGCGAAACCACCCACGTCGCATTGTTGCCGTTGGCGACCTTGCCGATCTCGACGCCCTTGGGGCCTGCGCCGAAACAGGCGTCGACACGCCGGAGGCGGCCTTGATTGCCAAGGCGGACGCGGCGGCGCTGGAAGCGGCGATCGCCATGCTGCCGCACTGTTTCCGCGAGGTTCTGGTGCTGCGGGACATCAACGGCCTCAGCTACCGGGAGATCGCTGCCATGCTCGATGTGCCGCTGGGCACGGTGATGTCGCGCCTGTCGCGGGCGCGCGGGCTGCTGATCTCGGAACTTGGGGTCAACCGATGAAGGAAGCCATGGGATTGCCGCTGGAACCTGCGGATCTTCGGTTGCTGCTCCACGCTCTGGTTGATGGCGAACTCGATGCGGCCACGAGCTTGGCGCTGGAGCGGCGCCTGGCAGACGATCTGGCGCTGGCGGCCGAGCACGCCCGTATCGCCGCGGCGCAGGCTGCCATTCGCAGATTGCCTCGGCCCGACATCAGCGAGGCATTCCAGGCTCGCATCGCGGCGCTTGGCGTTCGTCGCGGAGAAGCGGAGCAGCCGGAAATTCCCCGCCTCGGCTCGTTCGGCTGGCGCGCCATGGCGGCGTCGATCCTCCTCGCCGCGGTTCTGGCGAGTGGGGCGACCCAATGGTGGATGACACGTGGTGCGCCCGACAGCGTTGCGGCGGCGATCGCCAGCAGTCATCGCCGCAGCCTGCTCGCCGCAAGCCCGGTGGATATCGCCTCGTCGGACCGGCACACGGTCAAGCCCTGGCTCGACGCCCGGATTGGCCTGTCGCCCGCTGCGCCGGACCTGGCGAAGGACGGCTTTTCGCTCCTGGGCGGCCGTGTCGAAGTGATCGGGGACAAGCCGGTGCCGGCTCTCGTCTACAAGCACCGTGAGCATCTGATCACCCTCGTGGCCGCGCCGCAGGACAGCGGAAGCGCAGCGATGCCGGCCGCGGCGGAGCGTTCCGCCGGCGGCTTTTCGCTGCTCCGCTGGACCGACGGCGCTTTCTCCTATTGGGCCATCTCGGATACGGATCGCGCCACGCTCGAAGACTTCGTCAGCCGCTTCCGGGCCGCGGCTGCAGCGGGCTGATGCGCGCGTCTTCGTGCCTGGAAGGCCGGCGGGGCGACTCCCTTGCAAGTTCCGGTGCGGAGGCCCACACGGCCTGCGGTTGCGCATGCCGTGCTCGTGAAGTTCGGGTCGGGCCGCGAGAACATCAGGCGTAGTAGTCGGCGGCAATCGTCTCGTCGGCAGGGACTGAATGTGCCCTCAACGCCCGGAAGACCAAGGTCAACACGACGGCGATGGCGAGGTTGAGCACGAGCGTGTAGACGGCGGTATAGCCTGGGAAGACATGGCCGCCGAAGCTGAGTGGATAGGTGGGCGTGAGATTGGACGCGATGGCCATCAGCGTCCCCGCGACGATCCCGGCGAGCCAGCCGATCAGCAGGGCCCAGGAGTCGAACCAGCGCGTGTAGACGCCGAGCATCACCGCCGGCAGCGTCTGGATGATCCAGATGCCGCCGAGCAGCTGCAACTGGATGGCGTATTGCGTCGGCACGAACAGGATGAAGATGAGCGCGCCGAGCTTGACGATCAGCGAGACCCATTTCGCCATCTGCGCTTCCTGCCGATCGGTGGGGTTCTGGTTGATGAATTCCCGGTGGATGTTGCGGGTGTAGAGGTTGGCGGCGGCGATTGACATGATCGCCGCCGGAACCAGTGCCCCGATGCCGACGGCGGCGAAGGCGACGCCGACGAACCAGGACGGGAAGCTGTGCAGGAATAGCGCGGGCACCGCGAAATTATTGCCGAACTCGGCAAACCCCGCCGCATATTCCGGCATGGTGCGGACGCCGGCGGCGATCGCGAAGAAGCCGAACAGCGCCAAAAGACCCAGCAGGAAGGAGTAGGCAGGCAGCATGGCCGCGTTGCGCCGGACGGCCTGGCCACTGCTGGCGCTGAGGATGCCGGTCATGGAATGCGGGTAAAGGAACAGCGCGAGAGCTGATCCGAGGGCGAGCGTCGCGTAAGTGCTGTAGGCACCTGTCGTGCCCGGAGCCGGCGTCTCGAGCAGGATCTTCGCGTCCGGCACGGCGGAAAAGATCTTGGCAAAGCCGCCGAGCTGGATCGGGATGGCGATGATCGCGGTGAAGGCGGTGACATAGATCAGGATGTCCTTGACGATCGCGATCGAGGCCGGCGCGCGCAGGCCGCTCGAATAGGTGAAGGCCGCCAGGATGAGGAAGGCGATGATCAGCGGCAGGTCCGCGGCAAGGCCGGTGCCGGAAATGCCGAGCGCGCCGATCACCACCTGGATGCCGACGAGCTGCAGCGCGATATAGGGCATGGTCGCGACGATGCCGGTGATGGTCACGGCGAGTGCCAGCCAGCGGTTGCCGAAGCGGCCACGGACGAAGTCGCCGGCGGTGATGTAGCCGTGCCTGTGGCAGACGTGCCAGAGCCTGGGAAAAACGAGGAACAGGATCGGATAGATGACGATCGTGTAGGGTACGGCGAAGAATGCCACCGCGCCGGCACCGAAGGCGAGGGCCGGCACGGCGATGAAGGTATAGGCGGTATAAAGGTCGCCGCCGATCAGGAACCAGGTGACCCAGGTGCCGAATCTGCGGCCGCCAAGGCCCCATTCGTGCAAGAGATCGAGATCTCCCTTGCGCCAGTTGGCGGCGGCGAAGCCAAGCCATGTAATGAAGCCGAACAATGCCACGAACACGATGGTGGCGGTCCAGTTCACGTTCTGCATGACACGCTCCCCGAACTCGTCGTCCTCAGGCGCAAGGTCTGGTGAGGCGAGCTAATCCTTTGCCGCAAAGTAGACGATGGCGGTGAGGGCGGCCCCGATCAGCACCCAGAGCATCTGGTACCAATAGAAGAACGGTATGCCCGCCCAGGCGGGCTCAGCCCGGTTGTAGAAGGGCGGCCAGAGGACCGCGACGAACTGGATGACGAAGAGCAGGTACCACCAGCTCCATCTTCCCCGTCTTTCTCCGGTGCCGTTCATTCCKAGCCCTCCCGACATCGCGCCTTTGGGTCAGAATGAAAATTATGCTCCTCTTGGGCGGGGCCTGGCAATGGCTTTCCGAATACGTACCACTGCGAAGGCCGATACTTGTGTGTTTCGGAATTGGCCAGTGTCCGAGCAACGAGTGTTTTGCGATCACGGTTGCGTCATTTGACGAACCAGCGCGAGGCGTCTCACCTTTCTCCATGGGATGCCGGAATGCGAAGCCGGATCGCGGGATATCGCCGGCAGGGGCGGGCCCGTTGACGAGAAAGCCGTGCGGGCCGAAACGTCAGGATCGAGGTCACCGATGGCACGACATCAACCGAGCAAGCCACTCCTCCTGTCCCGTGCCGAGCGCTACGCCGCCGGCAAGGCCCTGCGCAGCAAGGTTCCGCGCGAGAGCCATGCTCAATGGTCGCTTCGCGACGGCGGCGACGCGGTCTCCATTCTCGCCGAGACCGATGGCAGCCGCATTCCGGAGCTTCTGCCCATTCGCTACGAGCGCATGATGCAGAATCCATTCGCCTTTCTGCGCGGTGCGGCGGCCGTGATGGCGGCGGATCTTGCAGATCTCCCATCGGCCGGTCTGGACGTGCAGGCCTGCGGCGACTGCCATCTGATGAACTTCGGCGTCTTCGCCACCCCCGAGGAGAATATCCTCTTCGACATCAACGACTTCGACGAAACGCTGCCGGGCATCGACTTCTCCGTCGACCTCAAGCGCCTGGCCGCGAGTATCGCCGTAGCGGCGCTCGACGCCGGATTTTCCAAGAAGGCCGCCCGTCTCACTGTCACCGCGACGGTCGCGGCCTACCGCCGCCGGCTGCGCAGGCTTGCCAAGCTCGCTCCGATAGAGGCTTGGCAGGCGCGCACGGAACTCGGGCAGGAACTGGCGCGGATCGATGATCCGGCGCTGCGCCGGCATGTGCAGGGCCTCCTCGCCAAAGCGCGGAACAACCCGCAGCAGGATGACAACTTTCCCCATCTCGAAGCCACCGCCGACGGCTCCTGGCGCATCGAGGATCGGCCGCCCCTGATCTACCATCTTCCCGAGGAACACGACGGCACGCGAACGCTGCAGGCCGACAAGGTCTTTCGTCATTACCGCGAGACCTTGCCGCCGGAGCGCCGCGTGCTGGTTACGCGCTACGGCCTGCGGGACCTCGCCTTCAAGGTCGTCGGTGTCGGCAGCGTCGGTACCTTCTGCGTGGTGGGCCTGTTCATGACAGCGGACGATGAGCCGCTGTTCCTGCAGGTCAAGGAGGCTCAGGCGTCCGTGCTCACGCGGCTGACGAAGGGTAGGAGCCCGGCGCAGCCCCATCAGGGGCAGCGTGTGGTGGAAGGCCAGCGCATGCTGCAGGCGGCGAGTGATGTGTTCCTGGGGTGGGCGGACGACAGTGCCAGCGGGCGCCAGTTCTACGTCCGGCAACTCAAGAACCGCCGTCTGGGATCGATCGCCGAAGTGGTCGAGGGCCAAGCCCTGACGGCATATGCAGAATTGTGCGGCCGAACGCTAGCGCGCGCGCATGTCCGCTCCGGCGATGCGGCAGCCATCGCGGGCTACATGGGCGGGTCCGGGATATTCGACGAGGCCGTGACGTCCTTCGCAATGGTCTATGCGGCGCAGACCACGCAGGACCATGCGGCGCTCGTTGCCGCCAAGGGCTCCGGCAAGACGATGGAGAAACCAACGGTCAAAGCTGGACCGAAAGCTTCCGTTTCCGGTCGCGCCGGTCAGCCAACTCGCCATGCGGAGACGCGGGCATCCGGCAGGTACTGACCGAAGGAGCAGCCTCGGCCCGGGCGCGGGCGATCACTTGTTGTCGAGCGCATCGCGGGCGCCGTCCCCTAGGCCGTAAACTCATAGGTCCTTTTGGGTTTTAGGCTGTTGCGTGATTCAAGGCTTCCGATGGGGGCTTGATGACGCGCCGTCGCTACGAACTCGCCGACCACGAATGGTCGATCCTGTCGCCGCTGTTGCCCAACGAGCCGCGCGGGCAGTGGCCCCTTTGCGCCCTTTACCGAACTGGGAGAGTTGAGCGCGGCCAAAAAGGCCAATCGCAGCTAAAGCGCACAGCGCCGACTATGCGGGTCGGGCTTTTGCCGTGGCCATTGTTACGAAATGTGTCGAGGACGACACCTCCCGGCCAGCGCTCAGCGCGAAACGGCCCCTGCGACGATGCCGCGTCATCCATTTGGCTGACGTCTATCCGAGACGCCCCTGATCAGGTTCAACCTCCTGGCGGGGGCTATCCCATGAGCAGCGGTGTTCCTCCTCAAAAGCTGGTCACTCTCGTTGGCCCCTCAGTGGGGTTGAACGGGGAGGGAGTGCTGTTCCGCACGAGCCTGACCCGGAATCCATACATCCGGAACGGCGCCAGCAACGAGGATATGGTGGGCATGGTGAAGGAGGGCGACAAACACGTCGTCTTCAACTGCCACGGCTTCTCTGCAAAGCCACCCTACAAGGCCTACCTCGCGATCGGGCAGATGCTCTTCGAGGACAACGTGGAGGTCTGCTTCCCCTGGATGCGGATCAACAGCCTCAGAGTGATCTGGCTTTCTGCCTGCAACATCGGAGGCAGCGGCCTGGGTTTCTGCAAGAAGCTCGCGAAGACCACCGGCTGCTACGTGGTCACGAACACGGGGCCGGCGCTCGATCGCTCACTGAAGCCGAACACGATCGAAGACAACTACGCCGCCATGCCTCAGTACGTGAAACCGGACGGCGGTATGATCAGCCGGGCCGATTTCAAGGCATTGGGCGGAAAGTACGGCTTCACGATTCCGGGGTGACTACGGCATTCAGAGCTCGCGGCCGCGAAATGCTGGCCACAGAGGCGCCACCCAACGTTCAGGATGGCGCCCAGCCGCGTCGAGCTTAGGCCTTCTTGCACTCGTCGCGGAACTGCTTTCGGGCCTTCCCGTGAAGGCCCTTCTGATCCGCTTGATCAGAGCAGGCCTTCGACTTGGCGGTCCTTTGACCGGAGGTCGTCGTCGCCTTCTTGGCGGGCGCTGCCGGCGCAGGGGCCGTCATCGCTGGCTTTGTATCGGGGGTCATCTGCACGGGTGTTTGCGCAAAGCCGTAACCCGTCATCATCGCGAGCGCGGCAACCGGCAGCAGATAGCGCGAGAGGTTCATGGCATCGTCCGTCATTAACCCGGATGGTCGGTTCCTGGCAGTCGCCGGGTCGGCTGTCGGATGGCGAATGATCGCGCGGACTGACTTGAACGGGTACTGAACAGCTCGCCGGCAAAGATTCAGACCCGCTAGCGGGTGCTGCCTTTCGGTCCGACGCGGATCGTGTTGAGTTGCTGCGATGACAGGGTCATATCGATCACCTGTTCCTTTGGCGCTTCAGCAGCTGGCGAGAACTCGGTCCGGAGCACGCCTAGGTCAACAACAGGTTGCCCCGGCAGTTCACACGCAGGCCCAACTCGGTTGGGCTCGGCCGCGGCCAAGGTGGGAAGCGCGGCAACGGCGAAACCTGCGACTATCGCAGCTTTGATCATGGCGCCCTCCTTGGCAGGTTGATGTGGTGGATCAACCCGGCCCTGGAGCACTATGTTCCTGCCCGCCAGGGAGGCTGGCTTCGGAGTTCGACGAGAACTCCGCTATCCCTGTAAGCGTTCTGTAAGCCGGCCTGACTACACCTTGCTCAACGAAACAACGGGCCTAGCCCGATGAGCAGGAGCGCAACGATGAACGCCAACCGAGACAATGTCGCTCTGGACGACGAGACGCTGGACAGCGTGAACGGCGCGGGCCTGAAGGATGCCCTGGGGCGCATCGGAGAGTCGGTGAAGACCGATTTGGACAAGGGTATTGAAATCGGCAGCTACGGCGGAAAGCTCGGCCTCGGCGTCGGCGCCTCTGTCGGAGCCACCATCGGTTTGGTGAAGGGCATCAAGAACGAGATCTTCTGAGGCTATTCCGCCGCGGCTGAAGGTGAGGCCGAACATCGGCCTACCATTTTCAGAGTTCGAAGAGGCCGCTTGCGAGGATCGGCCTCCCCGGAAGGATGGCCGCCAGGCCTCCTCGATCGTTTCGGACCGCTTCGCGGGTAACCGCAAGGCCCGGAGTATCGATGCGGGCTGGGGCCGCCGCATGGTCCGGTGCCGATTTCAAAGTTCGACGCGGCGAGGGGGCGACATTCCCGCGCGGCCTCGTGGTAGCTGGCGCGCGGCTGGTTGACCGCTTCGACGGCTCGGGGCAATGACACCTGAAGTTCAGGAGCCATTATGCCTCCCTTTTCGCTCGCCATATTCGATTACGATGGAACACTGGCGGACAGCTTCCCGTGGTTCTGCTCGGCACTCAATCAGACTGCCCGGCGGTTTGGATTTCGCGAGGTCGCAGAGCATGAGATCGAAGAACTTCGGGGGTTAGCTACGCGAGAAATCGTGGCGCGACTTCAGGTTCCCCTTTGGAGAATGCCTTCGATAGCCGTGCACATGCGCAAGCTGAGCGCAGACAGCCGCGATGAGGTGCGGCTATTTCCCGGCGTCGAGAACATGCTGGCCAGCTTGGCCGCATCCAATATTCAGGTCGCCATAGTGAGCTCGAATGGCGAGGAAGCAATTCGAGAGAAGCTCGGCTCTGCAGCTGTCCACGTTAGCCATTTCAATTGTGGAGCATCCCTCTGGGGCAAGGCCGCCAAATTTCAGGCTGTCATCAAACGCAGCGGGGCCAGTAAGCAAAGTTCCATCGCCGTGGGCGACGAAGTTCGTGACATCGAAGCTGCCCGAAGCGTTGGAATCGCCGCTGGCGCAGTGACTTTCGGCTACAATGCTGCTTCCGCGTTGCGGGCAGCGAAGCCGGACATGACGTTTGATAGCATCGGCGAACTGTCGGCTAGGTTGACGCACGCCTGAGGGATGCGTGGATTGACTGACCGCACGCCCATCGACTCGACTGGGGAGCCGTAGAGCGGGCCGCTGCATTGGTGTCGCAATGTCAGGGCGGCGAGGCTAGGCTCATGGCCTTCCGATTAGACTGATAGCCGGAATTCGCCATCCAATGGCGGCGTAGGTCTGGGCTGCATTATGGCTTGGCCGGTTCCGAAGTTCGAAGAATCTCACCAGTTTCGCCGCGACAAGGACCGGGCGATGTACCCGAGCCCGAAGCCCATCATGGCAACCGCGAGCCCGGAACAGACCAGTCCAGCCGGCGTGATACGCAACTTGCCCTGCAGCGTGATGTGATTGCCAACGCGCAGGTCGAACACCGATCGGATTTCCTCCGGGTGCGCTGGCGCCGCGTCGAAGATTGCAGGCTCTGCCTTTACATCGGTCATCGGGCGGCCTCACGTGACTGGGCCCTGAAGTAGAGCCAGGGCAGCAGGAAGATGCTCACAATCGTAGAGACTAGCAGCAAGCCGAAATTATTGACTGCCAGGTTGCCGGCGGCGGCATCGTAGACGTGATTGATCGCGACACCGATGAAGAAGACCACTGCGTAGAGAATAATCGCACCTTTGAACTGAACCGGTCGCCAGAAGGCAACGATTGCGGTGATCCCCATGGCGATGTCGGCAATGCCAATCTCGGTCTCGAACGGGCTGGGGCTCCACCCGATCGACTTCGAGGCGATTGCCGGGAAGAAGACGTGAAATATCCCGGACCAGATGCTGCCAATGCCCAGGAAAAGCAGAAGCAGCCAATCCAGCAGCCGCTCCTCGTACGGTGCCGGTCTCTTGGAGACGGCGGCCGCGACGAATGCCGCTGGGAACATCAGCACCGTCAGATTGCCAAGCACGAACCGGATCAGCGTTTCCATAGTGCCCCCCGCGCATTTTGCCGGAGCTTAAACGCTGCGTGAGCGGAAACCCACTGACCGGGAAGCCGAATAGCGAGAATACCGGGCCGGCGTCCTCTCGGTCCGCGATATCGCCAACGGCGCCGGCATCTCCAATGTCGCCGTCATCAAGCGCGCGAAGCGTTGCGGTTGGACCCAGGACATCGCCCGCAGGGTCAAGGAAGAGAGCGCCAAGCGGCTGGTTACCGCTGCGGTTACCAGTTCGGTTATCTGCGATCAGGCAAGGCTCCGATGTTCGGCTCGTCGCTGACCAGTCAGGTCAAGAGCATCGAGGGCATCCTCGACGGCCTCGGGGACGCCGGCGATGGCCGCGACAAGACGCTGGCCTATGGCCTCGCGACGGCGCGGCGGGTGGTTTGTGCCGGCATGGTCCCGGTGCGCGAGGGCTTGGAGCAGACTGGCGAGGAGCATCGCGCCTGCGTCGCGAAGCACTATCCGAATAAGGGCCGCAGCAAGCCGGCTGAGGCGATCAAGCGCCTGCTGGCCGAGCGCCTGCCCATCAGCTCGCCCGGTATGGAAGTGCGCGGACAGGCGCCCGATACCCACGAGGTCATCATCTTCTCGGCGGGCAGACAGAGCGTCTTCGGGCGCTGCCGGGGGCTCGCACTCCTTCCCCACTTGCACGATGGATCTCCAGCGTCTCGACGGAACGCCAAGCGAGCGGAAGCGCGCGATTCCACAAGCGAAAGATGCCCGGCCGGGACCGGGCATTGATCCACCCCCGTTGAATTGGATCGATTTTCGGTCATGCGGATACGGGAGCTCTGGAAGTCTGCTTTCGAGCGGGGGGCCCAGATCCCGCTATTGGCGCAGACCAGTACCGAAGCGACAGATGACTTCTAATGATGCCCGAGCTAGCCGATCTCGATCCTCTGCCTCTTGCGCAAAGCCTGGTACAGCGAAGCGCCCTTGACGGCCAGGAGCAGCACGAACGTCAGGATCATGATGATGAAGGCCGCTGCTGCGATTGCAGGGCTGATGTTCTCACGCAAAGACGAAAACATCTGGCGGGCGAGCGTCGTCTGGTTGGGGCCGGCGACGAAGAGCGTGATCACCACCTCGTCGAGCGAGGTCGCGAAGGCGAAGACCGCGCCGGTCAAAATGCCCGGCATGGCCAGCGGCAGCGTCACGCTCTGGAAGACCTTGACCGGGGAGGCTCCGAGACTGGACGCGGCACGCTCCAGCGCCGGATCGATGCTGGCGAGCGAACTCGCGACGTTGACGAGCACGAAGGGCACGCACAGCACGGCATGCGCGATGATGACGCCGAGATAGCTCGAAGCCAGTCCCATGCGAGCGTAGAGGATCTGCATGCCGACGCCGAGCACGACCGCCGGCACCACCATCGGCAACAGGAACACAGAACGCAGCAGCCCGGAGAACGGCACGAGTTCGCGCCTGAGGCCCAGCGCCGCCAGCGTCCCGACCACTGTGGCGACGATGGTCGCGCCTGTGCCGATGATCAGCGAATTGACGATCGCACGCGTCCAGGCCTGGCTTTCCGCGAGCGCGCCGAACCAGCGCATCGAAGGGCCGCTGATCGGATAGACGAGGAAGACGCTGTCGGTGAAGGCGAGCGGCAGGATCGCGACGAGCGGCAGTAGCAGGAAGGCGACGGCCAGTGCCGCGAAGGCGAGCCGCAGCGCGTTGAAGGCGGCGCCGCCGGGGCGGACCGAAACGCCGCTCATGTCTGCACCAGCGGCGTGCGCGAGAGCCGGCTGTAGGCGATGTAGAGCACCGTCGTGGGCACCAGCAGGAACAGGCCGAGTGCGCCCGCCATGCCCCAGTTCGCCGTTCCGGTGGCGTAGAAGGCGATGACCGAGCTGATCATCTGGTCGCCGGCGCCACCGGTGAGCGCCGGCGTGATGTAGTAGCCGAGCGCCACCATGAAAACGAGCAGCGAGCCCGAGAGCAGTCCGGGCATGGCGAGCGGCAGCAGGACGTACCGGAAGGCCTGCAATGGCGCGGCGCCCAGCGCCGCAGCGGCCGGCATCAGGTTGCGCGGGATCGCGATCAGGCTGGCATAGATCGGCAGCACCATCAGCGGCAGCAGCACATGCGTCATGGCGATCAGCACGCCGGTGCGGTTGTAGATGAGCGAAAGCGGCGAATCGATCAGCCCGATCGCGCGCAGCGTCTGGTTGATGAGCCCGTTGTCCTGCAGCAGGATCAGCCATGCAGCCGTTCGCACCAGCAGCGATGTCCATAGCGGCAGCAGCACGGCGATTAGAAGCGCATTGCGCTTCCAGCCGCTGACGCTCGCCGCCAGCATCGCGAAAGGCAAGCCGATCGCTGCGCAAAGGAGTGTGACCTGCGCCGCGATCACGAAGGTGCGCAGCATGATCGCGCGGTTGACGGCGAAGTCGGCTTCGACGGCCTCGATCCGCGCGTCGTCATTGCGCTTGAGGTCGACCGCCGCCAGCAGATTGGCGTCCGTATAGGCCGGCATGCTGCGCTTCAGCGCCAGCCAGTAGGCTTGGTCGCTCCAGCGCGGATCGACGGCGGCGAGATCGACCACGTCAGCCTCACCGGCCTCACGCACGGCGCGCGCCGTACGGGGCAGCAGCGTGCGGAAGCCGGCCTGCTGGCTGTTGAGCGTGCGCACCGCATCGCCGAAGCGCTCCTGCGGCGTATCGGCCCGCAGATCCCGGATGAGCGCCGCCTGCAACGGCGCGGACGGCGGGCTGTTGCCATCCCAGCTCGTGATCGCGGTCGCCGTCTGCGGAAAGGCGAGGCGCACCGTGCCGCCCTGCACCGCGGTCGAAATCATCATCCACAGCGGCCAGAGAAAGAACAGGCCGAGGAAGACCACCATCGGCGTCACGAGGAGGAAGGCTTTGAGGCGTGCGCTCATGGCGCCACCAGCGAGCAGTCGCCGGGCGCGAAGCTGGCGAAGGCCTTGCTGCCGATCGGCGGTGCCGCATCGCGGCGCCCGGCCCTGGCGACGAGGCGGTTCTCGCCGTAGGCGAGGTGCAGGCGGATGTGATCGCCATGATAGACATGGTCCTCGATGGTCACCGGCAATGCGTTCGCCGCAGCATCCGGCACGAGATGCAGCATTTCAGGACGAACCGAGACCATGACGTCATGGCCGGCTTCGAAAGCTCCGGCCCTGTCGCAGGTCACGCTCCCACCGGCCGCGAGCGCGACCGTCCCGGCTTCGCCCTGACGCTGGGACACTCGTCCCGCAAGCAGATTGGTCTCGCCGATGAACTCGGCGACGAAGCGTGTGCGCGGCCTGTCGTAGAGGCCCGAGGGCGTATCGAACTGCTCGATCTTGCCGCGGTTCAGCACGGCGACACGATCGGACATGGTCAGCGCCTCGCCCTGATCATGCGTGACGAAGATCACCGTCAGACCGAGGTCGCGATGCAGTGCGCGGATCTCGAGCTGCATATGCTCGCGCAATTGCTTGTCGAGCGCGCTCAGCGGCTCGTCCATCAGCACGACCTTGGGCTCGTAGACGAGGGCGCGGGAGAGCGCGATGCGCTGCTGCTGGCCGCCGGAGAGCTGCGAAGGCTTGCGGTCGGCGAGATGGCCGAGGCGCACGAGGTCGAGCGCGCGCTTCACCCGCGTCTCGCGTTCCGCCCGGGCGACGCCGCGCATCTTGAGCGGAAAGCCGACATTCTCGGCGATCGTCATATGGGGGAAGAGAGCGTAGTTCTGGAAGACCACGCCCATCTCGCGCTTGTGCGGCGGCAGATGCTCGACGCGCCGCCCGTCGACATGGATGCTCCCGCCGGACGGCGTCTCGAAGCCGGCAAGCATCATCAGGAGGGTCGTCTTGCCCGAGCCCGAAGGGCCGAGGAGGCTGACGAACTCTCCCCGCGCGACATGGAAGTCAAGCGAGTCGACCACAGTTACCGCGCCGAATACCTTGCTGATGGCCGCGAAATGAATGAACGGATCCGGAGCTCGCAAAGATCAATCTTCCCGTGACGAATAAGGCGCTGCCGTTGCGGCCGCGGCGAGGAACGTGAGGGAATGGCCGCGCCACCCCGGCCGGCCGGAACGGCCCCGGGCACGCTCTGGCGCACCCGGGGCTTCGCTGCATGAAGACCTGCGAACCGAAAGCGGCAGGTTGCCGCCCCCGTCGCCGAGCTATTTGCCGACCCAGGCGTTGAAACGCTTGGTCAGGTCCTCGATGTTGTCGTTCCAGTAATCGACGTCGATCGCGATCGCGTTCTCGAGATTCTGCGGCGCGGTTGGCAGATCCACGGCGAGATCGGCTGGAACGGCGGCCGCGGCGGCCTTGTTAGGCAGGCCATAGGCGATGTCCTGCGGCAGCTTCGACTGGTTCTCCGGCAGGCTGGCGAAAGCGATGAAGTCCATCGCTTGGTCCTTGTTGGGGCTGCCCTTCAGGATCACCCAGCTGTCGACCGCGTAGATGCTGCCCGGCCAGACGGTCTTGAACTTGGTGCCCTCGGTCTTGTTGATGCCGCTGATGCGGCCGTTATAGGCCGAAGTCATCACGACCTGTCCGGATTTCAGCAACTGCAGCGGCTGCGCGCCCGATTCCCACCAGACGATATCGGACTTGATCTCGTCGAGCTTCTTGAAGGCGCGATCCACGCCCCCCTTCTCGCGCAGCACCTTGTACACGTCCTTCGGCGCGACGCCGTCGGCGATCAGCGCGAATTCGAGCGCGTATTTCGGGCCCCGGCGAAGGGCGCGCTTGCCCGGAAACTTCTTGGTGTCCCAGAAATCGGCCCAGGAGGTCGGCGCCGTCTTCAGCTTCTCGGAATCGTAGGAGAGCAGCGTCGACCAGACGATCGCCCCGACGCCGCAGTCGCTCACCGCGCTCGGCAGGAACTTGTCCTTGCCGCCGAGCTTGTTCCAGTCGAGCTTTTCGTAAAGGCCGTCGGCGCAGCCGATGGCAAGCTCGTCGGCCTCGACCTGCACCGCGTCCCAGTTCGGCGTTCCCGCTTTCACCTTCGCCTGGACGACGCCGACGCCCCCGTCCCAGGATTCGTCGAGGACCGGCTTGCCGGTCTTGTCCGCGAAGGGCTTGAAGTAAATCTTGCGCTGCGCGTCCTGGTAGTTGCCGCCCCAGGATACGACGGTCAGGTCACGGGCGGATGCCGCGCCGAGACCGGCAATGACGAGCCCCGCCGCGAGCGCGGTGTTGCCGAGTATGGACTTCAGAAACGTCATGGATTGTCTCCCTGCTTCTGCTGCAGCGATCCGTTCCGCCCCTCGCGGACAGGATCGGTGTTGCCCTCATTGGAACCCCCTTTTTCGTGGTGCGATAGAGGGTTTCCGGAAAATCTTGTCGCCGGTCAGGCTCCGATCTCGCTCAGCAACTGCGCCGGGGCGAGCCGCAGCGCCGCTGCCCGCCTGTGTCCTTCCAGGCCCTCGCTCGCACTCTGGCGCATGGCCGGCGGAGCGACGGCCGCGACGCCGCGCTCGTCGAGCCATTGATGCGTGCAGGTCTTGAGATAGGAGCCGACCCAGAGGCCGCCGGTGTAGCGCCCGGCCGCCATGGTGGGCAGTGTGTGGTTCGTGCCGCAGCATTTGTCGGAATAGACCACGCTGGCGGCGACCCCGACGAAGATCGAGCCGTAATTGCGCAGCTTCGCGGCCGTCGCCTGCGCATCGCGCGTGTGCACTTCCAGGTGCTCGGCGGCGATATGGTCCGAGTAGGCCAGCATCGTCGCCTGGTCAGCGCAGACGACGATCTCGCCATAGTCGCGCCAGGCGGCGGCGGCCACCGGCGCGGTCGAGAGATTACCGAGCTGGCGCTCGATCTCGACTAGGACCTTCTCGGCCAGAGCGCGATCGGTGGTGATGAGGCCGACACGGGTACGAACGTCATGCTCGGCTTGCGCCAGCAGATCGACTGCGATCGTCACGGCATCGCCGGTTTCATCCGCGACGATAAAGATCTCGCTCGGTCCGGCCAACTGGTCGATCCCGACCTGGCCGAAGACCTGCCGCTTGGCCTCGTTCACATAGGCGTTTCCGGGCCCGACGATCTTGTCGACGGCCGGAATGCTCTCCGTGCCGAACGCCATCGCCGCGATCGCCTGGGCGCCGCCGATACGGAAAATCCGATCCGCCCCTGAGAGGTGACAGCCCGCGACCATTGCGGGATGGGCTCCGGGCGGCAGGCAGGCGATAACCTCGTCGCAGCCGGCGACTTTGGCCGGCACGATCGTCATGATCGGCGCCGACAGTAGCGGGTAACGCCCACCCGGCACATAGGCGCCGATGCGAGCGATCGGGATGATGCGGTGGCCCAGATGCAGCCCCGGCAGCGCTTCGATGTCGAGGGGCAGCAGGGTCCGGCGCTGCGCCTCGGCGAAGCTCCGCACCCGTTCGATCGCGAATTCGGTATCGGCGCGGGTCTGCTTCTCCAGTCCATCGAGCGCAGCGGCGCGCTCCGCCGGCGTGACCTCGAACGCCTCGATATCGACCTTGTCGAACTCGCGCGAATAGCGGCGCAAGGCGGCGTCGCCATCACACCGCACTGCCTCCAGAACGGCTTTCACGGTTGTCTCGACGGGGGTGTTGTCGCTCCAGGCGCTGCGCTGGGGTGCCTTGATGCGCGTTATCCGGCGTTCCAGGGCGGGATCGGACTTGGACATGCAGCGTGTTCCGGTGAGCAGGAGAGAGCTGCAAGCTTCAGCGGCACGCGACGACAAGGCAAGGAGGGCCGGCGGGCCTGTTGAAGATCCTCACCAATTGCGCTCACATGCAGGGCTTGGTGAAGGAGGCCTTCCATGAAAATCGGCGACCGTTTGAGGGAGCTTCGCCAGCGCCGCAAGCTCAGCGTCCGCGCCGTCGCCTTGCGCTCAGGTGTTTCCCACTCGTCCATCTCGCTGATCGAGCGGGATCTGATCAGTCCCTCGCTCGATACGCTGCATGCCGTGCTGGACGCGCTCGGAACGACCATGTCCGGCTTCTTTCTGGATTTTCATGCCGTTTCTCCGCCAAATCCTTTCTGCCGAGCTGCGGAGATGGCCGAAATCGGCCGCGCCGACGCCATCTCCTACCGCGTCATCGGGACCGGATTTCCCAACCGCTCGATGCTGATGCTGCACGAGACCTACGCTCCGGGGGCCGATACGGGCGAGGCCTTCTCCCATTCGGCTCAGGAAGGCGGCCTCGTTATCCGCGGCGCGGTCGAGGTCACGGTCGCGGGTCGAACGTCGATCTTGCAGACCGGTGATGGTTATTATTTCGACAGCCGGGAGCCGCACCGATTCCGCAATGCCGCGAACGAGCCGAGCGAGATCGTGAGCGCCATCACGCCTCCGACATATTAGCGGCCCTGACGAGGGGAAGCGCGTTGGATATGTCTGCTCTCGGGCCAAAGCTCGGTGTCTGGTTGTGCGCCCTACCGAATCCAACATGACAAAGTAAGTCCCGTTGCCACATGGTTTGGCTTCCGTCCGCAATCTTGTTGCGATTTGCCGCCGAGCTCCCGGATCTGCCGCCCGTCGGATTGGTCGCGCGATCCCCAATTAGCGGCCGAAGGACGCCTTCAGCAGGTTTCTGCCCATCAGCAAGGCGCTCAGGCTGATGGCTGCGGCCAGCATCACGTACCAGGCCGGCGCGAGGGCGCTTCCCGTCTGGGTGATCAGCCAGGTGGTTATGAACGGCGCGAAACCGCCGAAAACGGTGACTGCGAGATTGTAGGCGATGGACAGGCCGGTCGAGCGCATGGCGGGCGGGTAGAGCTCGGCCATCGCCGCCGGCGCGGGGCCGCTGAAGCCCGCGATCAGCACGGCGAATACGATCTGCGCGAGCATGAGGTTGAACGCACTGGGCTGCCCCGTCAGCCAGAAGAGCACCGGCCAGCTCAGCAGGAAGAGCCCGACCACTGAAGCCAGCATGATCGGACGCCGGCCTACCTTGTCGGACCAGGCGCCGAAGACGGGTGCCAGCACCACGATCAGGACGAGCCCGACGCTGTTGGCGAGAAGGCTCGCGCTCTGCGGCACGCCGAGCTGGCGCACCGCATAGGTCGGCATGGTGACCAGGAAGAAATAGGTGCAGACCGTCCAGGCGATGGTGATGCCGAAGCCGGTGATTACGGCGGCACGATGCTGGCCGAGCGTGTCGCGCAGCGGCGAGAAGTCGGACTCGGGCCGCGCGGCGCGCTCGCGCAGGATGGCCTTGAAGGCCTCGGTCTCGTCGACGCGCGAGCGGATGTAGAGACCGACCGGCGCGATCAAGAGCCCGATCAGGAACGGCACGCGCCAGCCCCACGCCTCAAGCTCAGCCGGCGGCAGCAAGCCGGTGAGCAGCGCGCCGGTCAGCGAGCCCAGCAGCAGAGCCCCGGCCTGGCTTGCCTGCTGCCAGCTCGCATAGAGCCCGCGGCGTTCGGGAGGAGCATGCTCGACCAGGAAGGCTGTGGCGCCGCCGATCTCGCCGCCGGCGGAGAAGCCCTGGATCAGCCGCGCGAGCACGATGATCGCCGGCGCCCAGGCGCCGGCCGTCGCGTAGGTCGGCGCGAAGCCGATCATGGCGGTGCCGAGCGCCATCAGCAGGATCGTCAGCGAGAGCGCCGCCTTGCGGCCGCGCCGGTCGGCGAGCGTCCCGAGCACGAGTGCCCCGATCGGACGCATCACGAAGCCGACGCCGAAGGTGGCGACGGTCAGCAAAAGCGAGACCGTGGCGTCACCCGCGGGAAAGAAGAGCTTGGCGAGCGTCAGCGCGAAGAAGCCGTAGACGGCGAAGTCGTACCATTCCAGCGTGTTACCGACGACGGCTGCAATCACCGCCCGTCGGCTCGAAATCGTGTCGGCCGTCCTCCCGGCCTTGGATTCGGAAATGGCATGCGTGGCGGCGAGTTCTGTCATGGTGATCCCCTCTTTGAAAACATGCCCCTGGCGTCGAGGCCCCGGGCTTTCAGGCGTGCTGGCGTCGGGCCCAGCCGGTGAGACGGGCGAGAAAGGCGTCGGCGGCATCGAGCTCGGCGCGCGCGATCCATTCGTCGGGCTGATGAGCCTGCCCGATCGAGCCCGGCCCGCAGACGACGGCGGGAATGCCCGCCCCCTGGAAGAAGCCGGCCTCCGTGCCGAAAGCCATCGGGAAGGGCGGAGCGATGCCGCCGAGCGCAGCCACGACGGCGAGCGCACCTTCGTCGCCTCCCGCGCATAGCGGCGGGACATGGATGTCCCGCCGCATCGACAGGCGGACATCGTCCGGCATCGCGCGCGCAAGATAGGAGCGGGCGAGCGCCTCGATCTCGGTGGCGTCGCTGGCCGTTACCGGCCTGAATTCCCAGAGCACCTCGCAGAGGGCCGGCACGATATTGATCGCGGTTCCGCCCTCGATCTGGCCGATATTGACCGTGGTCGCGTCGGCTCCCACGCCCGTGCGGTGCCCGATGGTCTTCAGGAAGCCGACGAAATCGGCAGCCGGATAGATCGCGCTCGCGCCGGCGCCGGGGTCGCTCGAATGCGCGGCCTTGCCCTCGAAGCGGGTGCGAAAGCCGAGGAAGCCGCGATGGCTGTCGCCGATCCGCATGCCGGTCGGCTCGCCGATGATCGCGAGCTCCGGCTTCTCCTCATGGGCCAGCAGGTCGTTGATGAGGCGCGCCACCCCGAGGCAGCCGACCTCCTCGTCATAGGACAGAGCCAGATGGACAGGCCGGGCGAGACCGGCGCCGGCAAAGCCCTCGGCCGCCGAAAGACAGGCCGCGACGAAGCCTTTCATGTCGGCAGCGCCGCGGCCATGCAGCTTGCCGTCGCGCTCGGTCAGGCGAAACGGATCGGACGTCCAGTCCTGGTCGGCGACCGGGACGACGTCGGTGTGCCCGGACAGGACGACGCCGCCCGGCGCGCGCGGCCCGAAGCTGGCGAGGAGGTTCGCCTTGGCGCGGGCGTCGTCATAGCTCAACCGGATGCGGGCACCGAGGCTGTCGAGCCGGTCGGCCACACGGCCGATGAGAGCCAGGTTCGAGCGGCTCGACGTGGTGTCGAAGCCGACCAGTTCCTCGAGCAGGGAGACCGTCGCGCTCATCGCTCAAGCTGCCAGCGCGTGCTGTCCGGCTCGAGCCCGCCCGAGCCGGGCCTGGGCGAGGCGCAGCGCCGCCGTATGAGTCGGCACGCCGTCCGCCTCCGCGCTCTCGAAGATCGTCCGCAGCGTGTGGCCGATGCCCTCTACGCCGCGATCGACGGAATCCTGATCATAGCCGGCGCGCTCGGAGGAGACGCGGATCATCCCGCCTGCATTGATCACGAAGTCCGGTACGTAGAGGATGCCGCGAGCGCGCAACTGCTCGCCATGCTCCTCGCGCGCAAGCTGATTGTTCGCCGCCCCGCCGACGACGCCGCAGCGCAGCCGGGCGATGCTCGTATCGTCCAGCACGGCGCCCATGGCGCAGGGCGAGAAGATGTCGACCTCGGCGGCATAGATCGCCTCGGGAGCCACGGCACGGGCCGAGAACGTCGCAACGGCCCTCGCGACACGGCTCTCGTCGACGTCGCTGACCGTAAGCGACGCCCCCGCCTCGCGCAGAAGCTGGCAGAGATGCCAGCCGACATTGCCCAGCCCCTGGACGGCGACCGAGCGCCCGGACAGGCTCGTCGCGCGCCAGCGATGCCGCGCGGCCGCGTCCAGGCCGTGGAAGACGCCGAGCGCCGTGGTCGGCGACGGGTCGCCGCTGCCGCCGAGCTCGACCGGCAGGCCGACGACATGGCCCGTCGTCTTGCGGACTTCGGCGAAGTCGGCCACCGAGGTTCCGACATCCTCGGCCGTGATGTAGCGGCCGCCGAGCCGCTCGACCGCCCGTCCCATCGCCATGAGCAGCTCCGGCGTCTTCTGCTGGCTGGGATCGCCGATGATCACCGCCTTGCCGCCGCCGAGATCGAGGCCAGCCGCCGCGGCCTTGTAGGTCATCCCGCGCGAGAGCCGAAGCACGTCGCGTAGCGCCGCCTGCTCGTCGGCATAGGGGTACATGCGGCAGCCGCCGAGCGCGGGGCCGAGCGAGGTATCGTGAATCGCGATCAGGGCCCTCAATCCGCTGGCCTCGTCGGAGACGAACACCACCTGCTCGTGATTGGCGAAGGATTCGTGGGAAAACACGGTCATGGCTTGAGCGCTCCGGCGGCTCGGGATGGGGAAGGGCGGCCGCTCGTCGCCGCGAGGCCGAAGCCGCACAGGATCATCGCGGCACCAACGAGGTGGAACGGCCGCACGGGCTCGCCCAGCAGCAGGAAGGCGAGCATGGCGGTGAACAGGGCGACGAGGTGGAAGGAGGCCCCGGTGACGCTCGGACCCAGCGTCGCGACGCAGCGGTTCCAGATGACGAAGGCGAGCAGCGAGGCGAAGACGCCGATATAGAGCACGGCGGCGAGGGGGCCGGGGGCGGTTGGGATCGCCGCGCCGAGCGCCAGTTCCCAGATCCAGAACGGCAGCAGCACGAAAAGCCCCGCCACCATCGTCGCCGCCAGGAAGACGAGCGGATCGAGATCGGTGGGGCGGCGGCGCAGCAGCACCGAGTAGACCGCGTAATTGGCGACCGCGACCAGGACCAGCGGCTCGCCGCCGCTGATGCCCAGCCGCGACAGGGTCGACGGCTCGCCGCGCGCGACGATCCAGGCCACGCCCACGAAGGAGATGGCGATGCCGGCGAGCGTGCGGGCCGAGACACGCTCGACCCCGAGTGCGAAAGCCGCCAGCGGCACCATCAGCGGCAGGGTCGAGTTGAGGAAGGCGACGCTGGCGGCGGGGGCGCTCTGCAAGGCGAGATAGCCGAGCGCATTGTAGCCGGCGATGCCGAAGGCGCCGCAGGCCAGGACGAGCCAGCGGGCACGAAAGAGCGCCTGCCGCTGCGCGCTGAGCGCGCCGAGCACGAAGGGCGCCAGACAGGCGAGCGCGACGAGCCAGCGCCCGACCGCGAGCGAGACCGGCGGGAACGTGTCCGCGAGCGCCCGTCCGAGCACGAGGTTTCCGGCCCAGAACAGGGGCGGCAGGGGCAGCAGCAGCAGCGGCTGGTCCCAGATGCGCCGGAGGATCGGCATCGCCAACCTCACAGCGCGCCTGCGAGGCCGATACGCAGACGCCGGTTGTGCCGGCCCTTGTTGTCGATCTTCAGGATGCGGATCGGCGGCGAGCCGCCGGTCGAGGCGAGGTGGGTGCCGCCGCAGGCCTGCCGGTCGAGGCCGACGATCTCGACGACGCGCACCTGCCCGTCCGCGGTCGGCGGGGGGGCGACCGAGCGCGAGCGGATCAGCCCCGGCTCCGCGAAGGCCGCGGCCTCGGGCAGATAGTCCTGCCGAATGGCGAGGTCTTGCCGGATGAGCGCATTCACCGGCTCCTCGATCGCGCGCAGGCGGTCGTTGTCAGCATCCGGGAGGTCGAAATCGATGCGCGCGGTGCCGTCCTCGTTCATCTGGACGCCGGTGACGAGCGCTCCGTCGAAGCTCTGGAAGACCACCGCGTTGACGATGTGCAGATCGGTGTGGAGCGCGCGCATCAGCTTGCGAAAAGTCGGATCTACCCGGGCTTCCACGGCGCCGGCTGGTAGTTCGATGGGGTCGCCGAGCATAAGCCGAAGCCGGCCTCCCTCGTTCTCGAAGCCGGCGACCGCGACCTCGCCACCGGCCCAGGCCAGTGCGCCGCGATCGGGCAATTGCCCGCCGCCGCCGGGATAGAACGGGCTCTCCGCGAGAACGACCCAGCCCGGTCCCGCCTCGACGACCTCAGTCGCGAGCGCCGGGACCTCCGGATTGTCGAGGCAGAAGTAGCGGGACATGAATCTCATCCTTTCCGCAGTGCCGACAGGGCATCTGCTCGGGAACGAGATTGGCGCGCCGAACCGCGCGGCTATTGGCGGAAATTGAGGACGCGGATCAGACGGTGGTCGCGCGCACCCATTGCAGCGGAGTGATGCCATAGCTGCGCTTGAAATGTCGCGTCAGCGCGCTCTGGTCATAGAAGCCGGCGTCGAGGGCGGCGGCGGCGATGCTCGTGCCGCGGCCGAGCGCGGCGATCGCGGCCTTCAGGCGCAGTTGCGTAAGATAGGCGTGCGGCGTCAGGCCCGTGGTGCGCTTGAATACCGCGATCAACTGGAACGGAGTGAGCCCGACCGTGGCGCCGAGCTCCTCCAGGGTGAGTTCCTCCATGTGACGTTCGCGCATGATCTCACGGACATGGGTGGCCTTGTTGGCATCGCGCGCCGGCAGCGACAGACTGGGCTCGCCGGCGGCGTGGCGCCGGATCAGGGCTCCGAAGCTGCGCAGCAACAGCTCGCGTTCCTCGAAAGGGTCGTTGCCATCGTCGAGAATGCGGTGCAGCTCGAGGAAAGCCTCGATCAGATCGGGATCCCGAAAGCTGTTGCGGCAGAAATAGGCGGTCGCATCGAGCCCGAGCGCGGCATTGAGCGTCTCGATCGCCGGGCGGGTCAGATAGAGCCCGCGATAGCGCCAGCGCGGGCTCCAGCCCATGCGCCCGGAATGCGGCTCGTCGGGATTGAACACGAGCAGCGTCGAGGTCCCGGCCTCGTCGCTCCGTCCCCGGCTCTTGAACTCGGCACCGCCGACCTCTGTCACCGCAACGACGAAGGCCTCGTGGCTGTGGGGCGCATAGTCGTGACTGGTGAAGTCGGCGACGAGACAACTCAGGCCCGGAACCCGAGGGTCGCGCCAGTAGCGGGACGAATTGCGCAGGTCGGTACGGGCCAAGATCCGATCCGGTCGTCAGGAGAGCCGGGATCGTGCAACGATCGTGCCGAGATCGCAACCGAGAGGGGGCTACCGAGGACACGATGGGCAGCGCTCCAAAAGGGGGCGATGAAGGCACTGGCAATGTCGGTCCGGCAGTGGCTGCGAGATCATCGAGAGCGGGGCCTCATGCCATCGCTCTGCCGAGGCTGGCCCGCGCGAGGACATGACGCCGTGTGGCAAGGGGCCCGGCAGTGACCATGGCCATTGGAAGAGTGGCCTTCGGATGAGCGCCGATCCACAGTCCCGTTCACAACGGGGCGCTTGCGATCTTCCAGACGCCGGGCGCCTCAATGTCCGCTTCAAGGCCCATCCGCTATCTCGACTTCTGGCGCGGGCCTACCTGACTTCGTTGACATAGGCGTGCGCAGCAGTCGTCGCGCGATGCCACCCGAGGATCGTGGGCACGCCTGCCTGATCGTATGCGACCTCGTCGATCGTGAGCACGGCTTCACGTCCGCCCAGCTGGAGCAGCGTGATATCCTCGTCGCCGGCGAGGTCGGCGGTGATCTGCTCGCGAACCGCGGAGATCCGGATGCCGTAGCGCTCCAACAGATGGAGATAGAGCAAGGGCGGTAATTCGGCGGTGTCGTGCGGCCAGTCCGGCAGCCGCTCCTCCGCCATGACCAGCTTGTCGTGCATTATCGGGCGGCCATCGACATGGCGGATGCGGTGGACCTTGATCACACCGCCGGTCCTGATCTGCAGTGCTTCGGCCTGTGCCTGCGTGGCGGGCAGGGTCTCGACGCCCAGGAACTGGCTGGTCGAGTGCACGAGGCTGCCATCGGCCCGGTGCAAGCGGAAATATTGGAAGAAGAAGCGCAGGCTGTGATGTGGGGTGCGCCCGGTCACGACCGTGCCGGTCTTGCGGCGACGGGAGAGCAGCCCCTCCGCGACGAGATCGCTCATGGCCCGGCGCACCGTGCCGACTGCGACCCCGAACCCCTGGGCCAAAGCCGTTTCATTGGGCAGCATCATGCCGGGCGGCCACTCGCCAACCAGGATGGCCTCCGACATATGCCGTTTCACGCGCTCATAGAGCGGCGCCGCCTCGCCAGCGCCGAAATTCGGCAGAACCGGTGCTGCCGCGCCGGCGTCATTGCCTGTTCCGGCGCCAGCGCTCGTCGCTTTTTTGGCATTGACAGGGGGCATGCCAGTCTGTCCTATTTCTATATAGTTTATATGAAAGAGGGAGGCCCGCAAATGGTATTGCCAGCTGCGGCGGTTCAAGTGCTCCATCGCAGATCGTGCCGGCGCTGGACAAGCGCGGCTTCGCTGGGCTGAGCGATGGCGGGAACCTCCTCTCCGCGACACCATGAGACTGCGCTGGCAGAGGCAGGCGGCTGGATGTCCGCCCATGTCGACGCTGCCGTCGCCGATCTCGGCCGGATGATCGCGGTCGATACCTCTTTCCCGCCCGGCCTCGGTTACGATGATTTCGCCGGGTTGATGGAAGAACTCGTTGCTCCGCTCGGCTTTGCGACCGAGCGCGTGGCTGTCCCCGAGGCACTCTGGCGCGTTCCGAATGGCCCCGCTGCTGGCCCGCGCACGAATCTGATCGCCAGCCACTCGAGCGGTCGGCCAGCCTGCGGCCTCTATTTCCATGTCGATACGGTGCCCGCCGCCGCCGGGTGGGAAACCGCTCCGCTGCGGTTGGAACGCGATGGCGATCGCCTGATAGGGCTTGGCGCTGCCGACATGAAGGGCTGCATTGCCGCCGTGCTGCTGGCTCTGCGGGCGGCGCGGGTCTGCGGGGTGGCGCTCGCCTATGATCCGATGCTGCTCTTCTGCACCGACGAGGAGGGCGGTCTCTATCCCGGTATCCGCTATCTCGCCGAACAGGGCCGGCTCCCCGATCACACGCTCAACTTCAACGGCAGTGCCGAGGCGCGGATCTGGGCCGGCTGCTTCGGTCTGTTCAACCTGCTCGTCCGGATGCACGGCCAAGCCGTCCATGCCGGCGAAGGCAATCGCAAGGGTTCCGGGCTCAATGCGATCGACGCCGCGCTGCCGCTGCTCAATGCGCTGACGGAACTGAAGGAAAAGGTCGCGACGCGTATCTCGGCCTTGCCGCCGCCGCCGGGCAAGCCGCCGCTCGCGGCCCAGCTCAATCTCGCCGCGATCTCGGGTGGTACGGCCGGCGGGCAGGTTCCGGCTCTCGTCGAGCTGACGGTCAACCGGCGCTATGCGCCCGAGGAGCGCTTCGAGGAGGCGCTCGCTGAGATCGAGGAGGTGATCCGCCGCAGCACGGCTGCCATGCCGGGCCTCTCGGTCGAAACGGCGCTGGTCGGTCATCTCATGCCGACCGCGGATCCGGCGGGGCCGCATTGGCCGCGCTGGCAGGCTGCCATGGGCGCTGGCTTCGGCTATGCGCCGGAAGAATTCCGGAAATGGGGCGCAGCAAGCTGTTCCGATTTCGGCTGGGTCCAGCGCGCCACCGGGCAGAGCGAAGTGCTGCTCGGCGGCCTCGGCCGGCCCGACCGCAACATCCATTCGCCCGGCGAATACACGACGGTGCCTGACATCGTCTCGCTGGCGAAGTCCGTGCTCGCCTATCTCGCCGTCGATTTCAGACCCGACATCAACCCCGATCTGCCCTCGTCCCAGAGCTGAAGGAGCGTTCCATGCCGAGCATCCATCGTCGCGATTTCCTCGCCGCCTCCGCTGCTCTGAGCGGCCTTGCCATATCCGGCCTGCCGGCCTTCGCGCAGACACCGCGGCGAGGCGGCACGCTGCGCGTCAGCGTCGACCAGGCGGTTGCGAAGCTCAATCCGCTCGTCACCCGCGTGAACCCGGAATACCTCGTTGCCGAGTTGCTCTATTCCGGTCTGACGCGGCTCAAGGTCGACATGAGCGCTGAGCCTGATCTGGCCGAATCCTGGACCAACTCGGCCGATCTGACCGAGTGGACCTTCGTCCTGCGCAAGGGCCTGAGCTTCCATGACGGCTCGCCCTGCACGGCGGCCGACGTGGTTGCGACCTTCGAGGCTATCCTCGATGCGAAGACGGCCTCGCCGGCGCGCCAGAATGTCGGCCCCATCGCCAAGGTTGCGGCCAAGGACGATACTACCGTCGTCTTCACGCTCTCGGCGCCTTTCGCCGACCTGCCGGTGACGCTGGCCTACACCAACGCCAAGATCGTGCCGGCCGCCGTGATCAAGGGCGGGCTGGAGAAGCTCGACCGCCAGGCGATCGGCACCGGTCCGTTCAAGCTCGTCTCCTTCGAGCCGGAGCGGCAGATCGTCGTCACCCGCAACGACGCCTATTACGACAAGGCCCGGCCTTATCTCGACAAGATCGAGGTCATGGTCTTCCCGGATGTCAGCGCGGAGGCTTCCGCGCTGATCGTGGGCGACACCGACCTGATCTCCACGACGCCGCCGACCGAATTCGGGCGCCTGCAGAAGGCGAACGGCGTCAAGGCGCTGCGCGTGCCTTCGGGCCAGTTCTGCAATGTCAATTTCGGTTGCGACCAGAAGCCCTTCAACGACGTGCGCGTCCGCCAGGCACTGGCGCTCACCGTCGACCGCGCCGCGATGGTGGATTTCGTCACCGAGGGCTTCGGCTCGCCGGGCAACGACACGCCGCTAAGCCCCGCTTATCGCTTCTACGCCGACCTGCCGGCCAAGAAAGCCGATATCGCCAAGGCCAAGGCGCTGCTCGCGGAAGCCGGCTATCCGAAAGGGCTCGAGGCGACGCTGATCGCATCCGACCGGCCGGGCCAGCGCACCCAGCTCGCCGTGGCGCTACGCGAGATGGCCAAACCCGCCGGCTTCGACATCAAGGTCGAGACCATGCCGCACGCGACCTATCTCGACCAGGTCTGGAAGAAGGGCTCGTTCTATGTCGGCTTCTACAACATGCAGGCGACGGCCGACGCCATCTTCTCTCTGCTCTACACCTCCAACGCCGCCTGGAACGAGACGCGCTGGAACAACACCGCGTTCGACAAGCTGATTTTCGAGGCGCGCGCCACGGTCGACGAGGCCAAGCGCCGGGCGCTCTACGCCGAGGCACAGAAGCTGATGTATGACGAGGTTCCATCGATCATCCCGGCCTTCTTCGATCTGCTCGGCGCGCAGCGCGAATGGGTGCAGGGCTATCAGCTCCATCCGCGCGGCGCGGTCTTCCGGCTCGATTTCGTCTCGCTCGGCGCCAACGCGCCGAAGCGCGGCTGAACGAAGCGGGGCAGCGGGCGTGTCGCCGGCCTATATTCTCAAGCGCATCTTGCTGATCGGCTACACGCTCCTCGTCGTGTCGCTGATCGTCTTCGCGATCACCCAGATCCTGCCGGCGGATGCCGCCGTCATGATGCTGGGCGAAAATGCGACGCCGGACGCGCTGGCGGCCCTGCGCGTCCAGATGGGGCTGAACGACCCCATCTGGATGCAGTATCTGCACTGGCTCGGCGGGGTCGTCAGGGGCGATTTCGGCGTATCGATGCGCACCGGCCAGCCGGTCGCGCCGGCCATGCTGGAAGCGCTTGGCCGCTCGCTGTTGCTCGCCTTGTTCTCGATCCTGCTGATGCTGGCGGTCGCGATCCCGCTCGGCATCGTCGCGGCTGTCAGGCGGGGCAGGGCGGCCGATCTCGGCGTCAGCTTTCTCTCCTATATCGGCGTCTCGCTGCCGGAATTCGTCACGGCGACGCTGGTCGTACTTGTGCTAGCCGATTGGCTGCAATGGCTGCCGGCGACGGGCTATGTGCCGCTGACCGAGGACCCGCTGCGTGGCCTGAAGCACCTCGTCCTGCCGGTGCTGACGGTGTCGCTGATCCTGATCGCGCATGTCTCGCGCATGGTGCGGTCGGAACTCGTCGACGTGCTGCATTCCGACTATATCCGCGCCGCCCGGCTGAAAGGGCTGTCGAAGCGGCAGGTACTGTTCAAGCACGCGCTGCGCAATGCGCTGCTGCCGACCATCACCATCGTCGCGCTCGATGTCGGTTATCTGCTCGGCGGCGTCATCGTGGTCGAGGAGATCTTCGCGTTGCCCGGCATCGGGCGCCAGCTCATCGTCGCGATCCAGGCGCGCGACCTACCCTCGATCCAGGCGGGCGCGCTGATCATGGCGACGACTTATGCCGTCGCCAATTTCCTCGCCGACATCGCCTATGCCTGGCTCGACCGGAGGATCCAGTATGATTGAGATCCTCAAGCGCATGCTGCGTTCGCCGCAAGGCGCGCTCGGCCTCGTCATCGTCGGGCTGATCTTGCTCGTCGTGATCGTCGGGCCATGGCTTGCGCCCTACGACCCCGAGAAGATGGCGCCGCTGATGCGCTATAAGCCGCCGAGCGCCCAGTTCTGGCTCGGCACCGACCAATACGGGCGCGATATCCTGAGCCGGCTGCTGCACGGCGCTCGCGCCACCGTCGTCATGGCCGTGCTGGCGACTGCGCTGGGGACGCTTGTCGGTGCCGTCATCGGCACGGTCTCGGCCTTCTTGGGCGGGCGCAGCGACGAAGCGATCATGCGCACCGTCGATGCGATCATGTCGATCCCGAGCCTGCTGCTGGCGCTGCTGATCGTGAACCTGCTCGGCAAGAGCAGCAGCAATGCACTGCTCGCGATCGCGCTCGCCTTCGCGCCCGGCATGGCCCGCGTGACGCGCTCTGTCGCACTCGCCGTGCGCAAGCAGGATTACGTGAATGCGGCGATCGCGCGGGGCGAAAGCGCGGCCTTCATCGTCTGGCGCGAGATGCTGCCGAATGTGGTGGCGCCGATCATCGTCGAGATGACGATCCGCGTCGCCTTCGCCGTAATGCTGTTCGCGACGCTCTCCTTCCTGGGGTTGGGCGCCCAGCCCCCGGCCTCCGAATGGGGGCTGATGGTCGCGGAGGCGCGCCGCTTCATGCATCTGAGCGCCTGGATGATCCTGTGGCCGAGCCTCGCCGTCGCGCTCGTCGCGATCGGCTTCAACCTGCTCGGCGACGGGCTGCGCGACGCGCTGAACCCGAGGACCTGAGCGATGAGCGAACCGATCCTCGACATCGCCGGCTATGGTCTCGACTACGCGACGCCGGCCGGCTTCACCCGCGCGCTCGACGATGTGTCGCTGTCCGTCGCCAAGGGCGAGGTGCTCGGCCTTGTCGGCGAATCCGGCTCCGGCAAGACCTCGCTCGCCTGGGCGATCATGCGCTACCTGCCCGCGACCGCCCGCGAGGCGGGCAGCATCCGCCTGACCGGGCAGGACCTTCTCAAGGCATCCGAAGCCGAGATCGACGCGATCCGCGGCAAGCGCATCGGCATGGTCTTCCAGGACCCGAGCACCTCGCTCAACCCGACGCTGCCGCTCGGCGAGCAACTCGCCGAGGTGCTGGTGCGCCATCGCGGCCTGACGCGCCGGCAGGCCTGGGCCGAGGGGGAGGAGCGCCTCGCCCATGTCGGCCTGAAGGTGCCCCGGCAGATGATGCGGCGCTATCCGCATGAGGCCTCCGGCGGCGAGAAGCAGCGTGTCGTCATCGCCACGGCCTTCGCCTGCCAGCCGGAATGCATCATCTTCGACGAGCCGACCACGGCGCTCGACGTCATCACCGCCCGGCAGATCCTCGACCTCTTCAAGGAATTGCAGGCCGAGACCGGCGTGGCCTCGCTCTACATCTCGCACGATCTCGCGCTGGTTTCGCAGATCTCCATGAAGGTCGCGGTGATCCATCGTGGCAGAATCGTCGAGAAGGGCGCCGTCGGCGACGTCTTCGCTCGACCGCAGGACGCCTATACGAAAAAACTGCTGGCCGCCGTACCGCGGCCGGACCACCGGCTGGTCGACACGGAGGCACCCGTAGCGGCCAAGCCGCTGGTCGAGGTCGAGAAGGTCAGCGTGCTCTATGGCCGCAAGCCCTTCCTCGCCGGCCTGCTCGGCCGGGCGAATACGCAATTCACTGGCAATCGCGAGGTCAGCCTGTCGGTGATGCCGGGCGAAATCCTCGGCATCGTCGGCGAGTCCGGTTCGGGCAAATCGACGCTCGCCAAGGCGATGACGGGGCTCAATCGCTTTGAGGGCGAGATCCGCTTCGCCGGCCGCCGCATCACCGGCCTCGGCGACATGGACCGGGCCTATCGCCGCGACGTCCAGATCATCTTCCAACATCCGGATTCCTCGCTCAATCCGCGCCAGCGCATTCGTGAGATCCTGTCGCGACCGCTTGCGCTCTACGGCGAGCCGGGCGGCCGCCGGGACGCGGCTGCGATAGGCGAATTGCTGGAGCAGGTTCGACTGCCGGCGGCTTATGCCGAGCGCTATCCGCACCAGCTTTCCGGCGGCGAGAAGCAGCGCGTCGCCATCGCGCGTGCCTTCGCCTCCAAGCCGAAGCTGGTGATCTGCGATGAGATCACCTCGGCGCTCGACGTCTCCGTGCAGGCCTCCGTGGTGGAGCTCCTGGTCGATCTGCAGAAGCGCTTCGGCACGGCCTATCTCTTCATCACCCACGATCTCAATTTGGTGCGCCAGATCGCCCACCGGATCGCGGTGATGTACCGCGGCGACCTCGTCGATCTCGTCGATATAGCGGCGCTCTCGACCGGGCCCCTCCACCCCTACACCCAATCCCTGCTCGAAGCCGTGCCCGCCCCGGCCACGGCCGCCTGACATTCGAGGCCATGACGATGAATCCCCGCGACCTGATCCATTCGCTCGACGAGAAGGCCTGCCTCGCGCTCCTCTCGGACTGGGCGAAGCACAAGAGCTATTCGGAGACCGAGGGCGAGAAGGCGCTGGTCCGCCACGTCGTCGGCCAGATGACGGCGATGGGCATCGAGGCCGAAGAGCAACCCTTCGACGAGGGGCGCCGCGCCAATGCCATCGGTCGCTGGAAGGGCACCGGCGGTGGCAAGAGCCTGCTGTTCAACGGCCATCTCGACACCAATCCGGCGACCGAGGGCTGGACCGTCGATCCCTGGGGCGGCCTGGTCGACGACGAGTTCATCTACGGCATCGGCGTCTCCAACATGAAGGCGGGCGATGCCGCCTCCTATTGCGCGGTCAAGACCCTGCTCGATGCCGGGGTGAAGCTGAAGGGCGATGTGATCCTGACCTATGTCGTCGGCGAATTGCAGGGCGGCGTCGGCACGGTGGCGGCGATCCGCAACGGCATCCGCGCCGATTATTTCGTCAACAGCGAGCCGACGGACGTGCAGGCCGTTACGATGCACGCCTGCGCCTTCTCCTTCGTGATAGAACTCACCGGCAATACCCGTCACCTCTCCAAGCGCGAGCAGGCGGTCGATGCGATCATGGCCGCCTGCGACCTGATCCCGCGCCTCAACGCGATGACGTTTTCCGGCGCACCCTCGCCCGAGCATAAATCGATCAACCGCGTCCATGTCGGCGTCGTCCATGGCGCGCTGGGCAAGGAGCTGCACGAGTGGCGCGCGCCGCAGGTCGCGGATTACTGCAAGCTCAAGGGCTCTGGCCGCTATGCGCCCGGGCAGACGCAAGAGGGCGCGCTCGCCGACATGAAACGCGAGCTCGCCGCGCTGGAGCAGCGCTTCCCGGGCCTGAAGACCGCGATCCGAATCGAGAAGAAGGAAGGGCATCAGTCGATGCCGGCCTTCGAGGTCGCCAAGGACGCGCGCATCGTGAAGACCGTCAACGCGGCCTATGAGGCGGTGCGCGGCGAAAAGCAGCCGACGGGGGCGATCAAGCCGCCGGGTTTCTTCGGCACCGATGCCGGTCATCTCTATGCCGAGGCCGGGATGGAGGGCATCGTCTGCGGGCCGGGCGGGCGCTACAACACCATGCCCGACGAGCGCGTCGAGATCCGCGATTTCCTCGACATGGTCCGCATCTACATGCTGACCATCCTCGATATCTGCGAGGTGGCGTGAGGCCACTCTTCACGCGTGAGGAGTTCGCAGGGCGGGTCGCCAAGGCCCGCCTCGCGATGGCCGAAGCGGGCGCCGAACTGCTGCTCGTCGACCATGCCGAGTTCCTGGCATGGCTGACTGGCTACACCGTCTCGGAGACGATGTACCGCGCCGCCTTCCTGCCGCGCGAGGGCGAGCCTTGGTTCGTGCTGCGCGAGCTCGATGCCGGGCCCTGCCGCGATGCCTGCTGGTTCACCGACATCGTCGGCTTCCCGGACACGGCCGAGCCGCAGGCCGTGATGGCCGAGGAAATCCGCCGTCGCGGCTTTGCGCAGGCCGGGATCGGTGCCGATCACGCTTCGTATGGCTTCACCATGCAGACGCGTGAACGCTTCGGCGCGCTGCTGCCCGATGCGTCCTTCATCGACCTGCCGTGCGCGAGCGACTTGCTACGGGCCGTGAAGTCGCCGGCGGAAATCGCCTTGATCGCGGACGCCGCGGGCATTGCCGACAAAGCGATGGCCGCCATCGCCGCGCAGGCCGAACCGGGAATCTCGCCGCGCGCCGCGGCCGCCATCGCCGCGGCCTGCTTCCTGGAGAACGGCGCCGATAGCGGGGAGACCGGGCCGATCGTGCCGGGCGTGGGCAATCACGAATTCCTGCACGGCGTGATGACCGCCCATCCGCTCGGCGACGGCGACATCCTGCATGTCGAGCTGATCCCGAAGGTGCGCAATTACGGCGCCCGGCTGATGCGGCCGGTGCTGATCGGCACGGACCGGCGCGGCCTGTCGCCGGTCGCCGAACGGCTCGTGGCCTTGCAGGACCGGCAGATCGCTGCGATGCGGTCGGGAGCGCGCGCCTGCGATGTCGACGCGATCCTGCGCGACGGCGTGCTCACCGAGCGCTTGCGCCCAGTGTACGACAACGTCACCGGCTATGCGCTCGGCCTGTACGGCCGCACGCCTCGTACCAGCGATTTCTCCCGTGTCTTCCTGCCGAATGCCCGCTGGCGACTCGAAGCCGGCATGGTCTTTCACATGTACGTCTCGGCCGGGGGGCTGGGTTTCAGCGAAACCGTTGTCGTCGAAGCCGACGGCGGAAGGCGGTTGACCTCCACGGCGCGCAAGATGCTCCCGGCCGGCCCAAACTAAACCGCGACATTTTCGCCCTTGCCCACGTCAGGAGCTAATTTGTCCGACGTAGCAAGGAGCCGCGGGAGCAGGCGTCCGCTTTCCGGTATTGATCCAATGCCGGCATTTGGCGCTTCTTCGTCGCCTCAGGCCGATCTTGATCGGCGGGATGCGCTCGCCCTCCAAGCGGATCTCACGATAGGGCGAGTCCTCGAGGATGATCAGGTCATGGGCGTTGGCGATCTCCACCAGCCGCTTGCGCCGCGCCAGGCTCATGGTGACGCCGGTCGGGTTCTGGAAATCCGGGACCGTGTAGATGAACTTCGCCCCCCGATTGGCCTTCAGCGCCGCATCGAGCGCCTCGACATCCATGCCGTCCCCGTCCATGCCGATCGTGACATAACGCTGCTCGCAGGAGTTGAAGGCGATCAGCGCACCAAGGAAGGTCGGGTCCTCGACGACGATGATGTCGTCCTTGTCGACCAGCATCTTGGCGACGAGGTCGAGCCCCTGTTGGCCGCCCTGCAGGATCAGGACCTCGTCGGCGGTGCAGGCCACGCCATCCCGCGTCATCCGTTCGGCGATCTGGCAGCGCAGCAGCGGCATGCCGTTCGAGACGGTGTATTGCAGCGCCTCCTGCCCGTTCTCGGCGAGCGTTTTGCGGAAAACCTGGTCCAGCCCCTCGATCGGAAACAGCGAGGCGTCGGGATAGCCGCCGCCGAAGGAGATCACGTTGGGATCGGCGCCGAGGCGCAGGAGCTCGCGGATGGCGGAGGGCTTGACCCGGCTCATCCGGGCGGCGAGGCGATGCGTCATGGCTTTTGTCTCCGGCGCTCAGGCAGCCGCGGCAGTGGCGTCGAGCTCGACGGCGCCGACGCCAGCGAGTTCGAAGCGATAGGTTTCGCTTTCGGTGGGGAAACGGGTGGTGACGAGGCTTCCGGTCATCACGATCTCGCCGGCGCGCAGGCTCTGCCCCTTCGCCGCCAGCGCATTGGCCAGCCAGGCGAGCGGCGCGAAGGGATGGCCGAGGACGTCGCGGCCATGGCCGCGGTCGAGCTCGCTGCCATTGCGGCTGACCACGCCGGAGACGGCATCGAGCGCCGGCCAGCTGCTCCGGAATTCCGAGAGCACCACGCCGCCATTCCACGAATTGTCGGCAACAAGCGAGAGCACGTCGAGCTCGGCATAGTCGGCCGCGCGGTCGTCGATGATCTCGAAGGCCGCGCAGACCCCGGCGACATGGGCCGCGATGCTCTCCGGCGTCCAGGCCGGGCCTCCGACGGGGAGATCGCTGGCCATGCGCACCGCGATCTCGAATTCGAGACCCATGCGACCGTAATCGGCGATTGCGACGCGCGCGCTGGAAGGATGCAGCCGGTCGGCCAGCACGACGCCGGCGATCGGCTGGTCGATGCCGCACATCACCTGCATGCGCTGCGAGGTCAGGCCGATCTTGTAGCCGACGGCTGCACCGCAGCGCGGCTTCAAGAGCGAGACATCGTGCTCTTGCACGTCATAGGCATCATCGAGCGAGGTGATGCCGTTAGCCGCGGCGAAGGGGCGGAACTTCTCCTTCCCATCATGATCCCCGATCAGCCGCGCGGCCAAGCCACCCCTGTCCATCATCATGTCCTCCTGACCCGGTCCTGTTGCCGCCGGGGTGAAACGATCGATTCCCAGGAGCCCTAAGCGGCAGCCATGACCTCGGCGAAGCGCCGCACGGCCGGGATTATGCGTTCAGGCACGGTATTGCCGAAGCCGAAGACGAAACCTGTCGCCGTCCGGTCCTGCAAGCGGTAGCGCGAGAGGGCTGGCGCATCGATGCCGCGCTGCCTCGCCGCATTGGTGACGGCGGCGTCGTCCAGTGGTCCCAGCGCATGGGCCGTCAGGTGCAATCCTGCTGTGACGTCGGGAATGAGCAGCCGGTCTCCGAGGGTTTGCCTGAGGGCATCGACCAGGATCGTCGCCCGCTCGCGATAGATGAGCCGCATGCGCCTGACATGCTTCGCGAGAAGCGCCTGCGGCATGTCCGCCTTCCAGGTCCAGCGCCTGATCGTGCTGCCGATCGCGCTCCGGCTCATGCTGCCCGCCTACAGCAACCAGGCGATCGGCATGCTGAAGGGCACCTCGCTCGCCAGCACGATCACGCTGATGGAGTTGACCGGCGTCGCCAACACCATCGTCGCCAGCACCTTCTCCCCCTACGAGGTCTTCATCATGGCGGCGCTGATCCACCTCGCGATCACGCTCGTGATCGCGCGTTGCTTCAAATACCTCGGATACGCGCTCGGCAAGCACCAGCGTCCGCTCGAGAGCACAGCTGCAATTCCCGGACAGGTCCGCCATGCCGACTAGCGACATCAGGAACTTCATCGCCTTCGCCCAGGGGCTGACTGATGCCAGCGGCGCGATCATCCGCGAGGCCGCCCGCGGGAACAACGCCTTCGTCTCCAAGGGCGACGACAGCCCGGTCACCGAGATCGACCGTGGCGTCGAGACCGAATTGCGTCGCCGCATCGGCGAGGCCTTTCCGGAGCACGGCATCCAGGGCGAGGAATTCGGCGCGCAGGCGACCGATGCCGAGTATGTCTGGGTGCTCGACCCGATCGACGGCACCAAGGCCTTCGTCGCCGGCATCCCGGTCTTCGGCACGCTGATCGCGCTCACTCGCCGCGGCACCTCCATCCTCGGCGTCATCGACCAGCCGATGACGCGAGAGCGCTGGATCGGCGCCGAGGGTTACCCGACCACCCTGAACGACATCCGCGTCGCGACCTCCGGCCGCAAGTTCCTTGCCGAATCTGTTCTCTCGACCAGCAATATCGAGCTCTATGACGCCGAGACCCTGCCGGTCTTCCAGGCCCTGCGCTCGTCGGTGCATTGGTGCGTCTATGGCGGGAGCTGCTATTCCTACGGGCGGCTCGCCTCGGGCGGGATCGACATCGCGATCGACCGCTTCACCACCCCGCACGACGTGCTCGCCCATGTTCCGGTTATCGCCAATGCCGGTGGCGTCATCACCGACTGGGACGGTGCCCCGCTGACCCTGCATTCGAGCGGGCACTGCCTCGCCGCGGCCAATCCCGAGTTGCATCAGGTGGCGCTCAGCCGGATCGCGGCCCCGCGCGCCGGGATCGTGCCGGCGGCGTGAGCCGACCGACCAGCGCACCAACTTCAGCCAGGTTAGCCATCATGCCCACCAAGTCCCGGACCCGGAGCGAGATCGTCGAGGCCATGAAGGAGACCGCGCGCATCGGTGGCGCCTCGCTCGCCGAGAATTTTGCCCGTCTCTCGGCCCTGCCCATCCTGGAAAAGGGCCCGTCCGATTTCGTCTCCGCCGCCGATATCGAATCCGAGCGCCTGATCGTCGCCTATCTCAATGAGAAACTGCCCGAGGTCGCGGTGCTCGGCGAGGAAGGCGCCGCATCCCCGGATGCAGGCAACGGGCTCAGGATCATCATCGACCCGCTCGACGGCACCAACAATTTCCTGCACGGCATCCCGCAATTCTCGGCCTCGCTCGCCCTGATGGAAGGCGACGAGGTCACGGCGGGCGTGACCTATAATCCACTCAGCGGCGAGATGTTCTGGGCCGCAGCCGGAGAAGGCGCCTATCTCGGCGACAGGAGGCTGAATGGCTCCAGCCGCAAGTCCCTCGCCCATGCGGTCGTTGGAACCTGCTTCCCCTATAATGGCAAGGGCGACACCGAAAAGGCGGCCCGAGAGATGGCCGCGATCATGCCCCGCGTCTCGGGCATCCGCAGCCCCGGCTCGGCCGCGCTGGAGATTGCCTATGTCGCGGAAGGCTGCTTCGACGGCTTCTGGACCTCAGGCGCAAAGCTCGATCTCTGGGACCTCGCCGCGGGGGTGATTATCGCACGGGAGGCCGGATGCCTCGCGACCGAGACCCGCGCCAATTCCACAGCCACTTCATCGAGATTTTTCGCTCGGCCTGTGCAGAAGAGGCGCTGGATGGAGCAGCCCTCTTAGCCGAGCCGCGATAACAATGTCTGGCTTATGGCGACCTCTCAATGTCCGTAGTTGGCGCAACGCCGCTATGAAACGTCTCATCAGGCCGGTCCAGAATTTGCCTCACCGGCAATGTTGTGGTCGCTCAGGCTGAAAAGACAGGCTTGTCAGCAAAGCCACTATGTCGTCGCATCATGCGGCCGACGACACGGTCTCTTGAAACCTTCACATGCCGGGCCACAGCGTCCCGCGCAGCAGCAGCATCTCGTCGCGCGAGAGCATCGATGATTTCGTCGTGATCGTGCCGAACCTCATCGCCATCCTCGACTGCGCCAAGGTCGGCAAACAGTAGACGCTGCATCTCGTCCATGGTCTGGCCGATTGCACGAGAGAGCCTGCTGTTGTCCGCGATCTGCGCAATTCCCTCATGGAATTCTTGATTGGCTCGCATAAAGGCGCGGTAGCTCGCTTGATTGCCGACTTCCAACTCCACGGATGACAATCGCCGCATTGTCTCGACATGGCTGTCGGCAATGCGGGGGGCGGCAAGTTCTGCCGCCGAACATTCCAGGATCAGGCGCATCTGGATCAGCTCATGAAAGTCGCGGAGCGTAAGCTCCGTTACGCTGTAGCCGCGACGAGGAATGACGCGAACAAGGCCATCCTGCCTGAGCCTCGATAGTGCCTCGCGCAATGGCGACGTGCTGACCTTGAAGCGAGAAACAAGGTCCGATTCATTGAAGACAGACCCTTGAGCGATCTCCCCCAGAACGATCGCGGCTCGCAGCTCCTCATAGACGCGATCGGCCAGGGAGATCTTTCCCTCCGTTTTCGCATCGGTCTTCGCCAGCATCACCCTATCCTCTGCGGGTTGCGAATCGCGGTACGTGATGTACCGCGACTGCGTGTCTTGCCTAAAAGTCGGCCTCGTTGAGACAGCACGTCAAGCACTGCGTCCGGCGAAGAAGCGCCGCACGATCAGGATCAGCACCAACGCCGCAAAAGCCTCGACAATCGAGACAGCCATGAGGCCAGGTGCAATGTTGCCGGTGGCGTCCTTCAGCAGGCCCAGGCCATAGGGGGCAAGAAAGCCGCCGAGGTTGCCGAACGAGTTGATGATCGCGATGCCTGCTGCCGCGGCGGTCCCCGCGAAGAGCTTGCTCGGCAGTTGCCAGAAGACAGGAATTGCACCGTAAGCGCCCGCGAGAGCCAACGCGAACATGACAAACACGAGCTGTGGCGAGGAATGAAGGACGGCGGCAATGCCAGCCAACCCTAGTGCGCCCGCGGCCAGCGAGCCGATGCACTCCCAAAGCGGACGCCCGGTGCGATCGGCCATCAGCCCATTGCCGATCATGACTGCTGAGCCGATGAGCGAAGCGCCTGAGACCAGCCAGCCAATCGTGGCCACATTTGCAAATCCGGCCTCGCGCATGATCGTTGGCCCCCAGAACGCGACGGTGGCGTTCGCGACGATAACGCAGAAGTAGACAAGTGATCTCACCACTTGGCTTGACTTCGCGCCACGTGGCCTGCTGCCGGTTTCGTGGACACCGAGATTGGGTGTTTCATGAACCCGGAGGTGGGGTATGCGGCGAAGACAGTTTGGGCGTGAGTTCAAGATCGAGGCGGTCCGCCTGATCAAGGATCGCGGAGTGAGTGTGGCGCAGGCGTCTCGGTATTTGGATGTCCACGAGAACCAGTTGCGCAAATGGGTGAAGCTGTTTTCGGCCGATCCTGCGCAGGCCTTTCCCGGCCACGGTCAGATGAAGCCGGAGCAACTTGAGATCGAGAAGCTGCGGCGGGAGGTGGCCAAGCTCAAGGCGGAGCGCGACATCCTAAAAAAGGCCGCAGCTTCTTCGCGAGGGACGTGACATGAGGTTCACGTTCATTGCGAAGCACCGGGGGATCTGGCCGGTGGCATGGCTTTGGGAAGCGCTGGATGTGTCGCGCTCGGGCTTCCATGCCTGGCTCAACCGGTCGCCGAGCCGGCGTGCACGCGACGACGAGGAGATTGGCGCCAAGGTCCGGGCAAGCTTTATTGGTTCGGATCGGACCTATGGTGCCAGGCGTGTCTGGCGCGACGTGCTGGCGGAAGGCATCGATTGCGGCCTGCATCGCATCGAGCGGCTGATGCGTGCCCAGGCTTTGCGTGCCAGACCGCGTCGGCGCAGCCTTCCGAGGGATGAGGGCCGGCGATTGGCCATCGCCCCGAATACGCTCGGCCGGGAGTTCCACGCCGAACGGCCCAACCAGCGCTGGATCGCCGACTTTACTTATATATGGACCGCGGAGGGTTGGCTTTACGCAGCGGTCATCGACCTCTTCTCCCGCCGGGTGGTGGGTTGGTCGATGAAGGCTGAGATGACCGCCGGCCTCGTAACCGATGCGCTAATGATGGCGATCTGGCGTCGGGGAAAACCTGATGCCCTGCTGCACCATTCGGACCAAGGCAGTCAGTATGCCAGCGAGCAGTTCCAGAAGCTCATGACCGACAACGGCGTCACCTGCTCGATGAGCCGCGCGGGTAACGTCTGGGACAATGCCGCGATGGAGAGCTTCTTCTCGTCGCTGAAGACCGAGCGGATCAGAGGCAGGGTTTACCGGACACGCGACGATGCTCGTGCCGACGTGTTCGATTACATCGAGCGGTTCTACAACGCCGTTCGCAGGCACTCGACCATCGGCTACATCAGCCCGGCCGAGTTCGAAAAGAAGGTCGGATTAGCCCAACCGACTGTTCACAAACCGGCAGCAGGCCATCCCGGTAAGGCCCAATGTCCGGCTTCTGCGCGATGCGATCTGGCAAGCGAGGTTCGACAAACGTCCGAAGGAATGATCGCGTGGCGGCTTGTGGAACAACAGGCTCCGGCTCGCGTAGTAACATGTCGCAAGGAGCGCGGCTCAGATGTTCAAAATATTCTTCGAGATGTCGATGCTCGCGTTCGAAGCGCAGCAAGCGATTTGGCTGCGCACAATCAGACTTTCCAAGGGCGGCCAAGCGGCCAGTCGCGAGGCAAAGTTGATGGTGACAGAGAAGGTTTCCGCCGCTCAACGGGCGGCCGGCAAGCTCGCAACCGGAACACCCCCCACCCAAGTCATTCGCGGATACAGGACGAAGGTGCGCTCGAATGTGCGGCGCTTGTCCAAGAGCTAGAAGCGACAAAAAGTTATCGACGAGGTCGGGCATGATACCGACCAGGCGATGCTCCGAACGCGGCTGGGACAGCGTAAAGAACGGGGGGCTGGCTCAACTCGGGTCGACCGTTGCTTGGGGAAGTGTCTCGCAGCGGGTTGAAAACAGGCGTCGCCAATAAAATCGACGAAGACCTCGATTTTCGGCGAGAGGTTGCGGCTGGAGGCCAGATCAGGCTGAAATGGCCGGGAGCATCGATCCGCGCGTCGAGGAAGGTGCGCATTTCCCCTCCGCCAGCGCATCGCGCGCCAGGAAATCCGGCATGCAGCCGATGCCAAGGCCGGCGACGGTGGCGCCGCGCAGGGCAGGCTCATACGCCTTCTGCCCGACTGGGACATCACCACGATACAGTTGCAAGCGGTCTATCCTGCCAACCGCCATATAGCGGTGAAGGTCCGACGCTTTGTCTCGTTCCTGGTGGGCAAATTGCGACCGTAACGGGCGAGGAAGGCGAGCCGGCCAGAACGGCTGCGTAAGAGCCCGATCGAAATGCCGACCGTGGCGGCTTCTACGACCGAGGACCCCACTCCGACTTCGACGACCGAGGCGCCAAGAACGCCATGGCACGCCAAGCTTCGCGGTACATTTTGTGCAGCAAAATGGAACCACTACGACCCCGCCTCGGGGCAGATCGAGGCAACCCAGGCCGCAGTAATTGGCAGCGTGTCTGTCGAGACCGAATCCAAAGCGCCACTGTCCGGAAGGTCCGCTTTCTGACGTCGAGCCAACGTCTGAAAATGGCGCGAAGCTCCAGCCGAGGATGCGACGAACGGCTGATTTCGTCGCTCTTCAGTGCAACTCAAGACAGGCGGCTTCTGCCGCCAGCGATCCACGCCCGGAAAAGGTTGGCGGTAGGCATTCGTGCGGCTTCCTAGCGAGAGAACGAGCCGGTCGACGTTTCCTCAAGGGCTGATCATCGCAAGCGCCCGGCATTCGTCGAGCGATGCTTGCCTTACCAGATTGAGCTGCTTAAACCCGCGCTCGCGGTCGTGATTGTTTCGGGAAATTATGCAATGAAATTACGTGAGCTTGCCGTGGCTGCGGCCCTGTTGGTCGCCCCGCTGCTGAACCCTGCGAACGCGGGCACGCTGGACACCGTGAAGGCGCGCGGCACGCTCAATTGCGGCGTCGGCGAGAGCTTTCCCGGTTTCTTCGCCGCCGATGCGTCGGGGCGCTGGAGTGGCCTCGATGTCGATTTCTGCCGGGCCGTGGCGACTGCGGTTCTCGGCGATCCGGAAAAAGTGAAATACCTGCCGGCGACGCCCGCAGCGCGCTTTGCCCAGCTTCAGTCGGGCCAGGTCGATATCCTGTCTCGCTCCGTGACCTGGATCATGTCGCGCGAGGCCGGGCTCGGCCTGTCGTTCCCCGGCGTCACCTTCTTCGACGGCCAGGGCTTCCTCGTCCGCAAGTCGGCAGGGATCAAGAGCGCCCGCGAGCTGGAAGGGGCGACGATTTGCACCCAGACCGGGACGACGACCGAGCGCAACCTCGCCGACTACTTTCGGCAGCACAACATGAAGTACAAGCCGGTGGTGTTCGAGCAGGCCGACCAGGTCGTCGCCGCCTATGAGGCGGAACGCTGCGACGCCTTCACAACCGACAAGTCGACGCTTTCGGCCCGTCTCGCCAAGCTGAAAGACCCGAGTGCCCATGTCATCCTGCCCGAGACGATCTCGAAGGCGGCCAACGGCCCCGTGGTGCGCCAGGGCGATGACCAATGGGCGAATCTCGTACGCTGGACGCTGAATGCACTGATCGCGGGCGAAGAGCTGGGCGTGACCACGGCGAAGGTGGACGATCTCGCGGCCAATGCGACCGACCCGGAGATCCGCCGGCTGCTGGGCACCGACGGCGATCTCGGAAAGCTGATCGGCCTCGACAAGGACTGGGCCGGGCGTGTCATCAAGGCCGTCGGCAATTACGGCGAGATGTACGAGCGCAACCTGGGGCCGAAGGGCGCGATCGTCATCCCGCGCGAAAACAGCCTGAACCGCCTCTGGCGCGATGGCGGGCTGCTGTTCGCGCCGTCCTTCCAGTGACGCCTCGCGACGCGCGGTGAATTAATCCCATGGCGGCGGCTTCCCGAGACGCAGGCAAGAGCTTCATGCGTCGCCATGGGATCGAGTATGGCGTTTATGTCGCGACGGCCTGCATCGTCGCGGCGCTCGCCGTCATGGCGATTTTCACGCTTCGGGCCCGCGGCATCCACGCGGGCTTCGGTTTTCTCTGGGATACGGCCGGCTTTGACATCAGTTTCGGCCTGATTCCGTACGATGCGACGAAGAGCTATGCCCGCGCTTTCATCGTCGGCCTGCTGAACACGCTCGTCGTTTCGGCCGTGGCGATCGGGCTGGCGACGTGCCTGGGGCTCGGCCTCGCGATCGCTCGCCTATCCGAGGATCCGCCTTTGCGCACGCTGGCGACCGCGGCGACCGAGCTCGTCCGCAACACGCCGCTGCTGCTGCAGCTGTTCGTCTGGTATTTCATGGTGTTCGGCGCGCTGCCGCCCGTCAGGCAGTCGCTTCATCTCGGCAGCTTCGCGCTGCTCAACAACCGCGGGATCGTGGTTGCGGCACCGGGATTGAATTCCGTCGGCGTGGCGTGTCTGGTCGTCGGAGCAATATCGATCCTGATCGCTGCCATGGCGCGTCCTCTGCCCTGGCCGATCGGCCTTTTCCAGCGATCGGTGGTCAGGACCGCCTTCGCAATCGCAGGCGTGCTCCTCCTTCTCGCTGCTGCAGCTTCCGCCGATTGGGACCTGCCGGTTCAACGCGGATTCAACGTAACCGGCGGCCTCACCCTGCCCCCCGAATTCGCCGCGCTGGTCACGGCGCTTGCAATCTATGCCGCCGCCTTCATCGGAGAGGCCTTTCGGAGCGGCTTCGTTTCGGTGCCGGCTGGCCAGTGGGAAGCGGCCCAATCGCTCGGTCTCGGCCGCTTCGCCACGTTGCGGCTGATCGTTCTGCCGCAAGCGATCCGCGCCGCCCTGCCGGCGCTCGGCAACCAGTTCGTCAACGTCGTGAAGGCCTCGTCGCTGGCTGCGGCTGTCGGCTTTCCCGATCTGATGCAGGTGTTCGGCAAGACCACGCTCAACCAGACCGGACAGGCCGTCGAGGTGATCAGCATCACGATGGCGGTCTATCTCGCGATCAGCCTCAGCATTTCCGGTCTGATTCATCGCAGCGAAGCCAGGCGCTGGCGTGCATGACCGAGGCCCCGGCTTGCCCATCCGTGACTACCGCCGATCGGCCAGCTCGGTCATCCACGCAGCGGCGATGGCGCGTGGGAAGCGTCCTCCTGCTCGCGGCACTCCTGGCGCTCGGCACTCTCCTCGGCCCGCGGCTGTTTCGTTGGGCCGTGCTTGACGCCGCCTTCCCCTGGGGCGAAGCGGCGAGCTGCGACGGGCGCGGCGCCTGCTGGCTTTTCATCCGCGAGCGGTTGCCGCAATTTATCTATGGCTTCTATCCGGCCCCCTCCCGGTGGCGGTTGAATATTGGCTTCCTGCTGCTGTTCGGCTGGCTCGCGCTGCCGCTGCTTCCCGGCATGCGCCGGAGAATGGCCGTGACCTTTGCGGGAGCCGCGATCGGAATCACGGCGGCCCTCCTGCTGGCGGCCGGCGGCGTGTTCGGTCTGGCTCCGGTCGAAACCGACCAGTGGGGAGGCCTCTTCGTCACGGCGCTGCTGTCGATCACCGCGATGGTCGTGTCGCTACCGGCCGGGATCGTGCTGGCGCTCGGCCGGCAGGCCGACAGCCCGCTCTGGCGCGGGCTCGCCAACATGACGGTCGAAGTCATCCGCGGCGTGCCGCTCCTGGCCATCCTGTTCACGGCCGTGGTGCTGCTGCCGCTCTTCGTGCCGGGTGGCGAAGGCATCGGCCTGTTCACGCGGGTGGTGGTCGGCCTGTGTCTCTACGCCGCGGCCTATATGGCCGAGGTCATCCGGGGGGCGCTACGCACCATCCCGGCCGGGCAGGCCGAAGCGGCCCGGTCCCTCGGGCTGGGCTATTGGCGCTGCCTCAGCCTCGTCGTGCTGCCGCAGGCGCTGCGTGCCGCTCTGCCAAACATCGTCAGCACCTTCATCCAGATGCTGAAGGATTCGACCCTGGTCCTCGTTGTCGGCGTCTTCGACCTGCTCGGCGTCGTGCAGCTCACGGTCGCCGACCCGAAATGGAACGGCTATTCGGCCGAAGCCTATCTCTTCGCCGGCCTGTTCTTCTTTGCAATCTGCTTTGGCCTTTCGAGAGTGGCCGCCCGCCTTGAGCGGCACCTCGACTACAACCGGACATCACCCACGTGACGCACAGCTTCATAACGCCATCCGGACTCGCCGTGACGCGGAGCGTGGAAGCGATCGATGCGCCGGAAGGGCTCGATGCGCTGATCGACGGCCTMGGGACGCGGCAGGGTCTGCTGCTGCGTTGCAATTTCGCGTTTCCCGGCCGCTACCGCCCGCATTGGCTCGGGTTTGTCGACCCGCCGCTCCGGCTCTCGCTGCGCGCGGATCGCCTGATCTGCCGGGCGCTGAACGAGCGCGGCAGCATTATCCTGCCGGCCATCGCCGCCGCTTTCGCGCAGGGCGGCATCGCCGATCTGGAGACGGGTTCGGATGTCGTCGAAGGGCGCCTCGCAACGGGCGAGACCCTTTTCGAAACCCTGCGAAGCCTTGTCGCGGCGTTCCGCTCGGACGACCCGCATCTCGGCCTTTTTGGCCCGTTCGGCTTCGATCTGGCATTCCATACGCTGGGGCTGGAGCGGCACGCCCGGCCGCAGACCGATCACGACGACATGGTCCTCTATCTGCCGGATCGGATCGTCGTCGCCGATCATCCAGAAACCGGCCAGGCCAAGATCGTCACCTATGACTTCGCTCTGGGCTCGCAATCGACACGAGGTCTCGCGCGTACGGGAAATCCATCCGCTCTGGGGAGCCGGACGGCGGCACCTGCGGCACAAGAACAGCCTTATTCCGATATGGTGCGCAGGGCGGTCGAAGCCTGCCGCTCCGGCGAATTGTTCGAAGTGGTCCTGGCGCAAACCTTCAGGCGCGAGCTTCCGGCAGGGCCCGATGCCCTCTTTCGCCTGCTCGATCGCATCAATCCGAGCCCTTATGAGTTCCTGGCCAATCTCGGGAGCGAAGCGCTGGTGGGTGCCTCGCCGGAAATGTTCGTGCGCGTCGAAGGCCGGCGTGTCGAAAGCTGCCCGATTTCGGGGACGGTCCGGCGCGGAGAGGATGCCATCGCGGATGCCGAGCGGGCTCTGGAGCTCCTGAATTCTTCCAAGTCGGCGGCCGAGCTCACGATGTGTACGGACATCGACCGCGACGACAAGGCCGGCCTGTGCGAGCCCGGCTCGATCCGCCTTCTGGGCCGCCGCCAGATCGAGACCTACTCGCATCTGTTGCACACGGTCGACCATGTCGAGGGGGTACTGCGTCCGGACCGCGATGCGATCGACGCCTTTCGCGCGCATGTCTGGGCGGTGACGTTGACCGGCGCGCCCCGCCGCGAGGCGATCGCCTTCATCGATGCCAACGAGGCAGCCCCGCGGCGCTGGTATGGCGGCGCCATCGGGCGGCTCGGCTTCGATGGCCGAATGGATACCGGCATCGTGTTGCGCTCGATGCGGCTTGCCGGCGGAACGGCGGAAATCACCGTCGGCGCGACGATCCTGCATTCCTCCGACCCGATCGACGAGGAACGCGAAACCGTGACGAAAGCCGGCGCGCTCCTGCGCACGCTCGACCTTGCATCGGCGCAACCTGCTGAGCCCGAGGCCGCGCCGTCGCCGCGAAGCCCCGCGCGCCCGGCCGAAAGCGCCCGGATACCGGTCACGATCCTGGGCGGCGTGCCATTCGCGCAGACCCTGACAGCGCTTCTGAAATCGGCTGGGGCCGATGTCGCCCTGCAGCCCCTGACAGGAGGCTCGCGGGCCCCGTGGAGAGAGGGAGCCTATATCGTCTCCCCGGATCTGTCGGATATCGGGCTAGACACCGCGCGCGAGGTCCTCGCCAACCTTCTCGCGGTTCAGTGTCCGGTGCTGGCGCTGGGGCACGGCATGGTGGCGCTCGCTCAATTGTTCGGCGCGAAGGCCCCACCGGCGGACACACCGCGCCATGGCGAGCGCGTTTTGGCGCTGCCTTCGGCCGGCCCTTCATGGCTGCTGCCGAACCGCGCCGAGCCGTTCGTCGTCGGCTGCTATCACCGCCGGGTCGTCCTTTCCGGCCAAGTTCCAGACTGTTTACGCGAAATCGCGCAGGGCCCTGCGAGGGAAGTGCTGGCACTCGAGCATGAAACGCTGCCGGCAGGCGGTTTTCTGTTCAGGCCGGAATCGCTCCTTACCCATGATCCGGAAGGGCCTGTTCGTGCGTTTCTCAACCGTGCTGAGCACGAATTGCTGAAAGTGCATTAGCATCCCCACGCCCGGCAGGTCAGCCGGCAGTCGTTAGCGCAACCAGCAAATGACCGGACAACGGCGCTTTTTCCAAGACCTCGCGTGCAAGGTCGATCCGCGCAGTGGTGACGTAGACCCGGTCCTTGCCCTTACCGCCAAAGGCAAGGCCGGTCGGACGCGGCACCGGCAGCGGCAGCAGCCGCTCAATCTCGCCCTCGGTCGTCAGCCGCGCGATGCTCCAGCCGTCATAGAGACCAACCCAAAGCCGATCATCCGCGTCCACTGCAAGGCTGCGCGGTTCGCCCGAGACACGCGGTATGCGCGTGAAAAGCCGGGGCGCCGCGCCACCGCGCTCAAGGAGATAGATCGTGCCACTCTGGGGGTCAGAGGCGAAAAGCCTGCCGCTCGCCTGCGACCAGGCGAGCGCGCCGATCCGCTTGCGCAGGGTCCATACGGTTTCGAGCGTTCCATCAGCGCCGAGTTTGCCGATCCGGGTTTCGTCGCCCTGGTGCACGGCGACCCATGGCTGCCCGTTGAGATCGGTTGCCATGGCGGTGGCGCCGGCAAGCTCGGGAACAGTGCGATCCAGCACGCATTCCCTCTTGTCGATCCTGAGCATGCGCCCGCCGAGCAGCAGAACGATGTCGCCTTCGGCCGTGATGGCGAGACCGTCGATCGGTGCGCCGGGCTCCGGCCGGATTGCCGCCGTCCGGGATCCCGCCGTCATGTAGAGGGTGGGTCCGAGCCGATCGGCCCAGACAAGGGATGAGCGCTCCGGGTCCCAGACCGGATGGGCACCGTAGAAGACGGGCTTGCCGTGCGGGGCGTGCGGCTGCCAGGGCATGCCTGCCTGCGGTTGCCGCGCCGGCGCGCCCCTGAGCCCCAGGCTGATATTGCGGGCGACATTCGCGATCTCCGGGCCGAGCTGCGCCACTCTTTCGCTCGTCAGCCGATAGACCGGCCCGGCAACGCTGATGGCGACGATCGGCTGGCCAGTAGAATCGAGCACCGGCGCCCCGACGCAACGATTGCCCGGCAGAATTTCCTGGTCCTCGACGGCATAGCCGCGAGCCCGGATGATGCGCAGCTGCGTCATCAGCGTGCCGCGATCGGTGATCGTCTGCGGCGTGAAGCGCTCCAGGGGCCCATGGCCGAGCATGGCCTCGGCCTCCGCTTCCGGCAGGAAGGCCAGGATCGCCTTTCCCTGGCTGGTGCAGTGCAGAGGCTTGCGCACGCCGAGGCGCGCGGCCGAGCGGATGTCGTGCGGGCTTTCGAACTTGCCGAGCGCCAGAACCATGCCGTCATCGGGCACGGCGAGATAGGCGGTCTCCCCGGTCATGTCGCGCAGGCGCTGCAGCTCGACGCTGGCGACCGCGGCGAGGTCGGGCGCGACCCAGACATTCTGGGCCAGCTCGAGCAGGCGATAGCCGAGCGTATAGCCCTGGGACTGCGGGTCGAGGCGAACGAAGCCGTGCGCCGTGACTGAGGCGAGGATCCGGCCTGGCCTGGTGTCGCGGATGACCTTCACCAAGGCGCCGGCCCCGGAACTGCCCGGCAAGATCAAGGCGCAGCAAGCTGCCGGTCGCGTCGACATCGACCTCGTGCTGACCGGCACTGATGCGCTGGCGGCGGGGATCGAGCAGAATTTGTGGGTCGATCTGCTCGCGGCTCACAAGCCCGCTCTGCCGAATCTCGACGAGATCTATGAAAAGGGCGCGGCCATGATGCAGGGCCTGGCCCGCGGCCAGGGTGTGGTCGTCGCCTATTATCCCTCAGGGCCTTTGCTCGAATACCTGCCGAACCACGTGCCCAACCCGCCCGGCTCGCTCGAAGAGCTGCTGGCCTGGGCCAAGGCCCATCCCAACAAGTTCATGTATGCCCGGCCGGCCAATTCCGGCCCGGGCCGCACCTTCATCATGGGATTGCCTTACATCCTTGGCGACAGCGACCCGAAGGATCCCATGAAGGGCTGGGACAAGACCTGGGCCTATCTGAAGGAGCTCGGCCGCTATATCGAATACTACCCGACCGGCACCTCCGCGGTGATGAAGGAGCTCGGCGACGGCACCCGCCACATCATCGCCACCACGACGGGCTGGGACATCAATCCGCGTGTCCTCGGCGTCGTCCCGAAAGAGGCGCGGATCTCAACCTTGAAGAATTTCCGCTGGGTCATCGACGGCCAGTACATGGCGATCCCGAAGGGGCTGCCCAACGACAAGATCGCCGTCCTGCTCGACCTGATGGCGTTCATGCTGACCAAGCCGGCGCAGGCCTTCACCTATGACGAGGGCTACCTCTATCCCGGCCCTGCGGTGAAGGACGTCCCGCTCTCGATGGCCCCGCCCGAGAGCCAGGCGGCGATCGCGGAATTCGGCCGCCCCGAATATGCGAAGCTGATCGCGGACACGCCCTTCGAACTGCCTCTCGAACCCAATCAGATGGTCATGGCCTTCCGCAGATGGGATGAGGAAATCGGCAAGCGAGCCTGATCAGCCTGCCGTGCCCGGTCTGCCATGTCCGGCAGGCCGTCGGCGATCCGAGCCCTGTTTCGCCGGGCCGGCCGCGTCGGGCCGGCTCCTGACCCGATGAGAAGGCCATGTCCGATCCGATCACCAAGGTGGAACCGATTGTCCTGCGCATTCCGTTCGACGACGGCGGCAAGGGGCAGGGCATCACGCCGACCCGGTGGAGCAATCTCGACATCGTCCTGGTCCGGGTCGAAACCGGCTCGGGCCTGGTCGGCTGGGGCGAAGCCTTCGGCTATATGTGCCAGAACGCCACCGCCGTCGCGGTTCGCGACCTGGTTGCGCCGGCGGTGATCGGGTGGAATTCGCAGGATCCGCAGGCGGTCAACCTGGCGGCTCAGCAGGCCCTGGCCCTGTTCGGCCGCTATGGCATAACCATGTTCGCGATCTCGGGGCTGGACATCGCGCTGTGGGATATCGCGGGCAAGCGCGCCGGTCTGGCGCTATCGCGCCTGATCGGGCCGCCCCGCCGCGACAGGATCCGCGCCTATGCGAGCCTTGTCCGCTACGGCGATGCCGAGCGCGTCGCGCACTTCGCGGCTGAGGCCACGGCGCTCGGCTATGACGAAGTGAAGCTGCACGAAGTGCTGCCGGAGACGATCGCGGCCGGCCGCCGGGGGGCGGGGTCGGATGCGCGGCTGACCGTGGACGTCAACTGCCAGTGGTCGCTGGAGCAGGTTCGCGCCATGCTGCCGGTGCTTGCGGAGAGCAATGTGAACTGGTTGGAGGAGCCGACCTTTCCTCCTGAAGATCCAGCACCCTGGCGGGCCATCGCAGCCGAGGGGATCGCCATCGCCGCCGGGGAGAATGCCTGCACGGCGGTCGAGTTCGGCCGCCTCGTGCCGGCGCTCGACATCGTCCAGCCGAGCGTCACGAAAGTCGGCGGCGTTACCGAGTTCGTCAAAGTCGCGCAGCTCGCGCGCGCCGCCGGCAAGCGCCTGGCGCCGCACTCGCCCTATTTCGGGCCGGGCTATTGGGCGAGCCTGCAGCTCGCTGCCGCCGTCGACAGCTTCGAGGTATTCGAATTCCTCTATGTCCGCCCGGAAGCCTGGTGTGGCCTGGATCCGGCCTTGCCGGCCGGCGGAGCCATCGGCATTCCCGATAAGCCAGGCATCGGCTTCGAGCCCGACATGTCCGTCATCGAACGCTATCGGATCTAGAACGGGGACGAATGCCCCGACGCAATCCCATCGCTACTGCTCGGGCGTGTTGTTCTTCCAGGATACCGAAGGCGATGCGTTGCGGGACGCCTCCGGTACGCGCATGAGCATTCGCCTGGGTGGAGGCAGAATAGAGGGCCAGCTTCGTGAAAGCAGCAGAATCTGAGTGCTTTCGCCGGCATCCGCCTCGTCGAGCTCTTCGATCTGCGTGACGGGCCGATCCGGCGTCATGAAGCCTGGAACGACAGCGCCGAACGGTGGTTCTGCCTCACTCTCGCCTTGAGTGGACGGCGGCCCACCGCGCCGGCCTCAGGCGGGGACTGCCGCAGCCTCGTATTTCAACGCGTAGCTGTCGACCGTCAGGAGTCGCTTTTCCAGCGCCTGCATGGCCGGGAAGCCCATCAGGTTCCAGATCTCGTCGATGCCGACGAGCAGGTCCGAGCGGTCGGCCGGCACGCCGGTCTCCATGACACCGCGCATCACCGACAGCGCATCGCGCATCGCCCTGATCGCGGCGGCGGGCAGCATGCGCGGCAGGCTGATGCGGCGCACGCCGAGTTCCTTGAGGCGCGGCAGCGGGATCAGCGGCGTGGTCGGGCGCGGGCGGATGCCGAAGCCCATATTGATCGAGACTGGCTTGCCGCCGGCTGCCTCGACGACGCGGGCAATCTGGTCCTCGGTCTTGACGGCGTCGGGAAAGATCGCGTCGGCGCCGGCCGCGACATAGGCGCGGATGCGCTCCAGCGTCGCGTCGAGCCCCTCGACGGCGAGCGCGTCCGTACGGGCAATGATGACAAAATCATCGTCGCGGCGGGCGAGGCAGGCGGCCTCGATCTTCTTCACCATCTCGTCGCGCGAGACGACTTCCTTGCCCGGCATATGGCCGCAGCGCTTCGGGCTGACCTGGTCCTCGAGATTGACGCCGGCAACGCCGGCCTCCTCGAACATCTGCACGGTGTAGTGCACGTTCATTGGGTTGCCGTAGCCATTGTCGGCGTCGCAGGTCAGTGGGATCGAGATCGCGCGCGCCAGATGCCGGCAATGGTTGACGTTTTCGTTCAGCCCCATCATGCCGAGATCCTCGACGCCGAGGATGGCGTTGGCGATGGCGGCGCCACTGGTGCAGGCGCTCTTGAAGCCGGCAGCCTCGACCAGCCTGGCGCTGTAGCCGTCGAAGACGCCGGGCGAGACGATGAACTCGCCGGAATTGAGCAGAGCCCGAAAGGCGGCGGGGGCCGAAATCTCGCGTTTGGCGATCATGATGCTCGTTTCTCCGCGCCGGCGGCGTCGTTGGTTGAGGCTTCGGGAACCTGGGCCAGCACATGTCGGCCGGCGCGCTCGACATGCGAGCGCATCAGGGATTCGGCGAGGGTGGGGTCGCGCATCTTGATCGCGCGCAGGATCTGCCAGTGTTCGGTGAAGGCGAGCTCCTTGCGCTCGGGCACGGCGCCGGAGATGCGCCGGTAGATGCGCAGCAGGTGGTAGAGGTCGCCGCAGAGGCTATCGATGATGCGGCTGTTGCCGCTGCCGCGCACGATCCGCTCATGGAAGTCGAAGCGCATATCCTCCGGCTGCTGCCCGGAATGGGCGGCCTCGAGGTCGGCGATCAGCGCATCGATCTCGGCATCGCTCATCTGCTGGGAGGCCAGCCGGCAGGCATAGCCTTCGAGCGCCTCGCGCATCTGGAACAGTTCGAGGATCGCCTGCGGCGAGAGCGAGACGACGCGAGCCCGCATAAAGGGCTCGCGCGAGACGAGCTGGATGCCCTGGAGGCGGCGGATGGCCTCGCGGACCGGGCCGCGGCTGACGCCGAAGCGCGTCGCGAGCGTCGACTCGTTGACGACCATTCCGGGGGCGAGTTCGCAGCTGTAGATCAGATCGAGGATGCGGCCGAAAACCTCGTCGCCGAGCGTCTCGGTACGCCTGTCACCTGTGGCTAGGAGCTGCAGTTCCATCGCGGTGACGTTAGGAGCGAGCGGAAAATGTGTCAACAGTTTTGCGAAAATGCCCCTGCGAGGGTTCAGCTGTGCGGAGGGCGAAGGCGCCATTCAGCGTTTGACTTGAAATCGACGGGAAGCTAAAACGTCTGACATAAGATACTTTTACGAAAGTGTTGACATTAAATGGCTCACTTTCATGGGGTGCGGGCCTGTTGGACGATGCGAGCGGCGAAATGTCCGACGTCATGACGACCGATGAGCCGCTGGCGGTCGATGCCGTGGCGGGCACTTACGTCTCCGTCGCCGCCGCAGCGGCGCGGGCCGGAGTGAGCCTTGCCGATCTGCCCTATGCCTGCCGGGTCTTCGTCGAGAACCTCGAACGCGGGCGGCTCTGCGATCCGAACATCGGCGCGGATGCCGTCGAGGCGATGCTGCATTGGCGCGAGAGCCACGGCGTCGGCGTGCCGCTCAGCGTCGGGCGAGTCATCTTGCCGGATTCCAGCGGGTTGCCGGTGCTGCTTGATCTCGCCTCGCTGCGTGATGCGGTGGCCGAGGCGGGCTGCGATCCGACGACCGTCGAGCCGCGCATTCCCGTGGACGTCATCGTCGATCATTCGTTGCAGGTGGATGTTTCGGCCACGCCTGACGCGATGGCGCGCAACATGGCGCGGGAGTTCGAGCGCAACGGCGAGCGCTACAGCTTCCTGAAATGGGCGCAGCAGGCTTTCCGCTCCGTACGGGTCTATCCGCCCGGCACCGGCATCATCCACCAGGTCAATCTGGAGCATATCGCCTCGGTCGTGACGCGCGTCGACACGCCGTTCGGTGAGGTTGCCTGCCCGGATTTCGTCATCGGCGGCGATTCCCACACGCCGATGGTCAACGGCATCGGCGTGCTCGGCTGGGGTGTCGGCGGCATCGAGGCGCAGGCCGCAATGCTCGGCCAGCCCTATGTCTTTCCGGTGCCTGAATTCGTCGGCGTCCGGCTCACCGGCACGCTGCCGCCGGGCGCGACCACGACCGACCTCGTCCTTACCGTCACCGAGAGGCTACGGCGCGAGCGCGTGGTCTCGACCGTGATCGAATACTTCGGCCCGGGCGCGGCGACGCTGTCGGTGCCATCCAGGGCGACGCTCGCCAATATGGCGCCGGAATACGGCGCGACGGCGGGCTTCTTTCCGATCGACGCGCAGACCATCGCCTATATCGCGCGGACGCGATCGCCGGAGCATGCCGCCTTCGTCGAAGCCTATGCGTGCGCCAACGCGATGTTCCGCGAGCCGGGTCTGCCCGATCCGCTTTATTCCCGCGTCATCGAGATCGACCTTGCCGGGGTGAGACGCAGCGTGGCCGGCCCGCGCCGCCCGCAGGATCGGCTCGATCTCACCGCCGTCGCCAGGGATTTCGTCGGCCGGCTGCCGCAGCCGCTGGCGGAGGGCGGTTTTGCCACCGATCCCGAAACCGCCGTCCCGATTGCGACGCCCGACGGTCCGGCCACGCTGCGTCACGGGGCGCTGGCGATCGCCGCCATCACCGCCTGCACCAACACCTCGAACCCGGCTGTGATGATCGCCGCCGGGCTTCTGGCGCGCAACGCCATCGCGGCGGGGCTGACGGTGCCGGCCTGGGTCAAGACCTCGCTCGCGCCGGGTTCGCGTGTGGTGACGCGTTATCTCGAAGAACTCGGCCTGCTGGCTTCGTTGGAAACGCTCGGCTTCGGCGTGGTCGGCTATGGCTGCACCACCTGCGGCGGGAAATCCGGGCCGCTGCTGCCGGTGATGGCGCAGGCGATCGACGCGGGCGGGCTGGTCGCGGCCGCCGCGCTTTCGGGAAACCGCAATTTCGAGGGCCGCATCCACCGGCAGATCCGGGCCAATTACATCATGTCGCCGCCGCTGGTCGTCGCCTTCGCGCTGGCCGGGCGGATCGACATCGACCTCGAAGACGAGCCGCTCAACGGACCGGATGCGCCGACGCCGATCCGCCTTGTCGATCTCTGGCCGGACGAGGCCGAGATCGCCGCGCTTGCCGCGCGGGCCGGCGACGCGCGCCTGTTCCGCGAGGTCTATGGTGACACGCCCTCCGATCTGCTCTGGAAGGAACTCGCGGCGCCGACCGGCCTGCGCTTCGACTGGGACCGGCAATCGAGCTATCTGGTCGAGCCGCCCTTCCTCGATCTCGCCCGGGAGCGCGCCCGGGAGGGCGTGCCGGAAGCGTTGCATGGTGCCCGCGCACTCGGCGCCTACGGCGACTCGCTGACCACCGACCATATCTCGCCGAGCGGCGAGATTCCGATCGACAGTCCGGCAGGGCGCTATCTGATCGGGCTCGGCATCGAGCCGAAGGCGTTCAACACCTATGTCGGACGGCGCTGCAATCACGAGGTGATGGCACGCGCGACCTTCGCCAATCTGCGCATCAAGAACCAGATGGTGCCCGGCCGCGAGGGCGGCTGGACGCGCCTCCTGCCTGAAGGCGAGGTCGTTTCCGTGCACGAGGCCGCAACGGCTTACGCCAAGCGCGGCGTGCCACTAATCGTGCTCGGCGGGAAGGATTACGGCATGGGGTCCAGCCGCGACTGGGCGGCCAAGGGCCCCGCCCTGCTCGGGGTGCGGGCCGTCATCGCCGAGAGCTATGAGCGCATTCACCGTTCCAACCTGATCGGCATGGGCGTGGTGCCGCTGCGCTTCGCCGAAGGCACGGGCTGGCGCCAACTCGGCCTCGACGGCAGCGAGAGTTTCGACATCGAGGGTTTGGCCGAGGCCATCGACGGAACCGCGCCGGCCATCGTCACCGCGACCGGCACGGCCGGCCCGATCCGCTTCGCGGTCACGGCCAATGTCTCGACGCGTAGCGAGCGCGCCTGCCTGCGCCATGGCGGTGTCATGGCGGAAGTCCTCGCCTTCTTCACCCGGCATCCTGCGCCGACCCTGGTCACGGAGCATCCATGAGTTTCGATCTGCTGCTGGAGGGGGGCGAGATCGTCTTCCCGAATATGGGTGTGCGTACCGGCTCGGTCGCAGTCAAGGACGGGCGCATCGCCGCGCTGCTGGCGACCGGCGAAAAAGTGCAGGCGAAGGAAGTCGTCGACTGCCGCGGCAAATGGGTGATGCCGGGGCTGATCGACCCGCATACCCATATCGGCTTCGGCTCGAACGAGACGGATTTCGAGACGGAGTCACGCTCGGCCGCCATCGGCGGCGTCACGGGCATGATGACCTTCCATCGCTCCAACGATCTGCGCCAGTCGACCGGGCCATGGAAGGAGCGCGGCGAGAGCCAGTCGCTGATCGATTTCGGCTTCCATTTCGGCGTCACCAGCAAGCTGCATATCGACACGCTGCCGGAATGCGCCGAGCGCTTCGGCGTGACCTCGATCAAGGTCTATCTGATGTACAAGGGCGCTTCCGGCGCCGCGAAGGGTTTCACCGAGATCGATGACGGCCTCCTCTACCGGGCGTTGTTGCAGGGCGCGCGCATCAAGGGCGGCGTCGTCGGCGTTCACTGCGAGAATGTCGAGGTCATCCCCGTCTTCCGCGAGCCGCTGAAGGAAGCAGGCCGTAACGATTTGCCTGTCTGGGACGAGCAGAGCCCCGGCTTCCTCGAAGCCGAGAACGTCTTCCGCGTCATCTATTTCGGCGAGAAAGCCGAATGCCCGGTCAACATCGTGCACATGTCCAGCGCCGAGAGCCTGGAGATCGTGCGCCGGGCGAAGCGGCCCGGACGCGCCCCGATCCATGTCGAGACCTGCAGCCATTACCTCGCGCTGACCAGCCAGTCGCCGATAGGCTTCCTCGGTAAGGTCAACCCGCCGCTGCGCCCGGCCGCCGATGTCGAGGCGCTGTGGGAAGGGGTGCGCGACGGCACGATCTCGACCGTCGGCTCCGACCATGTGCCGCGCAAGCGCGAGACCAAGGGCCCGGATATCTGGAAGGCGTCGGCCGGCTTCCCCGGCATCGGCACGCTGCTGCCGGTGCTGATCCATGAGGGCGTGCACCAGCGCGGATTGCCGATCGAGCGCATCGCCGCCGTCACCAGCGCCAATGTCGCGAAGCTCTATTCGATCCCAAACAAGGGCGGCATCGCCGTCGGAATGGATGCCGACCTCGTCGTCGTCGATCCCGATAGGGAGATCACCATCGACCCGGCGACGCAGGAATCCTTCTCTGACTACTCCCCCTATGAAGGCATGACCTTCAAGGGCGCGTCCGTCCGCACGATCCTGCGCGGCCGCACCATCGCCCGCGACGGCGCCGTCGACCGCCAAGCCCGCGCGACTCCCGCCGGCCGCTACCTGCACCGTTCCTGAGATTTGAGGCTGACGACCATGACCAAACGTATCTGGGACGATTTCCTGACCGAGCGCGACAAGCAGGTCTATGCCCAGGCCGGCTACGGCAAGCGCGGCGGCTTCGGCAAGCGGCCGGCGCTGTTCATCATCGACGTGCAGTACAATTTCTGCGGCGACAAGCCGGAGGAGATCCTCGAAGGGCTGAAGCAGTATCGCACCCATTGCGGCCCTGAGGCCTGGGCGGCGGTGGAGCACATCGTGCCGCTGCTGGAGATGGCGCGCGAGAAGAACATCCCTGTCTTCTACACCGAGAGCGCCCGCCGGCCGGACATGATCGATTCCGGCGTGCAGGTCGGCAAGAACCATCGCGGCACCGAAAAGACCTCGACCGAGGGCACGCATGCGACGCAGACCGTCGCACCGCTGGCGCCGCGCCCGCAGGATATCCGCATCGGCAAGCGCAAGCCGTCCTGCTTCTTTGGCACGATCTTCATGAGCCATCTGAACTTCTTCGATGTGGACACGCTGATCCTCACCGGCTGCACGACCTCGGGCTGCCTGCGCGCCACCGCGGTCGACGCCTATTCCTATAATTTCAAGGTGGTGATCCCGGAGGAGACGGCCTTCGACCGATTCCAGGCGAGCCACGCCATCAATCTCTTCGACCTCAACTGCAAATATGCCGACGTCATTCCGTCAGCCGAGGTGAAGGATTATCTCGGCGGCCTCGCCGTGAGGGATGATCTGCCCACAGGCGTGCAGGGCTGAAGCCAAGGCCGGGGCGTCTTTCCCGGCCGAAGCGCAGCGGAGAGCCGGGAAGCTCTGGACGAGCACGCTCCAGAGCCCCATTCGGATTGAGATGCTCGGGGCAGGCCCGAGCATGACGCCTGAGAGGACCTTATGGCCGACCGCGAGATCATCGTCCCGGAATCGATGCGCGCCATCGTCGAGCGGGCCGGCTATGCGCCGGCCGTGCGTGTCGGCGAGATCGTCTATGTCGTCGGGCAAGTCGGTCGCACGCCGGACCTTCAGGTGATCGAGGACCCGGCGGAGCAGTTCGCCGCTGCGTGGGAGAACGTCCGGATCGTCCTCGAGGCGGCCGGCTGCGGCTTCGCCGACATGGTCGACGTCACCACCTATCACGTGGGGATGGCCCGCCACATGGACGTGTTCCGGGAGGTTAAGAACCGCCTCGTCCCGCGCGAAGGCTATGCCTGGACCCGGATCGGCGTCTCCGAGCTCGCCCATCCCGGCCTGCTGGTCGAGATCAAATGCGTTGCGCACTGCCCCAAAGGCGGCGCCGGCTCGCGCTGAGAGATCGGCGCGGCGGATGCGGGGGGCGGCGGCAACTCACCACAGCGGCAGACGGGCAAAGCGCCGCGCGGCCTCGAAGGCACGGCTCGCCCGCAGGACCATGGCTTCGGCATAGCGCGCCAACGAGCTGGAGCGCAACCGGCCGGCCGTCCGGCGGCAGCAAGCATTCCCTGCGGTTTTGCCGAGCCCGGCGAAGACGGAGACGGCTTCACGGGTCAGGGCTTCTATGGCGGGATCGGGTTCGTCACGCAGGCGCCGGCCGGCAGGGGCTGGGTAAAACGGCAGCCTCAGGCAGCGGCGAGCTGGGCGCAGGCGCGAGCAAAGGCCGGGCCGGGCGCGACGCTCGTCTTTTTCATCATCCACCAGGCGCAGCAGAGATTGGACGACAGCAGCGGCGGGCTCGAACGCTCCGGGCGCGCCGCCATCGCCGGTAGCGTGATCATGCCGGTGCCGCTCATGACGATGGCGTCGATGCCGGTTGTCTCGACCTGGCGCAGGGCTGCCTCGACCTCTTCCGTGGTCAGCTCATAGGCGCGGAAGGTCTCGGAGACCTTGACCACCTGCGCGACGGTGAAGCTGGCGCCGGTCCAGTAACCGGCGGCCTCCTCGGTGAGCCAGGCCGGATAGGGCGAGAAGAGGCAGATGCGCTTCGCGCCGACCGCCTTCAGCGCATGCCGGATCGCGCCGCTCGCGGTCTCGACCGGGCAGCCGGCCGAGGCCGAGAGGCGGGCCGCCAGCGCATCGTCCTCGCCGGCGCCTAGCCGGTAGCTCGGCCCGGTCAGTGCCACGGTGGCGGCGTCGAGCTTCAGGCTGCCAAAGCTCTTCAGCGCCGGCTCGTAGGAGGCGATGTAGGCGCGGTTGCGCTGTTCCAGCGTGGTATCGGGCATCACCGGCAGACGCGTTGCGTAGAGCCGGGCGCCGGACGGGATCAGCCGGTTCATCTCCGGCTCGACTGTCGGATTGGCCGGCGGCACGAGCAGGCCGAGCGCGGGCCGGGTGGCGAGTTCGGCGAGATCCATGGTGGCCTCCTCAGGCGGCGGCGCTGGCGGGGCGCTCGAGCATGTCGAGCATGGCGGCCGTGGCGAGATAATCGGCTGCGCTGCTGCGCGAGCTGGCGAGTTCGCGGACCTTCTGCAGCCAGCCCTCCCCGCCCGCGACGTTGCGGTCGGTGCGCGGGATCAGCATCTCCTCGGCGACGCGCTTGCGCTCATCTGCGGCGGCGGCGACCAGTGCGGGCCGGTTGTCGCGCAGGGCGCGGATCATAGCATGGGTCAAGGCCTGGGCATCATGGATGCCGCAATTCATGTTCATGCCACCGCGGGTGTTGGTGACGTGCGCGCTGTCACCGGCCAGGAAAGCGCGCCCGACCTGGTATTGCGATGCCACGCGCCGGCTCGCCCCGTAGACGTCGCGGCCGCCCACGGCGGGCGGCGTGGTCCAGCTCGGCAGCACCTCGCGCAACCGCTCGGCGAACCAGCCGTCCTGGAGCGCAGTCTCGTCCGTTACCTCTTCCGGTACGCGGATGATGATGCGCCAGCAATCCGGCATCTTGAGGAAGCTCAGCGACTTCGGGCCGTTGTGGAGATAGGTGATGGCGGCGATGCCCGGCAGTACCTTGTCGAGATCGTCCGGCGTCATGACCCGCAGGATCTTGTGGGGATAGACCATGCCGTCGAAGGCGAGGCCGAGCGCGTCGCGCACGGCGCTGCGGGCCCCGTCCGTCCCGATCAGGTAATCGGCCGCAATGGTGAGCTTCTCGCCGCCCCGGTCGGCAGTAACCGTGATGCCGTTCTCATCCTGTGTCAGGGTGTCGAAGCCGGTATCGAACAGTACCTGCGCGTTGTCGCGGGCGTCGATCCGCGCCAGCAGCAGCGGGGTCAGCCGGGCCTGTTCGAGATGCAGGCGGAAGGGGAAGCGGGTGCGGTCCGCCAGATCGGCGAGGACGAACTCGGCGAAGGGGCCTTCCGGCGTGCGGTATTGGATGCGCCGGACGATTTCGCCCTGACCCATCATCGGCTCCAGCACGCCGAGATCGTCGAGGATTTCCAGCGTCGCCGGGTGGAAGGTCGAGGCCTTCGAGGCCGTGTTGAGCCCCGCGCGCTTTTCCAGCACGACGACGTCGATTCCGGCGCGCGCCAGGATCAACGCAGCGACGAGCCCGACGGGGCCGGCGCCGGCGACGATCACTTGCGTTTTCAGGCTGGCAGTCATGGAGTCCTCCGCAGCGGCGTTCGGCGCCACGTAATTGTATTAAGTATGCTACTTAATATGTTTCGGCAAGGCCAAAACGTCGACGTGCTCAAGTCTCTTCGGGACCGAGTGCGAGGCAGTTGGCCGCAGCCCAGCTAACCGCAATGCGCTCGCCCCGCTGCAGCGCGGGCAAGCCGTCGCGGAAGGTGACGCGGGCGGTGAAGCTATCCGAGCCGCCGAGCTTCAGCCGCAGGCGGGTGTGGTCGCCGAAATAGATCAGCTCTTCGATTTCGGCCTCGAAGCGGTTCTCGTCCGCGGCAGCCGGGCCGATCAGCACCTTCTCAGGCCGCAGCGCCAGAACGGCCGATGCGCCGACCGGGAGATCGGCGCCGGCGACGGCGCGGACCTGGCTGCCATCGGAGAGGCGCAGCAGACAGGAGCCCCCGTCGCGCGCGGCGATGGTGCCGTCGAGCTTGTTGTTCTCGCCGATGAAGGAGGCGACGAAGGCATTGGCGGGTTTCTCGTAAATCTCCGCCGGCGGGGCGAGCTGCTGGATGCGCCCGTGGTGGAACACGGCAACGCGGTTCGACATGGTCAGCGCCTCGCCCTGGTCGTGCGTGACGTAGACGACGGTGACGCCGAGCTGCTCGTGGATATGCTTGATCTCGATCTGCATATGCTCGCGCAACTGCTTGTCGAGGGCGCCGAGCGGCTCGTCCATCAGGACGAGCTTAGGGCGGAAGACCAGAGCTCGGGCCAGAGCGACGCGCTGCTGTTGGCCGCCTGAGAGCTGGGTCGGCCGCCGGTCGGCGAGATGGCCGAGCTTGACCATGTCGAGCGCGCCGCGCACGCGCTCCTCGCGCTCGGCTCGGCCGACGTTCTGCATTTCCATCGGGAATGAGAGGTTGGCGGCCACGCTCATATGCGGGAACAAGGCGTAGTTCTGGAAGACCACGCCGATGCCGCGCCGATGGGCCGGCACGTTGTTGAGCGGGCGTTTGTCGAAGGTGATAGTGCCGCCGGAAGGGTCCTCGAAGCCGGCCAGCATCATCAGCGTCGTGGTCTTGCCCGAGCCGGAAGGCCCCAGCAGCGTGACGAACTCGCCGCGCTCGACCGCGAAGTCGAGCGACTTCACGACTTGCGTCGCGCCGTCATAGCTCTTGGTGACCTTGTCGAAGACGATGATCGGGTCGCACATGCTCGCACTCATGGGGTAGGTCCGGAGGGAGAGGCCCCGCGGGCCTGGGCGCGCTTCCGGATGAATTCGTTCAGGGCCAGCAGCAGCACCGAGAACAGGATGAGCAGCACGGCTGCAGCCGCGATGGTCGGGCTCAGGAATTCGCGCAGGCCCGCATACATCTGGCGCGGCAGGGTGAACTGGCCGGGGCTGGCGATGAAGAGCGCGACGATGAGCTCGTCGAAGGAGGTGGCGAAAGCGAAGAGCGCTCCGGTCGCCACGCCCGGCGCGATCAGCGGCAGGACGACCCGTCGGAAACTCACCACCGGATTGGCGCCGAGGCTGGCGGCGGCCCGCAGCAGGTTCTGGTCGAAGGTCTGCAGCGAGGCGAGCACGGTCAGCAGCACGAAGGGCACCGACAGCACCGTATGCGCGAGGATGAGGCCGGTGAGCGTCGAGCCGAGGCCGACCAGCGAGAGCGCGAAATACATGGCGATGGCGGTGACAATGACGGGCGTGACCATCGGCAGCGACAGGATGGCGAGCAGGATCGCCTTGCCGGGGAAGCGCCCGAGGAAGAGGCCGAAGGCGGCGAGCGTGCCGAGCAGCGTCGCCAGCACCATGGTAGCGATCCCGACGACGAAGCTGTTCCAGGTCGCGTCGAGCCAGCGACTGGAGCTGAAGAAATCGGCGTACCAGCGCAGCGAATAGCCCGGCGTTGGCAGCACCAGCAATTCGCCCGAGGAGAGCGAGAGTGGGAAGACCACAACGATCGGCGCCACGAGGAAGAGCAGGATCAGGCTCGTAACGAAAGCGAGTGCGAGGCGTCCGGCGGAGGCTTTCTTGCGCAGGGCGGGGGCGGGTGCTCCTGCCATCGTCAGACCCTCACGCCGCCGGAGCGGAAGCCGGGCAGGACGAGGCGGGCGACGACGACGAATAGGCCGGTCATCGTCATCAGCAGCGTCGCCAGCGCGGCCGCCATGCCCCAATTCACCGAGGTGTTGGTGAAGAAGGCGATGAAGTAGCTGACCATCTGGTCGCCGGAGCCGCCGACCAGGGCAGGCGTGATGTAGAAGCCGACCGAGAGCATGAAGACCATCAGCGAGCCGGCGGCGACGCCCGGCATGGTGAGCGGCAGGTAGATGCGCAGGAAGCGGCGCCAGCCCGGCGCGCCGAGCGAGGCGGCGGCGCGCATATAGTCGGGCTTGATGCCCTTCATCACGCCGTAGAGCGGCAGGATGGCGAAGGGCAGCAGCACATGCACCATGGCAAGATACACCGCGAAGCGGGTGAAGATCATCGCCAACGGCTGGTTGACGATGTCGAAGGCCATGAGCAGCGCGTTGATCGGCCCTTCCCGCTGCAGGATGATGAACCAGGCGGTGGTCCGGACCAGGATCGAGGTCCAGAACGGGATGAGGACGAGCATCATCCCGGCATTGGCCCAGCCCTGGGGCACGATGGAGAGCGTATAGGCGACGGGGTAGGCTAGCAGCGCACAGATCAGCGTCACCACAAGGCTGATCTCGAAGGTGCGCCAGAACAGCGGCAGGAAGACAGCGTCCTCGGAGGGGGCGCGGATGACGCCCTGGTCAGTGGGGCGCAGGTCGAGCGAGCGCAGCAGATAGAGCGAGGTCCAGGGGCCGGTCGCGCGCTTGAACAGGCGCCAGAGGGCGGGGTCGCCCCAGCGCGGGTTGAGCGCCACCAGCGAATCCTTGAACGGGTCGGCTAGGCGGGCCGAGGCCCGGCTGGCCTGTAGCAGCAGGCTGCGCAAGCCGGTTTCCTCGAAATTGAGCCGGGAGAGCACGGACCCGGCCGCCTGATCCTGTTGCGCCAGGCGCAACTCCTCGATCAGCGAACGGAAGGCTTCTTCCGGCGGCAACTCCTTGCCGTCCCAGGCTTTGAGCAGGGCGGCGGTGCGGGGCAGGGCGGTCGAGAATTCTGAATCCTCGACCGCCCGGTAGAGCGTCGCGCCGAGCGGCACGAGGAAGCTCAGCGTGACCAGGAGCAGGAGGGGCGCGATCAGCGCCGCCGCCAACAGGTTCCGTCGTGACATGCCGAGCCCTCGCGCCGGTGGGAGGCTTACTTCGCCAACCAGGCGTTGAAGCGGGCTTCGAGATCCTCGCCGTGTTCAACCCAGAAATCTGTGTTGATGAAGAGGCCCTCCTTGGCGTGGTTGGCGACCATGCCTGGGTTCTTCTTGATGATCTCGGGATTGTTGGCGACGGAGGCGTTGGCCGGCGAGACGGCCCAGTCCTGCGCCAAGCTCGTCAGCGGCTTCTCGTCGGTCATGTAGTTGATGAGCTTCATGCCGTCGGCCTTGTTCGGCGAGTTGCGAACCACGGCCCAGTAGTCGAACGAGAACAGGAGTGTGTTCCACTGCACGGGGTACTTGGCGCCGCCTTCATTGGCGCGGATCGTGCGGCCGACATAGCCGACCGCATAGGCGGCCTCGCCGGAGCCGACGAGTTGCAGTGGCTGCGTGCCCGACTTCCACCAGACGACATGGGGCTTGAGCTGGTCGAGCTTGGCGAAAGCTCGCTTCTGCCCCTCCGGCGTCGCCAGGACCTTGTAGACCTCGGCGGGCGGCACGCCGTCGGCGAGCAGCGCGACCTCGAGCGTCATCTTCGCGCCCGAGCGCAGCGAACGCTTCCCCGGGAACTTCTGCACGTCCCAGAGCTCGGCATAGTTCGCCGGGCCGGTCGGGGTGCGGGCCTGGTCGTAGAACAGGCTGACGCCCCAGCCGACGGCGCCGGCGCCGCAGGCGGTGGTGCCGCCGGGGATGAACTTCTTCTGGTCGATGACGCTCCAGTCGAGCTTCTCGAACACGCCATCCTCGCAGCCGCGAGCGAGCTCCGGAGCTTCGACCATGATCACGTCGTAGGTGATGTCGTTCGACTTCACCATCGAATAGATCTTGGCCATCTCGCCGTTATAGACGTCGTCGGCGACCTTCACGCCCTTCTCGGCGGCATAACCCTGGAAAAGATGCTTGCGGGCATTGTCCTGGAAGCCGCCGCCGAAGCCGACGACCATCAGGTCGCGTGCCGCGACCGGAGCTGCTGCTGTCATCAGGGCGAGCGCGAAAAATCCCAAGCGGGCATACTTTGCGGTGTTCATACTGGTCCCCTCGTTTTTGCGGATACCCAACGGGTCGCTCCCGATCTCGTTGACAGTTTGCGCTGCCGCAAAGAAGGGCCCTTCCCCCTGTGATAAGCGTATTGGTATTTTTGATATGATGATGATACATATCTGTCAACGGCACCCCGCCGCCGTGATCTCCAGGGACCTCCGATGACAGCCGCCATGCTTTCGCTCGATCCGATCTCGCCCGCGATCCGCCCGACCAAGCAGGATGCGGACCAGCGCTATCGCTACCAGCATTATATCGACGGCACCTTCGTCGATCCGGTGGGTGGAACCTGGCTGGAGACCTCCGATCCTGTGACGGGCGAGGATTGGGCCTGGGTGCCGCGCGGCAATGGAGCTGATGTCGAATCCGCGGTGCAGGCCGCGCATCGCGCCTTCTCGGAAGGGGCCTGGCCGGCGCTCTCGGCCTCGGGTCGCGGCGCGCTGATGCGCAAGCTCGGCGACCTCATTACCGAGAATGCCGAGTGGCTGGCGCGCGTGGAGATGCGCGACAACGGCAAGCTGCTGGCCGAGCTGTCGATGCAGATGCGCTACATGGCCAACTATTATTACTACTATGGCGGGCTGGCCGATAAGATCGAGGGCACGGTGATCCCGACTGACAAGCCCGGCGTGTTCAACTACACCAAGCCGGAGCCGATCGGCGTCGTCGCCTGCATCATGCCATGGAATTCGCCGCTGCCGCTGACGAGCCTGAAGCTCGCCCCGGCGCTCGCCGCGGGCTGCACCGTGGTGCTGAAGCCGTCCGAATTCACCTCGGCCTCGCTGCTCGAATTTGCCAAGCTGGTCGAAGCGGCCGGTTTCCCGAAGGGCGTCGTCAACGTCATCACCGGCTATGGCGCGGAGGTCGGCGACGCGCTGATCAGCCACCGCCTCGTCGAGCGCATCGCTTTCACCGGCGGGCCGGAGGCCGGGCGCATGATCAACGAGAAGGCCGCCCGCCACATGAAGCGGGTGACGCTGGAGCTTGGCGGCAAGTCGCCGAATATCATCTTCGACGACGCCGATCTCGACCAGGCTGTGAAGGGCGCCGTCGCCGGCATCTTCGCGGCATCGGGCCAGACTTGCGTCGCCGGCTCGCGCCTGCTGGTGCAGGACACGATCCATGATGCCTTCGTCGAGCGGCTGAAAGCCTTCATCGCCGATGTGAAATTCGGCCACCCTTCCGATCCGGCTACACAGGTCGCACCGATCTCGACCAGGCCCCAGCTCGAGAAGATCAAGTCCTATGTCGAGATCGCCAAGTCCGAGGGCGCCCGCCTCGTCGCGGGCGGCGAGCCGGCTTCGGTCCCAGGCTATCCGAAAGGGCTGTTCTACAAGCCGACCATCTTCGTCGATGTGAAGAACGAGATGCGTATCGCGCAGGAAGAGGTTTTCGGGCCTGTTCTTTCGGTGATCCGTTTCACCGACGAGGACGATGCGGTCCGCATCGCCAATGACACGCAGTTCGGCCTCGCCGCCGGCATCTGGACGCAGTCGATGCGCCGGGCGCTCACCATGGCGAACCGCGTCCGCGCCGGAACCGTTTGGGTCAACAACTACCGCTCGACCAGCACGACCTCGCCGTTCGGCGGTTTCAAGATGAGCGGCGTCGGCCGCGAGGGCGGCATCGCCGGCATCCGGGAATATATGGAGACCAAGAGCGTCTGGATCTCGACGGCGACGGACATCCCGAACCCGTTCATCCGCCGTTGAGACGGTCGAAAACCGATGGCTGCGCCTCAGGCGGCGCCGCTGTCGGTGATCATCGCCTTCCACGGCGTGCCTAGATTCTGGCCATCGATCGAGTACTGGACGCGGTATTCGTAGCGGTCGGGCCGGTAGAGCGCCTGCAGCAACTCGATCAGGCGCCCGTCCTCGTCGCGGACCTGGCGGGTCATCGCCACCAGGGGCGTGCCGATCGCGATCTCGAGATGCGGCGACACGTCGGAATCGGCGAGCACGGCCGTGATCTTCTCCTCGAAACGAGCGAGCTTGACGCCGGCCGCTGCGAGCGTGGCGGAGACCGGCAGCGAGGAGATCGCCGTGCGCGGCACCAGCGGGGCGAGATCTGCAGGAAGATAGCAGAGGGTATGCGAGATCGGCGAGCGCTCGTCGCCGCGCACGCGCTCGATCCGCAGCAACTCGGTGCCTTCGACGATGCCGAAGGTCTGGGCGAGCAAGGGCGAGGGCCGGACGAACTCATAGGAGAGCAAGGCGATCTTCGTCTTACGGGCCAGCGAGATCTGGTTGTTGAGCAGCTGGCTCGCCGGCTCGCCCGTCTCGTTGGCGGGCGTCAGCGGAAAGGTGCCGCGCCCGCGCTGGCGCAGGACGCGCCCTTCGCGCTCCAGTCTTTCCATCGCCTTGCGGATCGTCACCCGCGACACGCTGAAGGTCTCGGCGAGGTCGTCCTCGCTCGGGATCGGGGCGCCGGCCGGATATGAGCCGTCCATGATCTTCTGAAGCAGCATGACGTAGACGCGGTGATAGAGCGGGATGACGTCTCGCTCCGACGCGGGCCGCTCCGCCGTACCCGTCTGCGGTCTTGCCATGAGTTGCCCTTCCCGGTTCATCCGCGGAATCGCTAGCATGTATGGTCTGGAATACCAATCAGGCCCCGGCTCGCGATAATATATTGTATTATATTTATATCATTGATACCTATCAAACGACTCCGGTACCGATGAGAGACGGGTGATGAGAGATAGCCTTGAGGCCGCAGACCGCCAGCGTTTTGCTGGCTCCTACGCGCATCGCGAGAAGGCGCTGTCGCATCTCGCATTCGGCGTCTCGTCCACGCCGCGCGCAACCCAGCATCCCGTGGCGATCGCGATCGAGCGCGGCGAGGGCGCCCATGTCGTCGACGTCGACGGCAATCGCTTCATCGACTACGCCCTCGGCTATGGCCCGCTGATCCTGGGGCATACGCCCGCTTCCGTCCTCGCAGCCGTTCAAAATGAGCTGACCAGCGGCTTGCGCACCGCGAGCGTCCATCGCGGCGAGGCACGACTGGCAGAGTTGATCGCCGCTTGCGTTCCCTCGGCCGAGCAGACGAGCTTCGTCAGCACCGGAACCGAGGCGATCCAGCTCGCATTGCGAGTAGCACGCGCCGCGACCGGCCGGGTTAAGGTCATCAAGTTCCGCGCGAATTATCACGGCTGGTTCGACAGCCTCCACATCGGCAGCGCCATTGGGCAGGATGGTCCATCGGCGCTGGGACAGGATCCCCAGGCGGCCGGAACGGTGACGCTGGCCGATTGGGGCGATGCGGGCGGGCTCGAGGCCTTGCTCGACGCCAGCTACGCGGCGGTGATCGTCGAGCCGGCCGCGATCAACGGCGGCTGCTTCGAGCCGCCTGCCGGCTTCCTGGAGCGGCTGCGGGCCGCGACGAAGCGCTGCGGCGCGCTGCTCATCTTCGACGAGGTGATTACCGGCTTTCGTCTCGGTCTCGGTGGCGCGCAGGAGCGCTATGGCGTGACGCCCGATCTCAGCGTCCTCGGCAAGGCGCTGGGCGCCGGCCTGCCCATCAGCGCGGTCTCAGGTAGCCGTGCAGCGATGGATGTTCTCTCCAGCGGGCGCCTGATGCATCGAGGCACCTTCAACGGCAATCCGCTCTCCGTGGCGGCGGCCATTGCCTGTCTTGAGGAGCTGCGTGATGGGCGCAGCGAGATCTATCCTCGGATGGACGCGTTTGCCGGCCGGCTGTGCCGCTTCCTGAATGATCGGGCCGCCTTGAGGGGTGTTCCGGTCCGCGCTCGGCAGGCAGGAGCTGCCTTGCAGATTTTCGCCGCCGAGGCGGCAATCGAGACGTTGCGTGACACGGCGCAGGTCGACAAGGAGAAAACGCTCTCGTTCACCGGCGCTCTCCTCAGGGAAGGGGTGCTGACCTTGCCGCGTGGTCTCTGCTACCTCTCCGCCGCGCACAGCCTAGCCGATATCGAGGCAACCGAAGCGGCGATCGCCGCGGCGGTGGACGCCGTGGCGCATGCGAAGGCCGGGTGATCGAGGCGGCTTCTTCAGGATTGCAGCATCTTGAAGTGGCTGCAGAATTCCCGGTAGCTCGAGTGCAGGATCTTCTCGCCGCCGCAGACTTTCAGGGTTTCGGCGGCAGCGAGGCCGAGTTCTCGCGCCCGGTCTCCAGGTTCGTCCTCGATGGCAACCACCCGTTCCTCGCCATCGAGAGAGGTAATCTGGGCTTGCAGGATCAGGCGTTCTTCCTTCCAGTTGCAGAAGGCGCCCACGGGCAGGCTGCAGCCGGCGCCTAGCGCATGCATCATCTCACGCTCGGCATCGACCTCGGCCCGGGTCGTCTTGCATTCGATCGAGCGCAGGATCTCGACGATCTCGCTATCCGCGCTGCGCGCCTCGATACCAAGGGCGCCCTGGCCGACGGCGTAGGGGAACAGGTGAGGGTCGAGAAGCTCGGTCGTCTTTCCGCCGAGGCCGAGGCGTTCCAGGCCGGCCTGCGCCAGGATGACGGCATCGAGCGCATCGTCCCCTTCGATCTTGGCAAGCCGGGGGCCAATGTTCCCGCGGATGGGAACGACGGTCACATCCGGCCGCAGGCTCAGGATCTGGGCGCGGCGACGCAGCGATCCGGTTCCAACTCTTGCTCCCGGCCGCAAGTCGTCGAGGGTCGAGCCACAGAGGACATCGCGAGGGTCCTCGCGCTTGGGCACCGATGCCAGCGTGAGCCCGTCCTTCAGAGCGGTCGGTAAATCCTTGAGGGAGTGGACGACGAAATCGACGTCCTTGCGCAGCAACTGCTCCTCATGCTCCGTGGTGAAGACGCCGATCATGCCGAACTGATGAAATTCGGAGATCCTGTCACGATCCGCGACCGTCGAAATGGGCCGGATCTCGAATTCGATATGAGGGTGAAGAGCCTGAATTGAACCAATTACAAAGTTGGTTTGCGTCATGGCGAGGGGGCTGCGGCGGGTGCCAACGCGAAGAAGCATATTGTGTGTAACCTGTTTGCGCCGTGCACGCGCGATCGCCACCCGTCTAGCAGTTGCCTTGTCGGAGTGAAAGTGCGTCACATTCGCTGCTTGTTGGGGTGGAAGCGCTTTCGCAATTCCACCCCTCGAGGTGACAAGTTGGTCGAACAGACTGGTCGGTAGCCCGCGCATTGTCGGTGACGCGATCGTCATGCCGCCACGTGGCGCCCATCTTCGGGGGCGACGCTCGAATGCGCCACGGCCCTGACCAAGGGCATGTTGGTCGATCCCGATGCCGTGATCGAGGGTGACGTCTCGCTCCGACCATGACCATCAATGGCTGGACCATCCTCGCGCATCCCCTCGTGCTCGATCCGTGGGAAAAGTTGATCGCGGCAGTCGAGGCACAGAAGGCGAACAGGCCCGACAACTATCAGAAATCGGCCGATGACAAGCTACATGCGGCTCTGGTCAAGCTCGTCACCGAGACGGTGCCCGCCGGCCCAACGGCCACCGCCTTCATCTTCGCACGAGTGAATGACGAGAACGGCTTGCGGACCTACGGCTCAAAAACCGATGCCTACTGTCTTCAAGAGCATGCTGGACGATGGCAATCTGCCTGACGACTGGGATGCGCTCTGCACGGCCGCATCTGCCACCGCCGCCACCAATCGCTGGAACAACGCCGTGCCGTCTCGCGAATGAGCCGCGCGGCCGCGGCCATTACGCTGGGCTCGCGGCCATCGCGAGCCGACTTGCTCGATGATGGCGGAGCCGGAACGATTTTAAAGATCGACGAGTACCCACAAAACCACGGCGTTGGAGACCCCTTTTGAGGTCCAGGTGTGTTCGGTAGTGGCATCGTAGTAGACGGAATCGCCCTTGTTGAGCTCCAGCGGCTCGTAGAGGCGGCTGTGCACGATGAGCGTGCCTTCGAGGACCATCACGAAGATCTCCGCCTCGGATTTTGCCCACGCTGCATATTCATCAGGAGAGCGCGCGGTCACCGTCGTCAGTATAGGGGTGGCGCGCTTGTTCTTGAGATCGGCACAGAGCAGGACGTTGTTGCAAGTGCCGGTCGTATGCTTGCTGCCGCTGCCGGCTCTGCTGATGCTGCGGCGTCCGGCGAAGCTAATTGTGCCGTTGTCCTGGCCGCTGGACAAAAGTGTCACCAATTCGACGTCGAGCCCATGCGCGATCCGCTGCATCGTCGAGATCGTCGGCGAAAGCTCGTTGCGTTCAATTTTCGAAAAGGCCGAGGCGGAAACCCCCGTCATCGCGCTGACGTCCTGCAGCGTCAGGCCCCGACCTTTACGCAGCTTGAGCAGCCGAGCGCCGATATCGACCCCGCCGCGCGGCTCGTCGCCAACCTGCCAGGCCTCAGGCGGTTCGATATCCCCGCGTTCCGCCAGCGAGATTTCCGGCATGCCGATTCTCCTCGTCCCCCCGATGGGGATACTCCTGTCATAATCTCTGGTTGCGCGGAGGGAAAGAGAACACCATTGCGTATGGTTCAATAATTTTCGTATCCGACATTTCTGTATTTTTGTGTTGACACGTCCACGCCCCTGAAAGAGGCTCCATTCCCAACGATGCGCCGGCAAGGAACTGGGCGCGGTTGGCGAGGGGCCGACACGCTGGAACCGGCAGCATCACTGCGGGGATGCTTCAAATGACGCTTACGCACGACACTCTCGGCGGCCTGTATACCGCGATCGTCACACCGCTCGACGCCGATGGCGCGGTCGACATCAAGGGTCTCCAGGCGCTGGTTCGGTTCCAGCTCGCCGCCGGCGCCGCCGGCATCGTGCCGATCGGCGGCACGGGCGAATATCCCGTCTTCTCGCGTGGCGAGCGCCGCGACATCGTCGCTGCCTGCGTCGACGTGGCGGACGGCAAGCCGGTGATCCCCGGCGTGCTTGCGACCGGCTACGAAGATGCGCTGGAGGCCGGCCGCGACTTCGCAAAGGTCGGCGCCTCGGCGGTCATGACCGTGACTCCCTACTACGCGCCCGGCACGCAAGAGGGCATGCGTGCGTGGTTCGCCCGCTATCGCGATGCGCTCGACCTGCCGGTCATGCTGTACCAGATCCCGCGCCGCACCACGGTCTCCGCCTTCGCCGAGACGGTGCAGGCCATGGCCGAGGACGGCTCGATCATCGGAATGAAGTACTCCTCCTACGACATGCCGGACTTCATCCGCACGGTGAAGCTCGCGGGCGACAAGATCGCGATCCTCTCTGGCGAGGAACCGCTCTTTGCGACCCATGTCGCGCTCGGCGCGCGCGGCGGCGTGCTCGCTTCCGCGACGATCTATCCCCGGATCTGGATCGAGATCTTCGAGCTCGCCAGTCAAGGCAAGCTGAAGGAAGCGCTCAAGCTCCAGGACAAGATCGACCCGGTCGTCGATGCCATCTATGTCGAGACGAACCCGGGCCCCCTGAAGGAATACATGGCGCTCGCCGGCAGGCCGGTAGGCGGGGTCCGCCTGCCGCTGCTCGGGCCGAGCCCGGAAACGCTGGCAAAGCTCAAGGTTGCCGCCGAGCGAGCCAAAGCCGTCAGCCTCGCCTGAGCGGAGACCGGCTCGTGATCGAGACGCTTCACAGCATCGTTGGCGACAAGGGGCTGATCACGGATCCGGCAGAGATGGAACCGTGGCTCACGGACTGGCGCCAGCGTCGGCGCGGCCACGCACTCGCCGTGGTCCAGCCAGCTTCGACGCAAGAGGTCGCGGCCGTGGTCGCGCTCTGCGCAGCCGAGGGGCAGCCGGTCTTCCCGGTTGGCGGCAATACCGGGCTGTGCTTCGGCGCCGTGCCGGAAAGCGACCGCAGCGACAAGCCCGGCATCGTGCTCTCCCTGCGCCGCCTGAACCGCATCCGAACCATCGATCGGGCGACCGGCATCGCCACGGTCGATGCGGGCGTGGTGCTCGGCGATCTGCACAGCGCCGCTACCGAAGCGGGGCGGCAGTTCCCGCTGCATCTCGGCAGCGAGGGCAGCGCCCAGATTGGCGGGCTGATCTCGACCAATGCCGGCGGCACCGGCGTCGTCCGCTACGGCCCGATGCGCGATCTCGTCGCGGGGTTGGAAGTGGTGCTGCCGGACGGGCGCGTGCTGGCGGACCTCGCGGCGCTGCGCAAGGACAATACCGGCTACATGCTGCGCCATCTTTTTATCGGAGCAGAAGGTTCGCTCGGCATCATCACCGGCGCGGCGCTGCGGCTGCATCCGCAGACGCCGAGCACCGCTCATGCCTGGGTTTCCGTCGCTGATCCGGCGGCGGCCGTCGCGCTTCTGGCTTCCCTCCAGGACCGTGCCGGCTCCTATATCCAGGCGTTTGAGCTCATCTCCGCCTCGCAGTTCGAGCTGGTGCGCCGGCACGTTGAGCGGGTGCGTTTTCCATTCGCGGAGATTCCGGCCTGGTCCGTGCTGATCGAGCTCGGCAGCGAGGATACGACCACGAACCTCCAGGTCATCCTCGAAGAGGTCGTCGGCGCTTCGCTCGAAAATGGCGAGTCCGTGGACGCGGTCGTCGCGACCTCCGAGCAGCAGGCGGCCGAATTCTGGCACGTCCGCCATTCGGTCTCCGAAGCCAACAAGAAGGAAGGCATCGGCATCGTCCATGACGTCGCCGTGCGCTCCTCCGATGTCGCCCCCTTCATCGCCGCGGCCGACACGGTCGCAGCGGAGCGCTACCCACAGGCGGTCACGCAGGTCGTCTGCCATCTCGGCGATGGCAATGTGCACTACATCCTGATGTTCCAGCGCGATTTCTGGGCGTCGCTGCCGGACCAGGACGCGTTCGCACTCGAAGTCGAGCGCGACATCCATGACGCCGCGGCGCGCTTCGGCGGCACCTTCAGCGCCGAACACGGCGTCGGCCGCAAGCTGACGGAGGAGCTCGAGCGTCTCGCCGATCCGCTCCGCTACGAGTTGATGAATAAGATCAAGACGCTGTTCGACCCGCAAAACCTGATGAATCCGGGTGTTCTGCTAGCGCCGAAAGCGGTTTGAAAACGACGGAAAAATCCGCTGCCGCCTCCGGTGAGGGGCGGAAGATCACGGAAAGCCCGCAGGGGAAGCGGGAGCCTGCCTCACCAGACATAACGAGGTTCGCCTCACAACGCCGGGAGAGTGAAAATGACGACACGCAGGGATCTGGCAGGCCTCATCGGCGCCGGCGCAGTTGCAGCCGGCGCATTGACGCTGGCTTCCAACGGAGCAAGGGCGCAGGCCGCAGGTCAGAACACCTTCGACCGCATCATCGCCAGCAAGAAGATGAGGCTCGGCGCCGTGACCTCGAGTGCCCCCTGGTTCATCAAGGACCCGGCCTCCGGCAAATGGAGCGGTCATTTCTACGCGATCGGCTCGGCGCTCGCCAAGGACATGGACGTCGAGCTCGAGCTTGTCGAGACGACCTGGGGCAACGCGGTGCTCGACCTGCAGGCAGACAAGATCGACATCATGTTCGGCCTCAACCCGACGCCGAAACGAGCCATGGCGGTCGATTTCTCGAACGGCGTCTATGACAGCGCACTGGTCGTCATCGCCAAGCCGGGCTTCGATCCGAAGAGCTGGGCCGACCTGAACAAGCCGGAGGTCAAGATTTCGGTCGACGTCGGCTCGGCGCATGACCAGATCGCTACGCTCCTGTGCCCCAAGGCCCAGATCACGCGCTTCAAGACCATCAATGAAGCGATGCTTGCGCTGCGCAGCGGCCGCGTCGATGCGCAGTGCATCTTCTGGATGGGCGGCGTGCGTGCCGTGAAAGCGGATCCCAGCCTCGGCAAGGTTGTCGTGCCGCAACCGTTCTTCGGATCGACATCGAATGCGGCCGTCCGCCGCGAGGTGGACAAGACCTGGCTCTTCTTCGTCAACACTTGGGTCGGCTATGCCCGCGGCCTCGGCCTCGTCCGCAGCGCTGTCGTCGAGAGCTTGGATCAGGTCGGCGTCAAGCCCGAGGACATCCCCGCGGGGATCACTCTCTAAGGCCTCCTCGGCTTCCCGCGCCCGCCCGCGGGAAGCCCATCCATTCTTGTGAACGGCTTCAGGCCGCGCGGGGCGCGGGCAGGGTTGGCATGTCCTACACTTGGAATTTCGACATCGTCTGGAGCTACCGCTGGATCTTCCTCACCGGAACCGGCGTAACGATCGGGATCACGATCGCGGTCGTGATCCTCGGCCTGATCGTGGGCTTGGTCGCCGGCATCGCGCAGCTCTCGCGTTCCCCGGCGCTACGCTGGCTGTCCTGGGCCTATATCGAGATGTTCCGGCTGACACCGCTGCTCGTGCTGTTGCTGTGGTTCTACTACGCGCTGCCGATCCTGACCGGGATCAAGCTGGACGCGATCACCGCCGCGATCGTGACGCTGACGCTGTATGGCGGTTCCTTCTACGCGGAGGTCATTCGCGGCGGGATCGTCTCGATCGATCCCGGACAAAGCGAGGCGGGGCTGGCTTTGGGCATGACCCCGGCGCGCGTGATGCGCCGCATCGTGCTGCCGCAGGCGATCAAGCGGATGATCCCGCCGCTCATGAACCAGTCGATCATCCAGTTCAAGAACACCTCGCTCGTCTCGGTCCTCGCTGTCCCGGACCTGCTCTATCAGGGCCAGGTGGCGGCGATGGACACCTACCGCGCGCTCGAAGTCTACACGGTGGTCGCTGCGATCTATGTGATCGTGCTGCTGCCGCTGACCGCGATCGTCAAGCAAGCCGAGAAGCGGCTTGCCCATAGCAATTGAGGGCGCAGCGATGAGCTACAAGATCGAGGTCTCCGGCCTGCGCAAGAGCTTCGGCTCGCTCACGGTGCTGCGCGACATCAACCTCAGGGTAGAGGAAGCGCAGGTCGTCGCGCTGATCGGCCCTTCCGGCTCCGGCAAGTCGACGCTGCTGCGCTGTCTCAACCTGCTCGTCATGCCCGAGGGCGGCCGCATCCGCATCGGCGACGACAGCTTCGCCTTCGGCGACGGCTCGAAGCTGCCGGGCACTCGCGAGCAGGCGCGCTTCCGCTCGAACGCTGGCATGGTCTTCCAGCATTTCAATCTGTTCCCGCACATGACGGTGATCCAGAACGTCATGGAAGGCCCGATCTCCGTGAAGGCGATGCGGAAGCCGCAAGCCGAGGAGCTCGCCCGCAAGTTGCTCGCCAAAGTGGGCCTGAGCGACAAGGTCGACGTCTTTCCCAGCAAGCTTTCCGGCGGCCAGAAGCAGCGCGTCGCCATCGCACGCGCGCTCGCCATGGAGCCTGCGGTGATGCTCTTCGACGAGGCGACCTCCGCTCTGGATCCCGAGCTCGTCGGCGAAGTCCTCGGCGTCATGCGCGATCTCGCAGCTGAGGGCATGACGATGATCATCGTTACTCACGAGATCGGCTTCGCCCGCGAGGTCGCCGATCGCGTCGTATTCATGCGCGACGGGGTGATCGTCGAGGAGGGGCCGGCGCGCGAGGTGATCGGCCAGCCTCAGCAGGAAGCGACCAAGAGCTTCCTCAGCCATTTCCACAATCGCGGCTGAGGCGATCCATGTCGAAGGATGCGCCCCTGACCGTCGCCGTAATCGGCGCCGGAATCGTGGGCCTGTGCGCGGCGCTGGAGATCCAGCGCGGCGGCCATCATGTCCTCCTCATCGAACCGGGCGAGCCCGGCGGCCGGCAGGCGGCCTCCTACGGCAACGCAACCTGGATCAACCCCGGCGCGATCGCGCCGATTTCCCTGCCCGGACTTTGGCGCAAGGTGCCCGGCTTCCTGCTCGACCGGACCGGACCGTTCACGGTGCGGTGGCGGGACCTGCCGCGGCATGCCGGCTGGCTCGCCCGCTTCATCGCCGCCGGCCGGGACTGGGATCGGATCACGACGAGCGCACGCCAGCGCTACCCGCTCTGCAAGGACACGGTGGCGGATCACCAGTTCTATGCCGCCGAGGCCGGCGTCGGCCACCTGATCCGGCAGCAAGGGCTGGTCTATGTCTATCCGGATCGGGCCGCCTTCGCTGCGGAGAGCCGGATCTGGACAATGCGCCAAGAATTGGGCGTGCGCTTCAGCGAGATAGAGGAAGCCGACCTGCGTCGCCTTCAGCCGGAGCTGTCGCCGGCCTATCGTTTCGGTGCTCGCCTCGACGATGCCGGCCAGATCATCGACCCCGGCGCTTATTGCGCCGCGCTTACCCGGCTGCTCGAGGCGCGCGGCGCACAGCGCTTCACCGCCACTGCCACCAGCTTCGCTTTCGAGGTCGGCAGGCTGAGCGGCGTCGCCACCGATCGGGGGCCCGTCGCCTGCCAGCGCGCCGTCATTGCGGCCGGCATCGGCTCGGCCGCCCTGGCTCGGCTCGCCGGCGACCGCGTGCCGCTGATCTCCGAGCGGGGCTACCATGTCGTCATCCCCGAGCCGGATGTGGAGCTGGGCGCCGGGCTGATGCCCTCGGACGGCCAGATGGGCGTGGTCTCGACGCCGCAGGGGCTGCGGCTCGCCGGACAGGTCGAACTTGCCGATCCCTCCGCACCGCCCGACTGGCGCCGCGCCGAAATCCTGCTGGGCTATGCCCGCAAGATGTTTCCCGAACAGGCGAAGCGCTTCGATACGGCCGAAGTCGATCGTTGGATGGGCAATCGCCCCTCGACGCCGGACGGCCTGCCCTGCATCGGCTTCGCGTCCCGCTCGCACGATATCCTGCATGCTTTCGGCCATGCCCATACCGGGCTCACCCAGGCTCCGGCGACAGGCAAGCTCGTCGCTGCGCTGATCGACGGTCGCGAGCCGCCCTTCGATCCCACCCCCTATTCCGCCCGGAGATTCGCCCGATGAGCGAGCACCTGCTCTATCTCTCGCGCAATGACGTGAAGGCCCTGGCCATTGCTCCCGGCGCGGCGCGCGAGGCCGTGCTCCGCGCCTTCCGCGACCATGCCGCCGGCCTCAACCGCAGCCTGCCCAAGAGCGCGCTGGGGCTCGGCCCCGGCCATGGCTTCCAGGCGATGACGGCCGCCTCGCAGCCGGACGGGATCGCCACCCTGAAATGGGTCTCGATGGCACCGGTTGCCCCGGATAGTCCGGTGCCCGGCATCAACGCCCTGATCTGCGTCAGCGACTACGCGAGCGGGGCGCCGCTGGCCGTGCTAGACGGCGACGAGATCACGCTGATCCGCACCGCCGCGCTCTCGGCCGCCGCCGCCGCGCGGATGGCGCCGCCCGCGCCCAGGATCATCGGTTTCGTCGGCTGCGGCCTGCAGGCCCATGCCCATCTCACCGCCTTCCTCGATCTCTATCCCGGCCTGACCACGGCGCTCATGCTGAGCCGCAGCCGCTCCTCGGCGGAGCAGCTCGCGCAAGCCGCCTCCGGGCAAGGGCTCGCGGCGGAGGTCGTTGCGGATGTCGATACCCTATTGGCGCGCAGCGATATCATCATTTCGATGGTTCCGGGCGCATCGGGGCTGAAGCCATTCCTCGACGCCAGGCTGATGAAGCCAAATGCCTTCGCCGCCGCCGTCGATATCGGCCGAAGCTGGATTCCAGAAAGCCTGCCGGCCTTCGATGTCCTCGCGACCGATAGCCTCGAACAGTCGAAGGCGCCCTACGATATCGACGGCAACCCGGTGACGACGGTCCGCTTCGGCCACGATCTCGTCGAGCTGGCGAGCGCCGCCCATCCGACCGCGCCGGCCGCCCGTTCCTTCTTCTGCTTCCGCGGCTTTGCCCTCGCCGATCTCGCGCTCGCGCATCTCGTCGTCGGCCGCGCACGAGAGCGCGGTGTCGGCGCAAAATTGCCACGGTGATCCTGACGCGATGACCGCAAAGCCCGCCTTCGCCCATATCCTCAACGTCGCCGACGCGCGACGCGCCGCTTCACGGCGGCTGCCGCGCGGCCTCTTCGAATATGTCGATCGCGGCAGCGAGGACGAGGTCTCGATCGCGAGCAATCGCAGCCTGCTCGATGCGATCCGGCTTTCGCCCGCTGTGTTGGTCGACGTCTCGCAACGTTCGACCGAGGCCGAGATCCTCGGCCACCGCCAACCGCTTCCCCTGGTGATCGCGCCCACCGCCGTCGCCGGCCTCGTCTGGCACGATGGCGAGATCGCGATCGCCAAGGCCGCGGCGGCCGCGGGCATCCCGTTCTGCGTGTCGACCCAATCGATCACCGCGGTCGAGCGCATCGCGGCGGAGTCCGGGGCCCGGCTCTGGTTCCAGCTCTATGTCTGGAAGAACCGACAGCGCATGCTTGCATTGCTCGACCGGGCCTGGGCGGCGGGCGCCGAGACCCTCGTCCTGACCGTCGATACCGCCGTTGGCCCCAATCGCGAATACAACCTCCGCAACGGCTTCGGCATTCCTCTCAAGGCCTCGTGGAAAGCCGGGCTCGACGTCGTGCTGCATCCGCGCTGGGCGGGCTCGGTCATGCTGCGGGCTCTGGCGGCGGGCGGAGTGCCGACCTATGCGCATTACCCCGACGAGTTCCGCACCAAGCTCGGCCGCGCCTCGCTTTCCGACGAGCTAGCCCTGGCGACCGACGTGACCTGGGAGGATGTGGAGCTGTTGCGCCGGCATTGGCGCGGCAAGCTCGTGCTCAAGGGAATTCTGCGGGTGGAGGACGCGCTGGCGGCCCTGGCGCACGGCGTCGATGCCATCGTCGTGTCCAACCATGGCGCTCGCAATCTCGACTGCGCCCCCGGCCCGACACAGGTGTTGCCGGCGATCGCCGATGCCGTCGCCGGCCGGCTCGAGATCCTGGCCGATAGCGGCGTGCGCCGCGGCGCCGACATCGCCCGATTCCTCGCGCTGGGCGCAGGCGGCGTCCTCGTCGGACGCGCACCGCTCTACGGCGTGGCGATCGGGGGAGCGGAGGGAGCGGGCCGCATCCTCGACATCCTCACCAACGAACTCAGGATCACCATGGGAATGCTGGGGGCGCCAGCCCTCGCCGATTTGCGTCTAGCGGCCGATCAGGCCTGAGAACCGGAGTGCCCGCATCATGAACGTCGCCCAGGCCATGACCGCCATCCTCAAGAAGGAAGGGGTGGAACTGCTGTTCTGCTACCCCACGAACAAGCTGATCGACGAGGCCGCTCTCGCCGGCATCCGGCCGATCGTCGTGCGCCAGGAACGCACGGGCCTGCATATGGCCGATGCCTATTCGCGGCTGTCTTCGGGCCGCAAGTTCGGCGTCTTCGCCATGCAGCACGGGCCGGGCATCGAGAACTCCTACGGCTCTGTCGCGCAGGCCTATGCCGATTCCGTGCCGGTGCTCGTGATCCCGCAGGGCTATCCGCAGCGCGTCGCGGGCATCAAGCCCAACTTCAATGCCGTCCAGAGCATGCGCGACATCACCAAGTCCGCCGAGCAGCTCAACCTGCCCGGCGAGGTCGTCAATGTGATGCGCCGCGCACTGAGCCAGCTTCGCAATGGCCGCGGCGGCCCGGTGCTCGTAGAAGTGCCGAACGATCTCTGGACCGCAGAACTGGCGCAGCCGGAGGATTACGTCCCGGTCCGCGGCCATCGCACGGCGCCCGATCCCGACGACATCGTCCGCGCCGCCGAGTTGATCGGCTCCGCCTGCAATCTCGTCATCCATGCCGGCCAGGGCGTGCATTACGCCCAGGCCTGGGACGAGTTGCGCGCATTGGCCGAGCGCCTCGCCTGTCCAGTCGTCACCACTCTACCCGGCAAGAGCGCGTTCCCCGAGGATCATCCGCTCTCGCTCGGCTCCGGCGGGCTGACCTATCCGATGCCGGTCAAGGCCTTCCTCGACGAGGCAGACGTTATCCTCGGCATCGGTTGCAGCTTTACCGAGACGCTGTTCGCGGTGCCGGTGCCGAAGGGCAAGCGTATCATCCATATGACGCTCGATCATGCGCATCTCAACAAGGATGTGCCCGCCGAGATCGGCCTCGTCGGTGATGCGAAGCTGGCCTTGCAAGCGCTACTTGCCGAACTGGAACGGCGCGGCGTGCAGTCGGACAAGGGAGAGGCCGTCGCCAATCGCATCCGCGTCGCGCGCGAAGCTTGGTTCGCGGATTGGCTGCCGAAGCTGACTTCGACGGAGACGCCGATCAATCCCTATCGCGTCGTCTGGGAGCTGATGGCGGCAACGAAAGACGAGCCGACGATCATCACCAACGACGCCGGGCGGCCGCGCGACCAGCTCACGCCGTTCTGGGTCGCGCGCGATCCGCTGAGCTTCATCGGCTGGGGCAAGACCACCCAGCTCGGCTACGGCCTCGGCATCGCCATGGGCGCCAAGCTCGCATGCCCGGACAAGCTCTGCATCAATGTCTGGGGCGACGCGGCGATCGGCTTTACCGGCATGGATATCGAGACAGCGGCCCGCGAACGCATCCCGATCCTCTCGATCCTGTTCAACAACGGCGGCATGGCTACAGAGCTGAACAGCATCCCGAACGCGATCCGCCTCTATGCGGCCAACCGCATCACCGGCAATTACTGCGAGATGGCGCGCGCCTTCGGCGCGTATGCCGAGCGCATCACCGACCCTTCCGAGATCCGCAGTGCGATCGATAGAGGCATCGCCAGGACGAAGGAAGGCCAGCCGGTCCTGCTCGAATTCATCACGGCACAGGAAACGGCGATGTCGAAAGCCTGAGGCGATGGCGCTCGCGCGCTGCTTCAATGTCGAGGATGTGCGCCGCCTCGCAAAGCGGCGCCTTCCGAAGGGCCTGTTCAACTTCATCGACCGGGCGACAGAGGACGACTTCGCGCGGGACCGCAACCGCGCCGCGTTCCGCGCACTGACCTTCCTGCCGCGCACCCTCGTCGACGTGGCCGAACGCTCGACCGAAGCTGTCCTCTTCGGCGAGCGCCATGCCATGCCGCTCGCGGTCGCGCCGGCCGGGCCTGCGGGCCTGCTGTGGTACCGCGGTGAGCTGGAACTGGCGAAGGCCGCGGCACGCGCCAACCTGCCCTTCACGCTCTCGACCTATTCGACCGTCGCCATGGACGATATCGCGGCGACCGGTGCGACCGTCTGGCAACAACTCTATTTCTGGAAGGACCGTTCGCTCACCGACAAGATTGTCGACCGGGCGCGCGATCTCGACTTTCGTGTCCTCGTCGTGACGGTCGATACGCCGGTGCTCGGCCAGCGCGAATATCTCCAGCGCGATCGGTTGATACCGCCCTATGGCCCCTCGCTGACGGCCTGCGCCGAGATGCTGCTGCATCCCCGCTGGCTCACCGGCGTCGCCCTGCGCTATCTCGCAACCGGCGGCCTGCCGCGCGTCGTCAACAGGCCTCAGCCGGGCCCCGGGCTCGTGGACGAGGAGATCGCCCGGCGCACCTCGCTCTGCCCCTCCGTCACCTGGGACGACATCGCCCGGCTGCGCCAGCGCTGGCCGCATCAGCTCCTACTGAAGGGCATCATGCGCGAGGAGGAGGCCGAACGCGCTTTCGCGCTCGGCTGTGATGGCGTCGTCGTCTCGAACCATGGCGGACGCAATCTCGACAGCGCCGCCTGCACGCTCGATGCTCTGCCCCGCATCGTCGCCGTCGCGGGTAACAAGGGCTCCGTCCTCCTCGACGGCGGCATCCGCCGCGGCAGCGACATCGCGAAGGCGCTCGCGCTGGGCGCCCACGCCGTGCTCACCGGCAGCGCTCCGCTCTACGGCATCGCCGCCGCGGGCGAGGCTGGAGCAAGTCATGTGCTCGGCCTGTTGCAAGCCGAGCTGGATTGCACGATGGCACTGACCGGAAGTCGCACCATCGGCGAACTCACCCGGGACCTGATCGCACCCAACCGCATGGAGGGCTCCCATGGCGCTTGAGAGGGACAAGGATGCCGACGTCATCGTCGTCGGCGCGGGCGTGGCCGGTGCCAGCGCCTTCCTCGAAGCGGCGGCGGCCGGTGCCAGCGTCATCGGGATCGATGCAGCTCCCGGCTTCGGCGGCACCGCCCGGCTGGCAGGCGGCGGCATGTGCGTGCCGGGGACGTCCCTTCAGGCCACGCGCGGCATCGTCGACTCCGCCGATCTCGCCTTCGCAGACCTGGAAGCCAACGGCCATGATTTCGACCGCGATTGGGCTCGCTTCTATTTCGAGCGTGGTTCCACAGACCTGATCGACTGGCTCTCCGGGCTCGGCGTGAGCTTTCCCGACATCAGGCATTTCGAAGGCGACAGCGTTCCACGCTTCCATCGCCCGCTGAACGGGGGAGCCGGGCTCATGGGAGTATTGTGGGAGCGCATGCAGGAGCGCGGCTTGCATCGGGCCTGGCGTTTCCGCTGGCGGCTGACCGAGCTCGTCGTCGAGGACAGCAAGGTGAACGGCGTGATCTGCCGCGACGGAGAGGGCCGCGAGCAGCAGCTACGCGCTCCGGCGGTCGTCATCGCCATCGGCGGCTTCGCCGGCAGCCTGGCGATGATCCGCCGCCATGCGCGCCGGCTCGACAGCGTGCCGCAGGTCCTGGCGGGCGGCGGCCCCGGCGCCCAGGGCGAGGCGATCACCATCCTGCAGCGCCATGGCGTTCGCTTCAACCATCTCGACGAACTCTACTGCTACGCGACCGGTGTCCCCGATTACCGTGACCCGGCCGGCGAGCGCGGCGTCGTCTTCAGGGGCAATACCGGCTGGCTCTGGCTCAATCGGGAGGGCGAGCGCTTCCACGACGAAAGCCAGTCGACCAGCGGTAACCTCGCCGTGCCGCGCCTGCTCTCCCAGCCCGGCGCGACCGCATGGGCGATCTTCGACGCAGCCATGCTGCCGGCGATCACCGTCGACGACCATCATGTCCCGCCCGGCTCGGAAACCGGCAACGAGGCTGCGAGACGCCATCTTGCTCATTCGACCTGGGCCTGGCAGGCCGATACACTCGACGAACTGTTCCGCCGCTCGGGCATCGATGCGAACGGTGCCGGGCGAACGGTCGCGCAGTGGAATGCTTGGCTCGCCGCCGGGCTGGCGCGTGACCCGGCGACACATCGTCCGCTGGCCGGCCTTCCACCGGTGGCCAAACCTCCCTTCTACGCCGTCCGCTTCGTGCCGATCGGGCGCAAGGCGATGGGTGGCGTGCAGACCGACCGGCAATGCCGCGCCTTGCTGAAGTCCCGCGAAGCTCTTCCCGGCCTCTATGCTGCGGGCGAAGTGGCGGGAATGGCCGGTGGCCATATAGGCGGCATCAAGCCGCTCGAAGGCATGATGGTCGGCCCGAGCTGTTTCAGCGGACGCATTGCCGGGCGGGAAGCTGCCGCTTTCTCCCGAATTTCCTGATGTCCCCGTCAACAACAAGCCGGGCATTGGCGCAAGAATTGGAGTATGGCCTTTATCCTCGGCGGACGAGTGACAGCCTGATGCATGCGAAAGTTTCTTGCCACGAGAAGGAGCCGGCCGTCGTGGATTCAGCCTCGTCGGACCCGCGCTCGCTGCGCCGCTTCGAGGACGAGCGCTTCCTGACAGGGCGCGGCAACTACCTGGACGACGAGGCGGTGCCCGGGGCGCTGCATGCGATGGTGCTGCGCTCGCCGCACGCTCATGCCGCGATCCTCGCCGTTGATACCGAGGCTGCCCGGAAGCTGCCCGGTGTCCACGCGATCTACACCGCGGCGGGCATCGCCGATCTCGGCTCCTTTCCCTGCTCGCTGGCGGTGGCTGGCGATGCGCCGCTGATCGTGCCATCCCGGCAGGCCCTTGCGCGTGACTGCGCCCGCCATGTCGGCGATCCCGTCGCCTTCGTCGTGGCCGAGACGATCGATCTTGCCCGCGAAGCCTGCGAACTCATCGCCGTCGACTACGACATTCTGCCTTCCGTCACCGACCTTACAGCCACGGCTGAGCTCGGCGCGCCGGAAATCTGGCCGCAGGCGCCCGGCAACCTCGCGCTGCGCTATCGCCTCGGCGACGAGGCCATCGTGGCTGCCGCCTTCGAACGGGCCGCCCACGTCGTGAGCTGCCGGGTCGTGAACAACAGGATCGCGGCGGCCGCGCTCGAGCCGCGCACCGCGCTCGGACGCTTCGATCCGACCAGCGGCCGCTACCGGTTGTCGCTCAGCGGCGCCTCGGTGCACGACATCCGCCGCGAGCTCGCGGCAGTGTTGTGCGTCGCGCCCGAACGGCTCGATGTCGCCTGCCCCGATGTCGGCGGCGGGTTCGGCATGAAGAATGTCACCTATCCGGAATATGCGCTGGTGCTCGTCGCGGCCGAGCGCCTCGGCCGGCCGGTGCGCTGGCTCGCCGAGCGCATCGAGGACTTCTCCGGCGGCGTCCACGCCCGCGACAATCTGACGACCGGCAGACTCGCCCTGGACAAAAAGGGCCGTTTCCTGGCGCTTCAGGTCGAAACCATCGCCAATCTCGGCGCCTATGTCTCCTCGCTCGGTCCGGGCAGCGCGACCACTGCGCCGACTCCGGCTGTGGGAGGGCTCTACGACATCCCGGCGATGACGATGGATGTCCGCTGCATCTTCACCAACACCGTTCCGATCGACGCCTATCGAGGCGCCGGCAAACCGGAGGCCAACTATCTGATCGAAAGACTGGTGGACGAGGCGGCTCATCGCTTGCGCATCGACCCCGCCGCCTTGCGCAAGCGCAACTTCATCCACCGCTTCCCTTATCGGAAGCCCTTCGGCGCCGTGCTCGATTGCGGCAGCTTTGGAAGCAATCTCGACGGCGTGCTGGCCGCGGCCGACCGCCCCGGCTTTCGGCGCCGCAAGGCGCAATCGCGTCGGCGCGGCAAACTGCGCGGCTTTGGCATCGGCTGCTTTCTGGAAACCTCGCGCGGCGCCCCGAGCGAGGATGCCTGGTTGTCGTTTCGCGCGGATGGCGGCATCGACATGGCGGTTGGCACCCAGTCGAACGGCCAGGGTCACGAGACGAGCTTCGCCCAACTGCTGTCGAGCGAGTTGGGTCTGCCTGTGGAGCGCTTCCATCTTGTCCAGGGCGATACGGCTCTCGTCCCCAGCGGCGGCGGCCATGGCGGCGCACGCTCGCTGCATATGGGCGGCGGGGCGCTGGTTCTGGCCGCGAGGGCGCTGGTCGAGGCCGGCAAGCCCGCAGCAGGCCAGCTCCTCCAGAGTTCTCCCGACACGGTCACCTTCGAAGGTGGACGCTTCCGTGCCCCCGGGGCCGGCGAAGTCGACCTCGTCGATGTCGCGCGCCATGTCGCGGAGACGACAGGCCAGGCGCTTGCCAGCCATGGCGCGCGACGCAACGCTCCGCTGACCTTTCCGAACGGCGCGCAAGCGGCAGAGGTCGAGGTTGATCCCGACACCGGCGAAGTCGTCCTGCTGCGCTATGTCGCCGTCGACGACTACGGCACGTTGATCAATCCCCTGCTGACCGAAGCGCAGGTGCATGGCGGGCTGGCGCAAGGCATCGGCCAGGCACTGATGGAGGAAGCCCGCTACGATCCCGATGGCGGCCAGCTCCTGAGCGCAACCTTCATGGATTATGCAATGCCGCGCGCGATGGACCTGCCCTCATTCGAGCTATCGATGGTGGAATTGGCGACCGAGGCCAATCCGATCGGTGCCAAGGGAGCGGGACAGGCCGGTTGCATCGGCGCGCCCCAGACCGTCATCCACGCCATCCTCGACGCGCTTCGGCCTCTCGGCGTCACGCATCTGGACATGCCCGCCACCCCCTCCCGAGTCTGGCGTGCGATCCAGGAGGCGCGGGACACTGCGAAGGGTTGAGGAAAGAAGCCGGGAAGCGCTGGCTTCAAAACGCCAAGCGAAGCAACTATCCGTGCTGCAGCGGAGTTGCGCGCGGAGGAGGCTTTCCGGCTCTGCGCCGGGATGGCCCAGGCCGGACAGGCGATCTACCTCTCCCATCACCAGCACCTGTGCGAGATTGTAGGGCGCGTTTGCCCGACCGCGCAGTTGCATCAAATCGATGCTTCAGGGAACTGGTCGAGTGGAAGGCGACAAGCCGGGCTGCTGTCGAACGGGCGCTTGTGGCCCACAGGCGACATTGTCGCTCAGGCGTTGTTCAGCAAAGCGCGCCCGGACGAAGCCGCGCATTTGATCGGCACGTCCTCCTCCTTCGAGCAGCGGCGGAAGCTCAAGCAACACTGCAATTCAGAACAGGCATTAGCCTAGATCATCAGGCTCAGCTGGCTTGGCTCATCTCGCTGATCGTCTTCAAACGACGACGGAGTCACTCCAATCAGGCGGATTTCCTTCTCGGTCGGAAAGAGCAGGTGGAGAAGGCTGCGCGATATCTTCCGCGTCGGAAGCCGTGCCGAAGTTCTCGACGGTGGCAGTTTCGGCCCCACCGATCCGGCGCTCGATCTCGTCGTTGCATGGCACCTACTGGATCGTGCCCCTCGGGCAGCCTTTCGCGAAGCTACTCAAACCGGTGAATTGGAATGGACGCCCGGGGCTGCATGGGCTTTCCAGCAGGCGATGGGTCTCGTTTGGTACTATGGTGTGACCAATCCGACGATGAGTGCTCTGGGGCGCTGCCGTGCGGGCATTGGTCTGCTGGATGTCCGACCGAGGGTTGTCGCTTCGCCGCGAAAGCCTCCCTCCGATCGCCACTGCGAAGCGATCGGACCGATCATGAATGTCTGCATGCAAGGGATCATTCGAAGCCTGCTTTTGGCGCTTTGTAGCCGCGGGGCTTCACGTCGGGAGCGCGGTGAAAGCACCGACGCCCGAGCCACCGAAAACACCCATGCGACCCATTGTCAGAATGGATTCGCGCGCATCCACGGCATATCCCCTCGTCATTCACCGCCATGACAAGGCTGTGCTGCCAAGGATGCGTTCGGCGGCAGCCCTCAGCGCCCGCAGATCGGCGTAGCCGACGGCGCGGACGATCTGGTGCGGGGGCCAGCCGTCCGTCGCCAGGGCGAGAGCGCGAACCAGCCGCAAACGTGCCCTCCATTCGCCAAAACTCATGCCGGTCTCGATGCGGAAGCCGCGCGTCAGCGTGCGCCGGCTTGCGCCGGCGTGCTGCGCCCAGCCGTCGAGGTCGAGGGGCGAGGCAGGGTCCTTCAACAACGCCTCGCAGACGCGACGCAGCCGTGGATCGCGCGGCAGGGGCAGGGTCAAAGCTGTTTCCGGCGCGCGCGCGATTTCATCGAGTATCAGCGCGGCGAGATGCCCGCCGCGCCCGTTCTCATCATAGAGGAGGGGCTCGGCCGCCAGCGCCGCCAGCGACGAAGCCAGCAACGGCGTCACCTGAAGAACGCGGCATCCCTTCGGCAGGACACCCACGGATTCAGGTGCGACATAGGCCGAGCACATCGAGACTCTTCCATGCATCCTGACCTCGTGGAAAAGCCCCGGTGGAATCCAGAGCGCATGCTGTGCGGGCAGAATCCAGGTTCCGTCCTCCGCCGTCACCAGGGTCAGCCCGGCGGTGGCGTAGAGAAGCTGGGCTCGTGGGTGGCTGTGCCAGCCGGTGGTCGCGCCCGCCTCATAGGTCTTCGGCATGACGCCGATGGCCCGCGGAACCGTCTGATAGGCGTCGCTGTCGCCACGCATCGCCATCTCCGTTTGGCCCGATCATGCAGAATAACGGCCCAACAGAGCGCAGCGGGTCAAGATATAAGAATGCCGTCCCTGTCGCGAGCATCGCCATGAGCCCTGAGACGCTGTCCAAGCGCACGCTTCTCTTCGTCAACGCAGCCCATGCGCTCGATCACTTCGTGCTGCTCATCTATCCCACGGCCGTGATCGCCATCGCGGCACAGACCGGCCTGAGCTACGCCGAGCTGATCGGTCTCGCGACGGGCGCCTTCGTCGCCTTCGGCCTGTGCTCGCTGCCGATGGGTTGGCTCTCGGACCGCTTCGGCCGGCGCAACATGCTCGCCATATTCTTCCTCGGCTACGGGCTGTCCTGTCTCGGCGTCGCCAGCGCGAGCGGGCCTGCGGCCTTCGCGGCCTGGCTGCTCGTGCTCGGCGTGGCGTCGGCCATCTATCATCCGGTGGGTTCGACGATGCTGGTCAACCACGCCCGCCAACTCGGGCGCGATCTCGGGGTCAACGCGGTCTGGGGCAATCTCGGCGCCGCGTCGGCTGCCGGCGTCACCGCATTGCTGGCGGCAAGCTTCGGCTGGCGTGTGGCCTTCGTGCTGCCGGGCCTCGTCTGCCTCGCGGTTGGTGTCGCGTTCATAGCGCTCGTGCCCGGCGACGGGGCGCCGCATGCGAACCGCTCCGGCAAGGCGGAGCTCATTCCGGTGGGCCGCCCCGTGGCGCTTCTCGCTGTCTTCGCCGTCGCGATCATCGCCGGCGGCATGACTTTCAACATCACGACCATCTCCTTGCCGAAGGTCCTGGACGAGCGGCTCGGGCTGGACCTGCCGCTGGTGCTGACGGGCTCGCTGGCGACGCTGGTCTTCGTGTTCGGGGCTGGGGCGCAATGGCTGATGGGCCGGCTCGTCGACCGCTACACGCTGCCCGCCCTGTTCGTCGGCCTCGCCATCCTGCAGCCGCTCGGCCTCGTGCTGGCGGCAACGACCCAGGGCGTCCCCCTGCTGCTCGGCCTCGTCCTGACGATGACCGCGATCTACGGGCAGGTCGTCGTCAACGATGCCATGGTCGCGCGCTATGTGCCGGCCCAGCACCGCGCCAAGGCGTTCAGCGTGCGCTATTTCCTCGGCTTCACCGTGAGCGGTTTCGTGGTGCCCATGCTGGCGGTCCTCTATGCGCAGGGCGGCTTCGGGCTGGTTCTGGGCGGAGCAGCCGTGTTCGGCCTGGTCGTCTGGCTGGCGTCGCTGGCGTTCTATTTCCTCGCTCAAGGTGCGGCGTCGCAAAAGGCTGCTCCTGCCGAATAGCCGGCGCTCTTCCGCGCGCCTGCGTCGCCGATCTGGCCGGGTTTTTCGCATGCCGGGAAGCCCGGCGCAGGCGCTTCATACACCCTGACAGATCGGTCCGGCCGGTGCGCGATGCCGGCTTCTTAGCGTGGATAAGCGGCGCCGGTTTACCGCTTGTTAACCATACGCTCGATACACCGAAGCAACCGAAAATTTACCAAGATGACCGGCGTGTTAACCCAATCCCGACCCATTCGTCTCAAGGGGCGCAGCTTCCTTGCGCTGGCCCTGACCCCCGAGCTTCCCTTCGAGGATTGGTTGGTCCGGCTCGATGACCTGGCCTCGCGCTCGACCGGTTTCTTCATGCGCCGGCCCGTGGTTCTCGACATCACCGGGCTGGACATCGACCGGCCCCAGCTGCGCGATCTGATCGACCGGCTCGGCACGCGCAATGTGCGGATCATGGGCATCGAAGGCGCGCGCCCCTCGCTGCTCGGGACGGATCTGCCGCCGGCGATGGCGGATGGCCGCCCGACATCGGATATCGAAGCGCCGGCTGCCGACGAGGGCGGCAAGCCGCCGGCTCCCGAAAGCGTCGCCCCGGCGGCCATGGCCGTGCCCCAGGCATTGCCGTCCCTGGTCGTGACCCAGCCCGTCCGCTCGGGACAGTCGGTGATCTTCGCCGAGGGCGATGTCACGATCGTCGGCTCGGTCGCGTCGGGGGCGGAGGTCATCGCGGGCGGCTCGATCCATGTCTACGGCACGCTGCGCGGCCGGGCCATGGCGGGGACGATCGGCAATGCCGAGGCACGCATCTTCTGCCGCAAGCTCGAGGCCGAGCTCGTCGCCATCGACGGCTACTACAAGACCGCCGAGGATTTGGAGCCGGGCCTGCACGGAAAGGCCGTCCAGTTCTGGCTGGAAGGCGACACATTCAAGGTCGGATCACTCGCCTGAGCCGAAGGCGCGTCCACATCAACAGGAGAGGTCAATGGGCAAGGTCATCGTGGTCACATCGGGCAAGGGCGGCGTCGGCAAGACGACCTCCTCGGCGGCACTTGGCGCCGCCCTGGCGCGCGACGGCGAGAAGGTCGTGGTCGTCGATTTCGACGTCGGCCTGCGCAATCTCGACCTCGTCATGGGGGCGGAACGGCGCGTGGTCTACGACCTCGTCAATGTGATCCAGGGCGAAGCCAAGCTGACGCAGGCGCTGATCCGCGACAAGCGGCTCGAGACGCTCTACCTGCTGCCGGCCTCGCAGACGCGCGACAAGGACAACCTGACGGCCGAAGGCGTTGCGGCGGTCATCGGCGCTCTCAAGACCTCGTTCGACTGGGTGATCTGCGACAGCCCGGCCGGCATCGAGCGCGGCGCGACGCTGGCGATGCGCCACGCCGATATCGCGATCGTCGTGACCAATCCGGAAGTCTCCTCTGTACGCGATTCCGACCGCATCATCGGCCTGCTCGATTCCAAGACGCTGAAGGCCGAGAGCGGCGAGCGCGTCGAGAAGCATCTCCTCCTGACCCGCTACGACCCCGTCCGGGCCGAGCGCGGCGACATGCTCAAGGTGGACGACGTCCTCGAGATCCTGTCGATCCCGCTGCTCGGCATCGTCCCGGAAAGCATGGATGTGCTGCGGGCTTCCAATGTCGGCTCGCCCGTCACGCTGGCCGACGAGCGCAGCGCGCCTGCCGTCGCCTATTTCGACGCGGTGCGCAGGCTCAGGGGCGAGGCCCTGCCGGTCACCGTTCCCGGCGAGAAGCGCGGCTTCTTCGGCAAGATCTTCGGAAGGAAGGCGGCATGAACCTGCTTCGTCTTTTCTCCCGCCCCCGGTCGGCGCCCGCCGCGCGTGAGCGGTTGCAGGTGTTGCTCGCTCATGAGCGCGCTGCCGTCGGCGACTCGGATCTCGTCACCAAGCTGCGGGATGAGATCCTGCGCGCGATCTCGAAGCACATGCAGGTCGATGACGAGAAGGTCACCGTCCGCATGGAACGCGGCGCCCAGGTCTCGACCCTGGCCGTCGATATCGAAATCCCGTTCGACGCGGGCAAGAAGGCGGCCTGACGGCCGCCTTCCCACAACCGATTCGCACGCGGACCGGCGGTGTCAGCCATTTCGGCTTCCTCCGCGGTTCAGAAGCCAGATCAGGTAGGGCCCGCTGATCAGCGCGGCGAATAGCCCGACGGGCACCTGATAGGGAAAAGCGACGAGACGCGCGAGCCAATCCGCAACGATCATCACGCCGCAGCCGATCAGGGCGGAGGCGAGAAGCTGGTCGCGGCTGCGTGCGAAGCCGGCGAGGCGGGCGAGATGTGGGGCGATGAGCCCGATCAGACTCAAGGGCCCAACCAGAAGCGAGGCCACCGCCGTCATCAGCGCTGCCAGCGCAGCGAGGCAGAGGCGGCTGCGCTCCACCGCGAGGCCGAGGCTGCGGCTGGTGGCGTCCCCGAGCGGCAGCAGATCGAGCCAGCGCACCGCGAGCAGAAGAGGCGCGATCAGCAGGACGCATGCGATAAGGCCGGTCCACGCCTCGATCTCGCCGGCCCGGTCGGTCGAGCCTGAAAGCCAGACCAGCAGCATGTAGGCGCGCAGATCGCCCTGGGCGAGCGCTGTCGAGACCACCGCCATGCTGAGCGCGCCCATGGCGATGCCGGCAAGCAGCAGGCGCTGCGGCCCGATGCCCGGGCGGCCGGCGAACAGCAGCATGACGAAGAGCACCGCCAGCGAGCCGCCCGCTACGCCTGCCAGCATCGCGAAGGGGCTCGCCGGCAAGAATGTGAGGGCGAGCAGCAATCCGACGCCGCCGGCGGCGCTGACGCCGAGCACCTCGGGGCCGGCGAGAGGGTTCGCGGTGAGGCGCTGCATCAGGCAGCCGGCGGCGCCGAGCAGAACGCCTGCCGAGCCCGCCGCGGCGAGGCGCGGACCACGGAACGGCAGCAGATCCCGGAAGAGAGAACCCGTCGCCAACTCCCATCCCTGTGGTCCGCGCCCGAGCACGAGACCGAGCGCCGCGACGAGCGCGATGATGGCGGCGAGCGGAACGAGGGTCCGGAGCGAGCGTGCGGTCCGGTCCAGGCGCCAAACGGTATCGGTGGCCTGCGGCGGAAGGGTGGGCGGGACCCTGCGCATCAACCACAGCAGCAGCGGGCCGCCGAACAGGGCGGTGGCGGCACCGGCCGGCGCGAGATCGTTGAAGCCGGAGCCGAGCAACTGCACCGTGCTGTCGGTGATCGAGAGCAGCAAGGCTCCGAGCGCGGGTGCTGCCAGCAGCATCTGTCGCGGGGTGCGGGCGCCGAGTTCGCGCGCCAGCGCGGGGGCGGCAAGGCCGACGAAGCCGATCACGCCGACCTCTGCTGTGACGCTCGCCGCCAGCCATACGGCGATGCACAGGACGGCAAAGCGTGTCGCATGAAGGGCGAGGCCGAGGCCGCGCGCCATGTCCTCGTCGAGCCCCAGAAGGGCGAGGGGCCGCAAGAGCAGTGCGGCGGCGAGGGCGCTCAGCATGAGACGCGGGCCGAGCGCCATGGCTGCGTCCCAGCTCTGCTGATTGAGCGAGCCCGCGCCCCAGATGAACAGCGACAGCAGATATTCGCCCTTGGCGAGAATGGCTGTCGCGCTCGCTGCCGCCGAGACGAGCGAGACGACCATGCCCGAGAGGACGACCGTCATCGGATCGAGCCGGCGCCGCCAGCTCAGGCCGAGGACGAGAGCGACCGCGGCGATGGCGCCGGCCAACGCGACGCCTTCGCGCGAGAAGACGAGCAGGGCGGGCGCATAAGCCGTGGCGGCAGTCAGCGCGAGCTGCGCGCCGGAGGCGATGCCGAGCGTTGAGGCATCCGCGATCGGGTTATGCAGCACGCGCTGCAGCAGCATGCCAGCGAGCCCGAGCGCCGCGCCGCTGATCAGAGCGGTTGCAGCGCGCGGCACGAGGCTGTGCCAAAGCAGGATCGATTCGAGGGTTCGTGCGAGCTCGGGCGGCGCCGACAGGGACGGGCGCGTCACGACCACCGCCAAGAAAAGGGCAGCCGCCGTCATCGCCGCGAGAAGCCAGGCACCGGAGTGTCCGCCGGTTGGCGGGCGTAGTGCTCGGACCGCCTCAGCCACGGGCAGTCTCCGCCCTGAGCAAGGCGTCGGTGAGCAATCGCGCGAAACGCCGCGCCGCCGGCAGGCCGCCATAGGGGTTGATGGCGCCAAGCTGCAGGAGCCGGCCTTCGCGCAGGTTCGGCAAGGCGTTCCAGAAGGCGCTGGCCGCGAGGGTCTGCATGGCGCCGGGCGGGACGGGCGGGATCAGCGCGATGAAGGCGCCGGGAACATGGACGAGCGCTTCGAGCCCGATCGGGGCCATGGCCGAATAGTTCGTATGCTCGGTCCAGGCGTTGGCGAGCCCGAGCCGCTTCAGCACCTCGGCGAACATGCTGTCATCGCCGAAAACACGGAAATGCCGGGCATCGCCGAGATTGACGGGGAGCACCGGACGCGCGCCCAACGGCTTCAGCCTTTCGCGCAGCTCCGCGAATTGCGCCTCGGTCCCGGTGATGTAGCGCTCCGCCGTCGCGGCGATGCCGAGGCGCTGGCCTATGCTGCGGGTCATCGCGACCGCCGGCTCATAGGGCAAGCGGTGCGGCGCGTAGATCGAGAAGCTCTCGACCGGCGCGATCCGGCGCAGCCGCGGCTCGGAGGCGACATAGAAGCTCGACGAGAAGATCAGCTCCGGCCGTGACAGCAAGAGGAGCTCCAAATTGATCGTGCCGCGCAGGCCGAGATCGGTGACGCTTGCGGGAACCGCGGGTTCGACCGCGACTTCGCGGAATTGGCGCAATTCCGGTGCCGCGATCGGCGGCACTCCCAGCGCAAGCAAAGTCTCCAGCACCGACCAGTCGACGGTCGCGACGCGCAGCCCCGCCGCCACGGCCGGGAGCGGGAGGCTGGTGGCGCCGAGAAGCGCCAGTGCGCCGCGCCGCGTCGGGGATGACGGGATGCCGATCATGCGCTCGGGTCTAGCACAGCCCTGACGAGGGAGCCTCTTACCAGCCGTCGTTTGCCGAGACGGTGACGGTGCAGGGCTGCGCGTCGATGGATTGGGACCGTCAATCGGGCGAGGCTCGTGCAGGCACGAGCCCGCTGGCTTTCGGAGACGAAACAACTCCACTTTCGCCATGGGCCGCGGCGGTGTAGGCCGAGGAATGCGGCTGAAAACCGATGATCCCGAAGGCGCGTCCGATCATGCAGAGCAAGGCTACCGCATTTCCATCCGGTGATGGCGTTCTGGCGGCGAAGGCCCTTTCGATGGCCGGGAACGGTCCGCTTGCCGCTGACGGCCAGGGCGACCTCTTCGGCCTCGAGGGCGTCACCTTCAGCGTGCCCGGCCGGGTGCTGCTGGAGCCGCTGACGCTGTCGCTGCCGACCCGGCAGGTCATCGGGCTGATCGGCCATAACGGCTCGGGCAAGTCGACGCTGCTCAAGCTGCTGGCCCGCCAGCAGGCGCCCTCGGGCGGGACGATTCGGTTCGAAGGCAAGGCGCTCGACGCCTGGAACGGCCGCGCCTTCGCGCGCAAGGTCGCCTATCTGCCGCAGCAGACGCCGCCCTCTTCGGGACTATTGGTCAAGGAACTCGTCGCGCTCGGCCGCTATCCCTGGCATGGCGCGCTCGGCCGCTTCGGCGCGAAGGACCGAGACAAGGTCGCTGAAGCCATGGCGCTGACCGATGTCGAGCCCTTCGCGGACCGGCTGGTCGACACTCTCTCGGGCGGCGAGTGCCAGCGCGTCTGGCTCGCGATGCTCGTGGCGCAGGATGCGGAATGCCTGCTCCTCGACGAGCCGACCTCCGCGCTCGACATCGCGCACCAGATCGAGGTGCTGTCGCTGGTGCACCGGTTGTCCGCGGACAAGGGCCTCGGTGTCATCGTCGTGCTGCACGACGTCAATATGGCGGCCCGGTTCTGCGACGAGATCATCGCCCTGCATTCCGGCAAGATGATCGTCCGGGGAACGCCGGAGGAGGTCATGACCGCGCAGCAACTTGGCCGCATCTACGGCGTCGACATGAGCGTCATCGCCCACCCACAGACCCAGCGACCGATCGCTCTTCCAGCCTGAGAGCGGCCGCCGCGGAGACCGATATGGATCTGATCAAGCGGTTCGCCGCCTATTATCGGCCGCATCGCGGCCTGTTCCTGCTGGACTTCTGCAGCGCGGTTGCGGCCGGCCTGCTGGAGCTCGCCTTTCCCGTCGCGGTGACGCTGTTCATCGACCGGCTGCTCCCGACCGGCGAGATCGGAATGATCGCGGTCGCCGCCGCAGGTCTTTTCGTCGCCTATCTCATCAGCGCAGGGCTACAGGTCATCGTCACCTATTGGGGCCATATGCTCGGCATCGGCATCGAGACCGAGATGCGCGCCAAGGCCTTCGACCATCTGCAGAAGCTTTCCTTCGGCTTCTTCGACAACCAGAAAACCGGCCATCTCGTCGCCCGGCTGACCAAGGATCTCGAGGAGATCGGCGAGGTCGCCCATCACGGGCCGGAAGATCTGTTTATCGCGATCATGACCCTGATCGGCGCCTTCGCGCTGATGCTGTGGGTCCATCCTCCGCTCGCCATCGTCACCGCGCTCGTGGTTCCCCTCACGGCGTTCGTCACCATCCGCTACGGCAGTCGCATGACCACGAACTGGCACGCGCTCTACGGCCGGGTCGGGGATTTCAACGCGCGCATCGAGGAAAATGTCGGCGGCATCCGCGTCGTCCAGGCCTTCGCCAACGAGGACCACGAGCGCCGGCTCTTCGCCGAGAGCAACCGCCACTATCGCGATACGAAGCTGCAGGCCTACAAGCTGATGGCGGCCTCGACCTCGCTCTCCTACCTCTCGATGCGCTTCGTGCAGGTGGTGGTGATGTTGGCGGGCGGCTGGTTCGTCGTGCGCGGCGAATTGTCCGCGGGCGGCTTCATCGGCTTCCTACTGCTGGTCAATGTGTTCTTCCGCCCGGTCGACAAGATCAACGCGGTCATCGAGAGCTATCCGAAGGGTATCGCCGGCTTCCAGCGCTATCTCGCCTTCCTGGCGACGCGCCCCGACGTCGCCGACCGGCCGGGCGCCCGGGCCGTCGAGCGGCTGCGGGGCGATATCGCCTACCGCGGCATCCACTTCGGCTACGGCGCGGGAAGCCCGATCTTCGCTGGCCTCGATCTCGACATCAGGGCCGGCGAGACCATCGCCTTCGTCGGGCCGTCCGGCGCGGGCAAGACCACGATCTGCTCTCTGCTGCCGCGCTTCTATGAAGTCACGGGTGGCGCGATCCTGATCGACGGCATCGATATCCGCGACATGACCTTGAAGTCGCTGCGCTCGAACATCGGCATCGTCCAGCAGGATGTCTTCCTCTTCGCCGGCACGATCCGCGACAACATCGCCTATGGCCGTCTCGATGCGACCGAGGAGGAGATCGTCGAGGCGGCGCGTCGCGCGCGGCTCGACGGCGTTATTGCCGCATTGCCGCAGGGGCTCGACACGGTGATCGGCGAGCGTGGCGTCAAGCTCTCCGGCGGCCAGAAGCAGCGCCTCGCCATCGCCCGCATCTTCCTGAAGAACCCGCCGATCCTGATCCTCGACGAGGCGACCTCGGCGCTCGACACCGAGACCGAGAAGGCGATCCAGCAATCGCTGTCGGAGCTGTCGCGCGGCCGCACCACGCTGGTCATCGCCCACCGGCTTGCCACGATCGCCAATGCCGACCGCATTGTGGTGGTCGAGAACGGCGATGTCGTCGAGCAGGGCAGCCACGCCCAGCTTCTCGCCCGCAAGGATGGGCGCTATCGCAGCCTCCACGCCGCGCAGGCCGGCCATGACCCTCTGGCTTCAGGTCCCGCCGTTGCCTGAGTTGGGCTAGGCCGCGGCGAACCGCTCAGAATAATCCGCGGAAGCTGTCGGGCAGACGCCAGGCTTCCGTGCCGGCGATATTGAGCGGTGCCACATACATGGTGCCGACCTCGCCGCCGCGCTCCGAGCGCTTGATGCCTTCGATGAAGCTCTGGCAGTAGCGCTCGATCGCGTCGTCATCCCAGTCGCGGCGCTCGAGCCGGTCGAAGCTGCAATAGAGGTTGAGCAGGTCGAGGTCGCTGCTGCGCTGGTGATGGCCCTGGTCGACCTGGGTGAAGTCGAGCCCGCGCGTCAGCGATTGCCGGTACACGCGCTCGCCCAGATCGGCGTATTTGAGGTGAAACAGATAGGCGCCGGGAAAATGCGGCGGCTGATTGGCGTGGTGAAAGCCACCGCCCCAGCGGATGGGCTTGCGCACGATCAACGTCTTGCACATCGGCGAGACGAAGCGGACATGGCCGCGCTGGCGCAGGATCGGCCCGTCGAGGAGCGCCGCGTTCTCCCCCTGCAGCATCGGCGTCACATTGAAGCCGATGCAGGTCGCGTACTCGAAATCGGCGGCGTCCAGCCAGGCGCCGAAGCTCTCGAAACGGCGGGGGTCGTGGCTGACGAACTCGTCGCAATCGCAATAGATCACCGTCTCGTAGAGCTCGAGCAGCGCGCCGACGAATTTCGAGACGAAGCGCGCGCGCTCCTGATCGTCCAGCGCCGAGCGGGGATAGCGGACGATGCTGACGCCCTGCAGGGTCTCGCGTATCTCCGCGTCGCTGTCATGGTCGATCACATAGAGATTCTCGCGGCCGACGAGCCCGGAATAATAGTCGATCCAGCGCGAGACGTAGAACGCCTCGTTGAACTGCATCGTCACCACGGCGACCTTCTTCATTCCCCGGCTCCTCCGGTCACATCCGGTGCGGGACGCCGTTGCGATCGAGGAAAGCGAGCATCCGATCGTAGGAGGCGGCATAGGATTTGGCGAGCCCGTTCAGCGCCGCCTCGCGATAGACGGCGCGCCAGCCGCCCTCGGCCAGAGCCTGCTCGGGCACGACCGGGATCTTCAGCGTCTCCGCCAGCTCCTGGCTGCGCGTGTCGTAGGAGACGAGCACGCCGGGCACGCCATGCGCGACAGCCGGAAGCACGCCATGCACGCGGTAGCCGACGGCGAGGTCGACCCCTTGCGCGAAGCGGTCGTAATCCTCGACATCGAAGAAGGTGAACATCCTGCGCTCATAGATCTCGCGCATCCGGGCATCGTTCGGCCCGTCCCACCAGCCGGTCCTGGCGAATTCGGCGATGGCCTTCCCCTTGGCCGCCTCGTCGCGCAGGAAGAAAGCCTTCTCCTCCTGCTCGCCATGCGAGGACATCACCATCTCGCTCTGGCCGTCGACCTTGAGCAGGGCCGCGCGCTGGTTGCGCAGATAGGCTTCGGGGTCGACCGTGTAGCTCTTGTCGGCCTCGCGGCGCAGGCTGAAGGCGACCTTCCGGATCGCACGCTGGTCCGGCACGCGGATGTGGAGGTCGCGGTTGCAGGTGCGGAAGATCGAGGGGCAGCCGACGACCTCGACATTGCCGACGCCGTTGCGGCGCAGCGTCTCGGCGCTGAAGGCGCCGCGCACGCCGATGGCAGCGCAGCGATCCGCGACAATCTGCCAGAAACGCTTTGAACTCTCGGGCAGCTCGATCGCGCGGTTCTGGCTGGCCTGCGCACCGACGCCGATGGCGTAGACCGGCAGCTGGACCTTCTCCAGCACCTCGACGGCGCGGAACCACTCCATCTTCTCGTGGATGAAGTTGGAGCCGCGCACGAAGACGAAGTCGAACTCGCTGGCATAGCGCTCGATGTCGGCCTCGGTCGGGTTCATGATCTTCATCGGCTCGAGATGCGCATAGTCGAGCAGCTTCAGCGTCGAGTCGTAGACGATCATGTCGCCGATATTGAAGTAATCGGAGAGCAGCTTCTCCAGCGGCGCGCGGTACCAGCGCACCTTGTCGTGGTCGTAGACCTCGCCCGCCGGGTAGATCACCAGCGCGCGCAAGGCCTTCGTCGTGGCGACAGGGCGCAAATGCGAGCCGGGGGCGAGCGCGCCGGTCCTGGCATCGGCCACCGCGATCGCGCGCAGCCGCGTTTCGGGGAGTGCCGGCAGGGGAATGGCGATTTCCGCCACCGTCGCATCGCCGGCGACAAGGGCGCCGGGATGGATCGTGGCATAGTCCTCGCCGTCGAGCAGGAGGCGCAGGGAGGGCCAGCTTCCACCCGGTTCCCGGGCGACAAGGACGACGACCTCCCGCGTGCTGGCGCGCAGGATCTTCATGGTCTGCACGGCCTGGCTCGCAGCGAATTGGTGCGCGTGCGCATTCGCATTCATGGCGTTTCCTTCACGATGCGGACCTTGATGCGGACGAGGTCGCGCTGCGGCCCCATCTTGCAGCCCGTGACATGCATCTTGGTCATGAACAGGTAGGGCTCATCGCCCGTCGTCTCGAAATTCCGCGAGGGCGAGGCGGGGTCGGCGATGGCGCCATAGGCGTAGCGCACGCTGTCGCCGCAATCCTTGCTCCACATCGTCGGATGGGTGAGGAGCGTCTGCAGCGGCGTCCATTTGATCAGGTCCTTCGACCAGCTATAGGCGACGCGTCCACCCGCGATGCCCTGTTTGGGATCGGGGCCGAGATGGAAGATGGCGAGCCATTCTCCGCTCGCCTCATGGCGGGTGACCGAGCCCACGACCGTCGGCAGCACCTTGAGCGGCTGGCAGGGTTTGGCCTGCCCTGCATCCTCGCGATAGGGATCGACGGCGCGCACGGTGAAATCCTCGCCGTCGAAGGCACGCCATGCCTTGGGATCGCGGATGTCCGGGGTTCGGTAGAGGCAGGTGCCTCCCTTCTGGCCCTCGCCGCCGGTCGTCGCGATCAGCGCGTACCAGGCGCCGTCCTTCTCGACGATGTTCGACGGGTTGAAGAAGCCGCGGTGACGGCCTTGCCCGACATCCTGTTTGAAGGCCGGCGCGGCGACGACGGTCGGCGGGTCGTCGACCTTGAAGCTCTCGCCACCATCGTTCGAGCGCGCTGCCGTCACGACATTGTACCAGCAGCTCATCCCGTCCTTGAACCGGCAGGCGCCCGGGTGGCGGTCGGCGTGATACTCGTCATGCATCAGCGCGTAGACGTCGCGCCCGTCCTTGCTCCAGGTCGCGGCGATCCAGCTCATGTCGCTGAACTGGCTGGGATCGGCGCTGTTCTTCGCCTCGAACGAGATCGCACAAGTGGTCTTGATCCGGTCGAGGCCTGCGCCGATCAGTGCGCGGTTGCGGTAGTGGCTGGCGAAGGCGACGACCGCACCCTTGTCGTCGCGGAAGGCGCGCAGCGGCGCGTCCGGGATGTGCCATTCCTGGCAGCGCTCCTTCGACCAGTCGAAGACCGTCTCCTCCTGCGCGCCGGACCCAAGTTCCAGGCGGTAGCGTGAGCCTTCCGCGGCACCGGCGAGCGAAGTCGGCAGCAGCGCCGCAAGCAGCGGCGCCGTGCGCAGGAGGGCGCGAGCGCCCCTCATGCCACCTTCCGCTGTGGTTCCGCGGCTGCGCGACCCGCCATCTTGTTGTCGACGCGGTTCTCGACCAGGAAGTCGCGCATCTGCCCGTAGACCCGGGCGTAAGCCTCGTTGAATCGGTCGAAACGGGACTGCTCCCAGTAATCCTCCAGCCGAAAGTCCTGGCCGGAGAAGACGTCGACGCTCGGGATCTTGAAGGTGTCCGCGAACTCCACGGTGCGGCTGTCATAAGTGAAGTAGATCGAGGGCGTGCCGTTGGCGAGCGCCATCAGATTGCCGTGCAGCCGGTAGCCGAGGACGAGATCGAGCCCGCGCACCAGCCGCTCATATTCCGCGACGACATCGGAATAGAACATGCGGCTCTGGTAAAGGCTCGAGACCTGCTCATCGATGTACCAGTCGCGCGCCCAGGCGTTGTCGCGCAGCGACGCCATGGCTTGCGCCTTCTGCTCGGGCGTGCCGAGTGCGAGCTTCTTCTCCTCGACCTCGCCCTGCGACATCAGCGTGACCTCGAAACGATCAGCCATCGCCTTCACCAGATCGCGGTGGAAGGTGAGGTAGCGCTTGATGTCCTGCGCATAGGTCTTCGAGACCTCGCGCCGCAGCGTGACGCCGACCTTCTTGACCTGGTCGAGCGCGGGCAGGCGAATGGCGAGATCGGGGCTGTTGTTTCGGAACGCGGTCGGGCAGCCGATGATCCGGACGTTGTGGATGCCGAGATCGTTCAGGACCTCGGCGGAGTAAGCGCCGCGCACGCCGAGCGAGGCGGTGGAGTCCGAAATGAGCTTCAGGACTGTCTTGGTGTCCTCGCTCAATTCCAGCTTGCCGCTGACCGGCGCCTGCGCGCCGATGCCGAAGGCGATGACCGGCAGCTTGAGCCGGCGCAGCACTTCGGCGGCGCGCGACCAGTTCATCTGCGCATGGATGTAGTTTGAGCCGCGCAAGAAGACGTAGTCGTACTCGGCATTGAGCCGGTCGATCCTGGCCGGATCGACATGCGCGATCGGCAGCTCGTCGAGCTTGTCGAAGTTGAGCAGCTTCAGCGAGGAATCGAAGACGAAGGCGTCGCCGATGTTGTGGTAGTGGTCGATGTGACTCTGCAGGTCGGCATAGCGATACCAGCGCACATTGTCGTGGTCGTAGACCTCTCCCGACGGGCTGATGACGAGGATGCGGGCCATGTCAGGTCTCCCCTGTTATCTCGTTATGGTTTCAGGCGATCATCGCGGCCGGATCGTGCCGCTTCGGCGCCGGCTGGCTGCGTTCGGCCAGGAGGCGGCGATAGAGGTCGAGATGCGTCTGCGCGCATTCGCGATGGCTCATCGGCCGCTTGATGCCCACGCGCAGCCGGTCCCAGAGCTTGGGCTCGGTCAGGGCGCGCGTCATGCAGTCGACGAGGTCTTCCGGGCTGCCGGCGCGGAAATGCAGGCCGTCGACCTCGTCGGTGATCTTTTCGGCCATCCCGCCGAGATTGCTCGCCAGGATCGGACGGCCGTGGAAGAACGCCTCCTGGATCACGATGGGTGAATTCTCCCACCAGATCGAGGGCATCACCACCCAGTCGACCGAGCGCATCAGGTTGGGCATCTCGTGGTTCTGGAAGGCACCGCAGAAGCGCACGCGGCGCCCGGCGCCCTCGACCAGCTTGGCGAACTTGTCCTGATATCCTTGAGGCTGGCGTTCGAGATTGCCGCCATAGATCAGCAGGATCGCATCCTCGTCCCAGACGGAGTCCGGGATGCGCGTCACCGCGTCGATCAGCATATCGGCCCCCTTGTAGGGCGTCAGCTGCCCGAAATAGGCGAAGCGCGAGCGCCGCGTCTTGCCTTCGGGCAATGGCCGCGGCGGCGCGGCGGCAGCGACGTCGATGCCGTTCTCGATCACCGAGAACCGCTCCTGCGCCAGCCCCCAGCCGACATAGCGATCGGCGAGAAAGCGGCTCGGCGAAACGAAATGGTCGGCGAGGCCGAGCATGCCCTTGATGAAGGTCTCGCGGGCCAGGAAGCGTGCCGGAGAGATCTCGGGGAAGCAGGCGTTGCAATCGGTCGGCGAGGCCCGGTAGCAGAGCTTGAAGGCGCCGGTCTTCACCATCTGGCCGTGGTGGTGGCAGATGCTGAGATATTCGTGGAAGGTCACCACGATCAGTGCGTCCGGCAGCGCGTCGCGCACTGCGAACAGGCATTCGAGCCCGAGCCCGATGAAATGGTGGAAATGCACCACGTCCGGCTTCAAATCGTTCAGGACGCGCACGAAGTCGCGCTCGATCTCCTCCGTCGCGCGGTTCGAGATGAGAAAGTGGTCGTAATCCTCGGCGTAGTAGAGCAATTCGCCGCCGCGCTGGCGCAGGCTCATCAGCGCCGTGCCGGCATGGCGCGGGGTCGGTGAACCGACGCGGGCGAGGTAATGGGAATCGACACCCTCGCCCGTCTGCAACCCCTTGTGGAGGTTGTAGGACGCCATCTCCGCCCCACCGAGCGAGAGCGAGGGATGGCCGTGGGATATCACGAGAACCCGCATCCTCAGCCTTTCATATTGGAGATGGCGAGCGCCCAACGCCGGTCGAAGCTGGTCCGGTCCGCGAGCTGGGCGAGCGCGCCGAGATGGGGCGAGGCGATCTCGGCGTCATCGACCGCGTAGACCTCGACATCCGGCACCCAGAGAGAGGGGGAGCCCGCCATCCTGAGCTTGAGGCAGAGATCGAGACCCTTCTCCGCCGTGGTGAAGTAGTTGCGCGCGAAGCCGCCGACCTGGACGAAGGCGGCACGCGAGAGCACGCAGCATTCGCTCGCGCCGGCCGCGACCTCCATCGGACCGAGATTGCCGACCGCCTCCAGCGGATAGCCGACGAAACGATTGGCAATGCGCCGGCTGGCTCCCTCGCCCTCCAGCCAGGCGCCGGCCCAGCGGATTGAATCGTCCTCGAAGAGCAGGGTGGGGCTGGCAACGCATTGGCCGCCGCGCGCGCGATAGGCCCGTTCGAGCCGGCCGAGCCAGCCCGGCATCCGGATCTGGGCGGCGCCCGAGAGCAGGGCCACCGTCTGGAAGCGGCAGGCGCGGACACCGGCCTCCAGCGCATCGCAGGCGTCCTCGACACCTTCGACGGCGATGAGACGCACCGAGAGCCCGTAGAAGCGGGCCAGCCGGCGGGCTTCGGCACCGACGCGGTCGAAGCTCTCCGAGGGCGCAGCGAGCACGATCGGCAGCGGCCTGACCTCCGGGTCCATCGCCATCAGCGCGAAGAGCGCTGACAATTCGCGCTGGCGATGGTCGAGGCCGATGACGAGGCCGAGCTGGGCCTCCGGGTCGAACGCGCCGACATCGAGGGTCTCGACGGCACGCGGCGGCGCGATCTCCGCAGCCTGCAGGGCCGGAGCGATCTGGCGCTCGACGACGGCATTCGCCGTCGCGGAACGCGGGTCGAGCAGACCGAGGATGCGCTCGAGCGCCCGGCGCGCCTGGCCGCGATTGGGTTCGAGCGGCAGGAAGGCAGGGCCGGTGCCCTGGACCTCGAAGGCGAGGTGGAGCGGCTGGCCGGGTTCCGGCACGAGCTTGGGCGCGAAGACGATGAAGCCGTGGCTGTTGCGCCGCGAGGCGAGGGCCGGGCCGAAGCGCGGGTCCTCCATGAAGGCCGCCGTGACGTCCGGCCGCTGCACGCGGGTCCAGAGCCGGTCGACGGCGCAGGACTGGCTGCCGCTGCGCAGCGTGACCGCGTCGACCCGGCGCTCCGGATCAAAGAGCCAGCCGATGATCAGAACACCGGTGTTCTCGACAATGGTGACGGCGTCGATGCCGGCGCGGACGGGCTCTTCCAGGAGGCAGACAGTGTCGCGGCCGTCGAAGCGCTGGGAGGCGCGCCGCAGCTTGTCGGCCGTGGCCTGGGGGGCCGTGCCGCGCTGGAGCCCGTCGCGGAGATGGCCGGGAACGGTGATCGGTTCGAGCAGGACATAGCGCTCATAGACCTCGAGCGCGCGCCAGCCGTCGTTCCCGCGGAAATAGAGCCGCTCGATCTCTCCCGGCTGCTGGGCCTGGCAATCCTCGAGCAGGCCGAAGAAGCCGCGGGCGCCTTCGCCGAGATCATCCCGCTCCAAGGTTCCGGCTTCGAGATTGGCTGGGGAGAGGCCGCCATGGGCGATCAGAAGCTTGATCCGCCCGGCTGCAAAATGGGAGGTCCAACCCTGCAGGAAGATGCCGTCGCCATCGAGCGATCCCATCACCTCGACGAAGCCGCCGGGCCGCGCGACGGTTTGCAGGAGCATCGCGACCGCGCGCAGGCGGCGCGGATTGGGCGCGCCGGTCAGCAGCACTTCGAGCAGGCCGTCGACGACGCTCGGAAAGGCCTGTCCGGCGTCGTCGGCGAGTTCGGACAGGAAAACCTGAAGCGGCTGCGGCTTCGGTGCCAGGATCAGCCGCAGCGGACGGCCGGGGCGGCCGATCAGGAGCGCGCCGGTGCCGCTGCTGTCGACGCTGGGTGCCGGTGCCAGGCAGAGGAAGCCGGTCGCTGCCGAAGCCTCGGCTCCGGGCCGGCGCCAGCTCAGCACCATGGTCTGGGCGCGGTTGCGCGGATTGCCGTCGACCGCGACCGGGACCTTGGCCGGGATGGCGTCGCAGGTGCTGCGGACGAGGATGGCGTTCTCGCCGAGCGGCGTCCAGGCGACCGTCGGAGCCGGGGCGACCGCAGTCCTCTCGGGAACGATGACCTCACTCATCGCCTCAGCCTCCCCAGAGCGTCACGGCCAGCGTGACGAAGGACATCATCGCGGCCAACGCCGACAGGAAGCCGAGAATGACGGTGACCTGCCGCAGCGGGGCGCGCGCTTCCTTGCGGATCGCATCAAGCCGCTCGTCGAAGCCGCGCAGCGTGCCGTCGAAGCGCAGCTGGAAGACATCGAGCTCGCCGAGACGGCGGACGATCTCGCTCTGGCTCTCCGTCTCGGCCTTGGTGGCCTCCGCCAGGGCATGATTCTCTTCGAGCCGCGCCGCGATGCGGTCGAGCTTTTCGTTGAGCTCCTTCTGGGCAAGCTGGCTGCGCCGGTTGAGCGCAATCAGCATCTCGACCTTGTCGAAGAAGCGCGCGAGCGGCACGGCGATCGCGGCTTCCGCCGCGAGCTCGTCCGCCGCCGGGAGGCGCAGCTCCAGTTCGGCGCCGGTCGCCGGCGAAACACCGACGACGGTGAGGCGGCTGCGGGCCGCGACCAGCGTCTCGTCGAGTTCCATCGAGAAGGCGTGCCTGCCGTCACCGATGCCGTTGCGGCGCAGGTCGATCCGGCTCTGGTCGGCCTGGGTCTCGCCGGCGAGCTGGCCGTCGCAATAGAGCTTGACCGTGATGGCTTCGTCGGGACGGGCTTCGTCCCAGATCCAGCCATGCAGGCGGCTGCCGTCGAGGGCGTCGATCCGTCCGTTCAATTTCGCCGGGCTGACGTTCGGCAGGCGGATTTCCCTGTCCTGTTGCTGGGCTGTCGTCATGCGGCCTCCGCAAGCTTGAGGCGATCGAAGAGGGTGAGGTGGCGGCCGGCGCATTCGGCGAGCGATGGCTGCCCGGCAATGCCGTCGACGAGGCGCTGCCAGAGGCCGTATTCATCCATTGCCCGGCGCATCGCGCGGGCCAGCGCGGCCGGGTCGCCCGGCCGGACATGGAGGCCGTCGACATCGTCGCGCACCATCTCGGCCATGCCGCCGATATTGCTGACGATCAGCGGTCGGCGATGCTGGAAAGCCTCCTGGATGACGAGGGGCGCGTTCTCCCACCAGATCGAAGGCATCACGACCCAATCGACCTCGGCCATCAGTGCCGGCACCTCCTCGCGGCGATAAGGGCCGCAATGGGTGACGACACCTTCGGTACCGGCGAGGGCCGCATCGAGGGCGGTCGTGAAAGCCTCGCTCTGGAACGGCGCGCCGCCATGAATGCGCAGCGAGAATTCCCGCTCCCCGGCAGCGCGCAGCAGCTGCGCGGCCTGAAGCAATGGGAGAACGCCTTTCCAGGGATTGAGATTGCCGAAGTAGCCGAAGCTCGCTCGGCGCCCGTCGCCGGGCCGGTGCGGGGCCGGCTCCTGGCTGGGGCGAGCATTGGCGATGACCTCGATCTTCTCCGCCGGCAGGCCCCACTCGACATAGCGCTGGCGCAGGAAGCGGCTCGGCGCGACGAAGCGGTCGACGGCGGCCAGATGCGTCTTGATGAAGCGCTCGCGCAGCAGGAAGCGGTCGGAGCCGATTTCGGGGAAGCAGCCATGGCAAGCGGCGGGGGAGGCGCCGGAGCAGCGCTGGCGGTCGGCGGGCCGCACCATCAACCCGTCATGATGGCAGATCGGATAGTAGTCATGCAGGGTCATCACGATCGTCGCTTCCGGCAGGAGCCGGCGCGCCAGCGTCAGGAACTCGGCGCCGATCAGCACGAGATGATGGACATGGATCACATCCGGCCGGAACTCGCCGAGCAGCGTCGCAAGGTCCTGCAGCGTGCCGTAGTGATCGATCTGGCTCATGTGGAACCGGTCGAAATGGCCGCTCCAGAGCACCGCGTCGTCGCCGACCGATTGCAGTGCCGTCCCGGGATGCGGCTGGCGATGGATCGCGTTGGTCGCGCCGAGGAACAGCACCTCGCAACCTTGCTCGCGATAGGCGCCGGCGAGATCATGCGCGAAGATCTCGGTGCCGCCCGGATGCAGCGAGGGATGGTTGTGCGCGACGACGAGGATGCGGCGGGTCATGTCCGACCCCGCGGCTTCGTCGCGATCAGGACGTCCTGATAGTGCGCCGCGCTGATGCCGCGCCAATGGCCCGGACGCAGCGCCGAGACTTCGAGACCAGCCTGCGCCGCCCGCTCGATGAGGAAGCTCGGATCGATGCCGGCGGCGGCGAGCGGCGCCTCGTCGATGGCGTACCAGCCTGGACCGTCCTGCCAGCGCTTGAACGACAGGCGCTCCTGGCCGGTGGCGGCGCCGTCGATCGCAAACGCGGTCAGGAAGAGACGGCCGCCCGGCGCGAGAAGCCGCGAAGCCTCCTGCAGATAGACGACGAGCTCGTCGGGCGGCAGATGCGTGGCGACGGAGATCATCGTCAAGAAATCGAAGCTGCCATTGGCGAAGCCGAAGCGGACCTCGATGCCGGGCAGCGAGCCCCGCGGATTGTAGAGCGGATGGGCGATGTCGAGGCGCTGGAAGCGGAAACGCGGATAGGCCGGGGTGATCGTCTGGGCGCACCAGAGGATGCCCTCCATCACCGGATCGACGCCGTCGTAGCTGCCGCGTTCGGAGTCCAGATATTGCGTCAGCGGAATGGCCATGCGGCCGATGCCGCAGCCGATGTCGAAGACGCGCTCATGCGACTTCAAGCCGCCGATCCGGATGAAGTGGCCGAGGAACTCGGCGCCGATCGCGCGGTAGTCGCCATCGCCGACGAAGATCGAGTCCGGCGGCGGGTGCGGCATGAACCGATTGGTCTGCAGCGAAGCCAGCAGCCAGTCGAGCTGTGGCTCTATGGGGGTGTCCCCGGACGCCGGCTCAGGCGCGATCTGTCTCAGGGCTGGGATAGCCGTCATGCCGCGGTCGCTCTCCTGAAGCCGAAGCGGGGAACAAGGTCGGGCTCGCTCGGAGCGGGCCCTTGCAGCGCGGGCTCCGCCGCTGAGGTCTCGAAGGCCTGCATCAGCGCATCGATCTGCGCGTCCCAACGCCGGGTCTGGAGCCAGGCGTTGTGCTGGGAGGCGGCGCCGCGCGTGTAGTCGGAGCTTTTGGAAATCGACTGACGCTCGAGGTGATAGAGCGCCGTATCCGGCGCGTAGAGGATGCCGAAGCCGGCACGCCGGACCTTGAGGCAGAGGTCGCTGTCCTCGTAGTCGCCGATGACATAGCTCTCGTCGAAGCCGCCGAGTTCGTCGAAGAGCTCGCGCGCGATGACGATGCAGGCGCCGGTAACGCCGGGCACCGGGCGCTCGATATTGGCCGGGGCATAGCTACCCGGCATGCCCTTGAAGTAATGATGGTTGAGCCATGTGCCTTTGCTGTCGCGCTTGAAGTAAAGCCCGGCATGCTGCAGCGAGCCATCATCGTAGAGCAGCTTCGGCCCGACCGCTCCAACCCGGCGGCGGCGGTCGAGCTTGGCGACCAGCGCCGCCAGCCAGCCGTTTCTGCTAGGGATCACGTCGGAATTGACGAGCGCGAGAGCCTCGCCGCGGGCCTGGCGCACGCCGGCATTGCAGGCGGCGGAAAAGCCACCATTGCGCCGCATCGCGACGAGCCGCATCGGCAGGCCGTAGGCGAGGTGGAGCCCGCCGAGCAGATGTGCGACCTCCGCCTCGTGCTCGGGCGAGTCGAGCACATAGATCAGCCCGGCATTCTCGACGAACCAGGGATCACCGGCGAAGGCGGCGACCTGTATTCGCAGGAAGTCGTAGACCCGATAGAGCGGGATCACCACGGAGGCCTTCGGGCGGGCCGGGGCTTTCCCGAATTCCCTGACCGTTGGTTCCGGGCGGCTTTCGCTCAATTCGTCCTGACAGGCGGCGAGGATCGGCGCGAGCGTCCCCTCCAGCATCGCGGCCGTCAGATATTGCGGCGGGATCGCCGCGAGGGCCCGGGCGCGGATCGTTGCCGCGTCGGCCGGCTGCACTGCCGGGCGCAGCGTCAGCGTCGTCCCGGATTTCAGCTTGATCTCGCAGCGCGGCTGCAGCACCGGCGCTCCGCCGGCATAGTCGGAGGCGAAGGCGGCGAAGCCCGTCGCAGTGCGCGTTTCGCCTTCCGCGCCGGTCGGCAGCCGCACGGGGAAGCGCTGGAGGCGTGAGAGCATGGCGATCGGCTCGCCGGCGCCGCGATGCAACAGCACCTCCTGCAGGAGATCGTCGGGATCGCGCAGCCAACCGCCGATCAGCAGGCCGGCGCGGTTGCAGACCGCGAGGTCGAGCTCGGCGGCGGGGAGGTCATCGTTCCGGCGGACATGCTGGACCGCGAGCGGAACGCGCCGCTGCATTTCGACGGCCAGCAGCCGCCCCTGCTCGGACAGGCCGGCAAGCTGTTCGACGACCCAGTTGCGCAGGCCGTCGCGGCTCGCCGCCTTCCCGGCCCACCAGCGGCCGAGCGAGGGCGCGGCCTGACGGCCGGGCAGAGCGCGGACGATCAGGGAGCGCTCGCTCTGCAGGATCAGCAATCCGCCGCCACGAACGGGCGGCTCCTCCAGCACGAGGTGCAGCTCGCGCTTGCCGCTGCGATCGGCGGCGCCGACGCGCGACTTCAGATCCAGGCGGGTGAGGCCGGCACCGTCGAGGCGAGACGCCGTGCGCAACGCGCCGAAATCTGCAGGCACGAAGGTCTCGAAGAGCCATTGGCCTTCGACCAGCGCCGCAGTGGGCTGCATCGCGGCCGGCTTTGCGAACAAGGTCAGCAGGAGCTGGCGCAGAAAGGACAGGTAGTTGGGAATTGAGGAGAGGCCGAACAGCGGCGGCCAGGCGCGCACCAGCGCATTGGCCAGAGTCAGCCGGGCTTGCGGCGCAAGATCCTTCAGGATCTCGGCGGGATCGGCGAGGCCATGGACGAGTGCGGGGTCGAATGAAGCGGTTACGTCACCCTGCGGACCCTGATCAGAAAGGGTCGCGACGATGCTGTCGTGCCCGGAGGAACGGAAGGCGATTGCGAGCCGCTCGCGCCCGTCACGCAGGCCGAGCGAAATCGATGCGGCTGCGAGGCGTCTGCCCCCTCCGGTCAGGGCGATCGACGGCTTGCCGAAGGGCGATGCCTCGAGCGTCCAGCAAAGCAGGAAGATCGAGCCGCCGAGGCGATGGAGTTCGAGCTGGGCCGGGGGTGTCACCGCAACAGAGGCGGGCGCAAGTGAAAGCATGGAGGCGTTCCTGCGGCACGGGGGAGCCCGGAGCGCCCCGCGAAGGGCGCTCCGGGACGTTGCTGAGGCGTGCTGTCCCGCCCGACCATGGCCGGCGGGACAGCGCGTCAGGGCGATCAGGCGACCGAGAAGTAGGAGTGCGGATCGGCCTGCACGTCCTCGGCGTGGACGCCGACGAGGGTCAGGGTGTCGCCATTGCCGAGATCGATGACGGTGTTGCCGCCGACCGTAGTGGCGCGCGCCGCCACGTCCTCGGCCGAAGCCACGCCGGTGCCATTGATGTCGTGCGCGATCTGCAGCATGTCCGAGCCGGCCTCGAAATCGAGGACGACGTCGTTGCCGCCGCCGCCGGCGAAGACGAAGACGTCGCTGCCGGCGCCGCCGTGCAGAACGTCGTTGCCGGCGCCGCCGAACAGCATGTCGTCACCAGCGCCGCCCTGCAGGATGTCGTCGCCGGCGCCGCCATAGAGGATATCGGCGCCATCGCCGCCCTGCAGGATGTCGTTGCCGGCACCACCCTGAAGGATGTCGTCGCCCGGCCCACCTTGCAGCAGGTCGTTGCCCTCGCCGCCGATCAGCACATCGTCGCCGGCATTGCCGCGCAGGATGTCGTCGCCGGCGCCGCCGATCAGCGTGTCGTTGCCCTCGCCGCCGAAGAGGGCATCGTTGCCCTCATCGCCGGAGAGGATGTCGTCGCCGAGCCCGCCGAAGAGGATGTCGTCGCCCTCGCCGCCGAACAGGGCGTCGTTGCCGCCGTCGCCATAGAGCAGATCATTGCCTTCCTCGCCGAAGATCGAGTCGACCTGATCGCCGCCATGCACGATATCGTGGCCGGCACCGGCCAAGATAACGTCGCTGAACCGACTCCCAATCAAAAAGTCGTCGAATGCACTTCCTTCGATCGTCGCCATACGGCACCTCCATAGCGATCTGGTGATCCCGGTCGTTCGGCGGTGGCGCCGCGGAACTGAAAGTCCAGGAACGGTTCCGACAGCTCCGCATAGTCATGCTGTCGCTCGACAATCTAAGGATTACTCAATGAGTGCGTTGCAGCAAGACATTTGTTGTGACGATTTTGCGATGCAGCGCAGTTTAGATTCTAATTTACGGAGATAATTCTTTTGAGTATGCCGTAAATATACTTCCAAAATCGAAATACATGCCGAGCCGTGGCTTGCCGGCGGCAGCCGCGGCGGGCGGGTCAGTCTTCGCGGAAGGCGCGGTTGAAGCTGTCGGTGAACGGAGAAACCAGATAGTCGATCGCCCGGCGCGCGCCATTGACGATCATGACCTCCGCGTTCATGCCGGCGTGCAGCGAAACCTTGTAGTCGCGCAGGCTTTCCTGATCGATTTCGGCGCGCACGACGAAGTAGGCCGCGCCGGTCTTCTCATCGATGAGCTGATCCGGCGCGACATAGGTCACCTTCGCCTGTATCGGCGGCAGCAGACGGGAGTTGAAGGCGGTCAGGCGCACGCGGGTGTTGGCGCCGACGCGGACCGCATCAATGTCGCGCGGATCGACCTTCGCTTCCACGATCAGCGGTTCGCGCTCCGGTACGATGTCGAGGATCGCCTCGCCGGCGGCGATCACGCTGCCAGCGGTGCGCATCCGGATGTTGGCGACGATGCCCTCTTGCGGGGAGGTCACGACCAGCCGGCGCAGCACATCCTCGGCCTGCACGATGCGTTCGGTGACCTCGGAGAGCATGAGTTGGGATTCCTGGATCTCCCGCGCGATGTCGTTCTGCCGTTCCAGGCTGATCGAGAGGATTTCCAGATTGGCGCCGGCCACCGCCTGCTCGGCCTTGGCCTTGCGGGCGGCGAACTCGCCCGCCCGGCCAACGAGTTCGCTCTGCTTGGTCTGCAGTTCGACGAGCTGGCCGCGCTTGGCGTAGCGCTTTTCGTAGAGGTCGGCCATGATCCGGACCTCTTCGTCGATGAGCGAGCGCTGCTGAATGGTGGCGTCGATCTGGGCCTTCAGCGCGTCGGCTTCGGCCTGATGCTGTTCGATGACGCGCTGCTGGATATGGGTCTTGCCGTCCTGGACCTGGCCGCGTGACTTGAAGAACGTCTGTTCGGCCCGCAGCACTTCGCGTGCGATCGGCGTTTCCATGCGCGCAATATCGGCGGGGAAGGCGATATCGGTCGCATTCGTCTGTTCGGCGCGCAGGCGGGCGAGCTTTGCCTCCAGTCCGATGCGCTTGGCCTGCAATTGCTGCAATTCGGCGCGGGCGCGGGCGTCTTCGAGCCGCAGCAGCGGTTCGTCCTTGGCGACGCGCTCACCTTCCGCCTTCAGCAGCGTCTTCAGGATGCCGCCCTCGAGGTGGCTGACGGTCTTGCGCTTGCTGTCGACCGCGACGACGCCATTCGCGACGGCGGCGTTGTCGAGCCGCGCGGTGACCGCCCATGCGCCGAATCCGCCGAAGCCGACGCCGATTGCGGCCGCGCCGGCGAGGACCAGGCTGCGCAGGCTCGGGACGCGCTCATCTTGCGGCTCCGCATCGATCTGCGCGACCAGGGGCTGTTCAGGGCGTTTGATCAGGGAGCGTCCGGTCATGCCTTCACCTCACGGATCGTGGCGGGTGCGTTTGCGGGAGGCTCCATGTCGATCCGGCCACCTGGCGTGATCATGCCGGCGATGGCCGCGCGTGGGCCGAATTGCTGCACGCGGCCCTCGCGCAGCACGAGGAGCTTGTCGACGACCTGCATCACCGATGGACGATGCGCGATCAGCACGACGATGGCGCCGCCTTCGCGCGCCGCGGCGATGGCGCGGATCAGGCTCTGCTCGCCTTCGGCGTCGAGATTGGCGTTGGGCTCGTCGAGCACGATCAGCCGCGGCGAGCCGTAGAGCGCGCGCGCCAGGCCGATGCGCTGGCGCTGGCCGCCCGAGAGAGTGAAGCCGGTATCGGCGACGTTGGTGTCGTAGCCGAGCGGCAGGCGGCCGATCAGCTCGTGAACCCCGGCGATTCGCGCGGCTTCCAGAATGGCGTGGGGGTCGGGCTCGCGCATGCGGGCGATGTTTTCGGCGATCGTGCCGTTCAGCAGCGAGACCGATTGCGGGAGGTAGCCGACCATCGCGCCGAAGGAGCCGCGCTCCCACAGAAAGGTGCTGTGCCCGTCCAGATAGACGCCGCCGACATTGGGCTTGAGCACGCCGACCAGCAGCCGCGCGAGCGTCGACTTGCCGGCCCCGGAAGGGCCGACCACGCCGAGCACCTCGCCCGGCTCAAGCGTGAAGGAGACGCTCTTGATCACGGTCTGCTCCGAGCCTGGCGGCGCGAAGACGACGCGATCGACCACGAGGTCGCCCTGGCAGGGCGGGGTCGGCACCGTCTGCCGCTGCGAACTGCGCGCCAGAACAAGGTCGCGCACGCGCTTCCAGGCCGCGGCCGCCAAAACCCATTGCCGCCAGTCGGTGATCATCGAATCAAACGGCGCCAGCAGCCGGCCGCTCAGTATGCTCGCGGCCATCAGCGTTCCGGCGGTGACCTCGTTGCGGATGATGAGGGTTGCGCCGGTTGCATAGACGGCAAGCTGCATGGTCATGCGCGAGGAGCGCGTCACGGCAGCGATGAACTTGGCGCGCCGGGTGCCCATGTCGAGCTGCTCGATCATCGCCAGTTGCTGGCCGCGCCAGCGCCGGGAAAGCGCGGGCAGCATGCCCATGGCCTCGATCGTCTCGGCATGACGCAGGCTCGCGCCGACTTCGTTGATGCTGGCGACGCCCGCCTCGTTCGCCTCCTTGAGAATCCGGCGGGTGAGCATGTCGGAGAGCACGCCGAGCAGCAGCAGGATGATCAGCGAGGCCAGGCCGACCAGCCCGTAGATCGGATGCAGTGCGAAGAGGACTGCGAGGAAGATCGGCGACCAGGCCGCTTCCAGCGGGGTGGCGATCGCCGAGCTCGCGATGAAGAAGCGGATATCGTTCAGGTCGCGAATCGCCTGCGTCGCCTGTCCCGAACCCTGCTCCAGAGACGAGCTCACGGCAGCCTGCAGCGCCGGCAGATTGAGCCGGCGCGCAAAAATGCTGGCCATGGTCTGGAATGTCAGGGAGCGGATGAACTCGACCGTGCCGTACAGCGTCAGAGCTCCGATGGCGATGACCAGGAGCATCGTGAGCGTGTCGTAGCTGTGGCTGACGATGACGCGGTCCTGCACCTGCATCATGAACAGCGGAACGGTCAGCAGCAGCAGGTTCACGCAGAGGCTGAGGAACGCCGCATAGCCGAGGCCGCCAACGAAGGATCGCTGGAGATTTCGGATCAGGACGTCAGGTGCCAGCATCGCAGCCTTCATGCACGACTCCAGGATTGTGGTTGGGGTGCGGGGTGTGGCGGCGAGACCGTCAAACACGCGCCCGCTTTCAGCAAGGCAAACGTGATACGGAGCGGGTGTCAAGATTATGACAGATTAGAAAGGTAGTCCATCGATTCGAAGAAAGAAAATGAGGCAAAACTATGCAAAATTTTGAATTTCGAATTAGTTTCCGACCATCTCTGGATTGATGCAATCTTAATTATTAGCCAAGGAATATGGCATGTGCTTTGCCTATAGGCTCTTAGTAGAGAAAGGGGACAAAAGGGGTGGATTGTTCATTTTTCGATCAGGCGGAGTAAGGGATGCACTTTAAATTGCATAGCGGCGGGCAATTCCTAGGCAGTTCCTTGAATGGCCATCATCGGGCGGATGGGTCCGATGACCTCGAAGAAGAGCGGGATCGCGGAATTTCTCCGTTCGATCTGGCTCGCGTTATCGAACGTGTCAGCCGGCGCTTTCTGGATTACCTGCGCCTGGAGCTGAACAAGCTGGGCATCGACGACATCTCGCCATCGCAGGTGATGGTCCTGATGACGATCGGGCACGGCGAGATCGCGGTCCGCGATCTCCTGGACCGTGGACATTACGGAGGGTCCAACGCGTCCTACAATCTCAAGCAACTGGTGGAGAGTGGCTACCTCGACCGCGGGGCATCGCCTCGCGATCGCCGGCAGGCGCGAATCTCGCTCTCGTTGAAGGGGCAGATGCTGTGCGAGCGTCTGCGGCTTCTCGACGAAGCCAGTCAGTTCGGCCAGCGGCTCGAAAGCAACCGCGACACCGACCTGCGCACCACCCACGAAACCCTGCGCCATCTCGAACAATGGTGGAATGACGCGCTCCGCTACGGCGGCGTGCTCCTCGCATCATGCATGTCCTATTCGTTCATCGCGCAGGATCTGGTCAGTTCGCTGCTCTGATCGCGAGCCTCGTCGCCCAGGGCGTCGAGGTCTCGCTGATCACGGAGCGTCCTGGGCAGGAGCAACCCGGCGTCAGTCAGCTGGTCTATTCGGTGGAGGAGACGTCGACGCGGCATCCCGCGCTCGCCGCCACCGAATATCACCTGCGGACGGGCGAGGCGGTTGCCCGGCTGATGGAGCGGCTGAAGAGCACTGACCCACCCGATGTCGTCCTCGGACATATCGGGTGGGGCGGGCTGCTGTTCGCGCGCGACACGCTGCCCGATGCCGCGCTGATCGGCTATTGCGAGTACTATTATCGCAGCACGGGGTCCGACCTGGATTTCGGCATGAGCGATCCGGTTCCCGCTGCCGACCGCCATCGCGTGCGCATGCGCAACGCCGCACAGCTTCTCGCTCTCGACACGCTGGATGCCGCCTATGCGCCGACGCAGTGGCAGCGCCAGCAATATCCGGCGGCCTACCGCAAGCGAATCGCCGTCTGTCATGACGGCATCGACACCACCTTCTGCAGGCCCGACGCGGAAGCGTCCTTCGTGCTGCCCGATGGCCGCGTGCTCGTGCCGGGCTCGCCGGTGGTCACCTTCGTCGCCCGCGACCTCGACCCCTATCGCGGCTATCCCCAGTTCATGCGCGCCGCGGCCATCCTGGCCGCCCGCCATCCGGACCTCATCTTCGTCGTGATCGGCGGCGACGGCGCCGGCTATGGACGCCCGCGTTCCGATGACAACAGCTGGCGTGAGGCGATGTCCGCCGAGACCGGGCTCGGCGAACGCATCGTCCACATCCCCTGGCTGTCCTATGAGAATCTGATTCGGCTGTTTCAGGTCTCGGCCGCGCATGTCTATCTCACCGTTCCCTTCGTTCTGTCCTGGTCGCTGCTCGAGGCGATGGCCTGTGGCTGCCTCGTCATCGGCTCGGATACGGAGCCGGTGAAGGAGGTCATCCGCGACGGAAGCAACGGCCTGCTCACGCCGTTCCATGAGGAAGCGCTCTTGGCGGAACGCATCGCGGAAGCGCTGGCACAGCCCGTATTGGCTCGTTCGCTGAGGCGGGCCGCCCGCGAGACGGTGATTGCCAGCTACGAGCGGGAGCGCTGCATCGACCGGCAGATCGGCTGGATTCGTCAGTTTGGCGAATAGGGCTGCGGGAGGTTTGTCAGCCGCGCGGTTGCTGATACCGGTGACGGATCGCTTTCCGTCGGCGCCTGCCATCGCGAGGATCAGGCAATCCCATGCGCGTGGATGTTCTAGGGCTTCAGGCGTTCATCAGCATCGCGGAGCGTGGCAGCTTCCGCGCCGCCGCCTCCCATCTCAACCTGTCGCAGACGGCGCTCAGCCACCGCATCCGGAAGCTCGAGGAATCGTTGGGCACGCCGCTGTTCCTGCGCACCACGCGTCAGGTCTCGCTGACGGCGGCAGGCACGGCACTGCTCCCGCGCGCTCGCCGAATCTTCGAGGATCTGGGATCGGCGCTCGACGAGGTCAGGGTCGATGTCCGGGAGGGCGACGAGCAGGTCTCGGTCGGCTGCCTGCCGACGGTCGCCGTCCATTGCATGCCCTCGGTGATCGCGACCTTCGCCAAGCGCCATCCCGGCGTCGGGGTGAGGGTCCACGACAACTCGGCTTCGGAGATCGCAGACAAGGTGCAGTCCGGCGAGGCGGAGTTCGGCGTCACCATAGTCGCGGCGAATCGCTGGGACCTGGAGCTGAAGCCAGTGGTGAAGGAGCCCTTCGTGCTGGTCAGCCATCGCAGCATGCCGCTCGCCCAGGCGTCGTCGCTGACTTGGGCCCAGTTGCAGGGCGAGCCGCTCGTGCGCATCAGCGCCGAAACCGGGAACCGCATCCTGATCGACGATGCGCTGGGCGCGCGGCGCGAAAGCCTGACCTGGCGCTACGAGGTCCAGCGGGTCGTCACTGCGGTCAGTCTGGTGCGTTCCTGCATCGGCTATGCGGTGGTGCCGCAGCTGGCACTCGATGTGCTCGATGCCGGAGAGCTGGTCGCGGTGCCGCTGCGCGCGCCGGCGGTGACGCGCACGCTCGGCATCATCACCCGCAAGACCGTGCCGCTGCGCCCGGCGGCGCGCGATCTTCTGTCCCTGCTAAGCCAGGCCTTGACGCGCTCGGTTTCGCCGCGGTGAGATGAATGAAACTAATCAATCGCTGCATTCTTATCATTTGATGAAGCAATGAGCCTGCTCCACCCTTGCTGCGGGAAGAAACGTACAAGGAGTGGCGACGATGGCTGGTTCGGCACCGGCGGCGATCGCATTCATCGGATTCGGTGAGGTCGGGCAGACCTTCTCGCGCGGCCTCCTGGCCAATGGCGCGGCCGGAATTCGCACCTACGACCTGCTTTTCGGCAGGGCTGCCGGGCAGCGGCTTGAGCATGCGGCGCGGCAGATCGGCGTGAGCTGCGGCGCGTCGGCGGCTGAAGCCTGCTCGCAGGCATCCTTCATCTTTTCGGCGGTGACGGCCGACCGCGCCGAGGCCGTGGCTGCCGAGGCGGCGAGCTGGCTGAGACCCGGTCAGGTTTTCGTCGACGTGAATTCGGCCGCGCCTTCGACCAAGCAGCGGGCCGCGAAGGCAGTCGAGGCCAGCGGCGCCGATTATGTCGAGGCTGCGGTGATGGCGCCGGTGCTGAAGCCCGGCCTCAAGGTCGCGATCCTCGCCGGCGGTCCGAAGGCCGAGGTCGTGGCCGAGACGCTGAATGGGCTGGGCATGAACCTGACGCCGGTTTCCGAGACGTTCGGCCGTGCATCGGCGATGAAGCTGTGCCGCAGCATCGTCATCAAGGGGCTGGAGGCGTTGATGGTCGATTGCGCCGCTGCCTGCGAGGCCTGGGACGTCAAGGATCCGGTCTTCGCCAGCCTGCACGCGACGTTTCCGTCGATCGATTTCTATGCGCTGGCCGCCGATATGCGCGAGCGTGTCGCGACCCATGGCATCCGGCGCGCGGCCGAGATGCGCGAGGCGGCCGAGATGCTCGCCGCCGCCGGTCTGGAGCCCGGCCTCGCCAGCGCCGTTGCCGACGCCCAGCAACGCGGTGCACGCGCAAACTTCGCAGCAGGAGCGTGAGGCGATGAGCCAGATCGCCATTCCCTGCATGCTCATTCGCGGCGGCACTTCGAAGGGGGCCTATTTCCTGCGCGATGACCTGCCCGCGGATATCGGCGCGCGCGACGCCTTCCTGCTCGCGGTGATGGGCTCGCCGGACAAGCGGCAGGTCGACGGGCTTGGCGGCGCGCATCCGCTGACCAGCAAGGTCGCAATCGTCTCGCGTTCGAGCGATCCAGGCTGCGACATCGATTTCCTGTTCGCGCAGGTCGGCATCGAGACGGGAACCGTCGATACGACGCCGAATTGCGGCAACATCCTCGCCGGGGTCGGGCCGTTTGCGCTGGCGCTGGGGCTGGTCAAGGCGACCGGCGCGCGCACGAGCGTCCGCGTCCGCACGATCAACACCGGCACCATCGCCGACCTCACCATGGATACGCCCGATGGCGAGGCCAGCGCTGCGGGCGAAGCGCGTATCGACGGCGTTCCGGGCACTTCGGCACCGATCGATATCGGTTTCCTCGATGCGGAAGGCTCGGTCTGCGGCGCGCTGCTCCCGACCGGCAACGTCGTCGATGTGATCGAGGGCGTGCCGTGCACACTGATCGACAACGGCATGCCGGTGATCGTCATGCGGGCGGCCGATGTCGGGCGCACGGGCTACGAGCCGCGCGAGCAACTGGACAAGGACACGGAGTTGAAGGCGCGGATCGAGCGCATTCGTCTTGCGGCCGGGCCGCTGATGAATCTCGGCGATGTCGCCAAGAAAGTCGTGCCGAAGGTTGCACTCGTTGCGCCGCCGCAGGCCGGCGGGGCGATCTGCACCCGCAGCTTCATTCCCCAGGAATGCCACGGCTCGATCGGCGTCTTCGCCGCTGTGACGGTGGCGACCGCCGCAGTGCTGCCGGGTTCGCCGGCGGCCGCCGTTGCTGCGATGCCCGAGGGGCGCGAACGCGCAGTCTCGGTCGAGCATCCCACAGGCGAATTCACCGTGACATTGACGGTTGGCGGAACAGCCGAGCGGCCGCTGGTCGAGCGTGCCGGATTGCTGCGCACCGCGCGCATCCTGATGGAAGGCCGCGCCTTCGTGCCGGCGAGCGTCATGGCGGCGCATGCGGGCAACGCTCGCCGTGCTGCAGAGTGAATTGAGAGAGGGCTGACGGCAATGGCCGACGCGCAGAAGACAGGTCTGGTGATTACCGCGCATCCGGGCGATTTCGTCTGGCGGGCGGGTGGGGCTATCGCGCTGCACGCGAAGCGCGGGATGCGCGTGAAGATTCTCTGCCTGTCCTATGGCGAGCGCGGCGAGAGCCAGTTCGCCTGGAAGAAGGCTGGTGTGAGGATGGAGGAGGTCAAGGCCCAGCGCCGCGAGGAGGCCGCCGCTGCGGCCGAACTGCTCGGCGCCGAGATCGAGTTCATGGATGCCGGGGATTATCCGCTGCGGACGACGCCCGATATGCTGGACCGCGCCATCGACATCTTCCACGAGCTGGGTCCGAGCTTCGTGCTGACCCACGCGCTCGAAGATCCCTACAATGTCGACCATCCCGAGGCGACGCGCTTCGCGCAGGAGGCGCGCATTATCGCGCAGGCGGCCGGGCACAAGCCCGATCTGGAGCGCGGCTATGCCGCCCCGCCTGTCTTCCTGTTCGAGCCGCACCAGCCCGAGCAGTGCAACTTCAAGCCGAACGTCATCCTCAATATCGACGAGGTCTGGGAGCAGAAGCGCCGGGCCTTCGAGATCCTCGCGGCACAGAAGCATCTCTGGGAATACTACACGCGTGTCGCGCTCAACCGCGGCATGCAGGGTGGCCGCAACTCCGGCAAGGCGATGACCTATGGCGAGGCCTATCAGCGGCTCTTCCCGGAAGCGCTGGAGGCGCTGGCATGACCCCCGTCGTCATCCGCACCAAGAAGCGTGCCCCGGCCGCGGCGATGGCCGATCTCGGGGAACTCGGCGTCTCCACCACACATGAGGCGATGGGGCGGGCCGGGCTGATGAAGCCTTATATGCGGCCGATCTACGCCGGCGCGCAGATCGCGGGCGGCGCCGTCACCGTGCTCGCCCAGCCCGGCGACAACTGGATGATCCATGTCGCGATCGAGCAGGTGCAGCCGGGCGATGTGCTCGTCGTAGCCTGCACCACCGACAACACCGACGGTATGTTCGGCGATTTGCTCGCGACCTCGCTCAAGGCGCGCGGCGGCGTCGGCCTCGTCATCGATGCCGGCGTGCGCGACGTGCGCGTGCTGACGCAGATGGGCTTTCCGGTCTGGTCGCGGGCGATCTCAGCCAAGGGCACGGTCAAGGCGACGCCGGGTTCGGTCAATGTGCCGGTGGTCTGCGCCGGGGCGCTGGTTCATCCCGGAGACGTGATCGTCGCAGATGATGACGGGGTCGTGGTGGTGCCGCGGCTGCAGGCGGAAGCCGTCGCGGCGTCCGGCCGCAAGCGCGAGGCCAATGAAGACGAAAAGCGTAGACGGCTCGCCTCTGGCGAACTCGGGCTGGACATGTACGCTATGCGCGAAGGCCTCGCCAAAGCAGGCCTCGTCTATCGCGACGACGAAGACGAATAAGCAGAAGAAAAGCCCCGCCAAAAGGGGACCACAGACATCTCGGGAGGAACGACGACATGACGCATCGCAGGACAGTTCTGGGTGGAATTCTCGGCCTCACGCTGGCGGCCACGACTGGTAGCGCCGCACTGGCGCAGGAAGCGGTGAAGATCGGGCTGATCCTGCCGATGACGGGGCCCTTCGCCTCGACCGGCAAGCAGATCGATGCGGCGGTGAAGCTCTTCCTCGCCAAGGAAGGCGCGGTCCATGGCGGGCGCAAGCTCGAAGTTATCCTCAAGGACGATGCCGGCAATGCCGACACGACGCGCCGCCTGGCGCAGGAGCTGGTCGTCAACGACAAGGTTTCGGTGCTGGCCGGCTTCGGCCTGACGCCGCTTGCCATGGCGACGGCGCAGATCGCGACGCAGGCGAAGGTGCCGGAGGTCGTGATGGCGGCGGCCACCGCCTCCATCACGGAGGCCTCGCCCTATATCGTGCGGACCTCCTTCACCCTGCCGCAGGCGTCGGAGCCTATGGCGGACTGGGCCGCGGCAAACGGCATCAAGAAGGTCTTCACGGTCGTCACCGATTACGGGCCGGGCATCGACGCCGAGACCTCCTTCGCGGCCAAGTTCAAGGCGGCGGGCGGCACGGTCGAGAGCGTGCGCGTGCCGCTGCGCAACCCCGATTTCGCACCCTTCCTGCAGCGCGTCTCGGAAGCCAAGCCGGACGCGCTCTTCGTCTTCGTGCCGTCGGGGATCGGCGCGCAGTTCATGAAGCAGTTCGTCGAGCGCGGGCTGGACAAGGCCGGCGTCAAGCTGATCGGCMCCGGCGACGTGGTCGATGACGACATCCTCGAAGGCATCGGCGATGTCGCGGTCGGCGCCATCACCACGCATCATTACTCCGCCGCGCATGACAGCCCGGCGAACAAGGCCTTCGTCGAAGCCTTCCAGAAGGCCAATCCCGGCATGCGGCCGAACTTCATGGCGGTCGGCGGCTATGACGGCATGAAGCTGATCGCTAGGGCGTTGGAGGCGACCAAGGGCGACGCCAGCGGCGACAAGCTGATCGCGGCGATGAAGGGTGCGTCATGGGAGAGCGTGCGCGGGCCGGTCTCGATCGACCCCGACACCCGCGACATCATCCAGAACATCTATGTCCGCAAGACGCAGAAGGTCGGCTCGGAACTCCACAATGTCGAGTTCGCGACGATCAAGGACGTCAAGGACCCGGTGAAGGCCCGCAAGTGACGGGCCGGACAGCCAGCCGGGATCGAAGCTCATGCTGACCATCCTGTTCGATGGCATCGCCTATGGGATGGTGCTCTTCGTCCTCGGCTGCGGGCTCTCCGTGACGATGGGGTTGATGAACTTCGTCAACCTCGCCCACGGCGCCTTCGCGATGCTCGGCGGCTATGTCGCCGTTCAGGCGATGCAGCGGCTCGGCATGCCGTTCCTGGCGTGCCTGCCGCTTGCCTTCCTGGCGGCGGCGCTGGTCGGAATCGTGCTGGAGCGGCTGATCTACCGCCCGATGTACGCCAAGAGCCATCTCGACCAGGTGATGTTCTCGATCGGGCTGGTCTTCATGGCCGTGGCCGGCACCGACTGGCTGATGGGCTCGACCCAGCAGTTCATCCATCTGCCGACCTGGCTGCAGGGCCGCTTCGAGATCGCCGGCATCGGCATCGGCCGCTACCGGCTCTTCGTCATCGTGATCTGTGGGCTGCTGGCATTCTCGCTGCAATGGGGCTTCACGCGGACGCGCTTCGGCAGCCGCTTGCGGGCGGCGGTCGACGATGCGCGGGTGGCGCGTGGGCTCGGCATCCCGGTCAACCGGCTGTTCGCGCTGACCTTCGCGCTGGGCTGCGGACTCGCCGGGCTGGGCGGCGCGCTCGGCATCGAGCTGATGGGGCTCGACCCGAGCTTTCCATTGAAGTTCATGATCTACTTTCTGATCGTCGTCACCGTCGGGGGCACCTCCAGCATCACCGGCCCGTTTTTCGCCGCGATGCTGCTCGGCGTCGCCGATGTCGTCGGCAAATATCTCGTGCCGCAGGTCGGCGCCTTCATCATCTACGCGCTGATGGTCCTGCTGCTGATCATCCGGCCGCACGGACTGTTCGCGAGGGCGCGGGCATGAGGGCGGAAACCTTCGAAAGCCGCGTCAGACAGGCTCTCTATGCGGGCCGCCGCTGGCATCCGGCCGAGATCGCCTTCTGGCTGATCGCCTTTGCAGCCTTTCTGCTGTTTCCACGCAACCTGCTGCTGCTCAACGAGATCGCGATCCTGGCGCTGTTCGCGCTCTCGCTTGACCTGATCCTCGGCTATGCCGGCATCGTGTCGTTGGGGCATGCCGCCTTCCTCGGCATGGGCGCCTATGCCGCGGGGCTCTTCGCCAAGCATGTCGGGGGCGATCCGCTCGGCGGCCTCGTCGTCGGCATGGCGGCGGCGGGGCTGCTCGGCCTCGTCACCAGCCCGCTCGTGCTGCGCGGCACGGATCTTACACGCCTGATGATCACGCTCGGCGTCGCGCTGATCCTCTACGAGCTGGCGAATTCCTTCGGCTTTCTGACCGGCGGTGCCGATGGTTTGCAGGGCATCATGATGGGGCCGGTGCTCGGCCTGTTCGACTTCGATCTCTTCGGCCGCACCGCCTATCTCTATTCGCTCAGTGTGCTCTTCGTTCTGTTCCTGATCGCGCGGCGTGTGGTGCACTCGCCCTTCGGGCTCTCCCTGCGCGCGATCCGTGACAATCCGCTGCGGGCCTCGGCCTCGGGCGTACCGAATGCGCGCCGTCTCGCCGCCGCCTACACGCTTGCCGCGGCCTATGCCGGGGCGGCGGGGGCGCTGCTCGCTCAGACCACGCAATTCGTCTCGCTCGACGTGCTCGACTTCCATCGCTCGGCCGATCTGATGCTCGTGCTGATCATCGGCGGCGCCGGCTATCTCTATGGCGGGCTCATCGGCGCCATAGCCTTCAAGCTGCTGCAGGACGCGATCGCGACCTTCACCCCGCAATACTGGATGTTCTGGATCGGGCTTTTCCTCGTGCTCTTCGTGCTCGGCGGGCGCGAGATCATCCATGGCGCGGTCAAGGCCGTTGCCGGCCGTTTCGCTCGCTTTCGAAGGGGAGGGGCATGATGAGCGTCGCTCTCCAGACCTTCGACCTCGTCAAGAGCTTTGGCGGCATCACCGCGACGGATCATGTCGACTTCACGCTGGCAAAGGGCGCCCGCCACGCGCTGATCGGTCCGAACGGCGCCGGCAAGACGACCTTCGTCAACCAGCTCACAGGCGTGCTCAAGCCGAGCTCCGGCCGCATCGAACTGATGGGCGAGGACATCACAAGGCTGCCGCGCGAGGCGCGGGTGAAGCGTGGCCTCGCCCGCACCTTCCAGATCAACCAGCTCTTCGCGACGATGACGCCGCTGGAGATGATCGCGCTCGTCACCTCCGAGCGGCTCGGCCGCGGCAGCCATCCCTTCCGCGCGCTCGACCGCGATGCGGAACTCGTAGGGCAGACCGCCGAGATCCTGGCGCGTTTCAAGCTGGGCGACATCATGGACAGCCGTATCGCGACGCTGCCCTATGGCAAGCAGCGCCAGATCGAGATCGCCGCATCCTTTGCCGCGAGGCCCAGCGTGCTGCTGCTCGACGAGCCCGCCGCCGGCGTGCCGGAGGCCGAGCGGCGCGAATTGATGCAGACGGTCGCCGAACTGCCCGACGATGTCTCGGTGCTGCTGATCGAGCACGACATGGATCTCGTTTTCCGCTTTGCCACGCGCATCACGGTGCTGGTCAATGGCCGCGTGCTGGCGGAGGGCACGCCCGACGAGATGGCGCGCGACAGGAGCGTGCGTGCGGCCTATCTCGGCGAGGGCGCCCATGTCTGACGCATCGACGCCTGAGCTCCTGCAGATCGAGAAGCTGAGCGCCGGCTATGGCGAGGCGCAGGTGCTGTTCGACATCGACCTCACTCTCGCCGAGGGGCATTCGCTCGCGCTGCTCGGCCGCAACGGGGTCGGCAAGACCACGCTGGTCAACAGCATCATCGGCGTCACGCGCCGGCGCGGTGGGCGGATCGTGCTGGCGGGGCGCGACCTCTCCACCGCTTCGCCCGAGCAGCGGGCGCATGCCGGCATCGGCTGGGTGCCGCAGGAGCGCAACATCTTCAAGTCGCTGACCGTGCTGGAGAACCTGACGGCGGTCGCCCGGCCGGGGGCGTGGGATGTGAACCGCGTCTTCCGCATGTTTCCGCGGCTGGCCGAGCGGAAGGCCAATCTCGGCAACCAGCTCTCGGGCGGCGAGCAGCAGATGCTGGCGATCGGCCGGGCGCTGATGCTCAATCCAAAGCTGCTGCTGCTCGACGAGCCGACCGAGGGGCTTGCGCCGATCATCGTCGAGGAATTGCTCAAGGCGCTGAAGGCCCTGTTCCGCGAGGAAGGGCTTGCTGCCATCGTCATCGAGCAGCATGCGCGCAAGATCCTCGAACTCACGGACGACGCCATCGTGCTCGAACGCGGCCGCGTGGTCCTGGCCGAGCGCAGTGCTACGCTCATCGCCGAGCCCGCGCGGCTCGAACATCATCTCGGCCTCGCCGCCGCAGCATGACCATCAAGAACCGGGAGGAAACATCATGACACAGAGAAAGAAGCCGCCGTTCCGGGGCGATATGGTTGGAAGCCTGCTGCGCAGCGCGCCGGTGAAGGAGGCGCGCGCCAAGGTCGCCGCTGGCGAGATGGCGCAGGCCGAGCTGACCCGGATCGAGGACGAGGAGATCGGGAAGCTCGTCCGCAAGCAGGAGGAGATCGGGCTGCAGGCGGTGACCGACGGCGAGTACCGCCGCGCCTTCTGGCACTTCGACTTCCTCGACGGCTTGACCGGCGTCACGAGCTACGAGACCGACTCGGGGATCCAGTTCAAGGGCGTCGCGACCAAGGGCCACGGCATCCGCGTGACCGGCAAGCTGGATTTCCCGGCTGACCACCCGCATCTGGCCCATTTCAAGTTCCTGGCCTCGATCACCAGCCGCGTGCCGAAGATGACCATCCCGAGCCCGTCCATGCTGCACTATCGCGGCGGGCGGAAGGCGATCGACCCGAGCGCCTATCTCAAGATGGAGGATTACTACGACGATCTCGGCAAGGCTTACGCCAAGGCGATCAAGGCCTTCTACGATGCCGGTTGCCGCTATCTGCAGCTCGACGACACCAGCCTGTCCTATTTCTGCGATCCGGAGCAGCGCAAGATGCTGGCGGATCGCGGCGATGATCCGGACAAGCTGATCTTCGTCTATCGCGACGTGCTCAATGCCGCGCTGAAGGCCAAGCCGGCGGACATGCAGATCACCACCCATACCTGCCGCGGCAACTTCAAATCGACCTTCATCGCCTCAGGCGGCTACGAGCCGGTGGCCGATATGGTCTTCAACCAGATCGATGTCGACGGCTACTTCATGGAGTGGGATGACGACCGCTCCGGAGGTTTCGAGCCGCTGCGCTTTCTGCCCAAGGGCGACAAGCAGGTTGTGCTCGGCCTCGTCACCTCCAAGTTCGGCACTGTCGAGAGCAAGGACAATCTCAAGCGCCGCATTGAGGAGGCGACGAAATATGCCCCGCTCGAACAGCTCTGCCTGTCGCCGCAATGCGGCTTCGCCTCCACCGAGGAAGGCAATGTGCTGGCCGAGGACGAGCAATGGGCCAAGCTCTCGCGCATCCTCGAAGTCGCCAAGGAAGTCTGGGGATGAGCAGCGAGCCCTGTTTCGACATCGCCCATCTCGGCCATGTCGAGCTCTTCACCAACAAGCCTGACGCGAGCCTCGACTTCTTCGTCAACATCTTCGGGCTGACCGAGAGCGGGCGCGAGGGCGACTCGGTCTATCTGCGTGCCTGGGACGATTACGAGTTCCACACGCTGAAGCTCACGGCGTCGAACACCACCGGCGTCGGCCATATCGGCTATCGCGCCTCGAGCGAGGCGGCGCTGCTGCGCCGCGTCGCGGCGATCGAGGCGCTGGGGGCGGGCATCGGCTGGAGCGAAGGCGATCTCGGTCACGGCCGCGCGTATCGCTTCCGCGATCCCGACAACCACATCTTCGAGATCTATTTCGACACCAACAAGTACGTTGCCCCCGAAGGCGAGCGGCCGGCGCTGAAGAACCAGGCACAGCGCAACCATGGCCGTGGCTGCGCGGTGCGTCGGCTCGACCATCTCAACCTGCTGGCGCAGGACGTCGCGGCGATCCGAGACTTCATGCCGAAGGCGCTCGGCAGCCGCATCACCGAGCAGATCGTGCTGGATTCGGGGGAAGTCGGCGGCTGCTGGTTCACCGTCAACAACAAGAGCTACGACATCGCCTATACCCGCGACCACACGCCGGCGCAGGGCCGCTTCCACCATGTCACCTATGCGGTCGACCAGCGCGAGCACATCCTGGAGGCGGCCGATCTCTTCCTTGAGAACGGCGTCTTCATCGAGACCGGCCCGCACAAGCACGCCGTGCAGCAGACCTTCTTCCTCTATGTCTATGAGCCGGCCGGCAACCGCGTCGAGATCGCGAATGCCGGGGCGCGGCTGATCCTCGATCCGGACTGGCAGACCGTGACCTGGACCGAGACCGAGCGGAAGAAGGGGCAGGCCTGGGGGCTCAGGACGATCGAGAGCTTCCATACCCATGGGACGCCGCCAGCGACGTAGGGATAGCGTGGCGGCCTGGTGTGGAGATGAGCCCTGGCGGAAACACGCCGTCATCCCGGATCGGCGCCGCTGGCGCGGCTTGCCCGGGATGACACCGCGAGTTGGTTCGCATCAGCAGTCGCTAACCACCTCGCGGCTCAGGCCATCACCAGCCCGCCATCGACATGTAGCGTCTGGCCGGTGACGAAACCGCTCCAGTCACTGGCGAGGAAAAGGACAGGGCCCGCGATATCGGCCGGCGTGGCGATGCGGCGCAGCGGCGTCTGCGCGACCAGCATTTCGCGCACCTCCTCCGGCGTCGCCTCGCTCGCCTGTGTCGGATAGACCAGCCCCGGCGCGACGCAGTTCACCCGGATGCCGAGCGGGCCAAGCTCGGCCGCGAGGTTGCGGCTGAAGCCGATGAGCGCCGCCTTGCCGGTGGTGTAGTCGTGATAGGGAATGCTCGGGCGCGTCACCAGATCGCTCGCGAGATTGACGATGCTGGCGCCGCTGCGGCGCTGGAGCAGCGGCAGCATAGCCCGGCAGACCGTGTAGGTCGCCTTCACCGCGCCCTCGAACTGCTGGCCATAGGCCTCCCAGGGCGTCTCCCAGAAGCGGGCGCGATTGTCCGGGTCGAAGCGATAGGGCGCGAAGGCGTTGTTGACGACGACGTCGAGCCGGCCGACCTCCTCCGAGATGCGCTCGGCCATGGCGGCGACCGCCTCGGGCGAGGTCACGTCGGCCGCGATGGCCAGCGCTTCGCCGCCGAGCGCGCGGCATTCCGCGGCGACGGCTTCGGCTGCCCCATCGTTCGTCCGGTGGTTGACGATGACGATCCCGCCCTCGGCGGCGAAGGCCTTCGCGATCGCTGCGCCGATGCCGCGGCTCGCGCCGGTGACGAGGATGGACCGGTCGCGGAACTTCACGGCGCGCCGTCCTTCTGCGGGATGAGATCGCTCTTCACGACGGCCTTCATATCGAGCGGGCGGGCGATCAGGCCGAGGCTGCGGAAGGTATCGGCACCTTTCTGCAGTGCGTCGAGATCGAAGCGGCCGAGACCCTCGCGTTCCGTCGCCTGCGAGACGCTGGAGAGGTTGCGCAGCTTGATGATCTCGAGATTGACAGTCTCGTCGCGGCCGTTGATGGCCCGGGTGACGGCGAGGCGGGCGGCTTCAGCGGGATTCGCGATCATCCAGGCGGCGGAATCGCGATAGGCGGCGAGGAAGCGCTTCAGCAGCGGCTTGTTCTGCTCGTAATAGCTTTCCTTCACGACGAAGATGTCGCTGGGCAGGTTGAGCTGGTCGCGGACCTCGATGACGTTGGCGTCGCCCAGTCCTCGGGTGCGGGCGACGAGCAGGCCGGTATCGGTCGCGGCCGTGGCGTCGACCTGGCCCTGCATCAGCGGCGCGAAATTGAGCAGGCCGGTCGGCTGGATGGTGACGTCCTTCTCGTTCAGGCCGACCTGATGCAGCAGCACGAGCAGGTTCTGATAGGTGCCGCTGGCGAGGCTGTAGACGCCGATGCGCTTGCCCTTGAGATCGGCTGCTGAGCGGATGCCGCTGCTCTTGAGCGCGACGACGTTGAAGACGTTCTGCGGATAGATGTTGTAGATCGCGACGAGCTTCTCGCCCTTGTCGAGCGCGAGATAGAGCGCGGCGGGATCGGTGAAGGCGATATCGGCCTGCCCCGCGATCAGGGTCTGGAGCGCTGCGCCGCCGCCATTGCCGGGCACGTAGTCGAGCGCGATGCCCTTGGCCTTGAAGAAGCCTTTGTCCGGCTCGGCCAGCAGATTGGTGATCTCGCTGATCGGCTGGCTCCAGCCAGCGACGGTGACCTTGTCGAGTGGCTGGGCTGCAGCGTGCGAGGCGGCCAGCCAGGATAGGGCGAGCAGGAGAAGGGCGCGCAGCTTGGACATGGGATCTAGCCTTTCGAGAAACGGTGCAGGACGCGGCGCTCGAGCAGGCGCACGGCCTCATAGAGCAGCATTCCGAGAGCGGTGATGACGATGAACAGCGCGAAGATCAGGCTCGAATCCATCACGCTCTGGGCGGCGATGATCGAGGCGCCGAGGCCGATCCGCCCGCCGATGAATTCGCCGACGACGGCGCCGACCAGCGCCAGCACGACGGCGACACGCAGGCCCGCCATGATGACGGGCAGCGCCGCCGGCAGTTTGAGGCGCAACAGCGTCTTAAAGCGGCCGGCACCCAGCATGCGGAAGAGCTCGCGCCGGGCGGGATCGACCTCGCTGATCCCGGTCAGCGTGTTCTCCATCAGGGGGAAAAAGCAGATCAGCGCCGTGATCACGACGGTCGGCGTCATGCCGAATCCGAACCAGATGATGAAGAGGGGCCCGAGCGCGAGCTTGGGCACGAGCTGGCTCGCGAGGATATAGGGGCGCAGCAGCCGGCTGAGCGCGGGGACTTCCGCCAGCAGGATGCCGACGCCGAGCCCGACGGCAGTGCCGATGCTCAGGCCCAGAGTCATTTCTGCGGCGGTGACGGCAAGATGCGGCCAGAGGCGGCCGGTGGTGATCTCGCTCCACAGCGTTGCGAGCACGGCAGACGGCGGCGGCAGGACGAGCGTCGAGAGGCCACCGAGCCGGCACCAGGCTTCCCAGCCGGCAAGCAGGGCGAGCATCAGCAGGAGTGAGGGCAGGCGCGCCGTCATGCCGCCGGCCTCCGGCTCGTGGCGGCCTGCGGCCCGCCATCCATGGCATCGCGCAGATCGTGACAGGCCGCGGTGAAGCCTGGAGTGTAGCGCATGTCGCGGTGGCGCGGGCGGGACAACTCGATACGGCGCGCATGGGTGAGCTGGCCGGTGGCCATCACCGCGACCTTGTCGCCGAGATAGACGGCTTCACCGATATCGTGCGTTACGAAAAGCGCGGTCGTGCCGTTGAGCGCGCAGAGCCGCAGCAGGTCGTCCTGCAATTCCTCGCGTGTCAGGGCGTCGAGCGCGGCAAAGGGCTCGTCGAGCAGCAGCAGGTCGGGGTTGCCGATCAGCGCGCGGGCGACGGCGACGCGGCTCTGCTGGCCGCCGGAGAGCTCGGAAGGCCGGCGTGCGGCGAAGTCCGTAAGTCCGACGCGGGCGAGCAGATCGAGCGCCGCGTCGCGGTCGGCGGCCTTCGGGCGGCGCTTCAGCGAGATCGGCAGCAGCACGTTGTCGAGGGCGCTCAGCCAATCGAGCAGGGTGGGAGCCTGGAAGACGAAGCCGGCTCGCGGGCTTGGGCCCTGCAGCGGCTCGCCGCCGATGCGGATGGAGCCTTCTGTCGGCATGAGCAGGCCGGCGGCGAGCTTGAGCAGCGTGGTCTTGCCGCAGCCGCTGCGGCCGAGCAGGCAATGGATCTCGCCGCGGGGGATGGCCCAGTCGACGCGATCGACGATGGCGGGGCCGGACGCGTCATAGCTGTATCCGACCTGCTCGATCGCGACGAAGCCGGGCATGGCAGGGTCAATCGACATAGGGTGCGAACCCTTCCGCCGCGGCCTCAGTGCTCTGCTCGATCTCGGTCAGGGTGACGAGATCGAGCAGGCTGAAGCGCCCGTCATGATGCCAGCCGGCTTCCGGCGCGGTCATGCGTCCGAGCGGGGCGACGCGGCTGACGCCGACCGCGCCTAGCCGCTCGGCGAGCAGGAACAGCCGCTCGGGCGCCACAGCGACACCCGCCGTCTGCAGGAAGCTGCGGTAGGGCGCGACGAGGGCGGGGACCTCATCGAGGCTGTCGACCGAGACCAGCTTGAGCATGCGGTTCAGGCCAGTCGGGCTCAGGGTTTCGGGCGCCTCGACATGGACCACGCTCCAGGAATCGCTGGGCTCGCCGAGGAGTTCGGCCCCACCGTCCATCGCGCGCATCTCCTGCGCGCCCCGCCATGCGGCGATCGACGCGGCTTCGCCTTGCGACAGGGCGCGGCGTGGATGGCGATGGACGAGGGCGCCGAGCTCCTGCGCGAGGTAGCGCGCGAATTCGGCGGGGGCGACCCGTCCGCCGCGCTCGACGAAGAGCAGCTGCGGCGAGTAGCAGCCCTGCTGCTCGTAGCGGGCGACGTCATGGGCCGCGAGCCGGGCGAGCGCCGGTGCCTTGCGGCTGTCGAGCGCTTCGCGGGCGATGACACCGAAACCGATCTTGTGGCCATGCGGCAGGAAGCGCGTGGTGACCGGCAGCTTGGCGCGCAGGGCCGCGAGCGTGTCGTTGCCGCCATAGGCCATGACGGTGTCGGCTTCGCGCAGGAAAACCGGTTCGGCGGCCGCTTCGCCGCCCTTCCACCAGACGATCGCGAGGCATTCGCCGAGTTCCGGGTCGATCTCCGCGAGGAGGCTGGCGAACCACCCCGCGGTCAACGGCTCGGCCGAGGCGAGCTTGCCCACGCTGCCCGCCTTGACCAGCAATCCGCAGATAAGGCTCCAGAGCGAGAGCGCCGGGACGTTGCCGGCCCAGACATGCAGCAGCAGTTCCGGGCCGTGGGCGCGCAGGTAGCCGCCCTTGGGCGTCGGCTGGAAACCTTCGAGCACGGCGGGATTGGCGAAATCCTCGGCTAGGAAGCGCAGGAGCTGCGGGCGCCGGAAGGTCTTGAGATAGCCGGTCAGGCCGAGGCGGACCGTCTCGCGATCATAGCCGGTGACGATCGGCAGGAGATGCTCGGCCTTGCGTCGGAGCGGGTGCCCGCGGTCGAGCAGACGCGCGACGGCGGCGTCGATCGCGGTGACGATGCGGGCGGTGTCCATCTGCTTCAGCCGGGCGCGTGCATTGCTGCGCACATGCTCGCAGAGAGCCGCGGCCTGTGCTTCGTCGAGCTCCGGCAGCGCGATAGTGACGCTTTCGCCCCAGGCACTGTGACTGACCTCGCGCCAGCGCAGCGCCTCGCGGTCCAGGCCGGGCAGATGGCCTGCGTGCTCGATCACGGCGGTCAGCCCCGCGCCGCCGCAAGGAACTCGGCAACCGCGACCGAGCAGCCCTTCGAGGCTTCGCCGTCGACGCGGCCGAACAGCTTGAAGCCACCCGGGACGATCTCGCCGGCGTCCTCGGTCAGGATCGCGGAAACGCAGTTGAAATGCGCGAGGTCGTGATGGACGATGACGCCGCGCTGGCCTTCCGGCAGGTCCGCCCCGGTCAGCGGATCGACGACGCGGCTGCGGATCCAGTGCGGGCCGGATTTGACCGAGGGGCAGGTCTCGTTTCCGTCATCGTAGAGCTGCGAACTCAGCTCGGTCATCCCGTACATGTTGATGCAGGCCGAGCGCGGCACGCCGAAGGCGGCTGCGAGCCCGTCATAGAACTCATCGGGGCCGAGCTCCCGTGACTGGCCCTTGAAGCCGCCGGTGTCGAGGATCAGGCTGCCCTCCGGCAGGGCGAAGCGCCGGCCGCTCGCGGCGAGCGCGTCCAGCACGGGCACGAAGGAATAGCTCGCGCCGAGCAGGGAATAGGGCTCACCGCTCGCTTCGACTTGGGCGAGCGTCGATAGCAGTTGGTCGAGATCGAGACCCGCAGCGTTGATGAAGACCTGTGAATCGGACGTGCCGCATTCGCGCCGGGCGAGCGAGAGATAACAGGCGAGCGAGGAATTCGGCAGTGCCGTCTCATCTGGGAAGAGGACGCCCATGCGGATGCGCTCGCGGTCGCGCATGAAGCGCTTGCGGAAGTTCACCAGCATCGAGTCCTTCCAGACATCGAGCGTCGGGTGGTAGCTGCGGCCGCGCACGCCCTGCGTCGTGCCGCTCGTCATGAAGACATGGCTAGCCGCTTCCGGCGGGATGCAGCTCAACGTCAGGTCCTTGAAGGCGGTGATCGGCACGGCCGGGATGTCGCGCCAGCGTCTCACCGAAAGCGGCGTACGGCCGCGCTGCAGGGCAAAGCGCCTGTAGGGCTCGTTGTTGCGGAACTGATAGGCGAAGACTTTCAGCGCCATCGCCTCGAATTCGGCTTCCGTGGCATCGGGAAGCGAGATGAACGCGAGGAGCGCCTCGATGATCTCGGCTTGCGTCACTGCGGCTCACTCCGTTCGGACGTTCGCGGGCAAGCCGGGAGCGTCGATCGCAACAGGATCATGGGCGCAAGCTGGAATCAGGGCCCGTGACGGCCGCATGTCCCGCATCCCTACGCCGGTATGATCCGGATCAGGTTCGGAGGGTCACCGCGTTGCCGGGCCAAAAGCCCCGCGGGCGGAATCTCAGCCTCCTAGCGAGGCCCCCCTGGGAACGGGATTTAGGTGGGGCTTCGGGCCATGGCTTGTCAAGCATTGCCGGCGCAGGGCCCGCCGCTTTCGGCGAGAAGCCGGGACATGGCGCGCATGCTGAAGAAGAGGCTCGACGCGGGCCTTCAAAACCGTTTCTGTGCCGGCCATGAACGTTCCTGCGCCGCCACCCCGCATCGCCTCCTTTACCTGCGAAAAGAAGCCGGCCACGGGCTCGCGCGGGATGGTCGTCACCAATCATCCGCTCGCCTCGGCGGCGGGCGCGCAGATGCTGCTCGGCAGCGGCAATGCGATCGACGCCGCTGTCGCCTCGCTCTTCGCGCTGACCGTCGCCGAACCGATGATGGTCGGCATTCTCGGTGGCGGCCTGAGTCACATCCGCCTCGCGGATGGACGCCATGTCGTGATCGACAATCTCTCGACCGCGCCGGGCCATGCGACGCCCGACATGTATGACTGCCTTTCCGACGAGATCGGCAGGCAACGCGACACCCGCGACCGCGAGAACGTCGTTGGCGCCAAGGCGGTTGCCGTTCCGGGCGCGCTCAAGGGCTGGTGCGAGGCGCTGGCACGCTTCGGCACGCTGCCGCTGGCCGAGGTGCTGCAACCTGCGATCGGGCTGGCGGAGCGCGGCTTCATCGTCACGCCATATCTCTCGAACTGCATCACCGACAATGCCGGTGATCTCGCCCGCGACCCGGGCCTCGCGGCGATGCTCCTGCCGGGCGGCCAGCCGCTTCAGCCCGGCATGCGGCTGATCCAGTCCGATTATGCCGCGAGCCTGAAACTGATCGCGGCGGAAGGGCCTGAGGCGCTCTATGGCGGGCGGCTCGGGCGCGCGCTGACCGACTATATGGCGGCGAATGGCGGCCTGATCGATCAGGCCGATCTGGCGAATTACCGCATCGAGATGCGCGAGCCTATCCGCGGCTCCTATCGCGGCTATGAGATCGTCGGCCCGCCGCCACCCTCCTCGTCGGGCGTGCATATCGCTCAGATGCTGAACATCCTCGAAGGCTACGACATCGGCGCTCTCGGCTTCGGCTCGCCGGACGCCGTGCATCTGCTGGCCGAAGCGCTGAAGATCGCCTTCGCCGACCGTGCCGTGGCGACGGCCGATCCGGCCTTCGTCAAGGTTCCCGTCGAGAGGCTGATCGACAAGGGCTATGCCGCCGAGCGACGTGCGCTGATCGAGATGGGCCAGACGAAGAACTGGACGGCCGGGCTGTCAGGCGGCGAATCCGCGGACACCACCCATGTCACGGTCGCGGATGCGCAGGGCAACGTCGTCAGCGCGACGCAGACGATCAACGGCTTGTTCGGCGCCTGCGTCCAGATCCCCGGCACGGGGATGATCGCCAACAACTACATGTTCAACTTCGATCCGCATCCCGGCCGCGCGCTCTCGATCGCGCCGGGCAAGCGGGTCTTCACCTCGATGGCGCCGATGATGGCGCTGAAGGAGGGCAGGCTCGCCTTCGCGCTCGGCCTGCCCGGCGCGCTGCGCATCTTCCCCTCGGCGCTGCAGGCGATCGTCAACCTGATCGACCATCGCATGACATTGCAGGAGGCGGTCGAGGCGCCGCGGGTCTGGACCGAGGGCGGGGTGCTCGAGCTCGAGGAGGCGATCCCTGAAGCGGTCGCGCAGGAGCTTGCGGCACGCGGCCACCGAATCGTGCGCTCGCCGCGCGTTGCCGGCGGCATGAACGCCATCGCCTTCAATGCGGACGGCACGCTGACCGGGGCCGCCTGCTGGCGCGCCGACGGCACGCCGGTTGCCATCTCCGGCGGGCTTGCCCGTGCCGGCGCGCGCTTCACCATCTGATCGAATTGCCGGACCTTTCCATGCCCGAGACCATCGTCCTCCTCGACATGACCAGCCCCGAGCGGGCCGACCGGCTGCGTGCGCTGCTCCCGCCCGGCTTCGTGCTGACGCATGGGACCGCGCGCGGCGACGAGCACATGAAGGAGATCATCGCCGAGGCCGACTACGCAATCTCCGGGCAGGTCGGTGTTTCGGCCGATGTGCTGCGGGCGGCGAAGAAGCTGAAGCTGCTGCACAAATGGGGCGTCGGCTACGACAACATCGATATCGCCGCAGCCAAGGAACTCGGCATCCAGGTCGCGCGCACGACCGGCTCCAACGCCGTGGCCGTTTCCGAATTCGCGATAGGGCTGATGCTGTCGACCCTGCGCCTCATCGCCTACGGCAATGCTGAGCTCAAGAAGGGCCATTGGCGCACGGGTCAGTTGCCGTCGGATACCTATACGCTCTCGGGCAAGACGGTCGGCATCGTCGGCTTCGGGGCGATCGGCAAGAATGTCGCGAAGCTGCTGAAGGGCTTCGGCTGCACCATCCTCTACAGCAAGCGCACGCCGCTCGACGTCGCCGAAGAAGCAGCGCTGGGCGTGAAGCATGCTTCGATGGCCGAAATCCTGGCGCAGGCGGACGTCGTCTCGCTGCATTGCCCGCTGACGCCGGAAACCAAGGACCTGATCGATCTGGCGGCCCTGAAGGCAATGAAGAAGACGGCGGTGCTGATCAATGTCGCGCGCGGCGGTGTCGTCAACGAGGCCGATCTCGTCACGGCGCTCAGGGCGAAGGAAATCGCCGGCGCGGCGATGGATGTCTACGAGATCGAGCCGCTCCCGGCCGACAGCGAGTTGCTCACGCTCGACAATCTCGTGACCACGCCGCATCTGGCCGCCATGGCGTCCGACAATTTCGCCCCGGTGGTGAAGCGGATGTTCACGAACATGCAGCACGTCTCGCGCGGCGAGCCGGTGCCGCCGCTCGATCTGGTGGTTTGACGCCGGATCCCGTCATCTTCGGGCGAAGCGAAGCGTAGACCCGAGAATCTCGAGCAGGATGGGCGCTGGAGCCTCCTTCGGCACGAGATGCTCGGGTCAAGCCCAAGCATGATGGCCGAGCTTGGCGCGAGCCTCGCTTCGGCCAAACCGCGCGTACTCAGTGCAGCCCGCCGACGCCGACATAGCGTTCGAGTACGTCGGCATCGGCGCGCAGGGCATCCGGCTTGCCCGACCAGACGATCCGGCCGCGTTCGAGGACGATGACATCCTCGGCGAAGTCGAGCGCGCTCTCCAGGCGCTGCTCGACGAAGAGGATCGTCATCGCGCCGCTGCCGGCGAGCCGGGTGAAGGCCTCCATCAGCATGTCGCAGATCACGGGAGCGAGGCCTTCCAGCGGCTCGTCGAGCAGCAGCACCGAGGGCTGGCCGAGAATGGTCCGGGCCGTCGCCAGCATCTGCTGCTCGCCGCCGGAGAGCTGCGAGCCGAGATTGCGGCGTCGCTCCGCGAGACGCGGGAAGAGGGCGTAGGCTTCCTCGATGGCGCTGCGCGTGCGGCCTTTCAGCCCGGCGAAGAGGTTCTCCTCGACCGTCAGCCCCTTGAAGATTTCGCGGGTCTGGGGGACGAGGCCGATGCCGCTATGGGCGCGGGCGGCGGTGCCGAGCGCGGTGATGTCGGTGCCGCCGAGGCTGATGCTGCCGGCATAGCGGCGCGTCAGCCCCATCAGGCTCGCCATCAGCGTGGTCTTGCCCATGCCGTTGCGGCCGAGGATGGAGAGGCGCCCGCCCGCCGGCACCGAGAAGGAAACGTCCTCCAGCACATGGGTCTGGCCGTAGCCGGCGCTTAAGGCCCTGACGTCAAGCGTGGCTGCCGGCATGCGCGTAATTCCCGAGATAGGCTTCACGGACCTTGGGGTCCCTGGCGACGTCGGCTGGCAATCCCTGGAAGATCAGCTCGCCCGCAGCCAGCACCACGACCCGTTTCGCGAAGCGGAAGACGAGGTCCATGTCATGCTCGATCATCAGCACGGCGAGCGAGGCGGGCAGGCGGGCCAGCGCCTCCTCGATGCGCGGGGTATCGGCGGAGGGCACGCCGGCGGCGGGCTCGTCGAGCAGCAGTACCCTGGGACGCTGCGCCAGCGCGATCGCGATCTCGAGCAGGCGCTGCTGGCCATAGGCGATGGTGGCGACCTTGCGGCGCGCGACCTCCGTGAGCCCGAGCGTGGCGAGGATCTCGGCTGCTTCGTCCTGAACTTCGGAGGCGCCATGGAAGCGGGCGAATATGCGCGTCGCTCGGCCGAGCCGCTGCAGGATGGTCATGACGACATGCTCTTCCGGCGTCATGTCGGGGAAGAGGCGCGTGACCTGGAAGGTGCGGACGAGGCCACGCCTGACGCGCTGGACGGCGCCGATCGCGGTGATGTCCTCACCAGCGAGATGGACGGTGCCGGTGCTCGGCCTGATGCGGCCGGTGACGAGGTTGACGAAGGTGGTCTTGCCGGCGCCGTTGGGGCCGATCAGCGCAAGGCGCGCGCCTTCGGCCATTGCAAGGGAGAGGTCATGATTAACCTTGAGCCCGCCGAACTCCTTCGAGAGATGGGAGACCTCGAACAGCGCGGTCATCGGCCTGTTCCCCAGCGTCCGCGCTTCAGCAGGCGGGCCAGTTCGTCCAGTGTGCCGGAAAGTCCACGCGGGGCGAAGAGCACGATGGCGATGAGCACGGCGCCGACCAGCGTCATCCAGTGGAACGGATTGATCGCGGCGACGATATGTTCGAGCGCCATGAAGATCACGGTGCCGATCAGCGCGCCGTAGAGGCTGCCGATGCCGCCGAGCACCAGCATGACGAGAGCGTTGGCCGAAATCTCGAAACTCACGCTGTCGAGGCCGACGACCTGCGTCGCGATGGCCGCGAGCGCGCCACCCATGCCGGCGACGGCGCCGGAGATCACGAACATCTTGACCAGCACCGGGAAGGCGAAGATGCCGAGCGCGCTGATGCGCAACGGGTCCTCCTTGAGGCCGCGGCAGACCATGCCGAAGGGCGAGCGCACGATGAGGCGCAGGGCTGCGAAGACGACGATGAGCAGAGCGAGGCCGAAGAGATAGGCGGCGCGGCCCCAGAGATCGAACTCGAAGACGCCGAAGAGCGGCGCGGGGACCATGCCGGAAAGGCCATCGCTGCCGCCGGTGATGGAGGAGGCCTTGTTGGCGGCCTCGTGCAGCAGCTGGACGATCGCGATCGAGAGCACGAGCTGTGGCAGGCCATGGGCGCGCAGCATCACCGCGCCCATGAGCAGGCCCATGACGGCGCCAGCGGCGGCGCCGATCAGGATGAGGAGGAAGGGCTCGGTCACGCCGTGCACGCAGGCGATGCCGGCGGCATAGGCGCCCGCGCCGTAGAGCGCGCCCTGGCCGAGCGAGGCAATGCCGCAATAGCCGACGATCAGGTCGAGCGAGAGCACGAGCAGCGCCACCGAGATGACGCGGGTCAGGAAGGCGAGGTTGTCGGGGAAGAGCACATAGCCGGCGAGGCCGACGAGCGCGATCAGGACAAGGCCGACCAGGTCACGGCCAAGCGGTCGGAGGCGACGGGTGGCGGGGCGCGGGAGCGAGGCGTCCGTCATCCTACTGTGCCCGTCCCATCAGGCCGCGCGGGAAGGCGCAGACGATCAGGATCACCGCGAGATAGAAGAAGAAATTGCCGAACTCCGGCACGAGATAGCGCCCGGTGACGTCGATGGCGCCGAGCAGCAGGCAGGCGGCAAGCGCGCCGGGAATCGAGCCGGCGCCGCCGACAGAGACGACGACGAGGAAGGTCACCATATAGCGCAGCGCGTAGTAGGGCTCGATCGGCAGGAACTCGGCGCCGACCACGCCGCCGAAGGCGGCGAGCCCGATCGCGAGCGCGAAGCTCGCCGCATAGATGATATCTGTGCGCACGCCGAGCGCACGGGCCATCGGGGCATTCTCGACGGCGGCGCGCAGAAGGATGCCGAAACCGGTGCCCTCGATCAGGAGCCAGAGGCCGCCGGCGACGACGAGGCCGCTCGCGATGACGAAGAGGCGGTGGCTGGCGATGCTGCGGAAGCCGAGATCGATCGGCCGAGCGAGCTCCGGCGGGAGCGGAATCGTCTTCAGCGTCGGGCCGAAGAAGTAGTTGGTGATGCCGATGACGCAGAAGGTGATGCCGATCGTCATCAGCACCTGGGAAAGCTCGCTGCGGTCGTAGATGCGGCGATAGAGCAGGCGCTCCAGCGGGATCGCGAGGAGCACCGTCCCGAGCATGGCGAGCAAGATGCCGAAGCCGTAGCCGAGCCCGAGGTCGCGCGCCGCATAGGAGGCAATGTAGCCGCCGATCATGGCGAAGGCGCCATGGGCGAGATTGACCACCCGCATCAGCCCCATCGTCAGCGACAGGCCGATGCAGATGATGAACAGCGCCATGCCATAGGCGAAGGCGTCCATGGCGATGCTCAGCGCGGTCTGCATCTGCGGGCCTCGTTACTGCTCAGCGTGCCGCAGCCGGGCAATGCCGCCGTCATGCCCGGGCTTGACCCGAGCATCTCGCGACGGGGAGGCACCAGAGCCTCCTTCTGAAGGAGATTCTCGGGTCTGCGCTTCGCTTCGCCCGAGAATGACGGATGCTGCCACCGCAAGATGGTCCTCACTTGGCGAGGCCGGGATCCTTCTGATCCGGGACGCTGGCGATCTCCTTGTTGATCCAGCGGCCCTGCGCGTCCTTGGCGACCTCGCGCAGGTAGATCGTCTGGGTGATGTGGCGGGTCTCCGGATCGATCTTGACCGGGCCGCGCGGGCTCTCCCAGGCAAGGCCCTTCACGGCCTCGACGGCCTTTTCCGCATCCTGCTTGCCGCCGGTCGCCGCGATCATCTTGGAAATCACGAACATGCCGTCATAGGCGCCGACGGCCGGGAAGGAGAGCAGGTCCGGCGCGCCGATTGCCTTGTCGGCGGCGGCGACGAAGCGCTTGTTGATCTCGGAGTCGTGCGAAACGGCATAGTGGAAGGAGGTCACCATCCCTGCGGCGGCCTCGCCGAGCGCCGGCAGGTCGGATTCCTGCGTCAGGTCGCCGGTGGCGAAGAGCTTGACGCCAGCCTGCTTCAGGCCGGTGTCGCTGAACGCCTTGACGAAGCCCAGCGTCGGGGGCCCGGAAGGCAGGAAGGCGAAGACACCCTGGGCACCGGCATCGCGGATACGCTGCATGATCGGGCTGAACTCGGTGGTGTTGAGCGGCATGCGGATCGATTCGACGACCTCGCCGCCCGCGGCCTCGATCGCCTTCTTGAAGGCGCCCTCGGCGTCGACGCCCGGGCCGTAGTCGGTGACGACCGAGACGAACTTCTTGATGCCGCGGTCCACCGCGGCCTTGCCGATCGGCGTCGCGGTCTGCGCCGTGGTGAAGGACGTGCGCACCACCAGCGGGGAGGAGTTCATGATGGCCGAGGTCGCGGCGTTGAAGATCACCAGCGGCACGTTGCCCTGCTTCAGCAGCGGGGTGATCGCCATCGCGTCCGGGGTGAAATAGACGCCGCCGAGATACTGCACCTTGTCGCGCACGATCAGTTCCTGCGCGAGAGCGCGGGCCTGCTGCGGATTGGCCGTCGGAAGGTCGCGATAGACCAGCTCGATGTCGTGGCCGGCGACGGTCTTGCCGTTCTGCGCCAGCCAGGCCTCGGCGCCGGCCTGGAAGTTCTTGCCCTGCAAGGCGAAGGGGCCGGAGAAAGGCCCGATGATGCCGACCTTGATGGTGTCGGCGCTGGCCGCGCCGCCAAGGCCCCAGGCGCCCGCGAGTGCCAGGGCGCCGGCGCGCAGCAGCCGGCCGAAGGATGTCTTCTGCATTGTTCTCTACCTCCCGATATCGTGCGCCGCTGCGGCTGTGTCCTCTGCCGTGCGGCGGGCGTCGCCGTTCGTTCCTGGTCGGATCGCCATGCGGAGGCGTCCGGCTCTTGTTGTCACCAACGCAATTTTTCGCCTGAGGGCAATGCCCATCGCCTTCGGATGCCGGAAGCCATCAGGTCGAAACAGTCTCGAAGGTGAATTCGTCTCCCGGTGGTGGGCCACGAGATGGTCTGCCCGTCCTGCTGGCTCGTCGTGCCCTGCGTAACAGGGTCTAATAGGGCAGGCCGACATAATTCTCCGCGATGGTGATGCCTGCTGCCCGCGACTGCGTGAGATAGTCGAATTCGGCCTGCTGGATGCGCTGGCCGAAGCCATCCTTCTCCGGGAAGCGATGCAGCAGGTTCGTCATCCACCAGGAGAAGCGCTCCGCCTTCCAGACGCGGGCGAGCGCGCGGGACGAATAGGCATCGAGGCCGGCGTCCGAATGGTCGCGATAGTGCTCGCGCAGCGCGTCGAAGAGATAGCGTACGTCGCTCGCCGCGAGGTTAAGCCCCTTGGCTCCGGTCGGCGGCACGATATGGGCGGCGTCTCCGGCGAGGAAGAGCCGGCCGAAGCGCATCGGTTCGGCCACGAAGCTGCGCAGCGGCGCGATGCTCTTCTCGAGCGAAGGGCCGGTCATCACCGCATCGGCTACCGCCGGGGGCAGGCGCCGGCGCAACTCGTCGAAGAAGGCGTCGTCCGACCAGTTCTCGACCCGCTCCTCCAGCGGAACCTGGACGTAGTAGCGGCTGCGCTCGGCCGAACGCATCGAACACAGCGCGAAGCCGCGCTCGTGGTTGGCATAGACCAGCTCATGCGCCGCCGGCGGGCGATCCACCAGCAGGCCGAGCCAGCCGAACGGGTAGACGCGCTCGAAGATATGCAGCGCATCTGCCGGGACGGAGGCGCGGGAGACGCCGTGATAGCCATCGCAGCCGGCGATGAAGTCGCAATGCAGCTCCTCGGCCTGCCCGCTCGCCCGGAAGGTCACGCGCGGCGAAGTGCCGCCGAAATCGTGCAGCGCGACGTCTTCGGCTTCGTAGAATGTCGTCCGGCCGAGCGCCTGGCGGGCGTCGATGAGATCGTGCGTCACCTCGGTCTGGCCGTAGACTGTGACTGTCTTGCCGCCGCTGAGTTCCTTCAGGTCGATGCGGTGGAGCGCGCCGCGGAAGGCGAGCGCGAAGCCGTCATGGACGATACCTTCACGGTCGAGCCGGCCGCCGACGCCCGCCTCGTGCAGGAGATCGACCATGCCCTGTTCGAGCACCCCGGCACGGATGCGGGAGAGCACATAATCGGCGCTGCGCCGTTCGAGGATGACGTTGTCGATGCCGGCACGCGACAGAAGCTGCCCGAGCAGCAAGCCGGCAGGTCCGGCGCCGATGATGGCGACCTGCGTTCGCATTCTTTTTTCCTCCCACGAAGCGACGATTTGCACCGTTCGATCCGCAAGCCGAGAGTAACGCTTTCGCTGCAATTGACGGAATGGAGGATTCGCGCATTGTCTTGGACAAATCGATCCTGAGGACAGCATGCCCGGCAGAAGCGTCCCCGCCTATTGGCTCTATGGCGAGCGCCTGACGGACCGCTTCCCCGACGCGCTGCATATCGAGCCCATCGTGGCGCGCAGCTCATTGCATGGCTGGACGATCCAGCCGCATCTGCACCACGATCTCTTCCAGTTCTTCCTGGTCGCGCAGGGCGGTGGCCGGACCCGCGTCGACGGCCGCGAGCAGGGTCTCTCGCCGGGGTCGGTGCTGCTGCTGCCGCCGTCGACGATCCACGAATTCGCTTTCCTCGATGGCACCAACGGCTTCGTCGCCAGCGCAGCGGCGACCTCACTGAAGCGCCTGTTCGCCAGCGAGCCGGAGGCTCGTGCTCTGCTCGGAACGGCCGCGGTGCTGCATGTGCCGGTCGGGGGCGCGGAGTTCGCCGGTCTCGACGCGATGATGCGGCTGGCGATGAGCGAATTCGCCGCGAACCTGCCGGTGCGGGAGTTTTCACTCGGCGCCTATGCCGACCTTATCGCTTCCTGGTTCGTGCGGGCCACGCGCGGGGCGCGGGCGGTGGCCGAGCCGGCGCGGGACGCGAGGGCCGAACTGGTCCGCCGTTTCGTCGAACAGGTCGAGGCGCGCTTCCGGCATCATGATGCGCTGACTGACTATGCGCGAGCGCTCGGCGCCTCGGTGCCGCATCTGTCACGCAGCTGCCGGGAACTGCTCGGCCATTCGGCGGCCCGCGTCATCCAGGATCGGCTGATGATCGAGGCGCGGCGTGATCTGGTCTACACGGCGATGTCGATCTCGCAGATCTCGTTCCGGCTGGGCTTTTCCGATCCGGCCTATTTCTCGCGCTTCTTCGCCAAGCGCGCGGGCCTGTCACCTTCGGACTATCGCGTGAAGGCCTGACGCCGATCAGGCCGAAGCTTCGATTTCCTTCATCACAGCCGCGGCTTCGGCGAAGGCGGTGTTGCCGGCAGGCACGCCGGCATAGATCGCCGTCTGCATCAGCACTTCCTTGAGGTCGTCCTGCGTGAAGCCGCCCCGGCTCAATCCTGCCCGGACATGCAGGCGGAACTCCTCCCAGCGGCCGAGGCTCGCGGTGATGGCGACGACCAGCAGGCGCCGCGTGCGGTCGTCGAGGCCGGGCCGGCTCCAGATCTCCTGCCAGGCGATGCGGGTTATCATGGCCTGGAAGTCGGCGTTGAACGGCGTGCGATTGGCGAGCGAGCGATCGACCCAGGCGTCACCCAAGACGCGGCGGCGATTCTTCAGTCCGGCCTCGAACAGGGTCTCCGCAGCTTCGGCCGCATTCGGGCCGGGCAACAGGAAGCCACGCAGCGCGCCTGCCAGGGCAGCGGGTGCCTCGAGCGGGGCGAGATGGCCGCAGTCGAGCCGTTCCAGCTTCACGTTCGGGATTGCCGCGACGAGGTTCTCGCCATGGCCGGCGAAGGGGGTCGAGACATCGCGTTCGCCAACGACGACGAGCGTCGGGCAGGCGAGGCCGGGAAGGCGGCCGATCAGATCCATGTCGCGGATGGCGGCGCCGGCTCCGGCATAGCCTTCGCGGGCCATGGCGACGAGACCGCGCCGCACACTCTCGGCGACTGCCGGCTGGCCGATGGCGAAAGCCGGCGAGAGAAAGCGCTGCATGGCGAGATCGGCGATCGCCACCGTGCCGCCGGCGCGGACCTTTTCAACGCGATCCTGCCATGCCGCGGGGTCCATGGTGGCCGAGGTGCAAATCAGCGCCAGCGCCGAGACGCGCTCGGGTCTGGAGAGTGCGAGCTCCATCGCGATCATGCCGCCAAGCGAGACACCGGCAACGGCGGCCTGCGCGATGCCGGCAGCGTCCATCACGGCAGCGACATCACCAGCCAACTGGGTGAGGGTGTAGTCGCCGTCGGGAGCATCGGAAGCGCCGTGGCCGCGGGTGTCGAGCCGCAGGACACGGAAGGAGAGCAGGAGGGCGGGGATCGCCGCGTCCCAGAGGCCGAGATCGGTGCCGATCGAGTTCAGCAGCACGAGCGCCGGCTTGTCGTCCGTGCCTTCGAGTTTCCAGTAGATGCGGGCGCCGCCGCTTGCTGCAAAAGGCATCGTCCGTCCCTCAGTCCTGCTGCGCGAGCAGCGCGGCGACCAAGGCCGGGCTCTCGCCGATATCGCTCCCGAGACCGGCTGCCGTGAGATTGCGGGCGATCGCTGCCTCGTCGACCTCAAGCCCTTCCGCGATCGTCGCCATTGCCTCGGCCGCGCCCGCTGCGAGCAGGAAGAGCTCGGCCAAGGCCGGGCCCTCGGCCTGCCAGCCGCCGAGACCGCGTTCCTGTTCGGCCGGAAGACCGGCGAGGATGCCGGCGACGAGGCCGGGCGCCCGCAAGGCGGCCGAAAGCGCAACCTGGCAACCGGTGGGATTGCGCTTGTGGGCCATGGCGGAGGAGCCGCCGCGGCCGGGAATCGCGGGTTCGCGGGCCTCACTGACACCGTTCTGGGCCAGGAGCGAGACGTCGCGCGCCATCTTGCCGAGCGCGCCGATGGCGATGGCGAGCGCCGTCGCGATGCCGGCGATGCCGCCGCGGCGGGCATGCCAGGGCGGCGTGTCGGGCAGGTCGAGCGCGGCGGCGAGGCGCGCCGACACGGCCGTGCCCTTGCCGCCGAGACCGGCGCGCGAGCCGGCGGCGCCGCCGAATTGCAACGTTGCGCCCGTTTCGACCTCGCGTCGCAGGCGCGCGGCCGCTTCCACCACGCCGGCCTGCCAATGCGCGATGCGCAGGCCGAAGCCGATCGGCAGTGCGTCCTGCAGGAGTGTGCGGCCGATCGCCGGGGTCGCGGCATGGCGCTGTGCGAGGGTGGTGAGCGCCGTCGCGACGCGCTTGAGATCCCGGTCGAGCAGACTGCTCGCGGCGCGGATCTGGCAGGCCAGTACGGTATCGGCGACATCCTGGCTGGTGGCGCCCTTGTGGAGGGCCTTTGCGGCTTCGCCCGTCAGGGCGGCGCGCAGCCGCGCCACCAGCGGGATCGCCAGCGTGCCGGCGAGCGCGGCTTCCTCGGCGAGCGCGGCGGTGTCGATCGCGATGGTCGCGCAAAGCGCGGCGATCACCTCGGCGGCCTCGGAAGCAATCAGTCCTTCTGCCGCCTCGGCACGTGCGAGCTCGGCTTCGAAGGCGAGGGCATGCCGAAGCGTGGCCGTGTCCGCGAACACGGCCAGCATCGCTTCGGTGGTCGCCTGCCTGGTTCTGAGGAGGGCGCTCACGCGGCCTTTGCGAGGGTCGAGGCGACTGCGAAGGGAGCCGCCGTCTTGGCCTTGACCTCGTCGAGGGTGACGCCTGGCGCGAGCTCGATCAGGGTGAGCCCGCCGCCCTTTTCCTTGTCGCAGCTCATGACGCAGAGATCGGTGATGATGAGGTCGACCACGCCGGCGCCGGTCAGCGGCAGGCTGCAACGCTCCAGCACCTTGGATTCGCCCGCCTTGTTGGCGTGATCCATCACCACGATGACCTTCTTGACGCCGGCGACGAGATCCATGGCGCCGCCCATGCCCTTCACCATCTTGCCGGGGATGGTCCAGTTCGCGATGTCGCCATTGGCCGCCACTTCCATCGCGCCGAGGATGGTCAGGTCGATATGGCCGCCGCGGATCATCGCGAAGCTGTCGGCCGAGGAGAAGAAGCTGGAGCTCGGCAAGATCGTGATCGTCTGTTTGCCGGCATTGATCAGGTCGGGATCGGCCTCGCCCTCATAGGGAAAGGGGCCGATGCCGAGCAGGCCGTTCTCCGACTGCAGGGTCACGTCGACGCCATCGGGAATGTAGTTCGCCACCAGCGTGGGAATGCCGATGCCGAGATTGACGTAGAAGCCGTCCTTCAGTTCCTTGGCCGCGCGCGCGGCCACCTCTTCACGGGTCCAGGCCATTATGCCGCCTCCCTCTTGCGCTCGGTTAGCTTCTCGATCTTCTTCTCGTTGATCGTGCTCTTGATGATGCGGTCGACATAGATGCCCGGCGTGTGGATCGCCTCGGGATCGAGCGAGCCCACCGGCACGATCTCCTCCACCTCGGCCACCGTCACCTTGCCGGCGGTCGCCATGTTCGGGTTGAAGTTGCGGGCCGTGCGCCGATAGACGAGGTTGCCGGCGGTGTCGGCCTTCCAGGCCTTGACGATGGCGAGGTCGGCCCGGAGCCAGGTCTCGCGGACATAGAGGTGCCCTTCGAATTCCTCGACCGGCTTGCCTTCGGCGACCACGGTGCCGACGCCGGTCTTGGTGTAGAAGGCCGGGATGCCGGCGCCGCCGGCACGGATGCGCTCGGCCAGCGTGCCCTGCGGGTTGAGCTCGAGCTCGAGCTCGCCGGCGAGATACTGCTGCTCGAACAGCTTGTTCTCGCCGACATAGGACGCGATCATCTTCCTGATCTGCCGGGTCTGCAGCAGCATCCACAGGCCGAAGCCGTCGGCGCCGGCATTGTTAGAGATCACCGTCAGGTTCTTCACGCCGGAGTCGCGGATCTGCGGAATCAGGCTCTCGGGATTGCCCGACAGGCCGAAGCCGCCCGACATGATCGTCATCCCATCGAAAAGCAGCCCCTCCAGCGCAGCCGCAGGGCCGTCGTAAATCTTGCGCGTCATCGGTCCTCCAAGGGCGCGGCTTGGCGCCGCGGCATTCGCTCCGGTGTCCCTGCCGCCGTGGCGCCAAAGCGCCGCCTTCGGGTCGGTCCAAAGTTTCCGGCGCGATCAGAATACGAACGCGGGAGAATGTCCATGGCCGCGACGCAACAGCGGCCAGGCCCCTGAAAAAAGGTTGGGCATGCGGCCCCGCCTTGCGGAGTTCAGGCTGCGGCCATCCGCTCCGGCCCGGGGATCGGGAAGACCCGGTCATAGGCCAGATTGAACAGGAAGGCGTAGACCACGTAGAAAATCACGATGGCGAGATCCATCAGGAAGGTCTCCCACAGGCTCATGCCGAGATACCAGGCGATCGGCGGCAGCAGCAGCAGGAGAAGGCCGCCCTCGAAGAGCAGCACATGCAGGACGCGCGTCGGGATGTTCTTCCGCGTGTGCCCGACCAGCCGGTACATGACGTGATCGAAGCCAAGGTTGAAGAAGAAATTCCAGATCGTCGCGACGGTGGCCGAGCCGACGCCGATCACACCCATATGCGTCGCCGGCAGGCCGAACAGCTGGGCGCCGCCGGGAATCACGAGCGCCAGTCCGATCGCCTCGAACAGCAGGGTATGGCGAACCCGGTCGGGAAAGGAGCGCATCGACATTCAAAACACCTGTTGTTCTCGTTGACGCGCCGCTTTCTATCGCCAAATTTGAGCGTCTCAAGTTAGGTATTATCTGGATTGCAGATAGATGAATGTATCTTTCGAGCAGTTGGAAGCCTTTGTCGCGGCGGCCGAGCGCGGCTCCTTCTCGGCGGCGGGCCGGGCTCTGCGCAAGGCGCAGTCGGCCGTCAGCACGCAGGTGGCCAATCTGGAGGAGGATCTGGGAATCGCGCTGTTCAGCCGGGCCGGCCGCAGCCCCGTGCTGACGGCGGCGGGCGAGCGGCTGCTGCGCGAGGCGAAGGTGATCCTCGACCGGCGCGAGCATCTGGTCGGTGTCGCCAGCGGCTTCGAGGCGCATGTCGAAAAGCGGCTCGTGGTCGCGATCGACGAGCTCTATCCGGAGCATCTGCTGGGTACGCTCTTCGCGGATTTCGCCCGGCAGTTCCCGCATGTCGAGCTGGAGCTGCTCTTCCCGCTGATGGAGGATGTCAGCCAGCTCGTCCTGGCCGGGCAAGCCGATATCGGGGTGATGTGGCGGCAGGAGGTGCTGCCGCCTGAGCTCGGCTTCCAGACGGTCGGCTGGGTGCCGATCAAGCTCGTCTGCGGCAAGGGACATCCGCTGGCCGGCACCCGCGTCGATTGGGAAGATCTCAAGCGGCACCGCCAGATCCTCATCGCGGCGCGAGGGGACGGGCCGGAGAAGCAGCGCCTGCGGGTCGCGGCAGAGGTCTGGTGGGTCGAGAGCCACTGGGTCATCCTGCAGCTGGTGAAGCAGGGCATCGGCTGGGCCTTCGTCTCCAGCTATGTCATCGAGCATTCGCCAGTAGCGGCCGACCTCGTCACTCCCGACCTGCAGTTCGATAATTTCGACCTGCCCGTGGCGCTGGAGATGGTCTGGCACAAGCAGCGCCCCTGCGGCCCGGCTGCGGCCTGGCTGCGCGAGCGCTTTGCCGCTGCACGCATTGCCGCCTGATCCCATCCGGTTTCGTCGGCGCGGAGCTCGAAGCACTGCATGGCTTCGCTAGTCTTAAAATCCGGAATTAAATTACACGCTCGCGACCGGGTCTCTGTCGAAGAGCAGGGCTGAAATCGAGAGAAAATCGGCATTCATGCCGAATTTCGACTCTCCGGCTTGTCATGCGGGGCGATGACGTAGTATCCGTATTGGTAATAAAATTTCATAATGCCGCCGAGGGCGGTTTCTTGTGGGGAGTGATTATGCAGAACGATTCCTTCTCTCGCGCTGCCGTGACGCGGCGCGGCCTGGGTGGCCTCGCGGCCGGTCTCGCCGCTTCGACCGTGCTCGCGCCGGCTGCCGGCTGGGCCCAGGCCGCCTCAAGCGCGAACCTTGCCATGGTCGGCGAGCCGCAGTCGCTCGATCCGATGGCGTCGACCGCCGATCTCGTCGGCACCATCATGCAGCATGTCTACGAGCCGCTATTCACCTTCGACGCCAACTGGGCAACGCAGCCGATGCTCGCCGCCGCGCTGCCGACCGTCTCGGCCGACGGCAAGACCTACACGATCGAGCTGCGCAAGGGCGTGAAGCTGCACAATGGCCGCGACCTTGATTCCGAGGACGTGGTGGCCTCGCTGAAGCGCTGGTTCGACATGACGCCGCGCGGCAAGGGCCTGGCGAAGAGCCTTGCCAGCCTGACTGCGAAGGGGCCGACCACGGTCGAGATCGTGCTGAACAAGGTCGAGCCGGCGCTGCTGGCGCATCTGGCACTGCCGTCCGGCTTCGCCGCGATCATGGCGAAGGAATCGATCGCCAATCCGCTGACCGAGTTCGTCGGCACGGGTCCCTACAAGTTCCGCGAGCGCAAGCCCGACCAGTTCGTCGTGCTGGTGAAGCACGAGGGCTATGCTTCGCGCAGTGAGCCGGCTTCCGGCTATGCGGGCAAGCGCGAGGCCAAGATCGACGAGCTCCGCTTCATTCCGGTGCCGAACGCCAATACCCGGCTTGAGGGCGTGATCGCGGGCCAGTACCAGTTCTCCGACCAGCTCGCGGTCGAGAGCTTCAAGAAGCTGTCCGGGGCGAGCGCGGCGCGGGCCGTGCTGACCATGCCCTTCGGCTTTCCCTATTTCCCGACCAACACCAAGCAGGGGCCGATGGCCGATCTGAAGGTCCGCCAGGCCTTCCAGATGGCGCTCGACCTCGAAGAGGTGCTGATGGCCGGCTTCGGCGAGCCGAAGTTCTTCGCGACCGCCGCCGAGCACTTCCCGAAGGGCTCGCCGTTCTTCTCCGAGGCCGGCAAGGACAAGTACAGCAAGGGCGATGCGGCCGGCGCCAAGAAGCTGCTGGCCGAGGCCAAGTATGACGGCACGCCGATCCGTATCCTCAATTCGAAGCAGTACGACTTCCATCACCGCATGGCGCTCGTCATGGCCGAGCAGCTGAAGGCGGCCGGCTTCAAGGTTCAGCTCGATGTCGTCGACTGGGCGACGCTGATCCAGCGGCGTGGCGATCCGGCGCTGTGGGACATCTACATCACCCATTCGGCCTTCCTGCCCGAGCCGATGCTCTCCCCGCCGCAGCTCGGCGAAGGCGCGCCCGGCTGGTGGTCGAGCCCGGCCAAGGAAGCCGCGCTCGCCGCCTTCAATGCCGAGCCGGACCCGGCCAAGCGCGGCGCGCTCTGGGGCAAGGTCCAGCAGGTGATCTATGACGAGGTGCCCTATATCCGCGCCGGCAATTTCGGCGCGCTCTCGGGCGCTTCGGCCAAGATGACCGACTACGCGGCGATGCCGTGGCCGTCCTTCTGGAACGTCGGCCTGGCCAAGTGATCCGGCCGGAGTAAACGGCCCATCATCGGCCCGGTGTCGCGCAGGCAACGCCGGGCCGGTTTCCAGTCAAGTCCGCCTTCGCCAACGGAGCGTATCGGATGCTCGCGCATATCGGACGCCGGTTCGCCGGCCTGTTGCTCGTGCTCTTCATCGTCGCCGCGCTGGTCTTCTTCCTGACGCGGCTGGCGCCGGGCGATCCGGCGGCGCTGATGCTGGGCGACCAAGCGACGGCGGAAGACATCGCGCGGCTGCGAGCCGCATATGGCCTCGACAAGCCGCTGCTGCTGCAGTTCTTCCTGTGGCTGAAGGAGGTCGCGGGCGGCAATCTCGGCCAGTCGATCTTCCTGCAGCGGCCGGTGACGCAGGCGCTTTTGGAGCGCGCCGAACCGACCTTCTTCCTGGCGATGTTCTCGCTCGCCATCGCTGCGGCGATCGGCATCCCCGCCGGCATCGCCTCGGCGGTGTGGCGCGGGCGCCCGGTCGACCAGGCGGTCAGCGGGCTTGCGATGCTGGCGGCCAACATCCCGAGCTTCTGGCTCGGCCTGATCTTCATCCAGCTTTTCGCGGTCAAGCTCGGCTGGTTCCCGGTTGCGGGCTACGGCCCGCCGCAGGCCAGCTTCGCCGAGCGGCTCCAGCACCTGCTGCTGCCCTCCGCCGTCCTCGGCGTCGTCAACTCGGCGCTGATCACGCGCTTCACCCGCGCCAGCATGCTCGATATCCTCGACGCCGATTTCCTGCGCACGGCGCGGGCGAAGGGGCTGTCCGAGCGCCGCGTCCTGCTGGGCCATGCCTTTCGCAACGTGCTCGTCCCGGTCATCACCGTGCTCGGCCTGACGCTGGCGCTGCTGATCGGCGGCGCCATCGTGACGGAGACGGTGTTCGGATTGCCGGGCGTCGGCAACCTCGTCGTCTCCGCGGTGCTGCGGCGCGACTATCCGGTAATTCAGGGGGCGCTGCTCGCGGTGGCAGCGATCTACGTCCTGATCAACCTCCTCATCGACGTGATCTATACGTTCGTCGATCCGCGTGTCCGCTACTGAGGCAGCGACGATGAACTCTCCCGTCCTCGCTTTCCTCCGCAGCCTGTTCCGGCGCAAGCTCGTGCTCGTTGCCGCCCTCGTCCTCGCGGTGGTCTTCGTCCTCGCCGTGCTCGCGCCCTTGATCTCACCCTATGATCCCGGTGCGATGCGTGTCGCGCGGCGCCTGCGCCCGCCGAGCGAGGTCAACTGGTTCGGCACCGACGAACTCGGCCGCGACATCTTTTCGCGCATTGTCTGGGGCGCGCGCGCCTCCTTGGGCATCGGTTTTGCCGTGGTGATGATTTCGGTCACGGTCGGCACGGCGTTCGGCCTGATCGCCGGCTATTTCAAGCGGCTCGACGCACCGATCATGCGCTTCGTCGATGCGTTGATGGCGCTGCCGGACATCCTGCTCGCGATCTTCCTGGTCGCGGTGCTCGGCGCCTCCGCCGGCAACGTCATCCTGGCGCTGTCGATCGTCTACACGCCGCGCGTCGTGCGCGTGATCCGCGCCTCGACGCTGGTCGTGCGCGAGCTGCCCTTCGTCGAGGCGGCGCGGTCCATCGGCGTCTCGACCCCGCGCATCCTGGCCGTGCATCTGCTGCCCAACATCGCCTCGCCGGTGCTGGTCCAGGCGACCTTCATCTTCGCCTATGCCGTGCTGGCGGAAGCGGGGCTGTCCTTCCTCGGGGCCGGCGTGCCGCCGGAGACACCGACCTGGGGGACGATGATCGCGTCGGGCCAGCAATATGCTGATGATGCCTTCTGGATCGTCGCTTTCCCGGGCCTCGCCATAGTCTTCGTGGCATTGTCGTTGCAGGTTCTCGGCGACGGGCTGCGCGACATGCTCGATCCGCGTCTCAGGAAGGCTCTGTGATGGCTGCCGCCGTTCCGCTCTTCTCCCAGACCTGCGTCAATCTCGCGAGGCTGGGAAAGGTCGGGGCGGCATCAGGTCGCCAGGCCGGTTTCGGCGGAGCTTCGACATGACCAGCACGTTCGATCCAACGGGAACGTCGCGCGCGGCCGGACTCGAGGATACCGTTGGCGCCTCCGACATCCTCAGTACCATCCGCACCGGCCTCGACGCCATGTCGGAGAGCCAGCGGCGTGTCGGGGCGCTCTTCCTCGACGATCCCGATTGGGCGGTGAAGGCCAATGTCGAGGAGATCGCGGCGCGCTCCGGCGTCAGCGCGCCGACGATCGTGCGCTTTGCCCGCGCCATCGGCTGCGAGGGTCTCAGGGACCTGAAGCTGAAGCTCGCCGGGGCGCTGGCGCTCGGCGCGCCGTTCCTGCACCGCTCGGTCCATGTCGGCGAGACGGCGGCCGATGTGGTGCGCAACGTCACCGGCAGCATGACCACGGTGATCGCCGAATGGCAGCGACGGATCGACCCTGCCGAGCTCGACCGGGCCGCCGCGGCGATGAAGCGAGCGCGCCGGATCGATTGCCTGGGCACCGGCGCGACCTCGCATTTCCTGGCGCAGGACCTGCAGGCACGGCTTTTTCGCCTCGGCCTGACCGCGAACGCCTTCTCCGACGCCCATTTCCAGCTTGTCGCCGCCGCGACCCTGACTTCGGCCGATGTCCTCGTGGCGATCTCCTTCGTCGGCCGCATGCCGGCACTGCTGCGCGCCGTCGAGGTTGGCCGGGCGCGGGGGGCGACGATCATCGCCCTGACGCAGGCGCGCACGCCGCTCGCCGAACTCGCCCACATCGTGCTGCCGATGGATGTGCCACGCGATGCCACCATGTTGGTCGGGACGGACGCCTATGTCGTCCAGCTCATCGCGATCGAGATCCTGATGATCATGGTCGGGCTGCGTCAGGGGCCCGAGCTGATCGCCCGCATGAACGATCTCCATCACGTGCTGAACACCTACGGCGTCGACCGCGAAGACCCGTCCGTCCTGCATGCCGGCTGGCGCCAGATGCTGGATTCCGACCTTGGGTCGTCCGAAACGGGCTGAGGCGGCCCACGAGAGCATTTTCGCGTGTCTCCGAACCGTAGAAATGCTCTATGTCTTTGTTTTATCGCATTTTCTTCACGCGAACCGGCATCCACTTCGCTGGAAAATGTTCTGGCCGCTACTGCTGGAAAGTCCAGAGCAGGCTCTCGCTCAATTCCTTGAGGGCCTCGACCGCATCCGGCCGTTCGCGCGCGACCGCGGCGATCAGGGCGTCCGCGATTGCGAAGACGGCGGTGGGAGAATTGGGCAGCAGGCGACTGCGCGCGGGCGCGAAGAGCGTGACATCGGCGATCGACGCGAGCGGGGAAGTCGGACCGTCGGTCAGTGCCAGGAGTTTCGCGCCGCGCTTCTTGGCGAAGCTCGCGAGGTCGAGCGTCGAGCGTGAGTAGCGCGGGACCGAGATCGCCACCAGGAGATCGTCCGGTCGTGCCGACATCATGTGGCGCACCGCACGCTCCGGGCCGGTTCGGGCCGAGGCGAAGATCACATCCGCTCCGAGGTAGAGAGCCAGACCGTCTTCAAGGAACGAAGCGACATGGTGGCTTGCGCCGGAGGCCGCGATGAAGACCCGCGGCGCCTTGAGCAGCAGCTCGACGGCCCGCGTCACCGCTTCCTCCGTCAGTCCTTCGCGGGCTGCCTGCAGATTGGCGGCCTGGTCGGCAAGTGCGGCCTCGACGGTTGCGAAGGTCGAGCCGGCGGCCGAGCGGGCGCCGGCGAAGCTGTCGACGGGAGCATGGGCGAACTTCAGCGCAGCCGAGAGCGCGCCGCGAAACTCGCCATAGCCGCCATAGCCGAGCGCCCGGACGAAGCGCGTCACCGTCGCGTTGGAGGTGCCGCTCCCTTCCGCCAGCCCTTCGATGGTCATCGTCGCGACGTCGAGCGGATGCTGCAGCACGAAATCGGCCGCACGGCGGTGGCCGTTGCTCAGGGACGGGTAAATCCGAGCGATCCGGTTCGAGAGATCCGTCGACGGCTTCAGGCCCTGGGACATGTGCCTCCGCCCGGTTGACGTTCAAAAATTTTCATGTTTGCTACCGGACGAAAATAAACCTGTCAAAACGACAAGCGGGAGCGGATACCATCATGCGTCAATCCCTGTTCGTCGCGGCACTCGCCGCAACGTGCCTGTCCGCCACGGCGGCCTCGGCCCAAACCTTGCGCATCGCGCTGGCTTCCGAGCCGACGGCCGTCGATCCGCACTATCATGACCTCACTCCGAACAACGCTCTGGCGCAGCACATCTTCGACTCGCTCGTCAGCCAGGATGAGAAGCAGAAGCTGCATCCGAGCCTTGCCTCGTCCTGGGAGAATGACGGCAAGAACCGCTGGACCTTCAAGTTGCGCGACGGTGTGAAGTTCTCGAACGGCAAGCCGTTCACGGCCGAGGACGTGGTTTTCACCTTCTGCCGCACGCTGAAGAACGAGACCAAGGTGTCGGATTCCTTTGCCGACGTCACCGGGAATTTCGCCTCGGTCGAGACGCCCGATCCGCATACGCTGGTGATCAACACCATCAACCCGGAGCCGCTGCTGCCGAACCTGCTCTCGGCGCTCAGCATCCTCTCGGCTTCCATCGCCGAGCACGGGCCGATCAGCTACGACATCGCCAAGAACTGCGGCGTCACCGGCCCCTGGCCGACGGTCAGCGGCTTCAATGACGGCTCGCTTGCCGTCGGCACCGGCCCCTACAAGCTGAAGTCCTATGTGCGGGGCTCGGCGATCGAGCTCGAACGCAACCCGACCTATTGGGGCAAGGCCGAGCCCTGGGAGCTCGTGCGCCTGCTGCCGGTGACCAATGCCGGCCCGCGCCTCGCCGGCCTGCTCGCCGGCGATTACGACGTGATCGAGAATCCGGCGGCGCGCGACCTCGGCCGGATCAAGGACGACAAGCGCTTCGGCCATGTCATCACGCCCTCGACCCGCGTGATCTATTTCCAGCTCGACGTCGCCCGCGACCAGAGCCCCTTCGTCAAGTCCGAGGACGGCAAGAACCCGCTGAAGGATGCGCGCGTGCGCAAGGCGATGTCGCTCGCCATCGACCGCGATGCCATCGTCAAGCGCATCATGGATGGCGCTGCCGAGCCCGCCTACCAGTACCTGCCGACCGGGATGTTCGGCACGCTGCCGAACCCGCCGAAGCTGGCCTATGACCCCGCGCAGGCGAAGAAGCTGCTGGCCGAGGCCGGTTATGCCAAGGGCTTCCAGCTCACGCTGTCGACCACCAACGATCGCTACATCAACGACAGCCAGATCACCCAGGCGGTCGCGCAGTACCTGACCCAGATCGGCATCAAGACCGAGGTCGACGCGATGACGCGGGCGATCTACTTCCCGCGCCGGGCCAAGAAGGAATTCAGCGTTGCACTCGGCGGCTGGGGCTCCGGCACCGGCGAGGCCGCGTCCTTCCTGCGCCAGTGGCCGCCGACCCCGAACGAGACCAAGACGCTGGGTGGCTCGAACTATGGCGGCTACAAGAACGACCAGTTCGACAAGGTGATCCGCGAGGCCGTGACCACGCTCGACGACGCCAAGCGCGCCGAACTGCTGCAGGAGGCCGGCAAGCTCGTGCTCGCCGACGGCGCCTTCATCCCGCTGCACTTCGAGAGTGGCGTCTGGGCCTTCAAGTCCAACCTCGCTGTCACCGGTCGCGCCGACCAGTACATGCTGGCGATGTCGGTCAAGCCGGCCGCCAAGTAAGCCTCGCCGGGCAAGTCCCCCGAAAGTGACGGGTGGCCCGCCAGGGCCGCCCGTTCGCAACACGTAGCGGAGCCGGTCTCACCCCATGACCGCCTATGTCCTGCAGCGGCTGATCCAGAGCGTGCTCGTGCTGCTCGCGGTCTCGGTCGTCGTCTTCTTCGCCGTCTATGGCATCGGCGATCCGATCGAGCTTCTGGTCTCGCCCTCGGTCAGCTCGGCCGAGCGCGAGGCGCTGATCCGGCGCCTCGGTCTCGATTTGCCGATCTGGCAGCAATATTTCGTCTTCATCGGTAACGCGTTGAAAGGCGACCTGGGCCGCTCCTTCGTTCATGGCGTGCCGGCGATCGAACTGATCTTGGCGCGTCTGCCCGCGACCTTCGAGCTTGTGCTGCTGGCGATGACGCTGGCGATCTTCACCGGCGTGCCGCTCGGGCTCTATGCCGGGCTCGATCCGGAAAGCCGGCCCTCGCGCATCATCATGGGCAGCACCATCCTCGGCTTTTCTCTGCCGAGCTTCTGGAAGGGCATGATGCTGATCCTGCTCTTCGCCGTGCTGCTCGGCTGGCTGCCGACGGCCGGGCGCGGCGAGACGGTCTCCGTCCTCGGCTTCAAGACCAGCCTGCTGACGCTGGACGGGCTGAAGCATCTGGCACTGCCGGCGATCAACCTCGCCATTCCCAACATGGCGCTGATGATCCGCCTCGTCGCCGCGGGCACGACCGAGACGATGACGCAAGACTACGTCAAATACGCCCGCGCCAAGGGCGTGCGGCCGCGACGCATCGTCGGCCGCCACGTGCTGCGCAACATCCTGATCCCGGTCGTCACGGTGGTCGGCATCGAGTTCGGCAGCCTCGTGGCCTTCTCGACCATCACCGAGACGGTCTTCGCCTGGCCGGGCATGGGCAAGCTGCTGATCGATTCGGTTTACCAGCTCGATCGGCCCGTGGTGGTCGCCTATGTCCTGCTGGCGACGCTGCTCTTCGTCGCGGTGAACTTCCTCGTCGACATCCTCTATGCCGCGCTCGACCCGCGGGTGAAGCTGACGGGAGAGATGGCATGAGCGCAAAGACCAGGGCGCCCGCCGTTCCCGCCTATGCCGACACACCCCTGCGCGAGAAGGTACTGCGCCGCATCCGCAGCCGGCCGACGACGCGCGGTGCGGCCATCCTGCTCGGCATCATGGTCCTGCTCGCTCTGCTTGCGCCGTTCATCGCGCCGCAGAACCCGCACGACCTCGCCGCCCTCAGCGTGATGGACAACCGGCTGCCGCCGGGCGAGGCCGGCATGAACGGCATGACCTATTGGCTCGGCACGGATTCACAGGGCCGCGACATGCTGAGCGCCATCCTCTACGGGCTGCGCACCAGCCTGATGGTAGGCCTTTCGGCAACGCTGGGGGCACTGTTCATCGGCATTTCGGCCGGGCTTCTTGCCGCACAGTTCGGCGGCGCGGTCGACGCCGTGATCATGCGCGTTGTCGACTTCATGCTCGGCTTTCCCTCGATCCTGATCGCGCTCGTGCTGCTCGCCTCGATCGGCCGCGGTGTCGACAAGGTCATCCTTGCCATCGTGCTCGTGCAATGGGCGCAATATGCCCGGCTGATGCGCGCCTCCGCGCTGGTCGAGCGCCGCAAGGAATATATCGAGGCCGCCCTGAATTTCGGCCTGCCGACCCGACACATCATGATTGCTCACCTCCTGCCGAATTCGGTCGGCTCGGTGCTGGTCGTCGCCTCGATCAGCGTCGCCAGCGCGATCACGCTGGAGGCGACGCTGTCCTTCCTCGGCGTCGGCGTGCCGGTGACGCAGCCCTCGCTCGGCCTGCTGATCGCCAACGGCTTCGAGTTCCTGCTCTCGGGCGAATACTGGATCGCGGTCTTCCCCGGCATTGCGCTGGTGCTGCTGATCGTCTCGCTCAACCTTGTCGGCGACCGGCTGCGCCGCAGCTTCAACGTGCGCTCATGACCGACGCCCTGCTCGATGTCCGCGGTCTCAGGACCGTCTTCCATGCGCTCGACGGTGCCTGGCCCGCCGTCGACGGCGTCGATCTCAGCGTCGCGCGCGGCGAGGTGCTGGGGCTCGTCGGCGAGTCCGGTTCCGGCAAGTCGGTGACCGGCTTCTCGCTGGTTCGGCTGATCGACCCGCCGGGCGAGATCGTCGGCGGCACGATCAGCTTCGGCGGCGAGGATCTGCGCGCCGCTTCGGAAGAGCGGCTGCGTGATCTGCGCGGCGACCGCATCGCCATGATCTTCCAGGATCCGCTGATGACGCTGAACCCGGTGCTCAGCATCGGCGAGCAGATGAGCGAGGCGATCCTGGAGCATCGTCAATGCACACGCGACGAGGCGCTGGCGGAGGCTTCGAAGGCGCTGGCGCGCGTCGGCATCTCCTCGCCCGAGGCGCGGCTGAAGCAGTTCCCGCATGAGTTCTCCGGCGGCATGCGCCAGCGCGTCGCGATCGCGACCGCGCTGCTCAATGCGCCCGACCTGATCATCGCCGACGAGCCGACGACGGCGCTCGACGTCACCATCCAGAGCCAGATCCTGTTCGAGGTGCAGAAGCTCAGCCGCGAGACCGGCACCGCCGTGCTCTGGATCACGCACGACCTCGCGGTCGTGGCCGAGCTCGCCGACCGGGTGGCGGTGATGTATGCCGGCCGCGTCGTCGAGATCGGCCCGGTCGATCAGGTTCTCGATGCGCCGCGTCACCCCTACACGCTCGGCCTGCTCAACTCGTCGGCTGCCAATGTCGCGCCCGGCGAGCGGCTGAACCAGATCGACGGCGTCGCGCCGCGCATCGATGCGCGCCCGAGCGGCTGCCCGTTCCGGCCGCGCTGTCCGCGCGTCCAGCCGGTTTGCGCCGAGCAGGACCCGACCACGACGGCCGAGGGCGCCCGCAGCTTCCGCTGCCATAACCCGGTCCCGTTTGGAGAGGCGGCATGAGCGCGCCCATCATCGAGCTCAAGGGCGTCACCAAGCATTTTCGCCGCAATCCGACGCTGGCGGAGCGCATCCTGATGGCGACTGGCCGCGGCAAGGCGCCGCCGGTGCTGCGCGCCGTCGACGGTATCGACCTCAGCGTCAAGCGCGGCGAAGTGCTCGGCCTCGTCGGGGAATCCGGCTGTGGCAAGTCCACGCTCGCGCGCGTCGTCACGGGCATCCTCAAGCCGAGCGCGGGCGAGGTGGTCTACGAGCAGCGGCCTGTCGCGGGGCTGAAAGGCAAGGAGCGGCTGGACTTCCTGCTCAAGGTCCAGATGATCTTTCAGGACCCGTACGCTTCGCTCGACCCGCGCATGAAGGTCAGCCGAATCGTCGGCGAGGCGCTGAGCGTCCACAAGCTGCTGCCCAGGGGCGAGATCGACAAGGCGGTGGATCAGGCGCTGAGCGAGGTCGGGCTCGACCTTGCCTATCGCGAGCGCTACCCGCACCAGTTCTCGGGCGGACAGCGCCAGCGCATCGGCATCGCGCGGGCGCTTGCCGTGAAACCCGATTTCCTGGTCTGCGACGAGCCGGTTTCGGCGCTCGATGTCTCCATTCAGGCGCAGGTCGTCAACCTGTTCATGGATGTGCGCGAGCGACACGGCCTGACCTATCTCTTCGTCAGCCACGATCTCGGCCTCGTCAGGCATATCAGCGACCGGGTCGCGATCATGTATCTCGGCCGTATCGTCGAAGTCGGGCGGGCGACCGAGATATTCGCCGAGCCGGCGCATCCCTATAGTGCGGCGCTGATCGCCGCGATCCCCTCGGCGGCCCGGCGCAAGCGCGCTTTCCAGCCGCTCAAGGGCGAGCTGCCTTCGCCATTGGCTCCGCCGCCCGGCTGCCCCTTCCATCCGCGCTGCGAGCAGGCGATGCCGGTCTGCCGCGAGGTTCAGCCGAAGCTCGTCGAGATCGCGCCCGGGCGCAGCGCCGCATGTCATCTGCACAAGGCTCCGGAGGCCGCATGACCACCACCACCCTCAAGCCGCCGGTCGGCCGCAGCACGCTGCCTTTCATCGACCGCCGCCATCCTGACCGGCCGCTCGTCGTGAACTTCTACCGGCCCGCCCGCCATCAGCCCAACGATCCCGTTATCGTCGTGCAGCACGGCATGATGCGTAATGGCGACGACTATCGCGATTTCTGGGTCGATGCGGCCGAGAAGCACGGCCTGCTTATCGTCGCGCCGACCTTTCCCGACGCGCATTTCCCGAAGGCCGAAGGCTACAACAACGGCCTGATCGTCTCCGCCGACGATGCCATCGCTCCGCGCGAGCAATGGCTCTACGCCGTGCCCGAGCGCGTGCTGGACGCGTTGCGCGCCGGCGGGGTGATCGACCGCCCGGTCATCCGCATCTTCGGTCATTCGGCCGGCGGGCAGTTCGTGCACCGCATGCTGGCGACAGAGGGTGGGGAGCTCTTCGCGGCGGCGATGGCCTCCAACCCAGGCTGGTACACCCTGCCGACGCTCGATAGGCGCTTCCCGGAAGGGCTCGGCGGGCTCGATCTCGACCGCGGTGCGCTCACACGCTGGCTCGCCTATCCCATGATGCTCTTCGCCGGCGACCGCGACATCGTCACCGACGATCCGAACCTGCCGGCGCAGGCCGAGGCGCTGGCGCAGGGGCCGCATCGCTATGGCCGCGCGCATTTCATGCTCGACTTCGCCCGGGCCGAGGCTGCGCGTCTCGGCGTGCCCTGCAACTGGCAGCTCGTCACGGTGCCGGGGATCGGGCATGACGGCGCGGCGATGTCGCGCGCTGCGGCGGCCTATTGGTTCGAGGCTGGCCGGATTCCGCCGGTGGAGGAGCTTGGAAAGCAGGTCGAACCCGTACTCTGACAACTCCTGCTGCGGCGCAATATTGCCGACCCGGTGCGAGAGCTGCCGGGCGATGGGGCTTCCCGGGCGGGGGCGCTTGAGCGCGCCGCCGCTGCCTCTTCCTTGGGCAACATTGCCGTAATCTTCGTTCGCAATCTGCGCATGCCGACCCGCTCCGATCCGCGGAGACAGGGCGCAGGCAGTTGCGTCGGTGGCAGGGAATGCCGCCGCAAGGAGTTGTTATGTCTCGCACCATCCCGACGGCGGGTCTTGGCCTGCTGGCCCTTTTCGCTGTGCCTGCAGCGGCGGCGGATCGCGCCCTGCCGCGCACCCAGGAGTGGCCGGCCTATACTGCGCCGCGCACCTATAACTGGAACGGCATCTATGCCGGTATCCATTCCGGCGCGGCCTTCGACCGCTTCGAGGGCGCCGCCAAGAAGAGCCGCAACGCAGTGCTGTTCGGCGGCCAGCTCGGCTACAACGTGCAACTCGGCAACATGGTCTTCGGCATGGAGGGCGACGCGTCGATGAACGGCACGAGCAGCAACTCCAGGCGGAGAGGGGCGGGCACCAGCGTCGATATGCGCTATGTCAGCACGCTGAAGGCGCGCGCCGGCCTCGCCTTCGATCGCGTGCTGGTCTACGGCACGGGCGGTTTGGCCTATGGCAGCCTGAAGGCCAGCGACGGCCTGCTCTCGAAGACCAAGGGCAAGATGGGCTATGTGGTCGGTGCCGGCGCCGAATACGCCATCACCGACCATCTCTCGGCCAAGCTGGAATACAACTACGTTTCGCTCGGCAAGCAGAACTTCCAGTTCAGCAACACCCGCAGCCGCATCGGCGTCACCGAGCATCTCGTCAAGGCCGGCCTGAATTACCGCTTCTGACCTCGTTATTGCGGCCGGCTTTGCGAAGCTGCCCTGATCCTCGGTCCTTTTCGGACCGTTCCCTGGTAGGGATGGGGCGGGATGTCTGGAATTCCCGTCCCTTGTCCGGCATCACGTTCCATCCCTGCATCTATACAGGATCGACATGCGCGCATTGATCGTCGAGGACGAGCCGGATCTGATGAGCTTCCTCTCGTCGCTTCTCACCAATGCAGGGCTGATCGTGGATCGCACCACGACGATCGATGCCGCATTGGCGGCCCTGCGGACGGCGCCCTTCGATATCGCCATCGTCGACCGGCGGCTGCCCGATGGGGACGGCCTTTCCATCGTCAAGGCGCTCAGCGCGGAAGAGGCGCGCCCGGCCTTCCTGATCCTGACCGCGCGCGACGCGAAGACCGACGTCATCGAAGGCCTCAATGGCGGCGCCGACGACTATCTGGTCAAGCCTTTCGAGCCGGGAGAACTGCTTGCGCGCCTGCGGGTGATCGTGCGGCGCCGCCACCCCAAGCGATCGCTGGTCATTGCGGCGGGCAATCTCTCGCTCGATCTCGAGGGCCGCAGTGCCCGCGTCGGGAGCGAGGCTCTCGACCTGCGCCGGCGCGAGGGGCTGATCCTCGAGGCGCTGGTGCAGCGGGTCGGCCGCGTCGTCACCCGCGACGTGCTGATCGAGGCGGTCTACGGCTTCGACGACCTGATCGAATCGAACACGCTCGAAGCTCAGATCTCGCGCCTGCGCCGCAAGCTCCGCGATGCCGGCGCCCAGGTCGAAATCACCTCGCTGCGCGGCATCGGCTACATGCTGAAGACGATGGAGCCGGTGCGCTAGAGCCGGAGTCGGTTCTGGCCCACCTCAATCGCTGCCGGTGCCGTCCGGCGGGAATGCCAGGCGCACCGTGGTGCCGCCGCCCTCATTGCCGAGAATGGCGATGGAGCCGCCATGGGCGGCCATGATGTCGCGCACGATCGTCAGGCCGAGGCCGGCCCCAGTCGAACCCTGCGACATGCGGTTGAACGGTTCCATCGCCTGGCTGCGCTTGGTCGCGGCGATGCCGACCCCGTCGTCGATGACCTCCAGAACAGCTGCGTCGAGGACGCGGACCAGGATGATCGATCGGGCCTTGGCATGGCGCAGGGCGTTGTCGACGAGGTTGGCGAGCGCGGCCCGGACCGTGGGCTCATTGGCATCGATCATCGCGTGCAGATCGCCCTCCTCCTCCAGGGCGACATCCACGCCATGGCTGAGGATGAGCGGCGCGAGCTCGGCCAGCACGGAGCGAGCGAGCGCGTTGAGCTGCAGCGGCTCGAAGGGCAGCTCGGTCGCATGAAGGCGCGCGAGCTGCAGCATGGAGGAGACGATGGTGGTCAGCCGGCTCAGATCCGTGGTCAGTTGCAGGCGCGCCGGTTCGTCCGGAAGCGCGTCGACCCGGCTGCGCATCACCGCGAGCGGCGTGCGCAACTCGTGCGCGACATTGTTCATGAAGCGCCGCTGCCCCTCCATGTTGCCGGCGATCTGGTCGAGCGCCGAATTGAGCGCGGTCGTCAGGGGCATGAGCTCGACCGGGGTCTCCTCTGTCGGCAGCAAGCCGCGCGGCGCGCGCGGATCGATGCGTGCCGCCGCTTCGGCGGCGCTGCGGAGCCGCGCACTGATGTAGGAGACCGACATCGCGATCGCGGCGGCGATCATGATGCCGAAGACCACCGAGATCGCGAACGCCGGACCGGCGATCGCGCGCAGGAAATAGCCGAGGATCAGGTCCCAGCCCGGCACGCCGCCGCCGGTCGCGACGATGACGCGGCTGCCATCCTTCTCGATCACGTCGAAGGCGAGCGCGTTGTCGCCGCCGACGCGCATCTGCGCCGCGATCGTCGGTCCATCCAATCGGATGTCGATGGGCAACCCCGGACGCAACTCTGGCGCATACTCGACGACGGAACGTCCATCGGAGACGAGATACCAGAGACGGGGGCTGGCCTGCTCGATCTGCACGAGCCCGGCGGTCTTCTCGACCTGAAGTGCGCTGCCCGTCGACGGCCGCACGCTTTGCTGGATGATTTGTGAGGTGACGTCGTTGCGTAGGGCGCCGGGGTCTTCGGTGATGAAGGTGAAGGCCAGGACGGCCGCGATGAAGGCCGCGAACAGGACGACGCCCAGCAGGCCCAGCCGGATCGTGAGGGCGCGCGACAGGGAGGTCACCACAGGCCTCCGCTACCGCGAAGATCATGAGCGCCCGAAGCCGCCGCCGACAGCCGCATGGAAATCGGTTCAATGTTGCGGGTCGTCACGGAGCCTCTGTGCGGGTATGGCTTGTGGGACAGGGCGCGCTGCTCTGCCTCGCTCTGCATGGACCGTAATAGCGTTGCCGTTCAACTCTTCCATGGATCTGCCGACCTGATGTCTGCGTTGCGCACCATGGCAAGGGGAGGCTGCCCGGTCTGGGCGCTGGCGGCGCTGCTCGCGGCCGCGCCGATCGAAACCACCACATGGGCACAGGGCAAACCGCCGGCGAAGGAACAGATCCGGCCGGGCCAACTGCCGACGACATCGCGCAACGATATTCTGCGATTGGTCGAGGGGGTATTCGATACAGCGTCGAAGACGGTGAGCCTTCCGATCGAACGGGCGTTCGCCCTGTTCGGCGAGCCCAACGCTTATATCGTCGGCGGCGAGCTGAGCGGCTCTTTCGTTGTCGGCGGGCGGCATGGCAGCGGCGAGTTGCGTTTCTCGGACGGGCCTGCCGAGCCGGTGATCTGGTCGGCGCTGTCGGTCGGCATTGGACTCGGCGCCGATTACGGCCGGGTGATCATGCTGGTCTACGGGCTCGACCGGCGGGAGGATGTGTTCGGGGACTATGCCAGCCTCGGCGGCAGCGCCCATTTTCTGGCGGGCGCCAATGCGACGATCCTCGCATCGCCGCGCGCGCGGATCGTCCTCATTTCCTCGGGCCTCGGCCTGCGTTTCTCGGGCGATCTCAGCCGCATTCGTATCGAGCCGGCGGGCGAGCCGGAGATCCTGCGCCCTCCGGCAAACATCTGCGGCAATCCGGCCGATTGTCCGCCACCGGGCCGTCCCTGACGGTACGGGGCAAAACCATGCCTGGAGTGTTTCCGCGTTCCTCCGAACCACGGAAATGCTCCGAGCCCTTGTTTTGCTGCCTTTTCTTCGCGCGAACCGGTATCCATTTCTTCGAACGCTCTAGCGCGCCCGCTCAAGCGATTGATAGGCGGCGGCGTGGAGGTCGTCGAGGCGGGCGGAGATGTCCATGGCGATGAGGCCGACCTCGCGGTCATCGGCACCCTTTCGGACATAGAGCGGCTCCGACCAGAGGATGCAGCCGCGGCCGAAGGGCAGGGCGATGCTGGCTCGGTCCCAGTTGGTCAGATCGAAGCGGGCGCTGGTGACGGCGGCGAAGAGATAGATCGGCCGGCCGGTAACGCGGGCGAGTTGCACGGCGCCCTTGCCGGCCACGCGCGACACTTTTGGCACGTCAGCCGTGAGAACGACGCTGGTGCCGTCGCGGAGGGCATCCCGCATCTCGAAGAAGGCGGGAATCGCCCGCTTGGTCTGAATTTTCGGGCGGCTCTGAGTTCCCGAGCCACGGATGGTCCGGTATCCGGCCCTCTCGACAACCGAAGCGACGACCTCGCCATCGAAATGCAGAGATGCCAGGATTGCCACGCGCGACGCCCCCTCGAGCGCCGCAAGGCTCAGCATCTGCTGGCCATGCCATGTCAGGGCGATGAACGGCTCGCGGCTGCGCTCCCACGGACAAGCCCCGGGAATGACCGGCCTGAACCGGGTGGTTCGCTGCACGAGGTTGATATAGCTATGCAACGCGCGGCCGGCGAGCGCCGCTGAGTGGCCTGAGCTGGAACGCATCTTCCGCCCTCCATGGTGAATCACATGGAGTGGTCGGCGTCCCGGCTTGCTGGAACATTGCGCGGCTGCCGGCCGGGAGACCGGTTTTGCGCGAAATCAGGGTCTGAACACGTTTCCGGCCTCGTCAGGCACTCCGGCCATGACTGTGGTCCGTCCGCAGGCGGCGCTCGATGAAGCGGCTGTAGGAGCCCATGCCGTAGCTGAACACGGCATAGACCAGCGCCGCGAAGACATAGCCCTCCAGCACGGCGATGCCCTGCCAGACCGGATCGCGCATCGCCGAGCGCACCGTGTCGAGGAAATCGAGCAGGCCGATGATGGTGACCAGCGTCGTGTCCTGGAAGAAGCCGATGAAGATGTTGACCAGCGGCGGGATGACGATCTTGAGCGCCTGCGGCAGCACGATCTTGCGCATCGACAGCCAATAGCCGAGGCCGAGCGCGGCGGCGGCTTCATGCTGGCCCTTCGGCACTGCCTGCAGGCCGCCACGGACGGTCTCGGCGATGTAGGCGCCGGCGAAGATGATGATCGCGACCTGCGCTCGCAGCAATTTGTCGATGGTCACGCCATCCGGCATGAACAGCGGCAGCATCACTGAGGCCATGAACAGGATCGAGACCAGCGGAACGCCGCGCACCGTTTCGATGATGATCACGGCGATGACCTGGATCGCCGGCAGCTTCGAGGAGCGCGCCAGCGCCAGCAGCACGCCAAGCACGAAGCCGAAGGCGAGCCCGATCGAGGAGAGCATGAAGGAGAGCGGCAGTCCGCCCCAGTTCGTGGTGCTCACCACGGTGAGGCCGAGCACGCCGCCGTACATCAGCACGCCGCAGACCAGCACGACCGCGAGCCAGAGCCAGAGCAGGCGCCGCGACCAGAAGCGCGGGATCATCGAGATGATCAAAGCTGCAAGGAACAGCAGTACCGCCAGCGCCGGCCGCCAATGCTCCTCGTAAGGGTAGAAACCGAAGATCATGAAGCGCAGCTTCGCGGCCAGGAAGGGCCAGCAGGCCCCGTTTCCGACCTTGCAGGCCTGCGGCCCACCTTCCGTGACCGCGCGGGTGACGAGCCAGCCCCAGGCGCCGGTCACGAGGCGGTAGATCAGCCAGAGACAGGCGAGGGTGATGACGGCGTTGAGCGGGGAGCCGACAAAGGGCTTCAGCCCCGAAAGCCAGAGGCGGCGGCCCTGCAGAGGCCGGTCGCTGCGCTCGACGCCGAGCATGGCCGTGTTGGTGAGCTCGGACATCTCAGCGCTCCACCAGAGCGACGCGCGCGTTGTACCAGTTCATGAGCAGCGAGATCGTGATCGACAGACTGAGATAGACCAGCATGAAGATCGCAATGCCCTCGATGGCCTGCCCGGTCTGATTCATCGTGGTGTTGGAAACCATCACCAAATCGGGATAGCCGATCGCGATGGCGAGCGAGGAGTTCTTGAAGGTCGAGAGATAGGAACTCGTCAGCGGCGGAATGATCACGCGCAGCGCTTGCGGCAGCACGACGAGCCGCATCGTCTGGCGGTCGTGCAGCCCGACGGCACGTGCGGCCTCCCACTGGCCGCGCCCGACCGCGAGGATGCCGGCGCGGACGATCTCGGCGATGCCCGCGGAAGCCGACAGGCCGAGCCCGACCAGAAGCGCGGTGAATTCGGGCGTGACCTGCAGGCCCCCGGTAATGCGGAAGCGCCCTTTTTCCGGCCAGTTCACCACGAGGTCCGGCTGGAACAGCAGCAGCCCGATCAGCGGCGGCGCGAAGAGGGCAAGCAGCACGAAGGGCCAGGCGGCCCGGGCATGGCCGGACACGACCCGGTGGCGCCGCAGGATGGACGCGACGACGAAGGCGAGCGCGACGCCGACTGCGACGGAGGCGAGCACGCCGGTATGGGCGGCGGACCAGCGCAGCGAGGGTACGATCAGGCCGCCATTGCTCAGGAAGACGTCAGGCAGGATCTGCCAGGCATCCCGCACTGGCGGGAAGACCGCGACGATCAGCGCATACCAGAGGAAGAGGTAGAGCAGCAGCGGCACATTGCGCAGCGCCTCGACATAGATCAGGGCGAGGAAGGACAGGAGCGGATTGCGCGACAGCCGGGCAATGCCGACGATCAGGCCGAGCACCGTCGACAGGATGACGGCGAAGATCGAGACCCAGACCGTGTTGAGCAGCCCGACGAGAATGGCGCGGCCGTAGCTGTCGCTGGATTCGTAGCTGATGAAGGACTGGCTGATGACGAAACCGGCCGGCCGCGAGAGGTAGGCGAATCCCGTCGCGATGTTCTGTTCGGCGAGCTTCCGCGAGACAGTGCCGAATAGATAGAGGCCGATCCCGACGACGAGGACGACGGCCACGACCTGGTAGAGCACGGCGCGCACGCGCACGTCGTAGATGAGCCGCAGCGGGCTGGATGCTGGAGAGGCCATCGGGCTGTTCCGTGCTGGAGACGCACCGGCCGCGCGCGGCGGCCGGCGGTCTCAGGTCAATCGAGGGAACGCCAGATCGCCGCGCGTCCCACCGGACGCGACGACGGCGATCTATTTATTTGGTATTGCATCGGATTTTCCGAAAAGCGGAAGCCACTTTGCGGTCCGATGCGATGGCCGGGATCACCGGAAGGGCGGGGAGTAGAGCAGTCCGCCCTTGGTCCAGAGCTGGTTCGGGCCGCGGGTGAGGCCGAGCGGGGTCTTCTCGCCGAGGTGACGCTCGAAGAGCTCGCCGTAATTGCCGAGCTGCTTGATGGCGTTGTAKGCCCATTTGTTGTCGAGGTTCAGCATCTTGCCGAGATCGCCGTTGACGCCGAGCAGGCGCTGGATCTCGGGATCCTTGCTCTTGAGCTGCTCGTCGATATTGGCCTTGGTGATGCCGTATTCCTCGGCCGCGATCAGGGCGTTGACCGTCCAGGAGACGATATCGCGCCAGTTGCTGTCGTTCTGGCGGACGACGGGAGCGAGCGGTTCCTTCGAGATCGTCTCGGGCAGGATGACGTATTGCTTCGGGTCGTTCGCGATCGCGCGCACCGAGGCCAGGTCCGAGCGGTCGGTGGTGATGACGTCGCAGCGGCCGGAGAAGAAGGCGTTGCGCCACTCGTCGGGATTCTCGAAGACGACCGCCTCGTACTTGATGTTGCGCGGCTTGAAGTAGTCTTCGAGGTTCTGCAGCGTCGTCGTGCCGGGCAGGATGCAGACGGCCGACTGCGACAGCTCAGCCGCGCTCTTCACGCCGAGCTTGCTCGAAACCATCAGCCCCTGGCCGTCATAGAAGACGACCGGCGCGAAATCGAGCCCGAGCGAGGTGTCGCGCGAGAAGGTCATCGTCGTCTGGCGCGACAGGATGTCGACCTCGCCCGATTGCAGGCCCTGGAAGCGCACATTGGTGTTGAGCGGAACGAAATCGACCTTGTCCGGCACACCGAAGACGGCGGACGAAATGGCGCGGCAGATATCGCTGTCGAAGCCCTGACGGACGCCCTTGTCGTCGGCATAGGAGAAGCCCGGAGCCGTCGGGGAGACGCCGCAGAGAACTTTGCCGCGCTTCTTCACAGCCTCGAGCGTCGCTTGCGCCGAGGCAGGAGCGGCGAACACGGAAAAGGCGGCCGCGGCGAGACCGAGCGCGGCCAGCTTGCTGAACATTTTTGGCATAGGCGTTTCCCCTGGTGCGCGCCTGTCATCGGCGCGTCGGAAGGGAGCCTATTGAGCTGCGGTTGCCGCGGCAAGACCTTCCGCGCATCGCGTGATGACAGAGCACGGTGACGGCACCAGGCTGGCGCAGTAGGCTCGGGGCGAACCGGATCGTGCCCTTGAAATCCCGACTCGCCAGATTCCTGCTGCTGTGGATTCCGCTCGCGCTCGCCGGCCTGGGGCTGGGAGCGGCGATCGAAGCCATTCGTGCGCGTGATGCGCTCCAGCGCGAGGGGACGACGCTTCATCGCGTGATCTCGCAACGCGCCGAGCAACATGACGCGCATCTCACCAGCCTGGCGGCGGTACTGGCGAGTTCGACCGCGGACTCCGCCACGTTCCGGGCGGTCGTCGAGGCAATGCAGCGCTTCTATCCGCGTATCGCGGCCGTTGAGCTGGCAGGATCAGGCGCTCCGCCGGAGGTTCTCGACGGGAAAGCCGTCGAGAACCTCAAGGATTTCGATCCGGCCGCGCTCGCGGCGCGCATCCGGGAGCTTTCGCCGGGGCAAGCCAGCACGCTGCCCAGCCGCGGGGGAAAGCCCTTCTACGCCCTCGTCAAACGTGTTCCCGATAACGGTTCCGAGCCGCGGGCGCTGGTTCTCGTCATCGACGCCACGCGCATGGCCGAGCCGGAGAGTGGCTTGCCGGAGGAGACAGCGCTTACGCTTCGCAATAGCTCCGGGGCCGTGATCGTCCAGCAGGGAAGGGAGCGTCCGCCCGGCATGGCGATGCCTGAGCTCGCCTTCGAGCGGGCACTGGGCAGCCGCTCCCAGCCGCTCGTCCTGTCGCTGGAGCGGCGGCCGGCCTTCGCCGAGATCCTGCCGCCTGCGCTGCTGATCGGCTGGCCGGTGGCTTCGGGGCTCGCCGTGCTGCTGCTTCTGGCGGTGCTGCGCGAACGGCGCGCCAGCCAGCGGGCGCGCGAGGCCATGCGCCTGCACCAACAGGATGCGCGACTGGCCCATGCGATGCGCGTGAACACGGTCGGCGAGATGGCGTCCGGCATCGCCCATGAAATCACCCAGCCGCTCACGGCGATCCTGAGCCAGAGCCAGGCGGGCCTGCGGCTTGCGCGCTCCGGGGCGGCGAAGCCGGACGAGCTGATCGGCGTCCTCGAAGCGAATGTGCGGCACGCGCGGCGCGCCGGCGAGATCCTGGAGCGGCTGCGGGCCTATGTGACCCGCCGCGAGCCGCAGCCGCAACCGCACGATCTCAACCGGATCGTCCGCAACGTCGTCGCCCTGACCCAGCGCGACCTGCAGGAGCGCGGAATCGCTCTGCGATTGGAACTCAGCCCGTCGCCGCTGCAGGCGCGGGTCGATCGGGTCGCGATCGAGCAAGTGGTGCACAACCTCGTCCGCAACGCGGCCGAGGCCATGGAGAGCAATTCCGGAGGCCGGCGCGAGATCACACTCGCGACCCGCCTCGTCGAGCACGAGGCCGAGATCGCCGTGAGCGATACCGGTCCGGGGATCGCGGAGGCAGATCTGGAGCGGCTGTTCGAGCCGTTCTTCACCACCAAGAGCGGCGGCATGGGGCTCGGCCTGCCGCTGTGTGAGCGCCTGGTCGAGTCGGCTGGCGGGCGCATATCGGTGCGTAGCGACGCCGGCCAGGGCGCTGTGTTCACGGTTCGCTTTCCGGCTCTCGCCGGCGAGCAGGGGATCGCGGCCGAATGAAGCCTGCCGCCCGCACGGTCTATCTGATCGACGACGATGTCGATGTCCGCGACGCGCTCGCGCTCTTGCTGCGCACCATGGGCTTCGCGTCAAAGCCCTTCGCCAGTGTCCAGGCTTTCCTGGAGCGCCCGAACGCGCGCCCGGACGGCTGCGTCGTTGCCGATATCCGGATGCCCGGGACATCCGGCCTGCAATTGCTGGAGCGCATGGCGGCCGAGGTCGAGCGAATGCCCACCGTCATCATCACTGGCCATGGCGATGTCGCCGCCTGCCGTCGTGCTTTCAAAGCCGGCGCCGTCGACTTCCTCACCAAGCCGATCGACGAGCAGGTGCTGCTCGAGGCGATCGAGGCGGGTTTCGCGGCGCTGGACGAACGCAGCCGGACGCAGGCCGTGCGTGCCGGGCGAGAGGCGCTGCTGGCGAAGCTGACACAGCGCGAGCGCGAGATCCTCGACCTCGTCGCCGATGGTCTTTCGACCAAGGAAATCGCCCGCGCGCTCGACGTCTCTCCGCGCACGATCGAGACCCACCGCGCCAATATCGCCGAGAAGCTCGGCGCCGGCTCGGTGGCCGAGATGGTCCGCATCGCCCTCGAAGGGTAGCGGCTCAACAGGTCCGCTGACGAGACTGTGCTCGCAGACCTCTCCGTAGGATTACGGAGAGGTCTCCGGCGCCGCACCGATCTTTTTTCGCTGCGCGGTTCGGTAGCTTGGTCCCAGTCGAGCTCAGGGCTCGCGCTCATGCCCCGCATCGGAGAGATCATGTCCAAGGTCGTTTTTGCCGCCGCCGCAGCGCTTGCTCTCATCCCGGCCGTCGCCGGCGCCCAGGTCCTGCAGGAGCGCAACATGCCGCTCGCCGTCGCGCAGGAAATCGCCCAGGCGACCGTCGACGCCTGCGCTGCCAAGAACTTCAACGTCACCGCCACGGTCGTCGACCGCGCCGGCGTTGTCCGGGCCGTGCTGCGCGCCGACCGGGCCGGCCCGCACACCGTCTCGGCAAGCCGCGAAAAGGCCTACACCGCGGCTTCGGCCCGCAACGTCACCAGCGCGATCGCCGAGGGTGCCGAGAAGAACCCGGCCGCGCGCCACATGGCCTCGATCGAGGGCTTCCTGCTGCTCGGCGGCGGCGTGCCGGTCAAGGTCGGCGACGAGGTGATCGGTGCCGTCGGCGTCGGCGGTGCGCCCGGCGGCCATCTCGATGAGGAATGCGCCAATGCCGGCATCGAGAAGGTGAAGGCGAAGCTGCGCTGAGCCCGGCCTTTCGGTCATCGTCAGGCAGGTGGCCGCTCGCGCGGCAGCCTGCCTTGTCGTTCGAGGAGTACGGCCGTGCCGAGAATGCTGCTGGGCGCCCTGGCGCTCCTTGCCGTCGTCTGCTCCGGTCAGGCCGAAGCGCAGATGGCGCCGAGCCCGGCGGAGCTGGCAGCCTATCGCGGCTTGCATGCGGCGGCCGCGACCGGCGACGCCGCGGCCATCCGCCGGCTTGCCGCAGCGGGGAGCGATCTCGGTGCACGCGACGGCAATGGCCGCACGCCGCTGCATGTCGCGGCCTTCCAGGGCCGGGCCGAGGCGGCGCGCCTCCTGATCGCATCCGGGGCGAAGCCGGGACTGCTCGATGACCAGCGCTATGACGCGGTGACGATCGCGGCGGTGCGCGACGACGTGCCGATGGTGAAGGTGCTGCTGGCATCCGGCGCTTCGGCCAAGCTCATCACCAGCCGCTATGACGGCACGGCGCTGATCGCGGCCGCGCATCTCGGCCATGACCGCGTCGTTCGCGCGCTGATCGAGGCCGGGGCGCCGCTCGACCATATCAACAATCTCGGCTGGACCGCTCTGATGGAGTCGGTGGTGCTGGGCGACGGCGGGCCACGCCATGTCGAGACGGCCCGTGCTCTGCTCGCCGCCGGAGCGGATCGCTCCATCGCGGACGGGCAGGGCGTCACGCCGCTGCGGCACGCCAGGGCTCGTGGCTATCAGGCCATGGCCGAAGTGCTGGAAAAGCCGGAAGGACGCTGAAGCCGCGCAGCTCGGAGACGCGCGATCACGCTTGCCGGCGCAGGCATGCGCGGCCGTCGGTCCTCATTTCGCTCCTTCGCGACCGACCGGCTCCGACCATCCGGCATGGAACCCCGCCTGCGGCTTCACCGTTTAGGCAGGCAGCGGGAGAAGTTTCGACATGCCTTCGAGAGCGATGGAATTGCGCCGTTCGGACGTCCGCGTCACTCCGGCGCGATATGAACGATGCCAGGATTCCGACGGGAACCGATATGTCGTCGCGGTGTGGTCTGACGCAAACGGGATCGCGCGCTTTACCCTCCTCGACGGAACATCGCTTGCGCGCGTCGATGGCGAGACGTTCGAGACGCCGGGCAGAACGCGCCTGCGCCGCTGCAAGGACGCTCCCTTTGCGCACTGGGCTTGAGCGATAGCACGCCCCCCTTGCCGCCAAACATTGTTCGTGACCTCCGCGGGGCGGGACAGCAGATGACCGACGCTCCGCCTCCCTCCCAGCGTTCACGCATGCGCCAGTTCTTTCGGGTTGCCCTCCGCTACTGGAGCGACCGGGAGACGCGCTGGCGGGCCTGGGGGCTGACGGCCGCCGTACTGCTCTTCATTGCCGCGCAAACGGCGAGCGCGGTCGGCATCAACGAATGGAACCGCCTGTTCTTCGATGCGCTCGAGAAGCGCGACGTCCCGGGCGTATGGTCGGCGACGGGATGGCTGCCTCTTCTGGTCGTGGCATCGACCCTGTCGGTGTCGGGGCTGGTGGTCTGCCGCATGCTGCTCCAGACGCGCTGGCGCGAGAATCTGACCCGGCGCGTCTCGGGCTGGTGGATCGCCGATCAGCGCTATTACCGCCTGGGGTTCCTGACCAAGAAGCTGACGGCGCCGGAATACAGGATCGCCGAGGATGTTCGCCTCTCGATCGAGCCACTGGTCGAGTTGGCGATCGGGCTGATCAGCGCCTTCATCACGGCGGCGACCTTCGCCGCCATCCTCTGGCAGGTCGCGGGCTCGGCCGAGGTGACGCTGGGAACCGTCACGGTCGTGATTCCGAGCTATATGGCCTTCGCTGCCGTGCTCTATGCGGCGATCGCCTCGCTCGCGGCCTATCTGAACGGCAGGCCGCTCGTGGGTCTCGTCTCGCACAAGAACGAGATGGAAGCCCAGTTCCGGGCCGAGATGACACGGCTGCGCGAGAATGCCGAAAGCATCGCGCTGATCCGCGGCGATGCCGACGAGTTGAGCACGGCCGGCCAGAACTATCGGCGCGTCGTCACCGCCTGGCTCGGGATCATCCGCCAGCAAGGCATCATCGCCCTCGTGCTCAATACCAACGGAGCCTTGTTCCCGATCGTGCCGCTTCTGCTCATCGCGCCCAAATTCCTGGCGGGATCCGTGACGCTCGGCGCGGTCGTGCAGGTCGTGGCGGCCTTCAGTGCGGTTCAGGCGGCGCTAATCTGGTTCGTCGACAATTTCGTCAGGCTGGCGGAGTGGTTCGCCTCCGTCACGCGCGTCGACGAACTGGTCGAGGAGCTGCAGGCGCTCGATGTCGGCACGATCATGGAGGCGGATACGCAGATCGAACTCGGGGAGAGCGAGGACGAGGCGATCCATATCGAGAATTTGTCGCTGGCCCATAGCAATGGCCGTATCGTCGTCGCGGATGCGACTGTCGCCATCGAGCGCGGTGCGAAGGTTCTGATCGTCGGGGAGAGCGGCTCCGGCAAGAGCACGATCATCCGGGCATTGGCCGGGCTCTGGCCCTGGGGATCAGGCTCGATCCGCGTGCCCGCAGGGCAATCGATCGCCTTCGTCCCGCAAAAGCCGTATCTGCCGCGCGGGACGTTGCGCTCGATCCTGCTCTACCCGGCTTCGGAGCGCCCGGTCGACGAAGAGACGATGACCGGAGCGCTGCAGCGCTGTGGCCTAGGCTATCTCTCCAGGCGGCTCGACGAGGAAGACGATTGGGACCGCATCCTTTCGGGGGGAGAGCGCCAGCGCGTCGCCTTTGCGCGCCTGCTGATCCAGAAGCCTGACATCATCGTCATGGACGAGGCGACGTCCGCGCTCGACGAGGAGAGCCAGGAAGTGCTGCTCGGGCTGTTCGACGGCGAACTGGCCGATGCGACGCTCATCAGCGTCGGGCACCGCCCGGGGCTGGAAGACTATCACGAACAGAAGATCACGCTCGAACGCCGCCCCGCTGGAGCCCATCTCACGTCCAAGCCTATCGGGCGTTCGTTGTGGCGCCTTTTCCGGGGCCACCGGGAGGCCCGTGAAGATACCGCAGACTGAAGCACGGCGAGGCTTGCCGGTGCCGGCCTGCGGCGGGCCGAGATCGACCAGCCGCAGGCTCGGTGTCAGCTCTGCACGAAGGCAAGCAGATCGGCGTTGAGCACGTCGGCATTCACGGTCAGCATGCCGTGGCTGAAGCCCGGATAGGTCTTCAGCTTGCCGTTCTTGAGGTGCTTGATCGACTCGTGCGCGGCGGCGCCGATCGGCACGATCTGGTCGTCCTCGCCATGCAGGACGAGGGCCGGCACGCTGATTGCCTTGAGATCCTCGGTCTGATCGGTCTCGGAGAAGGCCTTGATCCCGTCGTAATGGGCCTTGGCGCCGCCCTCCATGCCCTGGCGCCACCAGTTCCGGATGACGCCCTGATCGACCTTCGCGCCCGGCCGGTTGAAGCCGTAGAAGGGGCCGGTGGGGACGTCGAGGAAGAACTGTGCCCGGTTGTCGGCGAGCGCCTTGCGGAAGCCGTCGAAAACCTCCAGCGGCAGGCCGCCGGGGTTCTTTTCGGTCTTGACCATCAGAGGCGGCACGGCGCTGACGAGCACCGCCTTGGCGACGCGCCCCTGCGGCTCGCCATGCCTCGCGACATAGCGTGCAACCTCGCCGCCGCCGGTGGAATGGCCGATATGGACGGCGTTCCTGAGATCGAGATGCTGCGCGACCGCCGAGGCATCCGCCGCGTAGTGATCCATGTCATGCCCCTCCCAGACCTGGGAGGAGCGGCCATGGCCGCGGCGGTCATGCGCGACGACGCGATAGCCCTTCGACAGGAAGAAGAGCAGTTGCCCGTCCCAGTCATCCGAGGAGAGCGGCCAGCCATGGTGGAACATGATGGCCTGGGCGTCTTTCGGTCCCCAATCCTTATAGAAGATCTCGACCCCGTCCTTGGTCGTGACGAATGGCATGTCAGTCTCCTTCAGTGTGCCAAACATGGTCCTTGCGTCGACGGTGCCGGCGCAATCGGCTCCATCGAATTTCTTCGCGATGCCTGTCGTCGGATCGGCAGCGCCTGACGCGCTGCACTCTGCAATGGCATCACCGGGCCGTCTTGTCCGATTGCCCGGAGTTTTGTGCTTTATCGTCTCGACCTGGCAGAGATGCGTCAAAGCGGGCTGCGCCATGCCGCCGGAGGGTTCCCGGCATAGCGCGTGAAGGCGTGTGCGAAATGACCCGATCATCAGCGCCGCAATTGGGGGCGGCCGTCAAGAGAGACGAAGGTGCCGGGCGGCGCATGGCGTCGACTTTCAGCCTCTCGCTCTCAAAGGTGCTGTAGATTGCGGCAGGTCGCATTTGAGGAAACACCATGATTCTGGTCTGTGGCGAGGCATTGATCGACCTGTTCGTCGATGCGCCCGAGCGTGGCGAGATGCCGGCGCGGGCGGTTCCCGGTGGTTCACCGTTCAATGTCGTGATCGGGCTCGCGCGGCTCGGTGTCGAAGCCGGATTCCTCGGAGGCATTTCGCGCGACGCATTCGGTTCGCTGCTGGCCGATATCCTGGCTCGGGAAGGAGTCGATCGCCGTTATCTGGTCCGGACGGACCGGCTCAGCACGCTCTCCGTCATCGCGACGAACGAGAGCGGCCAGCCTAGCTACAGCTTCCATGGCGAGGGTGCCGCGGATCGCTCGCTGCTGCCGTCCCATCTGCCTGCGACGCTTCCCGGTGCCGTGGAGGCACTGGCTTTCGGGTCCTACACCATGGCGGCCGAGCCGGTGGGGTCGAGCCTCGCCGCGCTGGCCGAGCGCGAGAAGGGCAGGCGGTTCATCAGCGTCGACCCCAATTTGCGACCGACGGCCCTCGGCGGGCTGGCGGGCTGGCAGGCGGCGGCCGAACGCTTCTATCGCGCCGCGAACCTGATCAAGGCCAGCGAGGAAGATGTGCGGATCGCCTGGGATGGGCAGATCACCATCGCCGAAGCGGCCGCCTATTGGCTCGACCTCGGCGCGCAACTGGTCGTCATCACCGAGGGAGAGCGAGGGGCAACGGCCTTCTCGGCTGCCGGACGGATCTCCGTGCCCGGGCGGCCCGTCACGGTTTGCGACACGGTCGGCGCTGGGGATGCCTTCCATGCGGCGCTGCTGGCCCGGCTCGCGCAAACCGGCCGGCTGCATCCGGCGGCACTGGCCGAACTCGATATCGCGTCCGTTCGCGAACTGCTGAACTATGCGAGCGCCGCGGCGGCGCTTTCGGTCACGCGCCGGGGTGCGGTCTTGCCGACTGCTGCGGAGGTGGAGGCGTTGCTGTCTCTGCCGGCGTAGTTGCCGCCGTCAGCCGCGCTTGGGGTCGAGGCTCCGGCTCAAGGCGCGACGCGGGTCAGTTCGAGGCGTTGTGGCGGCTCAAGGATGCGGCGGGCGGTCGAGATCGTTCGGACGCTCGTCGGATTGCGATCGATTTCATACATCCGGATCAGCCGTGCGCTGTCGAGGTCGTGTTCCCACAAATCGGGCTTCTCCGGCTCCGCAGATTCGGCCACGCAACGGGTGAAGGCGAAAGGCGTGTAGATGGGAAAGGCGTAGGGTTCCCACCCATCCGATCCCATCGGACTTGGCCGTTCCATGATCCACTCGGCGCTGGCGCCGCCGATGCGCAAACCCGCTGGCGCCGATGCGTCGAAGGCCTGCAGGATGATGCCCTTGCTGACATTCTTCAGATTGCAGCGCACCGTCGTTTCGTCGAGCACGGTGACGAGCGCGCTGATCTCGTCATAGGGATCGATAGGTAGTGCGAGCTCCTGAATCGGGAGATCCTGCCCCCGCGCCCACCATTGGAACCAGCTCAAATACTCGGCATGCGGCGCGGGCCCCGTAAGCCAGCGCTGCCGCGTCCCGATCTGGGGGAGGGAGGAATCGAGATAGAGCTTCTGCCCGTCGAGACCGATCCACGTCGAACTCTGGTATTCCGGCTCCGTTCCGCCGGGCGGCGCGGAGACAGCGGGCACAGTCCAGTTCGCCATGACGGAGACGAGACTGCGGCCGTCACGGGGCGTCACATAACCGCCCGACCAGTTCATGCTCTTCTGCATCGGCCAGGAGGCTTGTGCGGCAACGCGGACGATGCCCGGGGGCGGAGCCATATCGGCGGCTTTCAGCACGCTGAGGAACTGCAAGGGCGGAGCGTTCGGCCGCGGATGCAGGAAAGCCCGGCGAAATGCCGCGGCCGCCGGATTGCCCCTGAATTCCGCCGGGGTAGGCAGGCCAAACCGCTGCAAATCCTCGTCGCTCGCATGCGCGGGATTGAAGGTCGCCGGTGGCAATGGATAGGGCGCGATGGCGCCGTTCCGGGGGCGGGGCTTGGTCGTGCCGTGGGGCGAGCGGCTGGCCATTGCCGCCTCCTCACTCAGCTTTCCATTCGGCGGCGGCCTTCGTCACGGCCTCGCCGAATGACTTAAGCGTGTAATGAGCTGCGTTTTGCCCCGTGCCGCTGTGTTTCGACAATTTGCCGAAAGCCGCCAATGCCAGGGCCGCCCCGGCAGCGGAATCGCTCGGATAATGCAGTCCGGCGATCTCGCGATTGCGCGCGACGCGCCGCGCGAGGGCCCTGAGCGTTTCTTTCGCGGCGGTCTGGTCAGCCTGCGGCAATGCCGGAGTCACGATCTTCAACATGTGCTCCAAGCAGGCCGCCATGAGATGTGCCTGGGTGGCATGGCCGCTGGGATAGGATGAATGTCCGGGGACGGGGATCGGGGGCATCAGCGCCGGGCATTCCCAGGATGGACGCGGGCGCTGGAAGACTTGCTTGTAGTAGAGGGCACTGAAAGACGCGACCAGGCTGGCGATGTGCAGGACCCGGAAGGTCCGCGGATGGGAGGCCGGCGTCATCGTCAGCGCTTCCATGAAGGTGGTGATGAACTCGCCATCCTGCACGAGGATTTCGCCCAGCGCCGATGCGCGCTCGTCGCGCGCGGCAGCGAGCAGGTTCTTGATCTCCCGCGCCTGCCTGGTCTCCGTCCCTTCCGTGCCGTTCAAGCCGATCAGGATGTCCGCCAGGGCGTTGTTCAACTGGTCGGTGTTCCAGCTCGTCGCGGCGAACTCCGTCAGCACCCGGAAGGCATACCATTGCGCGGCCCAGTTGCGATCCGCGAAGGTCGCCGGCTCCCCGCCGGTGGCAGCATTTGTGAAAAGGACTTTTTTCACCGATCCGGACGTCGGGTCCAGCCGGATATGGACCGATTTCTTGAGGTCCCGGATCCGCCCGCCCGCCGCCGTCGATTCCATCGAGAACGGAAAATCCGCCCTGTCGGGCACGAACCAGTTTCCGGCGTCGCCGCTGATGCCCGCGTTTCCGGTGTTGCCGGTATTACCCGTGTTCCCGGTATTGCCCGTATTGCCGGTCATCGCATGAACCCCGCACGGTTGCTGTTACGGCAAACTCGTTAGGCGTCGGCTCAGTCAGGCAGGCCTGCTTCCCGTAAGTGCCCGATCCATTTCTCCAGAATAGGCGGAGCGAACGGGCAGCGCGGCGCATAGGGTGTCAGTCTAAAATCGGGCTGGAGCAAGAGAAGGCGATCAGCCGCGCTTGCTGCCTCCCTGGAGCGGCCCGCCGCGACCAGGCTTGCGGCAAGCGTGCGTAAAGTAAAGCGGATCGAGGGATTATGCGCAACAGCACTGCGCGCCCAACCGACCGCTTGATCGTAGTCGCGATTGATGTAGTGCGCCTGAGCCAGGATGCCCTCATGCCAGAAGCGGTAGGGATCGGCGGGGGCGAGACGCTGTCCCGTCTCGCCGTGCTCGACGGCCAATGGGCCGTCGCCGGCGAAACCGCGCGCGGCGCTGCTCATCGTCCAGGCCATCGCCACGCTCGGCCCGGCCTCGATCGCCCGGTCGAGGAAGCGCTGTGCGGTGATCGCGTCGCGCAGGAAGTAGGCTTGGACATGGCCGTAGATCGCGAGCGCGAGCGGGTCGTTTCCGTCGCGCTCGATGGCCGCGCGCGCCCGATCGACCGCTGCCTGCGCATCGCCATCCGGGTCGGGCGAGCCGAGTTCGCCGACGCGGAAGACGTGCCAGAGAGCCGTGTAGGTGAAGGGCGGCGCGTAGGACGGGTCCAGCGCCATGGCCTGCTGCAGCAGCCCGCGCGCACGGGCAAAGCTGTCGGCGTCCATCTTGTAGAGCAGGTCCAGCGCCTGGAGCAGCAGGTCATAGGCGGTCATGTTCTGCGGGTGCTGACGCAAGGCACGCCGCAGCTCGCGTTCCCGGACATGGGGCGCGACGGTTCTGACAAGTTCCAGTGCGATCCGGTCCTGGAGGTCGAACAGCTCGTTGACCTGGCCGTCGTAGTGATCGGCGCTGACCACCGCCCCGTTCTCGTTGGCGATGAGCTCGGTGCTGATGCGTACGCGGCTGTGGGACAGCGAGACGGTGCCGTCCATGACGTAGCGGACGCCGAGCTTGCGCCCGACGGCGACCGGGTCGATCCGCTGCCGGCCAAATTCCAGCGTCGACCCGCGCGATATGACGAACAATTCCTTGAGGCCCGACAGCGACTGAATGATCGAGTCGACCACGCCATCGGCGATGGAGGCCTTGTTCGATCGGGCGCCGTTCATGCGGAACGGCAGGACGGCAATCGAGGCCCTTGCGTCTGTCCCGGCGTGGCTCTCGCCGATCTTGCGTACGGGAGCATGCCCCGTCTCGGGACGGAGAGCGAAGACTCGCACCGGCCGCTCGTGATTGCGCAGGAAGATCTCACCCATGTCGGAGCCTTGCGTCCTCTCCGCTGCGTCGAGCTGTTCGAAAACAGCCTCCGAAACGATGACCCCACCCTGTTCTGCGTAGGATTGCAGCCGGGCGGCGACATTGACGCCATCTCCGAAGATGTCGTCGTTCTCGAAGATGACGTCGGCAAGATGAATGCCCATCCGAAATGCGATCCGCAGGGACGCGGGCTGATCGACGGTTGCTGCCGCAAGCGCCTGCTGGAGAGACAGGGCGCAACGGGCTGCCACGGGCGCGCTATCGAACGTCGCCAGAAATCCGTCGCCCGTGTTCTTGACGATCTGTCCGTCATGCTCGCGCACGCAAGGGTCGATCAGGCCGGCGCGCAGGCTCATCAGCCGTTGATGCGTCGGTTCTTCCGCCGCCTCGCTCAGGCGCATGTAGCCGACCACGTCGGCTGAGAGAATGGCGGCCAGACGACGTTGCATCTTCGCAGAAGCTCTCACACCTGAAGCCGGCGCTGTAAGGGCCGGGATCACCACGATGGATCAAGCCTCCCCGGATGCTGGCATGAGAGCGGTGCGAGGTCCACCGCAAGCATTGCCGAACCGGTGCGTGGGTCATGAAGCGAAAACGCTGGCGGTTGTCTTCCGATGCGGAGCGATCTGTCGAGATGAGGTTCCGGGCCGGGCGGGAAGAGCGCCCATTCGACCTGTGGGAACCGCGGGCATGAGCCGCCTGCGACCTATTTCTTCGGGTCGCTGTAGAGCATGTCCATCCGAGACAGCCCGATGTCGCTCAACGTGTGTTCGTCGAGCGGGTTCGGATCGGCGTCGCGGCGCCATAGGATATGAGTCGGGATCAGCCAACGAAGCAGACCTGAGGCGGCGCGTGCCGGCGGCGGCGCCGGCGACGCTTCTGCCGTCCGGTCGCGCAGCGAAGCCTGAGCTGCTAGGCTTGAGAGTGCATGAGAAAAGTCCAGAGCGTCGTGCACAATTGAGCTCCGTTCGGTCGGGCTCTCACCGAGGTCGCGGGATGCGGTCGCGGCGGCCTGTCGCGACGGAGTTCTCTACCGTTCACGCCGCAGGTTCTGTGCGCTGAATCACATAGGCTCAGGCTGCTCCGGAAACCCGAATGTCGGGGGCGCCAGATGAACGATAGGCCTCTTCGCATTGCGAGCCTCCTGGCCGTGAACCCGTTCTTCGCGGGTTTGCTTCCGGGAACGCTGGATGAGATCGCGCTCATCTGTCGCCCTCGGCATCTGGCGGCGCGAGAGGTCCTGTTCCTGAAGGGCGATCCCGGCGACGGCCTCTATGCCATCCGCCATGGCCTGATCCGCATCGGCACGACGAATGATCTGGGGCAGCAGATGACGGTCAATCTGCTCGGAGGCGGCGACATCTTTGGTGAAATCGCTCTTCTCGATGGTCGCTCGCGAACGGCGGATGCGGTTGCCATGGAGGATACGGAGATGTTCTTTTTGCCCCGCCGGGATTTTATGAAGCTGCTTTCGACCGACCCCACGATTTCGTTGCAATTGATCGAGCTTCTTTGCGCGCGGCTGCGGGACGTCCTGCGGCGCATGGAGGAGACAACCTTCCTGCCTGCGGCGACCCGGCTGGCCCGGCGCATTCTCACGCTCGCGATCGACTACGGGGCGGAGGTGCACGCGACACAGGATGAACTGGCGTCCCTCAGCCGGATTACGCGCGAAACCGTGAACCGCCAGCTCCAGAGCTGGAAGCGGATGGGCGTTATCGAGCTTGGGCGCGAACGTCTGACGATCCTCGACATCGATGCGTTTCGCAGGCTTGCGAAGGTCGCGGCGCCCAAGCCGAGCCGCGACAGCGCCTGAGTGGTTCTACGCTCTTCCGGTGATGACGAGGGAATAGATCGCGACCGGCTGATCGTATCCTTTCAGGACACGCGCCTCCAGAGCGACAAGCGGCAGGCGCGAACCCACCGCTTGAGCCGCGGCGCGATCGCAAAGAACCTCGAAATCATCCGCGATCGAACACAAGCGCGAGGCGAGGTTCACGACATTGCCGATCGCGGTATAGTCGAGGCGGCCTTCCGAGCCGATCCGGCCGACGGTCGCCGGGCCCATTGCAAGGCCCACGCCGAATCCGAGTCGATGATCGAGGCTGTGCCGGCTTGCCAACAGCTCGTGCACGCCGAGCTGCATATCCCTCGCCATTTCCAGAGCGCCCAGTGCGGGATCGTCACAGGGCACCGGCGCATTGAACAGCACCATCGCGCCGTCGCCGGAGAAGTTCGTCAGCGTGGCGCCGTGGCTGCTGACCACCTTTTCGAGAGCGGTGTAGTATTGGCCGAGCATGCCGATGACGGTTTCGGGCTCCGCACGGGCAGAGAAGGCGGTGAATCCCCGCAGATCGCAGAAGGCGACGACCACGTCGACGCGCCGCCCGTCGAGCAGGTGATCGTCGCCGGTGCGTTCCACGAGTTCGGCCACCTGCGGGGCCAGAAAGCGCTTCAGGCGGTTGATGCGCTCCGAGCGTTCCTGCGAGACCGCCAGCTCGCTCGCCATCTCGTTGAAACGGGTCGCCAGCCGCTCGAACTCATCGCCCGTCGCAAGGTGAATCCGATGCTCGAAATGTCCTGCGCCGATGCGGCCCACGCCATCTTCCAGAAGGACGATGGGTTCGACCATGCGTTGGGTGAGCCAGTAGGCGAGCATGGCGGCGAGGCCTGCGCCGGCAATGAGCAGAGCCATGGTGCGCCACAGGGCAGCGTAGATCGGGCCGAAGGCCTCGACGACGGGTTGCTTGACGACGACGCTCCAGTCGACGCCGGATATCGGCGCCATCGCCGCGAGCACTCTGCCTCCCGTGACGTCCCGGCCGGCGATCGCTTCCCCCGGGCGGGTCAGGATGGAGGCTCGCAGGTCCCGCAATGGCTTCGCGGCGGTTTCATCGGCTCGCAGGACCAGGCTGATGTCCGGGTGAGCGATGAGGCGGCCGGGCTGGTCGAGCACGAAGGCTTCCCCCGTACGCCCGACGCGTATCGCCGAGATCACGTCCCAGATGAATTTGAGATTGACTTCGGCCATCGCGACGCCAGCGGTCGGGCGATTTCCGGCAACCGCGATGGTCATGAAGGGTTCGGAGCCGCGTTGAAACGTGACCGGGCCGAACCAGGCACGATGCGAGCGCGCTCCCGCAACGGCCGGATTCCCGGATTGGTCTTTGCCGCTCTCGACCCTGTTCAGTCCGATGCGGGACAGGAACAGCCGTTCCCGGCCGGCGGCGTCGACAAGGCTGAGACTTTCGATGGCCGGCACCTGGCGAAGCACGAGGTAGGCGTCGAGCTTGCGCTTCTCATCGGCGCTGTCGGGCCAGGGCAGCAGCACCGCCCATCCGAGCTGATCGCGGATGCCCTCGATGAAATCCTGAATTCTGGACGCGGCTCCTCGGGCCTCGGCATCGAGAACATCGCTCAGTCCGGTGCGCTGGTCGCGATAGCCGAACCATGCTTCGACGCTTCCTGCAAAAAGCAACGGCACGACGACGGCAGCGAACAGGGCAAGGAAGTACTTCCAGAACAACGATCTTCGCGGCGCCGCTGGCTGGTTGGACATCGCGTTGGCTCGCTCGGCGGCTCACCGGCCGGGGTTATTCGATCACGAAGTCGGCGCTGCTCAGAAGCGAAGGTGGGATCGACAGATGGAGGGCGTTCGCCGCCTTCAGGTTGATGAACATCTCGACCTTGGTGACGCGCTGGACCGGCAGCTCCGAAGGCTTCGCCCCCTTAAGGATACGGCCAGCATAGACCCCCGTGTGACGGTGCGACTGCTCGAAATCGCCGCCGTAGCTCATCAATCCGCCGGCTACGGGAAAGTCGCGGGATTGGGTGATCGCTGGGATGCCGTGGGCGGCGGCGAGCGCGGCGAGCTGCGGGCTGCGGTAAGCGAAATAGGGGTCGGAGGTGAAGACGAGCCCGCCAGCGCCGGCTTGAGCCGCACCGGCGAAGAGCGCGTCAAATTCCTGTTCCATACTGGCCTTGAGCAGATGCAGAGCCAATCCCAGGCTGCCCGCCGCACTGTTGAGGTTCGCCGATTGCGAGCTCGAGGTCGGGCTGGCCGGGTTGACGGCGATGGCGAAGAGCCTGGCGTTCGGGAGCAGCTCCGCCATGAACTCCAGGCGCTTGCGCGAAACTTCGACGCTGAGGCTCGAGACGCCGGTGAGGTTGCCGCCAGGACGGGACAGGCTTTCCACCAAACCGAGTGCCACGGGATCGCCGCCCAGCTCAAATACAACCGGGATCGTGGCCGTCGCCGATTTTGCCGCGAGCGCGACCTCTGCGCCGCCCGGCGCGACGATCACGTTCGCCTGGCGACCGACCAGATCTTGCGCGAGCGCCGGCAGGCGCTTGTACTCGCCTTCCGCCCATCGAAAATTGATCGTGACGTTGCGCCCTTCGACATAGCCAGCTTCGGCCAGCCCAGCGCGAAAGGCCACAAGGCGGCTGGCGTAGCGATCCGGGGTTTCCGAACCGAGATAGCCCAGCAGCGGCATTGCGGGTTGCTGAGGCCGCGCCGGGCTGGCCCACACCGCCGCCCCGCCCGCAAGAGCGAGGACGTTGCGCCGGTTGACGCGGGCACCTGCCTCGGTCGAAGCGAAGGGCAAGAAGCGCAAGGCATTCTCTCCTTCCAACATCGTCCATTCATCTGGAGTGGTGGGATACTACCCCAGTCAGGTGGCCGCGGCATAGTTGCGTTGGGTCACCCGGAGCCCGGAAGCCGGGGCCCGTCTTGCGCCTTCTCCGCGAGGGAAGAACCAGACGCGTTTCGGCGCCTGTTGCCGTGCCGCGGCGGGCGGCCGGAGGAACCGGAGGGGGCTAGCTTCCTTCGAAGACGCGCTTGCGCGCGTTTTCGAGATGGACTTGCATGGCCCGGCGAGCGGTAGCCTCGTCGCGGCTCTCAATCGCATCGAGGATGGCCTTGTGCTCGCGCTGGACGGTCAGCAGGCGCGACCGTGGCTGGATCAGCGAGAGGTTGCGGTTCAGGCTGATGCCCGTGGCGATCTGCTCGTGCAGCGCGTTGAGCGTCGTCACGAAGAAGTGGTTGCCGGTCGTCTCAGCGACGGCGCGATGGAAGGTGATGTCCTCCTCGACGCCGAGCCGTCCCTGCTCGCCGACGATCTCCAGTGCGATGAAGGCGTGGCGCAGTTTCAGGAAGCCGTCCTCGTCGCACATCTTCGCTGCCAGCGCGGCGGCTTCCCCTTCCACGGCAATCCGGAAGACGAAGCAGCGCTGGATGTCGGCGATGCTGTTGATCGGCGCAAAGCTACGCACATCGGGCGCTGGCCTGCGCAGGACATAGGAGCCCGATCCGCGCCGCGATTCGATCAGGCCGTCGTCGCGCAGCCGGCCCAGCGCTTCGCGAACGATCGGGCGGGAGACGGCCAGGCGCTCGGCGAGTTCGCTCTCGGAGGGCAGCCGAGCGGCCACGGCGAAATCCCCGGTCATGATCTGACACAGGATGTACTCGTAGACGCGGTCGCCAAGCTTGCCGGTGCTCATTGTCTTCGCCGCGGGCCATTTTTCATCGCGTCAATCGCACTCCCGCCGGGCAAGAGCCGGTATGCACTTTCAGGATGCTACTTTACAACTTATTTTACAAGTTATAGGCGTTTGGTCGAAGTGTGCTGCAACCGGCGCCGGACCGCTTTCGACTCGGGCGTCGATGCCGCGAGTGGGCGGCGCATCTCTTCGGGAATGAACTGATGTCCAAGCTCAAGCCGGAAACACGCAACAAGCTCCGCGCCGTCTCCGTCGCCACGGTCTGCACGGCCCTCTTCAAGCGCGGCTTCCGCAACCAGTTCATCCACGATGTCCGGCCGTTGAGCCAGGACACCGGCACGATGGTCGGCGAGGCCTTCACGCTTCGCTACATTCCGGCGCGCGAGGATCTGAATCCGCTCTCGGTGTTCCAGGACCGGGCGCATCCGCAGCGCAAGGCAGTTGAGGATTGTCCGCCCGATGCGGTGATGGTGATCGATAGCCGCAAGGATCCGCGTGCCGCCTCGGCGGGCGGCATCCTCGTCTCGCGGCTCATGAAGCGGGGCGTTGCCGGTGTCGTCACCGACGGCGGCTTCCGCGATTCCCCGGAGATCGCGCAGCTGCCCTTTCCAGCCTATCACAACCGGCCGGCGGCGCCGACCAACCTGACGCTGCATCAGGCTGTAGACATCAACGTGCCGATCGGCTGCGGCGATGTCGCTGTCTGGCCGGGGGACGTCGTGCTCGGCGATGGCGAGGGCGTCGTCGTCATCCCGGCTCATCTCGCCGACGAGGTGGCGGATGAGGCGGTCGAGATGACCGCCTTCGAGGATTTCGTCACCGAGGAAGTGATGAAGGGCCGCTCGATCCTTGGCCTCTATCCCGCGACGGAGGAGCAAACGAAGATCGACTTCGCCGCCTGGCGCAAGGACAGGAACCGCTGAGGACCGCTCGCCGCGGTCCGCAGCCGCCCCGGCTCAGACCGTCTCGCCGACTGCCTGGAGATAGAGGTCGAGGATAGCCTCTTCCTCCTTGCGCTCTTCGAGATCGCGCTTGCGCAGCGCCACGACCTTGCGCAGCACCTTGACGTCGTAGCCGTTGCCCTTGGCCTCGGCATAGACCTCCTTGATGTCGTCGGCGATCGTCTTCTTCTCTTCCTCGAGCCGCTCGATGCGCTCGACAATGCTCTTGAGCTGATCGCCCTGAACCGGATCGTCCATCTGATATCCTTCCGGGGTATGAAAATTCGGCGGGCAGCGTTCGCCCGGATTGGGGCAGGGCGTCAAGCCGCAAACGCCCGGCCCTCAACAGCTGTGATGCCGCAATTCCATCCGGAGATACCCCGAAGAAAAGTATGACTTAATCGCCATAAGACAGATGACGCCGGCCTTCGCGGCACCTAAGAAGGATCAAGAGAACTGCTGTGGCTAGCGGCAGCGCCGGGTGGAAATGAGCAACGTGCACAGTCCTGTGACCGAGACAGCGAAGCTGCGGGAGACGGCGCGAAAGATCTACGATGCCGCCGTTTCGCGGGCTCATCCGTCCGGATGCCTGCCGCAGCATCTTCCGCCCGCCCCGGCGACTGGCCGCCTGATCCTGCTCGCTGCCGGAAAGGCTGCGGGCAGCATGGCTGCTCTTGCCGAAGCTCACTATCTCGATGGCGGCTTTCCGCCCGAGCGTCTTCTCGGCCACGCGGTCGCCCGCCACGGCTATACGGCGCCGATGCGCCGCATTCCCATGGTGGCGGCCGGCCACCCGGTGCCCGATCAGGGCAGCATCGACAGCGCCGAACAGGCCCTGGCGCTCGCCGCTTCCGCGACGGCGGATGATCTCGTCCTCGTCCTGCTCTCCGGCGGCGGTTCAGCCAATTGGGTCGCCCCGGCAGGCAGGCTTGCGCTCGCCGAGAAGCAGGCGGTCAACAGGGCGCTGCTGCGCTCCGGCGCCCCGATCGGCGAGATGAACATCGTCCGCAAGCGCCTGTCGCGGATCAAGGGTGGCCGGCTTGCCTTGGCGGCCGCGCCTGCCAAGGTGCTGACGCTCGCAATCTCCGACGTGCCCGGCGACGAGCCGACCGCTATCGCCTCGGGGCCGACCGTCGCCGATCCCTCCACGACGGAGCAGGCCCGCGCCATCGTCGCCCGCTACGGGCTCGACCTGCCGCCCGCCGCCCGAGCCCTGCTCGACGACGCCGCCAACGAGACGCCGAAGCCCGGCCATCCTGCCTTCGCGAACAGCGAATTCCGTATCATCGCCCGTCCGGCCGACGCGCTTGCGGCCGCTCGCGCCGCCGCCGAGGCGGCGGGCTACGAGGTCCATGATCTCGGCCCGGACGTGGAAGGCGAGGCCCGCGAGGTTGCTGCGGGCCATGCGGAGCTCGCGCGGCGGCTGAAGCGCGAGGGCAGGCGTGCCGCGATCCTCTCCGGCGGCGAGCTCACCGTGACGCTGCGCGGCTCCGGCCGCGGCGGTCCCAATCAGGAATATGCCCTGGCGCTGGCGATCGCGCTGGCCGGCGAGCCCGGCATTGTCGCGCTCTCGGGCGATACCGACGGCACCGATGGCGGCGGCGGTGAGGCGAGCGACCCTGCGGGCGCGTTCATCGACCCGCAAACTTTGGTGCGCGCGGCCGAAATCGGCCTTGATCCCGCCCGATCCCTCGCCGACAACGACTCGACCGGCTTGTTCGAAGCGCTGGGCGATTTGCTGCAGCCGGGACCGACGCTCACCAATGTCAACGACTGCCGCGTAATCCTGATCGAGCCGTGAGATTTCTCCTGAACCAGCGAGTGGTCCTTCTGGCGGCCTGCTGCGCCGCCGCCTTCGTCGCAAGCGCCTTGCCGGCCAAGGCCGATTTGCGCATGTGCAACACGACCTCGAGCCGCATCGGCGTCGCGATCGGCTACCGTGACGCGCAGGGCTGGACGACTGAGGGCTGGTGGAACATCAGCCCGCGCGGCTGCGAGACGCTGTTGCGTGGCACGCTGGCGGCGCGCTTCTACTACGTCCACGCTCTCGATTACGACAAAGGCGGCGAATGGACCGGCAAATCCGTCATGTGCGTCCGCAACAAGGAATTCACGATTCGCGGCATCGAGGACTGCCTGGCTCGCGGTTATGACCGCGCCGGCTTCTTCGAAGTCGATACCGGCGAGCAGAAGAGCTGGACGATCCAACTCACCGATACAGGCGGAGCCGCATCGCCGCGCCCCTGACGGGAACACCGGAACGGGATGCTGCGGCGACAATGATTGAAGCTGGCCTTGTCGGCCGGTTGGGGAAGGCGGAGACGGGCGACCAGCGCCGCAGAGCGCGCAGGCGGCCCGGCCCGCGGATGAATTCAAGGGTGCTGACAGGCCCGGGCGGAAACGGCCCGGCCTTACGGGGACTGACAATGAAGCGCGAACGCCGGATCAAGATCATCGCCACCCTCGGACCCGCCTCCTCCAGCGAGGAGATGTGCGCCAAGCTGTTCGAGGCTGGCGTCGATGTCTTCCGCATCAATATGAGCCACACCCAGCGCGAGACGCTGGCGGAGAAGGTGGCGATGCTGCGCGGGCTGGAAACCAAGTTCCGGCGCCCGGTCGGCATCCTTGTCGATCTGCAGGGCCCCAAGCTGCGCGTCGGCCAGTTCGGCGGCGATGGCGGTGTGATGCTGGAAAAGGGAGCGATCTTCACCCTCGATTCAGACGCTGCGCCGGGTGATGCCAAGCGCGTCCAGCTGCCCCATCCCGAGATCCTGAGCGCGCTCGAGCCCGGCCACAACCTCATCCTCGATGACGGCAAGCTGCGCCTCGTCGTGGAGAGGGCCTCGCAAAAGGAGGCCGTCACGCGCGTCACGGTCGGCGGGCGCCTGTCGTCGCGCAAGGGCGTCAGCCTGCCCGACACCACCATCGCCGTCTCGGCGATGACCGAGAAGGACCGGGCCGACGCCGAGGTCGCGGCCGAGGTCGGTGTCGACTGGATCGCGCTTTCCTTCGTGCAGCGTCCCGAGGACATGGCGGAACTGCGCAAGATCGTGCGTGGCCGGGCGCTGGCGCTGGCCAAGATCGAGAAGCCTCAGGCCGTATTGCGGCTGGAGGAGATCATCGAGGCCTCGGATGCCATCATGGTCGCGCGCGGCGATTTGGGCGTCGAGATGCCGCTCGAGAAAGTGCCGGGCACGCAGAAGCGGATGATCCGCATGGCGCGGCGCAAGGGCAAGCCTGTGGTGGTCGCTACGCAGATGCTGGAGAGCATGATCACCAGCCCGGTGCCGACCCGCGCCGAGGTCTCGGACGTAGCGACCGCGGTGTTCGAGGGTGCGGACGCCGTGATGCTCTCGGCCGAGAGCGCCGCCGGCCAGTACCCGGTCGAGGCCGTGACGATGATGAACCGCATTGCCGAGGAGGTCGAAGGCGAGACGGTCTACCGCTCGATCCTGGAGGCGCAGCGCGCCGAGCCCGAGGCCACCGGCGCGGACGCGATCGCCAAGGCCGCCCACGAGATCGCCGAGACCCTGCACCTCAAGGCGGTCTGCGCCTGGACCTCATCCGGCTCCACGGCCTTCCGCATCGCCCGGGAGCGCCCGAATTCGACCGTGATCGCACTGACGCCGAACCGCGCCACGGCGCGCCGTCTCACGCTGGTCTGGGGCGTGCACGCCATCGTCACCAAGGATGCCAGCGACGCCGACGACATGGCTTTCCGCGCCTGCAAATTCGCGGTGCGCGAGCATTATGCCAAGCTCGGCGACCGGATCATCGTCGTTGCCGGCGTGCCCTTCGGCACTCCGGGTGCGACCAACATGGTCCGCATCGCCTTCATCGGCCAGGAGCATGTCGCGAAGGCCTGAGCCGCGAGGGGAGGGCAGGCTCGCCGGGCGTCAGGCGTCGCGACCGTCGACCTCGCTCTTGAGCGAGTCCACCGCCTTCTTCACCGCATCGAACTGCGGATAGAGCGCCAGTGCCTTGCGGAAGGCGATCATGGCGCCCTTGTCGTCGCCCTGCTGGCGCAGGATCATGCCCAGCCCCATCATTGCGCCGTAATGGCGCGGCTCGCGCTTCAGCGTCTCGCCGATATCGATCATCGAGCGGATCGAATCGCCGGCGAGATAGAGCGCGTTGGCGCGCTGGTTCCAGGCCTCGGCCCAGTTCGGCTGCAAGCTGATGATGCGGTCGAGCAATTCGATCGCGAGTTCCGTCTGCTTGTCCTGCAAGGCCTGCTGCGCGCGAGTCATCAAGAGATCGGCCGTATCGGAGCCGGAGCGTGCCCAGCGACGCTGGATCAGCCGGGCTACGCCCTCGGCCTCTTCCTGCGTCGCGGCGTCATGAAGGCGCTCGAACAGCCGGTCGAGTGTCGCGGCCGGGCTGCGCTGCGGGGCTGAAGGCGTAGCGGGATTATCGGCCTTGTCGGACGGCGCGACTGCGCCGGGCCGCGGCGAGCCGGTCGTTTGAGCAACGACCGCGCTCGCACCAAGGCCGCCCGCTAAGGCCAGCCCCAGGGCAAAGACGGAAGGCGAGGAAAAGCGCTTCATGTGGGGGAGTGTAGCCGCCGAGCCCCGCAGGTCAAATCACGCAGAGGCGAGCACGCAACGCAAAAAGCGGGCGCGCCGGTTGGCGCCCCGCCTTGCAAAGTCCCGTCAGGCCCTGCGCGACCAGGTCGCGCAGAAGCTCAGCCCTGACGCGCCTTGAAGCGCTTCTGGACCTTGTTGATGATGTAGACGCGGCCCTTGCGGCGCACCAGCTGGTTGTCGCGATGGCGCGCGCGGAGCGACTTCAGCGAATTGCGGATCTTCATTGTCTCAACTCCATCGACCCGTCCTCGCGAACGCGCCGGTCAAAAACCTTCAGCCTGCGACGCGGGTTCTGGCAGCATCGGCTATCCCGAAAACCGGGGTCCACTTTTCGGGCCGATGCTTGGGAGCCCTCGCCGCCCATGACCATGGTGCGACTGATACGATGCCGGCTGTATACGGATTTTTCCGCGGACCGCAAGTCCGAACACGGCTCCGGAAGCTCTCGGCCATGCAAAAGCCCGACTGTGCCTGCTTTGACGGCAGCGCGGCCGGGAATCACCCGGCCCCCTGATCCGGAGGACTTGAACATGCGCCTATCGATCCTGACCCTTTTTGCTGCCGCGCTGACGCTCGGCGCCTGCGGCAACACCGTCGAGCAGCGCATCGGCGGCGCGGCGGTCGGCGCCGGCACCGGTGCCGTCGTCGCCGGTCCGGTCGGGGCCGTGGTGGGCGGTGCGGCCGGTGCGGTCACCGGTCCTTCCGTCTCGCGTGCGGTGCGCCGGGCCTCTTACTGACAGAGCAGCGACGTCTCAGCAGCCAACTTGCCCTGCGCCCGTCCGGGTGCAGGGCAGCTGCAACTGCATCGGGCCTCGAAGTGCCCCGGTGGGATTGTCATCAAACTCTCATCTGGCGGTCGAATCCTTCCTGAATGTCCGATTCGCTGCGCCGTCTCCATGCTGCCGTCCTGGATTCGCGCCTTCGCGATCCTACGACCTCGCGCACGGCCAAGCTTTTTGCCGACGGCCTGCCCAAGATGGCCAAGAAGGTTGTGGAAGAGGCTGTCGAGCTGAGCCTGGAGGCGCTGCAGGGCAATCGCCAGGCCGCCATCCTCGAAAGCGCCGACCTGATCTACAATCTGACCGTGCTCTGGACCGCCCTCGGCATCGAGCCGGCCGACATCTGGGGAGAGCTCGATCGCCGGGAGCGCTTGTACGGCATGGCCGAGAAGCTGCCCAAGAGAGGTGACGCGCAGCGCGGGAAAGCGCCACGACGGCGCTCCGCCCCGCTTGCACCACAACCGTAACGACGCGCGATCGCGTGCTATCCACAGCCGCGAAGAATTCGACGGTCTCGGCGATTTTGAGGTTGCCAAGACGAAACGAAGCCTTTATCTCCGCCTTCATCAGGCCAGACGCGCTAGCGTCTTGATGCTCTGAGACGCGCCCGTAGCTCAGCTGGATAGAGCATCAGACTACGAATCTGAGGGTCAGAGGTTCGAATCCTTTCGGGCGCGCCATCATCACTTAGCTCTTTCCAGAGAGCGCCGTTCATAGGGCGGCTTACCACCTTCCATTTACGCATTGTTCTGCGCTTTCCGCTTGGCCGGAACGTTGATCACGTTGTCGACTTTCGCGTGGCCGTCGTCAGCGAGCCTGCGCCGTTCAGTCTGCCGGCGATAGATGGATCCGGGCAGCCTTTCCCTGCGCCTGCTCGATCTGAGCCATGATCTCGGCGTCGCTCGCGCCGGTTACCGCCAGCTCGGCGCTGCGCGCAGATGCGCCAGCTCTTCACCTTCAGGAGCGGATCTTTCGCGATCCGATCACCCTCGACCGCCGGCTCAAGTGCGTTTTCCAGCGCCAGGCGGCGATCGTTTGCGGCCTTGTAGCCGCGACTGCCCGGCCCTCCATCAGGTCTTCGACCCAGGCAGCGACAACATCGCCAAGCAGCACGTCGCCGACGTCCTCGCGGATCGTCGGCATTCCGGTCCTCCCCTCTGCTTCAAGACATGCAGCAGGGGGACCAATTCAACGGGGGTGGATCACAGCCTGCGAACGCTTCGTATCGCCTCCAAAGCGAACTGGTTTTCCGCAGGCAGTCCAACAGAGACACGCATGAACGTTTCGAAGCCAGGCTCGCGCCATGGCTTCACGATAATCCCGACCTTCAGGAGGCGTTCTGCGAGAGAAGCCGCGTTCTCGCAGCAATCGAAAAACACGAAATTGGCCTCCGATGAAGCGGGCCTGTACCCTGCATCCAGCAACGCCTGTTCCATGATCAAGCGCTGCTCCACAATCATCGCCGCAGCGTCCTTCATCCACGCCTCGTCGGCGAGGGCTGCGACCGCTGCATGTTGGGCTGCGGTGTTGACGTTGAAAGGCGTCTTGGCACGAGCGGCGAGGCCGGCAAGCCTGGGGTCGGAGAAGATCCCATAGCCGACTCTCAATCCTGCCAGCCCATAGGCTTTGGAAAAGGTGCGCAGCACGACATAGTTCACCGCTGCCTTGTCCAGCATGGCGATGCTGTCGAACGCCGCCTCCGGCGACACGAACTCGACATAGGCTTCGTCGAGCACGAGCAGGGTCTGCGGGCCGGTCACGTCAACAAGGCGCTGAAAGCGCTGTGCGTCGAGTGCGGTCCCTACCGGGTTCCAGGGCGAACTCAGGAAAACGATGCGCGGGCCGCGTGCGATTGCTCGTTCGAGCGCGTCGTAGTCGAAGTCCAGCCTGGCCGTCATCGCGATCTTATGGACACAAGCGCCGGCGGCCACCGGCTCGATCTCGTGAAGGCCGAAACTCGGCGCGACCGTGACGACCTCATCGGCGGGCCGGAGCGCCATGCGGCAGATTGCAGCGATCAGCTCCTCTGAACCGTTCCCGACCAGGATGCGGTCCGTCGCGATATCCAGGCTGGCTCCCAATGCGCCGCGCAGTGCCGTGCAAGCCGGGTCCGCGTATCGCCAGGGTTCAATCGCCGCGGCTGCGATCACATCGACGACCAGCGGTGAGCAGCCATATGGATTCTCGTTGCTGGCGAGACGGGCGATGTCCTGCCTGCCGCTCACCTGACGTGCCGCCGCGGTGCTCAGCCCGGCATTATAGGGCGAGACCCTTAGGATATTCGGATTGACCATGAAGGAATCGGGCATCTGATACGACATCCTAGGAGAGCGATGGCAGGAACGGGATCGTTGAAGCGCGCCTTTACTGCGAGTTCGCGCGTCTGTGCCCGGCCCTGAAGACCTTTCCGGGCAACTCGCGACCGACCAGGGATTGTGCCAGCCGCGCAGCTTCGCAGAGCTGATTGAGGTCGATGCCGGTGGCAATGCCGAGCTCCTCGCAGGCGAAGACGAGATCCTCGGTGCAGACATTGCCTGCAGCTCCGCGCAATCCGGCGAAGGGGCAGCCGCCGAGCCCGCCGATCGAGCCGTCGAATTCGGCGACGCCCATCTGCAGGCCGGCGATCGCATTGGCGATGCCGAGCCCGCGGGTATCGTGAAGATGCAGCTTGATCGCCAGTTCCGGCCAGCGTTCGCGAATGCCGCCCACCAGCCGCTGTACGAGCAGCGGGTTTCCCCAGCCTGTGGTGTCGGCGAGATCAAGCGCGGTCAGCCTGGCGCCGCCGTCGGCGACGATATCGCGAGCGCGGGCGATCAGGGCGATGCTCGTCTGAGCCGGGATGTCACCTTCGAAGGTGCAGCCGAATGCCGTCATGACGCCCAGTGAACAGTCGGTCACCCCAACCTCCCGATAGAGCGGCAGCCACGCGGCCATCTCGACAAAAGCCTCGTCGATCGAGCGGTTGGTGTTGCGCCTGATGAAGGTTTCGCTGGCCGTGATCGTAAGCTTGCCGTGCAAGTCGATCTGAGGTGTCGCGATCGCCTGCTCCAGGCCGCGGCGGTTCAGCCACAAGCCGCGATAGGACGTGCCGGGCCGCTTGACCAACCGCCGGAAGACCTCGCCGGTTGTGGCCATCTGCGGCACCGCCTTGGGGTTGACGAAGGAGCCGACCTCGATCTCGCTCAACCCGGCGGCGGCCAGCGCATCGATCAGCGCGAGTTTCTCGTCGACCGTTAGGATGCGGGCTTCGATTTGCAAGCCGTCGCGGGGGCCGACTTCCGTGAGGCGAACCGATTTGGGCAGCTCCGACATCGCAGCATTTATCCCCGCACAAGAGATCGCCATGACAGGCGATCCAACTTAATTCGTCACTTTCGTATAGACATATGTTTTCGCATCTGCAATATGAAGGTCGAAGATGCGAAGGGACACTATGATCCAGACTCGCCAATTTCGACCTGATGCGGCTGGTCCGCTGGTTGGCCTGCGCGTGCTCGATCTATCGCGTTTGGTTGCAGGAAACGTGCTAAGCCTGCAGCTGGCGGATTTCGGTGCCGACGTACTCAAGGTCGAAAGCACCGAGGGCGGCGATGCCCTGCGCGACTGGCTCGTCAACGGGCATCCGTTGTTCTGGAAGGTTTATTCCCGAAACAAGCGCAGCCTTGCGCTCAATCTCAGGCAGCCGGCAGCTCGCGACGCGCTTACGGCGCTGATCAAGACCGCGCATGTCTTCATCGAGAATTACCGTCCGGGCACTCTGGAGAAGATGGATCTCTCGCCGGAGCAGTTGCTGGCGATCAATCCGGCGCTGATTATCGTCCGGGTCTCGGGCTACGGCCAGGATGGCCCCTATCGCGACTATCCCGGCTACGGCACCCTGGTCGAGGGTATGTCGGGCCTTGCCGCCAGGCTCGGATTCGACGACCGGCCGCCGATCCTGCCGCCTCTGGCGACCGCCGACATCGTCACGGGCGTCTATGGTTCCTTCGCGACGATGGTTGCCGTCCGGGCTCAGGAGGCGGGTGCGCCAGGGCAGGTCGTTGATCTCAGCCTGCTCGAATCCGTCATTACTTTGCTCGGGCCGGAAGCCGAGAGCTACCGCCAGACCGGCCGTGTGCCGCCTCGCAACGGCAGCCGCTCCGAGATCACTGCGCCGCGTAACGTCTTCCGCACCGCCGACGGCCGCTGGGTGTCGCTGTCGGCGCCCATGAAGAGCATGGCGGAGCGCCTGTTCCGGGTCATCGGCCGCGAGGACATGATCGACGATCCGCGGTTTGCGACGAACTCATCGCGCCTCGCCAATGCAGATGCCTGCGAGGAGCCAATCGCCGACTTCATCGGAAAGATGAGCCTCGATGACGCGCTCTCCTTCTTCCGCGAGAAGGAGATCACCGTCGCGCCGGTCTACGAGGTCGATCAGGTTCTGGCCGACCCCCATGTCCAGCAGCGTGGCACATTGATCGAGGTTCCCGATGCCGAACTCGGCATGCTCGCCATGCACAACATCGCTCCGCGCCTCTCGGGGACGCCTGGGGCGCTGCGCATGCCGGCGCCCCAGCTCGGCGAACACACATGGGAAGCTCTTACGGAAATCGGCCTGGAGCCTGCTGCGATCGACGCAATGATCGCTTCCGGTGCGGCACGGGCAAGCTGAGCATGGCCCCCGTCTCTCCCGCCTGGCGCTCCCTGCTTTATGTCCCCGTGACGTCGCAGCGTTTCGTGGCCGGAGCCGGAGGACGCGGCGCCGATGCGGTGATTCTCGATCTGGAAGACTCTATCCCCCTCGGCGAGAAAGCCGCCGCCCGCAGCGCGCTGGCCGGCGCCATTACAGCAGTCGCCGCGCAGGGCGGTCCCGATATCCTCGTCAGGGTCAACCGTAACTGGCGGTTGCTGGTCCGGGATCTCGAGGCTGCTATCATGGCCGGCGTCAAGGCCATCGTGCTGCCGAAGGTGACATGCGCAGTCGATATCGTGGTGGTAGCCGAGATCATCGCGGAGCTGGAAGCCGAGCGCGGCCTCGCCGCCGGCGCTATTGGCATCGTTGCGCTGATCGAGGATCCAGCCGGGCTTTTCAGAGCCGAGGAGATTGCAAGAGCCCATCCGCGCGTTGTGGCTCTCAGCCTCGGGGATGAGGACTTCGCCAACGCCGCCGGGATCGAGCCGACCGCCGAGACGCTGCTCCATCCAAAGCAGCTGATCGTCTTTGCTGCGAAAGCCGCGGGGATCGCACCGCTCGGCTTCATCGGGACGCTCGCGGATTATCGGGACCTCGACGCACTGCGTCTCACGCTGGAGCGCTCGCGGCGGTTTGGATATCAGGGGGCGCCTTGCATCCACCCATCGCAGGTCCCGCTCCTGAACGCCGCCTTCTCTCCGACGGAGCAAGAGACCGAGCGAGCAAAGCGGGTTGTCGCGGCCTTCGACGCTCAGACCGCGCTTGGCGGTGGAGCCGCGGCACTCGACGGAACGATGATCGACCGGCCCGTTGTCGAACGGGCCAGACGCCTCATCGACCGGGCTGCAGCCTTGAGCAGACCGGCCTCCTCCACGTCCGGCGATCGAGCCTGACGCGACCAAGACCAATCACAAACCAAAAAAGGGGATCAGACATGACGGGATCACTTCTACGGATTAACGGCGGCCTTGGCCGCTTGCTGCTGGCGGGCTCCATGCTGGCGGCGGCTCTGACCGCCGCGCAGGCCGACACCCTTGAGCGCATCAAGTCGGAGGGCAAACTCGTCGTCGTCACCGAGATGCAGTTTCCGCCCTTCGACTTCATGGAGAACGGCCAGTACACCGGTGTGAACAAGGACCTGCTCGACGAGATCGGCAAGGAAATCGGCGTCAAGGTCGAGTATGTCGATCTGCCCTGGACGAGCATCCTGCCGGGTCTCGAAGCCAAGAGGTTCGACTTTGTCGGCGCCCCGGTCAACGCCACCAAGGAGCGGGTCAAGCGCTACGCCTTCTCGACACCCTTCGCCTATTCCGGCAACGCCTTCATCAAGAAGAAGGGCAACACTGCTGTCTCCAAGCCGGAGGATCTGGCCGGCAAGCCGGTCGGCACCATCAAGGCGAGCTCGTCGATGAAGCAGCTCGACGCCTTCTCCAAGACGCTGCCGACGCCGATCGATATCCGCGAATACAGCGACACGACTCAGGCCTTCGCGGACGTAGCATCGGGCCGTCTCGCCGCCGCCGCGACATCGACCCCCAACGTTGCGTATGCAGCTACCAAGCGTCCCGACGCGCTCGAGGTTGTGAATCCCGGTTTTGGCACGCCGACCTATTATTGCTGGGTGATGCGCCAGGGTCCCGAGGACGCCTCCCTGACCGAGGCCGTGAACAAGGCGCTCGCCAAGATGGTCTCGGACGGCCGCGTGGCAGCCATTCAAATGAAGTGGTTCGGCCGCACCGAGCAGCTTCCATCGACGTTGCCCGAGCCGGCTCTCTGACGCCTGACACGAGCGAGGTAACCGGACATGGTCGGCGTGCAAGCCGTCATTGATGCGTTCCCCTTCCTGCTCAAGGGGACAGGCGTCACGCTGACCATTTCCGTGCTCGGGATGGCGCTCGGCAGCGTCATCGGGTTGCTGATCTATCTACTGCACAGTTCACGCTCGCGACTGCTGTCGGGGTTTGCGCGGCTTTATTTGAGCTTCTTTCGGGGTGTGCCGCTCCTCGTGCAACTGCTGCTGTTCTACAATTTCCTGCCATTTGCGGGGATCAATTTGTCGGGCACGACTTCGGCCGTGCTCGCTCTGGGCCTTGTCGGGGCCGCCTATATCGCCGAAATCCTGCGCGGCTCTCTCAATGCGATTCCGGTCGGGCAATCCGAGGCGGCACACGCCTTGGGCTTCACGCCCGTCGATCTTTGGCGTTCGATCCTGTTGCCGCAGGTGCTGCGGATCTCGACGCCGGCCATGATCAATGAACTGATCCTGCTGCTCAAGGCGTCCTCGCTGATCTCCGTCGTGGGGCTGGCCGAACTGACGCGCACGAGCCAGACCTTCGCTGCCAGTACGTTCAGGCCGATGGAGTTCTACCTCGCGGCCGGAGCAATCTATCTTGTGTTGAGCGTTGCCATTTCGTCTGCCGGCCATCTGCTCGAGCGGCGCTTCGTCAGGGGCTGAGAATGGATCTCGAACTGCTCCGGACCTACGGCCCCAATTTCGTCACCGGCCTCAAGTTGACCCTGCTGTGCTGGATTCTGAGCTCGATCGGCGCGAGCGTACTCGGCCTGTTGGTGGCGCTCCTGCGGCAGATCCCATCGCGGCTGCTGCAGGTCGTGCTGCGGGGATATGTCGAGATATTCCGCGGCACGCCGCTGCTGGTGCAAATCTTCCTGATCTACGCCGGCGGTCCCTCCATAGGCCTCGTGCTCGAGCCCGTGGCAGCCGGTATCCTGGCGTTAAGCCTCCATGGCAGTGCCTATATCGCAGAGATATTCCGCGGCGCCTTGGCGGGCGTCCCGCGCGGTCATGTCGAGGCGGCGGCCAGCCTCGGGATGCATCCGGCCTGGATCATGGTGCGGATCGTGTTGCCGCAGGCGCTGGTCTCGGCGACGCCGCCTTTGGTCAACATGATTCTGATCATCTGCAAGGAAACGGCGGTCCTCTCGATCATCACGGTCGCCGAACTTACCTTTCAGATACAAAAGATGGCGGTCGAGACCTTTGCCGCCTTTGAGGCGATACTGGCCCTGGCGCTCTGCTACTGGGCCATCATCGCAATCCTTTCCACGCTCGGCCGCTTCCTTGAACGGCGCGTGACACGGCATCTTGGAGCGGCGAGAGTTTGATGAGCACACCGATGATCGAAATGTCGGGTGTATCGAAGAGCTTCGGGACGCTCGAAGTCCTGAAGGCTGTCGATCTCACCGTCGAGCGCTCCGAGGTGGTCTGCCTGATCGGTCCGAGCGGCTCGGGCAAGAGCACGCTGCTGCGCTGCATCAACATGCTCGAAAGCTATACGGCGGGCCTGATCAAGATCGACGGCCAGCCGATCGGCTTCACCGAATCGGGTGGTCGTCGGGAGCTGATGAAGGCAAGCCGCCTGCGAGCGATGCGCCAGCAGATCGGCATGGTCTTCCAGCAGTTCAATCTCTGGCCGCATATGACCGCCTTGCAGAACGTCGCTGAGCCGCTCGTGCGGGTGCGCGGGCTCACGCAGGCGGATGCAACCGGGAAGGCGCAGGCCATGCTGGCGCGCGTCGGCCTGGCAGCCAAGGCTCAGAACTATCCCTCCGCCCTGTCGGGGGGGCAGCAGCAGCGCGTCGGGATCGCACGCGCGCTGGCGATGGATCCGCAGGTCATGCTGTTCGACGAACCGACATCCGCCTTGGATCCCGAACTCGTCGGCGAAGTTTTGCAGGTCATGCGCGACCTGGCGGAAGAAGGCATGACCATGGTCGTGGTCACCCACGAGATCGGTTTCGCCGCAAAGGTGGCTGACAAGATCGCGTTCCTAGACGGTGGCCGAATTGTCCAGGTCGGCACGCCGCAACAAATTCTTCACGCAGCCAGCGAGCCGCGTATCCAGCAGTTCCTGCAGACCTATCACGAGCGCAACGACTTCTAGCACCCGTCCCCCCGAACGCATTCTCGCAAGGCTTTACCATGCCCATCGGTTTCCGGGTCCACCCGCGTGGCCCTCGTCTGTCCGCCGATAATCTCGCGCGCTTTGGCGACGTCGCCGTCGCCCATGCCAGCGATGCCATGGGGCGCATGCGCCATGGCGGCACAAGCTTGCGGCCCTACCATGCCGGTGGCCGATTGATCGGACCTGCGGTGACAGTGCTCGCGCGTCCAGGCGACAATCTGATGCTGCACAAGGCGATGAACATAGCCGAGCCCGGCGACGTCATCGTCGTCGATGCCGGCGGCGATCTGACCAACGCACTGTTCGGCGAGATCATGCTGGGATATGCGCGGCTACGGGGCTTCGGCGGCATCGTCATCAACGGGGCCATCCGTGATAGCGCCGTCATCGGCGCCGGCCCCTTCCCGGTCTACGCGGCGGGTGTGACCCATCGTGGCCCCTACAAGGACGGGCCAGGCGAGATCAATGTGCCGATCGCGATTGGCGGCATGGTTGTTGCCCCGGGCGATCTCATGCTGGGCGACGAGGACGGGCTCGTTGCCGTCCCCCACGACAGTCTGGACGAGGTCTTCGCAACGGTCACAGGTATCCGCAAGAAGGAAGCGGAGCTCCTGGCCGAGATCGCGTCGGGCGAGGTCGACCGGAGTTGGGTCGATGCGATCCTGAAGCGACAGGGCTGCGACGAGGCCTAGGGATGAGCCTCAGCGTGGGCTGAAACGCGCGACAAGATCGTACCGAGTGCCCACGAAGATCTGCCGCACGAAGGTGACGGCCTTTCCCGAGCGCCAGGTCCGGCGCTCGACGCACAGACAAGCCTCGCCAGGCTGGATCGACAGCGCCTCTGCCTGGCTCTCATCGGCATTTAGCGCTGAGATTCGGTGCTCTGCCTCTGTCCAGGGCACATGCTCGAGCATCCACGAGCCAGGCGGAACGGTTTCGAAAGACACATGCTCCGCCTCGGGCACCATCTCCACGGAGATCAGCCGTTCCTCATAAACAAGCGGATTTGCATCGGCGAGATGGCGACAGCTCAGTTCGATCAACGGCGTCCCGAGCGCAAAAGCCGTCCGATCCGTGTCGCGCTTCGCTGCCTTTCGCCGCTTGCGCGAGATCAACTCATAGCTGTAGGTCGCCCCGCGCGAACGGATCTCGGCTGCAAGGTCAGGAATTTGCAGGATCGCCGAGTGCATCCGCGGCTTAGCTACGAAGGACCCGGCCCGACGCCGACGTTCGATCAGCCCTGCGCTCGCAAGGGCCGTCATGGCACGGTTCACCGTCATTCGGGCACACCCATACTGGGCCATCAGCTCGTGCTCGTAGGGCAACCTGTGACCGGGCGGCCATTCCCCGGACAGGATTTTCGCCTCGAGATCGGCATGGATGCGCTGGCCGAGCGTACCCACTTCCGCAGCCGCCTCGGCGATATCACTCCCGGATCGGATCTGGGAACGCGCCTGAGCATCTTCGCCGATCGCCGCCTGACTGCTCAAAGCTCACTGTCTCCCTCAAACGTATCGCCCGAGCGACCTCCGCTCCTCGAAGTATCCATATTCGTATAGACATAAAATGCCCACGACGATAGATTTTCGTTTTACTCTATCAACAACTTGCCAGCTCATAGCGACCGTTGATGCTCCAGACTCCCAGACTTGCTTTCTTCGAACGCTGGACAGACGACTCAGCCGCAGACGCCGTGTTCTCTCAACATCCATCCGTTGAACTCGAACGCTTGCGATATGACGATGCAGAAGAGGTGAACCGAGCCTCCTTGGCGAGCGCGCATGGGTATCAGATTTCCTCGCGCGTAGAACTCCGAGAACCTTGGTTCGCCGATGCGAGCTTGCTGGCTCGATGCCCGAACCTGCTGGCCGTCAGCTCGACAGGCGCGGGCTATGATGTGATCGATGTCGAAGCCTGCACGGCGGCCGGCGTCCTCGTCTGCAACCAAACGGGCACGAATGCGCGTGCGGTTGCAGAGCATGCCCTCGGCCTGATGCTGGCGCTGTCGAAACGGATCACAGCCGGCGACCGGCTCGTACGGTCCAGGCCAAATGCCGACCGCTTCGGCTTGCTGGGGAACAATCTAGAGAACAAGACCGTCGGGATCGTCGGTTTGGGCCAGATTGGCAGAATTACCGCCAGCATCTGCCGTTACGGCTTCAATATGCAGGTACTCGCCTACGACCCGAACTTGCCAGATAATGAGATCGTCGCTCGCGGTGCGGTGCCGGCGTCACGCGACCAGATCTTCGCCAAATCGGATTTCATCTCGGTGCACTGCCCGCGCACGTCGGCCACGCTGGGAAGTATCGGCACGCGCGAATTCGAGATGATGAAACCGACCGCGTTCTTCATCAACACGGCGCGCGGCGGTATCCATCGCGAAGACGATCTGGTTCGGGCGCTTTCAGCCGGCAAACTTGCTGGGGCGGGTCTCGATGTTTTTCTCGATGAGCCTCCACCGCCATCGCACCCGTTGATGCAGTTCGACAACGTGATCGCAAATCCGCACATCGCCGCCATGACGCAGGAATCGAATTGGACCATGGCTCATGCGGCAGCGCAGCAATGGATCGATATCTTCACAGGGAAGGTTCCGCCCCGTCTGGTTAACCCCGAGGCGCTGCCGCGCTTCCGCGATCGGTTTCAGCGATTATCGGGCGGATCGCCGGGCGATGATGCCTCAAACGACGCTCTGAACCGCCCCGGTTTCCTCGGATGAATTGATGGGGTGGATGCCCCCTCCGGCGGGCATCGTAAGGTGCCTGCGAGCGTCATCAAGGCGCGTTGGAAGGAGGAGCCCATGTCCGACGTCCATGTTCTGGCGATCGATCTCGCCAAGCGAAGCTTCCAGGTCTGCGCGACGGCTCGAG
>NZ_JBFTKQ010000004.1:0-425286 GCF_056396025.1 Allobosea sp. 05T438
GGTTTCAGCAGACCTATCCGAGGAAACGCTTCACGATCTCCCGCAGCAACCGGGGCAATTCATCGAAAGCGTAAGGAGTGTGCACTCGCTCGAGCCTTTGATGAAATTCCCGTCCCCACGGGCCAATGTTCACAACCGGGAAGGACAGGGCATCTTCGCCGACCGCGTCGACAAGCTCGCTGGCCGGGGTATTGGCGGCAATGGAGTCGCTATCGGCGTCGGATGGGCGATGTCCCAAAAAGCTCATGTCCGAAATGCCGGTAAAATACTCACGATACTTGAGCGCTCCTCCACCGGCGCTTTCATGCGCGAGCCGCGCGCTTTCGATCGCGTCGGCAAAGCCGGAGGGATTTGCCGCCCTGGAGAGGTGGGTCGAGGGATATACGAGACTGCTGAAGCCATAGAAGATGGCAGGACCGGTCACGCTGGCTTCCGTAACCATCGCGCTGACGATCGCACGCGTCTGAGCGAGAGGATCGTCGGAGGCGCGCCACTCGAGCTCTACATCGTTCACCCGGGCAACGGCATCGGCTCCGCCGACCTGCTCGACCCGCTTCATCAGTTCTCCGACCGCGATAAGCGACGCGGCTGCCACCGGGCCGCCTGTGGTATTCCCACCATCGCGGAATAGCTGTGCGCACGCTGATTGAACTGCTCGATGGCCGCAGCCGCGGCCGTTCGGACGGCTTGTTCGAAAAGACGCAGAAGCTCAGGGGGCGTCCAGTTGCGCGAGAGCCAGTTGAAGGCGATCCAGACCCGCTCGGGCGTGGTGACCTCACAGCCTCCTCGTAGGTCCTTCGCCTCCAGGCAGATCGGCGGCGGCGAGACCTCACCCCCTGCCCTGTCGGATAGCGCAGGGTTAGGCTCCACGGCTTTCGTGATCTCTGACGCGATCAGTTGGGCACTGACCCCCTCGAACGGATAGCTTGCATGGGAGGAATGGCCGCATCCCGGCGGCACAGAGCAGGGCGGCGATAGCCGTCGAGAGAAGCTGCGGCTGGCGGGAGAAGCCGGAGCCGACATGGCTCCTGATGGTCCGTCTCAGCACGTCTCAGCCCCCGGCGCGATGTCGCTTCGTGTTCGTTCCGTTCCCCGCATAGGCGCATATCCACGCGGAGAATCTTGCTGCAAGCGAATCGACGCTGCCGATTGCATAGGCTGACGTTCAATAGTTAATCGTAATGGCAAGGTGCGGCCTCTCCGGAACGATTTTCGGTTCCAGAGAGCAGCCGGACGATCTCACTTGGTGGTATAGCCACCGTTGACGAGAATGGTCTGTCCGGTCATCCACCAGCCATCCGAGACCAGAAAGCGGATGAAGGGCACGATGTCCTCGATGTCGGTCAGGCCCGTCTTTGTAAACTTAGACAAAGCTGCCGCATTCTTGTGATAAGCTTGAGCGTCGGCGTTTTCGGCAGGGTAGAAGAAGGATGTGTCCATCGGGCCCGGGCCGATCGCGGTCACCGAGATGCCCCGCTCGCCGAACTCTTTCGAAGCTGCGCGAGTGAAGTGCTCGACCGGCGCCTTCGTGCCGGCATAGGCGGCGTAGAAGGGTGTGTAGGCGCCAAGCAGCGAGGTCACGAGCGTGCAGATCTTGCCGTTGTCGTTGACGTGCTTGCCAGCCTCCTTGAGGAAGAAGAAGGCGGATTTCGAGTTTACCGCAGTCATTTCGTCGTACTCGGCCTCGGTGATCTCGACGAAGGATTTCTTCAGAACCTTGCCGACCGTATTGATGGCGATGTCCGGTTTACCGATGGCGGCGACGGTGTCCGCGAAGAGCTTCTCAACCGCGCCGGCCGTGGTCAGGTCCGACTGAAGGGCGATGGCCTTTGCACCGGCGGCCTTGATGGCTGCGACCGTCTCATCCGCCGCGGGTTTGGTCGCGCTCGTGTTGTAGTGGATGGCCACGGCCTTCGCGCCGTGCTCGGCCAGATCACGGGCAAGCAGCCCGCCGAGGTTCTTCGCCCCGCCAGCAATGAGAACCGTCTTACCCTTGATGCCGTGATCGAGCATGTTTCGCCTCCACTGGTCGCGGAAGCCAAAACGCGACCCTCGGCGAAACTGATAACGTTTTGGACGCCTGACCAGAGCAGCGACAGTATCTGCTCCTGACTCCCCTTGACGAGGCGGGCGTTTTGGAGTTTGGCGCCAGTTGCGGAAGATTCGTGGCTTTCCGGCTCTTTCAAGGATCGATGCGAGTATCGGTCAGCGCGAACCCGGCCTTGTCCAGGCCCTCCACGATATGGGCGATGTAATCTTCCTGGAACTTGCGCCCGCGCCAATCGGCATAGAATTCAGCGGTGTAGTTAGGCCTTAAACGGCGCAGGATTTGCAGATGCATCTCTGCTTTGGCTGTGGCGCCGAGCTGCCCGCAGACGGCCGCCAGCATGACATGCATGAAATAATACTTCTCATCGATGCTCAGGTTCGAGGCCAGCTGCAAGGCGCCCTCGTAGTCGCGCTGGCGATATAGCTCCAGGATCGGGACACCGTATGACATCGCCGGATGGTAATGCTCGCGCGCGTTCGCACGCCGCACGAGTTCGACCCCTTCCTCATAGCGACCCATGACATAGAGCCGATTGCCCAGCGTCAATTGATGCTCGCCGGATCCCGGGTTCTGGGTTATGGCCCGCCGCCCGGCCCTTTCGAATTCCTCGAACTTCCCCATGGCGAACAGCACCGTCGAGCGCATGCTGTGAGCCAGAGCCGAGTGCGGCGCGACGCGAATGGCCTCGTCGGCCATGTCCAGAGCTTCCTGCAGGATCCTGCCACCCTCAGCCGGCCGGGCGTAGAGACCTCGAATCTCGTTCATTTGGATATAGGACAGCATGGCCCAAGCGTCCGAATAAAACGGCTCCTCTCTGACCGCGGCCTCAAGGCATTTCCGGATATCCTTCTGCTCTGTGTCGTCGAGGTTCGCCAGGTAAGTGACGGCGTGCACGACACAGCTATAGGCATCCTGGTGCTTGTCCGGGTGGAGTTTGCGCTCATTCACGTTGATGATGCCCCAGCGCTGCCCGATCTGCCTTGCGACGGTTTCGCCGATGGCCTTCTCCGCCGCCATCATCGAGGACGCTCCGGCTGACTCGATTTCCTCGCGCGAAGCCAGAATGAGCCCCGACCGGTGCTCGCTCAGCATCCATTGGCATCGCAGCGTTCGTTCCTCAACGTCGGCGGCGACGTCGAGGACATAGAGGCTGCCGGCCCCGCTGGGACGCAGCGACGCGACGAGCTCCTCAAATGATTTGTGAGGCTCAAGACCGGCGATGCGCAGGCCGTGATAAGGAACGAGAGCAGCAACGACCGAGCGGATCGTGCGAGACGATGCCTCGCTGGAGCCCCCGCCGGCCGCTGCCCTGACCACAATGATCGGGATCTTGTGCTCGGGCCCCCGCTGGCCTTCTTCCGGGCGCGCTTGCGCCGACATAGGCCGAAGCCCCGCCCGAACCAGTGTCTCGTTGCTGTCCGAAATCCCGGCCGCTTTTGCCTGACGATGGTCGAAGCGCGGGACGTATCCTCCAACGGGCAGATGAATCACCACGTTCTCCGCGGCGCCATCAACAGCGTAATAAAGGGCCAGTGCCGAACGCAGGCGGGTTGCCTCGTTGCGAACGACGGCATCCTTGGCGGGGTCGAAGTCGACGCCTCTGCCAAAGACGTCCACAGCGATGGTGTAGGCCTTCAGCTGGGCGCTTTTTCCCGCGAGTGCCTTTTCGACGACATATCGGAGGAAGCGCGCGCCTCGTGCTGAAATCCGCGTGCTCGGCGCATTCAACAGGTTATCGAGCGCCGATGCGATTTCTCTCTCTTCAACGCCACCGATAGGCATAACGCTGCTGGATCCACCCTGCCATGCATCCCACGTGCGGGGAGCCGATTGCCACGGGGCGCAGTAATCTTTGCCTGACTGCGCTTTGCTTCACTGCAGCATAGCGCTCCGCGTTCAACAATTGTCCGCCCCCAAAATTTCTGGATATTTTGCTCACGGTCCCGATGCACTCCAAATGGCGCGAGACAATTTCCGCTTTAAGGCATCCAGCCAACGCCAGCTGACATCGGCTGAGTAGGCACCCAACGCCTGCTTCCGGGCAGCGCTCCGATATCCGCTTTTGGCGCGCTACCGACGGAAAATTATATGAGTATCCAGCTTAAGCGTATTCGGGCCGGCGCGGCGTGAACACATCAAGATTGATCACCGGCTCATCGCCGACGACCTCGCCCCAATGCTCGACATTCGACGGGATCACGACCAGCCCCCCGGGACCGATCAGATGCTCCTCGCCGCCGATGAAGAAGCGGATGGTGCCGCTGACGATATACGCGATCTGCTCATGGGGATGGCTGTGCGGTTTGGGCTCGTGTCCAGGCATCAGCCGGTGCAGCGCCACCGTCGCTGCATTACCGGAGAAGGCCTTGCGGTCTACACCCGGGCGCACCGGTGTCCACGGAATTTGGCTCCAGTCGATCTTGTGAATGTCCATGGCAGCGGCTCCGATCGTCGCTCAGTCAGATAGTCACTTGGGTGGTCATTTGGCGGCGCCGAGGATCCCCGACGGGCGGATGAACAGGAACAGCAGCAACACCGACAGCGCTGCGACATTCTTCAATCCGGCGCCGAAGCCAACGATGGCGAGCGCCTGCAGCAGGCCGAGCAGCAAGCCGCCGAGAAAGGCGCCGAAAGGCCGCCCGAAGCCGCCGGCGATCGCGGCGATGAAACCGCTGATCGCGAAGGGCACTCCGACATTGAAGGCGGTGTATTGCGTCGGCGTGATCAGGATGCCGGCGATTGCGCCCAGCGCGGCGCTCAGCGCGAAGGCCAGCGCCAGCATGCGCGAGATCGGGATGCCCTGCAGCGCCGCGGCCTCGCGATTGATCGAGCAGGCGCGCATCGCCTTGCCGGTCCGGGTCAGCCCGAAGAATGCGGCGAGCGCTGCGACGATCGCGAGCGAGCCGCCGACGATCCAGATCAATTGGTAGCCGATCGCGACCGGGCCGATCATTAGCGGCGGCCGGTCGGTGAAGACGGGCAGGGTCTTGGGCTGGTCGCCGACGGCGATCAGGGTCAGCCGCTCGACCACGATCTGTGCGGCGAGCGTAGCAAGGATCATGACGAACATCGTCGCCTTGCGGTTCCAGAGCGGCCTGACGACGACGCGCTCGATCGCGACGCCGAGGATCGCCACCGCCGCGATCGCGATCAGCGCCGCCAGCGGCAGCGGCACGCCGTTCCGCGCGAACAGCACATGGGTGATCATGCCGCCCAGCATCACGAACGCCCCCTGGGCAAAGTTCACAATGCCGCTGGCGTTGTAGATCACGCAGAAGCCGATGCCGATCAACCCGTAGACGCAGCCGATGCCCAGCCCGCTGACCAAGACCTGGGGGATATAGGACCAGTCAGCCATGGGGCGTCTCCTGCATGGTCGGCTCGCCTGCGGACGATTTTCCGGTGCCCAGATAGGCCGCGATCACGGCCGGGTCGGCGCGGACTTCGGCCGGGGTGCCTTGCGCGATCTTGCGGCCGAAATCGACCACGATGACGCGATCGGCGGTGTTCATCACCAGCGTCATGTCGTGCTCGATCAGGAGCACGCTGGTGCCGTCCTCGGCGATGCGACGGATGATCCGCGACAGCGCCGCGGATTCCTCGGTGTTGAGGCCGGCGGCCGGCTCGTCGAGCAGGATGAGCCGCGGACCTGCGGCCAGGGCGCGTGCGAGCTCCAGCATGCGCTGGCGGCCATAGGGCAGCGCCGAGGCGGGCTCGTCGGCCATCGCCGCCAGCCCGGCGAAGGCCAGGAGTTCGCGCGCGCGCGCCTCGACCGCCGCTTCCTCGCGGCGCGCCGAATCCGGCCGCAGCAGTGCGGCGAACAGGCCGGCCTTGCCCTGCAGATGGCAGCCGACCTTGACGTTGTCGAGCACGCTGAGATCCTCGAACAGCTTGACGAGCTGGAAGGTCCGGACCAGTCCCGCCCTGGCGATGTCGGCCGGCGGGCGGGCGGTGATGTCGTTGCCTTCGAAGATGATGCGGCCGACGCTCGGCGGCAGGAAGCCGGAGATCAGGTTGAACAACGTGGTCTTGCCGGCGCCGTTGGGGCCGATCACCGCGGTGACGCCGTCGGCGGGCACCTCGAACGAGACGTCGTCGACCGCGACCAACCCGCCGAAGCGCCGGGTCACGCCTTCCAGGCGGAGCCGGGTCATGACCGGCCTCGCGGCGCGAACAGGCTGGAAAGGCCGCGCGGCGCATAGATCAGCAGAAGGATCAGCGCCGCGCCATAGGCGAGGTCCTGATACTCCTTGAAGGCGCGGAAGGTCTCGGGCAGCAGGCTGACGATCAGTGCCCCGACAAGGGGGCCAGCGACCGTGCCGATGCCGCCGACATAGAGCATGGTGAAGGTGACGATGACCATGTGCAGGCCGAAGACCTCCGGGCTGACGAAGCCGACGACATGGACGAAGAGCGATCCGGCCAGTGCCGCGAAGCCGGCCGATAGCAGGAAGGCCGCGAGCTTGTAGCGGGAGACGTCGATGCCGAGCGCGGTCGCCGCCTCCTCGCTGCCGGCGACCGCCGAGAGCGCGCGGCCGAAACGGGAGCGGCGGATGCGCGCGGCGGCAAAGGCGCAGGCTGACACGACGAGCGAGAGCAGGATGAGCTGGCCCCTGTCGGAGGTGACCTCCCAGGGGCCGATGCCGAAAGGCGGGATGCCAGAAATGCCCATATAGCCCTGCGTCACCGACTGCCATTCTACCGTGATCTCATAGGTGATCAGGCCGATCGCCAGCGTGCCCATGGCGAGGTAATGGCCCTTCAGCCTGAGCGTGGGATAGCCGATGATGGCGGCGGCGAGCACGGCCGCGACCATGCCGAGCACGGTGGCGGGCAAGGACCCCCAGCCATGGCTCGTCGTCAGCACGGCGGAGAGATAGCCGCCGATCGCGGCGAAGGCGTTCTGGCCGAAGGAGACCTGCGCGGCGAAGCCCATGAACAGGTTCAGCCCGGTGACGAAGACCGCATAGATCAGGGCGAAGGAGACGACGGTTGCCGCGTAGCCGCCGACGACCATGGCATAACCGACCACCACCGCGGCGAAGAGCCAGGGCAGCAGGCCGACCAGCCTGATCGGGCGCCGTTCAGGCGAAGTAATGCTGGGCGAGATCGTCATGGGAGGTGATGTCACGCGGATCGAGTTCGGCGACGATGCGCCCGAGCGAAAGCAGGTAGACGCGGTTGGCGAGTTCGAGCGCCAGCGGCGCCTTCTGCTCGACCAGCACGATCGCCAGACCTTCGCGGTTCAGGAGGCCGAGCGTCTCCAGGATTTCCCCGGTGACGCGCGGCGCGAGGCCGAGCGAGGGCTCGTCCAGCAGCAGGAGCTTGGGCCCCGCCATTAGCGCCCGGCCGAGCGCGAGCATCTGCTGCTCGCCGCCCGACATCGAGCCCGCGGCCTGGCCGAGCCGTTCTTTCAGGCGCGGGAACAGGGCCAGCACGCGCTCGCGCCGGCGGTTGAACTCGGCCTTGTCGCGCAGGCGATAGGCGCCGAGTTCGAGATTGTCGGAAACGCTCATGGGCGAAAACAGCCCGCGTCCTTCCGGAACCAGCACGATGCCGCGCGAAGCGACCGCGACCGCATCGTGCCGGGGTAGCGCCTCGCCCCGGAAGCGGACCTCGCCGCTATTGGCCGACAGTCCCATGATGGCGCGCAGCAGGGTCGACTTGCCGGCGCCATTCGGGCCGAGCACGGCGACGAGCTCGCCTTCGCCGATGCGCAGATCGACCCCGTGCAGCGCGTGGATATGGCCGTAGCGTGCGGCGAGGCCGGTCGCGGCCAGGATCGGCGGAGCCGAGTTCGGCGGAGCTGCGCTCCCCTGTGTGCCGGCCGCGACCGCCGGGATCATTGCACCACCTTGACCTTGCCGCCTTCGATGGTGGCGAGCACGAAGGGGTTCTCGGTGATGCCCTGGTGGAGGTCCGGCCGGAAATTGTAGATGCCGGTCGTGCCCTGGAAGCCGGTCAGCTCCTCATAGGCAGCGCGGACCTTCTCGCCCTCGAAGGACTTCGCCTTCTCGATCGCGGCGACTGTCAGCATGACGCCGTCCCAGCCGCGCGAGGCCCAGTTCGGATCACGATCCCTGAACTTCTCGCGCCAGGGATCGAGGAAGGCCTTGATCCCGGTCTTGAGCGGGCCTTCGGGCAGCGCTTCATAGACCTGCGAGGGCGAGGCGACGAAGAGGAACTTGTCGCCGAGCACCTCGGCAACGGGGCCGAACACGGCGAGATCCTCGAGGCTCGTCAGCAGCAGCATCTCGGCGCCGAGCTGCTTGATGTTCTTGGCGGCGGTGAGCGTCGTGCCACCGAGCCCGATCTTCAGGATCGCGCCCGCGCCGGCCGCACGGGCCTTGCTGATCTGCACGCTAAGATCGGCATCGTCCTGCTTGTACTGATCGACCGAGACGACCTCGAGGCCGTATTTCGCGGCGTTGCGCTCGGCCACGCTCTTCTGGAGATTGGCGTAAGGAGTCGGGTCGTGCAGCACCGCGATCTTGCGGATCTGCGTTTTCTCCTTGAGGTATTCCAGGCGCTTGTCGACCTCGAAGCCAGCGGGCGGCAAGGTGGTGAAGGCCCAGGGCAGATGCTCGGCCTGCGTCGGCAGGATCGAGCACAGCATCATCGGCACCTTGGCGCGCAGCAGCAGGCCAGCGGCCGCGAAATTGCCGGCCGAGACGCAGCCGCTGACGAAGACGTCGACCTTGTCCGAGCTCAGCATCTTCCGGTAGACGGTCACCGCCTCCTGAGGCTCGGAGCGGTTGTCCTCGACGACGACCTGGATCTTGCGGCCCATCACGCCGCCCTTGGCGTTGACCGCGGCGGCCGCGAGTTCGACACCGTCGCGCCAGGCGCGGTCGACGGTCGCGGCATAGCCGGTCAAACCGGCTGAAACGCCGATCTTGTAGGGTTCCTGCGCATAGGCCGGCATCGCGCCGGCCAGCGCGAGGCTTGCGGCAAGGCAGGCCGCCAAAAGGGTCTGCTTCATCATTTCTCCTCCCGTTTTCCCTCGGTTCGGGCTGGTGGCCCCGTTCCGAGGCCCCGCCTTTTTCTTGGCTTTTCAGGCTGGTGGTGTTGCCGTCAGGCCGTCGGCTTGCCGTAGCCGCCGCCGCCGGGCGTCTCCAGCAACACGACGTCGCCGGCTTGCATGGTCAGCTTCTTGGCTTCGCTGACGGATTTGCCGTTGACGAGGAAGCGGCCAGGCGCACCGGACAGGCCGCCATCGATGCCGTCGGGACCGCGTTCGAGCCGGCTCGGCACGGCATTCAGCAGCCAGGGGTGGTCGGTGCGCATATGAAACTGGATGATCTGGCCGTCGCCCCCCTGCATCCGGCCCCTGCCGCCGGAGCCCGGCCGCAATTCCTTGCGATCGAAGACGATCGGCATCGCCGCTTCGAGGATCTCGATCGGCACCGCCGCGACGCCGGTCGGGTAGCAGGTCGCGCTCGGTCCGGGCTTGCCGGCGCGGGCGCCCATGCCGCCGGAATAGTTGAACATCGACGAGGTGAAGGCCTCGCCGCTGGGCTTGCGGCCCTGGATCTGGATCGTCCAGACCGCGCCCGAGCCTTCCGCCAGCACGCGCTCCGGCATGACCTGATGCAGTGCTTTCAGGATCGGCATCGGCACATACATGCCGACGACATGGCGCGCATTCACCGGTGCCGGATAGGCGCAGTTGACGATCGAGCCAACCGGCGCACGCACCTCGATCGGCGCCAGCGAACCCGTGTTGTTCGGCAGGTCCGGATTGAGGCAGGAGCGGATCGCGAAGGTCGAATAGGCGTGGGTGTAGTTCAGGACGACGTTGATGCCGGTCGTCGTCTGCGGCGAGGACCCCTCGAAATCGACGATGATCGAGCCGCTCTCGGCATCGACCGTGACGGCCGTCCTGAGCGTGATGATCTCGCCGCCGGGAACGTCGAAGATCGCCTCGCCGTGATAGGTGCCGGCCTTCAGCTTGCGGATGGCGTTGCGCGTCGCCTCCTCGGAGCGGTCGATGATCTCGTCGGACAGCGCCTCGATGTCCTCGATCCCGTAGCGCTCGCACAAAGTGATCAGATGGTCGGCCGCCGCCTCGCCGGACGAAACCTGCGCCGAGAGATCGCCGAAGACGGCATCGGGCGTGCGGACATTGCGGCGGATAATATCGTGCAGCATTTCGCTGGGCTTGCCGCGCTCATAGAGCTTGAGCGGCGGGATCCAGAGGCCTTCCTCATGCACGTCGCGGGCGCCGGCACCGATGCCGTAGCCGCCGATATCGGTGTGGTGGATGGTCGAGCCGATATAGGCGAGCAGCTTCTCCCCGTCGAAGATCGGCGTCAAAATGGTGATGTCGAAGAAATGCCCGGCCGAGAGCCAGGGATCATTGGTGATCAGCACGTCGCCGGGCTCGCAGCGGTCCTTGAACAGGCGCACCAGATGCGCCCCCGCGAAGGCGAGCGAGTTGATATGGCCGGGTGTGCCGGTATTGGCCTGCACCACCATGCGGCCGCGCTGATCGAACAGCGCGCAGGCGAGGTCGCCGGCCTCGCGCACGATCGGGCTGAAGGCGATGCGCTGCAGCGCCTTGGCCCGCTCGGTGACGATGCCGATCAGGTTCGACCAGAGGATTTCGAGCTCGACTCCGTCCATTGGATGTGACCTTGCCATCGGACTTACCCTTTCGTGGCCACGATGCAGCCGAGCGCGTCGATCGTCGCGCTCCAGCCGGGCGGCAGCGCGGTCGTGGTCTCGCGCTCCTCGATGATGGCGGGGCCGGCGACGGTCTGGCCGATGGCGAGCGCCGAGCGCTCGTAGACGGGGACGGACTGGCCGTCCTCCCAGGCATGGACCGGCCTGTGGCGCTTAGGCGCCCCGGCGGCGATCTGCGACCGGGCCTGGCCGTCGAAATGCGGCAGGGGCCCACGCGCGACGACACGCCAGGTCACGAGTTCGATCGGGACATGCGAGGGGTTGACGCCGTAGAGCGTGCGATAGGCCGCCTCGAATTGCGCGGTGAGCACCTTGCTGTCGCGGCTCTGGCGCGGATCGGCCTCGAAGATGATCGTGACCTCGTGCTGCTGGCCGACATAGCGCATATCGGCGCCGACCAGGATCGTGACATCGGCGGCTGCGCAGCCGGATTCACCCAGTGCCGTCAGCCCTTCCTTCTCGAGGTCGCCGATGACGCGATCGACGCGCTCCCAGTCGAGATGGTCGATCCGCGTCAGGTCGCTGCGCACGAGATCGAGCCGGACGGGAGTGACGAGCGTGCCGAAGGCCGAGAGCACGCTCGACTGCGGCGGTACGATCACGCTGGTGCTCTGCAGCAACTCGGCGACGCCGCAGGCATGCAAGGGGCCGGCGCCGCCGAAGGCGAAGAGCGGTAGGCCGCGATAATCGACGCCGCGATCTGTCGCATGGGTTCGCGCCGCCGAGGCCATGGCTTCCGTAACGATGCGGTAGATGCCACGTGCCGCCTGCGCGGCGTTGAGGCCGAGCGCCTCGCCGAGCCGCGCCATGGCCGCGTCGCAAGCGGCCTTGTCGAGCGACATGTCGCCGCCGAGGAAGTTCTCGGCATCGATCAGGCCGAGCACGAGGTCGGCATCGGTGACGGTCGCGTTCTTGCCGCCGCGGCCATAGCAGGCCGGTCCCGGATTGGAGCCGGCGCTTTCCGGCCCGACCTTGAGCAGGCCGAGATCGTCGACATGGGCGATGCTGCCGCCGCCGGCGCCGATCTCGATCAGGTCGATCGAGGGCACGGTGACGGGCAGGCCGCTGCCCTCGCGGAAGCGGTAGCGCCGGTCAACCTCGAACAGCCCGGTGATCAGCGGCGTGCGGTTTTCGATGAGGCAGGCCTTGGCGGTGGTGCCACCCATGTCGAAGGACATCAGCCGGTCGATGTCGAGCAATTCGGCATAATGGCAGGCCGCGAGCGCGCCGGCAGCCGGGCCGCTCTCGATCATCCGCACGGGGTTGCGACCCGCGGTCTCGGCCCCGACGACTCCGCCGGAGGACAGCATGATCAGCGGGGTGTTGGCGAAGCCCTCGACGCGCAGCCGGTCGCTCAGCCGCTTGAGATAGGGCTGCGAGATCGGCATCGCATAGGCATTCACCGTCGCCGTCGAGGCTCGCTGGTATTCGCGGATCTGTGGCGCGACCTCCGACGAGGTGCAGATGAAGACGTCGTTGAGTTCGCGCGACAGGGCGACTGCGACCAGCGCCTCGTTGTCCGGGTTGGCGAAGCTGTTGAGGAAGCAGATCGCAACGGCACGCACGCCGCTGGCCCGGATATCGGCCGCGAGCTCTGCGATATCCTGCGGACTCGGTGCGAGCGCCACCGTGCCATCAGCCAGGACGCGCTCCTTCAGGCCGAAGGTCAGCTCGCGCGAGACCAGCGGCTCGGGGAACTCGATCTGCGGATCGTACATGTCGTAGCGATGCTCATTGCGGATCGAGAGCACGTCGCTGAAGCCGTCGGTGACGACGAGAGCCGTCGGCAGACCCTTGCGCTCGATCAACGCGTTGGTCACGACGGTCGTGGCATGGACCACAACGCCGTCGACCGCGCCGGCGGCGATGCCGGCCTTGCCGAGCACGGAGTCGACGCCCCGGAAGAAGCCTTCCAGCAGATCGTGATGCGTGGTCAGCGTCTTGTCGACGCTAAGCCCGCCCTGCGGGTCGCGCAGGACTATATCGGTGAAGGTGCCACCGATATCGACGGCCAGCGAGTAGGTCATGCTCTCAGTCTTTCCAGGTCAAGCCACGCGAGATGCGTGCGGCGCTGCCGACGACCTCACGGATCTGTTCGGGATCGGGAACGGGCGGAATGAACTGCGTCGCGCCGACGATGGCGATCGAGCCGACGAGAACCTTGCGGTGGTCGAAGACGGGGGCGGCCACCGTGTTGACGCCGGTGATCACCTCGTCGGGTGCGGTGGCCCATCCGCGTTCGCGAACGGCGTCGACCTCGGCAAGCAGCGCTTGCGTTGAAATGATGGTCGCTGGCGTCCAGGCTTCGAGCGGGCCGTTGGCGATCGCGGCAGTACGCTCCTGCGAGCCGAAAGCGAGCCAGATCTTGCCGTGGGCGCTGGCATGGAAGGCGAGCCGCGTGCCGGGCCGAGTGGAGAATTCGATGAGCGTCCGGCCCTGGATCAGTTCGAGGACGATCAGCTCGTCGTCGATCGCGGCGCAGACGGTGACCGCCTGGCCGGTGTGGTCGCGCAGGGTCATCAGTTCCTCGCGCGCGGCGCTGACGATGTCGAAGCGTTGCCGCAGCGCCTCGCCCAGCACCATCAGCTTGATCCCAGCCTCGTAGCGGCCGGTCTCGACCTCCTGCCGGACGAAGCCGTGGCGCTGCAGCGTTACCAGGTGCCGATAGATCGTCGCCTTCGACGCGGAGAGCGCCTCGGCGATCTGGGCCAGCGAAGCCGGGCGGCTCTGCTGCACCAGATACTCGACCGCGTGAAGTGCGAGATCGAGCGTGCTGGTGCCGGCAGGCGCAGGCTTCCCCGCAGCTTTTGGCAAATCCGTCGACAAGAGCGTTCCTCGTGTTTCATTTCATATAATGAAACGTCATTTTATTATATGATACGCTATGGGTTAACTGAGGCGCCTGTCAAGTGTCGGCCAAGGCTGCGATGTCCGGAGCGGCGAAACATTTGGGTTAGCGCATCGATCGGTCGGCGATGCTGATGAAGCGCGCAGCCTCTGCGAATATCAGCAGCCAAACGAAGCAGCGCTTCCGGCCCGCCCGCTCGAACTATGACGCCAGGCTCAAACGAAGTGGCCCAACCATCACTTAGGTCCGCAAAGGATCGCCAACGGACCGTGCTAATGGACAGACCCCCGAATGTCCGCTGCCGGGCACCCACCCGATGTCCGCAATTGGCGCGTTCCGTCAGGATTTGTCGCCGCATGCGGAATGAAGGGTGCCCAGAGAGCCGAATGACGTCTTGGCTCGAAAGGAGCCATATCTCATTGCGCGCTGTGCGGAGTCGTCGGGAGATGCCTGACGGAGGTTCGCGGCGAAACCTTCGCCGCCCTCAGGGCGACCGAATAAAAAACCTTGGCCTATTGGACATCCCATGCCAGCCAATAGCGCTCGCTGGGCCTCCGTCTCCACCCCCTCCGCAACGACGGTGAGTCCAAGGGCGCGCCCAAGGTCGATGATGGCGCGGACGATGACGGTCTTCGAAGGACTGGCAGTCAATCCCCCGACGAAGCTCCGGTCGATCTTGATTTCCGTAACGGGAAACGCCTCAAGCGAACGGAGGTTTGAATAGCCAGTTCCGAAATCATCTACGGAGAGGCCGACACCGAGATTCCGCAGCCGGCGGAACGCCTCCAGCACGCCGGGCGTGTCAGTGAGAAACATGCCTTCTGTGATTTCGAGTGTCAGCAAGGCTGGTCGAAGACCGGACTGTCGTAAGATGCGGTCCACGATCTCCGCCATGTCCCTGTGCAAAAACTCGGTGGCGGAAACGTTCACGGAAAAGCGCAGCGGTTGTTCCCGGTGTTCGTTGATCGTGCGTGCAACGGCGGCGACAGCGGCTAGACCGCGCTCGCCGAGGTCGAGCAGCACGCCGCTCCGCTCTGCCGCTTCGATGAATCGGCCCGGGGGTACGATACCAAACAGGGGATGATTCCACCGTATCAGTGCTTCCGCACCCACGCACTGGCCTGTCGCAAGGTCGATCTGGGGTTGGAAGTGATGGATGAACTCATCGTTGGCGAGAGAGGCCCTCAACTCGCGGGTCATTTGGACCCGATTGCGCGCCTCCTCTTCATCTGCACGCTGAAACCGGCGAGGCCCACTCAGCGGAGCTGCCTTCGCCGCGTGCAGTGCCGCGCCAGCATTGCGGATCAAGGAGATCAGGTTGCCGTCAGGGGGGCCGAGCGCATAGCCGAAGGCGAAACGCAGGGAAACATTCGCCCCCGGGACTACGAAGTCTGGGGCGAGAGCGGCACAAACCTCGGCCACGATCGGTGGCCCGCTTGCCTCATCCGTCAGTTCGAAGGCCAGGGCGAATTCGTTGGCTCCAATCCGGGCGACCAGAGCGGCCCCGGTCCCGCGCAGCCGGCGGCCGATTTCCATGAGCAGCGCGTCCCCTACATCAAAGCCGTACCCTGCGTTGATGTCGTGGAAGCCGATCGCGTCGAGCTTCACGAACATCACCGGGCCGGCAGTTGTCGCGAAGTGCCGTTCTGCGCCGACGATGAACGATTGACGGTTGAGGCAGCCGGTTGGAACGTCGAGGTTCGCGGCGCGATCGAGTGCAATCTCTGTCTGGCGCGTCGCCGAAACGTCACGAAGAATACCAAGGTACAGCAGTTCGCCACCGACCGTGAAAGGTCTAAGGCTGAGGTTGTTCCAGAAGACTGACCCGTCTTTACGATGATTGCGAAGCGTGACGTCCACCGGTTCGGCGGCCCTGATGGCGTCTCCGATGCGGCCGATTTCCGGTTGCTGGCGTTCATTGCCCTGGAGGTAGCGGCAGTCCTTCCCGAGCACCTCGCGCCGCGTATATCCGGTCAAACGCTCGAAGGCCCTGTTCACGTAGAGAAGTGGCCCATCACCCCCGGAAATCCGGGCGATCGCCACACCGTCGGAGAATTCCTCGACGAGTGGCGGCAGAACCGAGCGGAGCAATGCGTCCGAGCTGAGGTCACCGTTGCCAGCGCAGAGCGCCGGTGCGAACCTCATGAACTCCAACGGCTTCAGTCCCTTGAAATCCTTCATACCCAAGCAATGGCGCTGTTGCCGGTTGCTGGGCAATCGGCGGGTACGGCCGTTTCGAGACAACCGTCAGCCGATTTCGGACATAGTGGGTCTCGACCCGTCTCCAGATGTCCGGAATCGATCGCGGTAGTCCGAGGGCGTCGCTCCGAGATGCTCAAGAAAGGCGCGACGCATCGCCCGGGCAGAACCGAAGCCGCATTTCGCGGCGATCGAATCCATCGATAGCCGGCTGCCTTCGAGCAGAAAGCGCGCGACATCAATCCGCGTGAGATCGACATATTCGGCCGGCGAGATTCCCACCTCCTGCGTGAAGACCCGCGTGAAGTTGCGCGGGCTCATCGCCGCGATGTTCGCCAAGGTGTTGACGGACAGATCAGCATCCGGGTGGCTCAGGATGTACTGCTGGACCTTGTAGAGGCGGCTGTGGTCGACGCCTTGCGCTGCCAGATGCATGCTGAATTGAGACTGGTCCCCCGGCCTTTTCAGAAACACGACCAGACGGCGGGCGACATAAAGCGCCACGTCTCGGCCGAGATCCTCTTCGACCAGCGAAAGGCCGAGATCGATCGCCGCGCTCGATCCGGCAGACGTGACCATGGGGCCATCCCGCACGAAGACCCGGTCGCCGTCCACCTTAGCTTCTGGGAAGCGTTGGGCGAGGAGAGCCGCATACTGCCAGTGCGTCGCCACGTGGCGGCCGCCCAGAAGTCCGGCGTCACCGAGCAGGAAAGCCCCAGTGCAGACCGAGCCGTAACGCCGCGTCTGAGGGGCCGTCCGGGCGAGCCAGTCGATCAAGCCTCGACCCGGTGCATTGGGTATGCCGACGCTACCGGCCACAAGAAGCGTGTCGAGACCCTTCGGACTCAAGAGGTAATCTGAGTCCGGCAAAACTCTCAATCCCGACCCACAGCGGATCGGTCGGTCCTCCTCCGCGACGATGCCGACCTCGTAGAAGGCTTCGGCAACACGCGCGTTCGCTTCGGCAAACACGTCCATCAGGCCGGCGAGTTCCAGCGAGTGAACGTCGGAAGGCGCGAAGATGATGACCCGCACTGGACGGTCCTCGAGAAGCGCTGAGCCGAATATGCCGGTAGGCCAGCCCGCAGCAGTCACTCGGTCTACGTGGTGGCTTCCGGCGCATGCTATGATGGCGCCGGCCATTTCCGGCTAAGCGCGGCTGCTCAAGAAAATCAGAGGGACGCCCCGCGATTGCCCCTCGCGTGCGAAGTTGATCCTCCTCTTGCCGTCATGCTGCCATCCTCTCAGGAATTGGCGCTTTCGGCAAACTTGGAGTGGTTCAAGCCGAACATCCAATGTTCGGTTGTAGGCGCAGTCTCAAGGTCAGTAGTTGGAGCGCAGCCGCAGGGCGTTCTGTCGGATATTTGCGAACCACTTCTGTGCGTTCTACCGAACGCCCTTCGTCGCCAGGCGCGGCCAGTTTCCGTCGGCGCGGGCGATGTAGATCCTCGCCCGCCCGAGCCAGGTCTTCCGCACGTCGAGATCGTAGTTGAGATAGAGATGGCCGTCGACGATCGACCAGGCTTCCGGCTCGATCTTGACGAGATAGCCGCGCGAGGTGCCGTAGGCGCAGAAGCCGCCATAGGCCGGCAGGTAGCGCTCCGGATCGGCCTCGAACAGCGTCTTGTGCTCGGCGCTGGCGAAATGCCAGGTCGCGCCGCCGTGCCGGACCGAGAATTCCGACTTGCCGAGCCGCGGACCTCCGTCGCGAAAATAGGCGACGGGATCGTAGCCGCGGATCGCGAGGCCGTCCGACGAGCCCAGCGTGTTGACCGGGTGCAGCGTCTCCGCTTTGGCCCCGCCCCCCGCCAGCGCTGCGGCGGCAAGGCCGATGAAGATGCGCCGATCGAGCATGGGCCTTACCTCCCGCGCGCTTCCAGCGCCTCGAAGACATAGGCCGCGAGATAGCCGTAGATCGCATGGCCGATGAGGCTCATGAAGGAAAGGCGCGGCACGTCGTTCAGCAGGAAATGTTGCCCGGCCAGCGGCGCGAAGAAGGCGAGCGCGATGAAATAGGTGATCACGCCCCAGATCCAGCCATCGGCCGGCATGCCGAAGCTCTTCACCCAGCGCGTCAGCCCCCAGTAGCCGAGCGGGTAGAACAAGAAGCCGGTGGTGAAGTGCAGGAGCTTGGCGGTCGGCGTCGAGATCGTCAGGCCGAGCTGATGGTAGAAGAGCGATTTCACCAGCTCCGGCGGTTCCAGCGGATATTCGGCAAACCAGGCGGTCGGCACGGCCGAGAACAACTCCCAGAAGCCGAGGCCGGCGAAGCCGCCGAGCGCGAGGTTGATGACGGTGCGGGTCGAGGGCAGCGCGAAGCTGCGGGTCATGGTCGCGGTGGTCATGGCAGCGGTCCTTTCCTGATGTCAGTGAGCGATGGCGAGCGGGGTGGAAGCGATGGCGAGGCCGGCGAGCCGCCCGGCGCCCCGGCCGCGCAACTGCGCCAGCCGGCGGGCGGCGAAGAGATTGGAGCCGCCGCGCCGCCGCACCCGTTCGGCGAGGATCTCGGCGGCGCGTTCATGCTCGCCGGCACGGATCAGGCTCTCGGCATAGGCCTGCTCGAACAGGTCGCGCTGGGCATGGCTGCCGCCGATCGCGATCAAGCCGTTGCGGGCCGAGCCGAGCAGGCGCGCGGCTTCGTCATAGTCTCCCTCGTGGAAGGCGATCAGCCCGAAGGCGGCGAAAGCGCCGGCGCGGGCGGCAGCGCGCCGCTCGATGCTGGGGTGGGCCTTGGCATCCTCGATCAGGCCGCGGGCGATGGCCTCGGCCCCATCGGCATGACCGGCGCCGAGCAGGGACAGGGCATAGTGCAGATCGGCGAAGACGAGACGGCCGTCATGGACGCGCCCCTCGGCCCTGGCGGCGAGCTCTTCCCAGCGATCGCCGACATCGACGCCGGCATAGTCGAGCCGCGCCAGCAGCGAGGCGCCATTGGCGATGTCGCGGTAATCTTCGGTCGGTTCGGCCCTGATCTCCTCGTCATAGAGCCGCAGCACCTCGCCGGTCTCGCCGCGCTCCAGCCGGAACAGCGCGAGGTGCCAGAAGATGTGGAAGCGCAGGTTGTTGGCATGGGCGATGTCGCGCCCGTCACCGAGCCAGGCGATGCCTTCGTCGGCGCGGCCGGTCATCTCCAGTACATGGGCGATGGCATGGCGGCCCCAGGCGTCGCGCGGGCTCAGGTCCACGGCCCGGCGGCCGACACGCTCGGCCTGCGCATAGAAACCGCGCTCCTCCAGCGCGAAGGCATGGCAGCCATGGACGAAGCCGGCGAGCGGATGGCTCTCGCCGAAACCCGGCGCGAAGCGATTGAGCGTCGCGAGCATCTCCGGCTGATCGCCGAGCATGAAGCGCAGGCCGTGCGAGAGCTTGAGCGCCAGAACGTCGAAGGGATGGGCGAGGAGGATCGCCTCCAATCGCTCGGCGGCCCGGCGCGGCTGATCGTCGAGCCAGAGCGCCAAGGCTTCGACGATCATCGCCTCGCGCCGCGTCACCGGCCGCAGCAGCGCGGCCGTGCGCGCTTTGTCGAGGCAATCGCGAGCCGGCGCGACGAGCTCGGCGCGGGCCAGCGAGAGCAGCATCAGGCCCTTGGCGGCATGCGCCAGCGCGAAGTCGGGATCGGCGCCAAGCGCCCGGGCGAGATGCTCGGGCGTCACGGCGGCATGGGCCAGCAGCGCCTCGAGCATCTCATTCCAGGCAAGGCGCGCGGCATCGCTGGAGACGGTGATCGGATCGCCGGAGAGATCGTGATGAACGGCGTAAGACATGGGCTGCTCCATTGCCGCGCCGTGAAGGGCGCTCGTCAGGGAGTTCGCAACGGCTCGATCAAGCGGCGTTCAACTCGCTTCACGGACCCGTGTTGTCAGCGGAGCGCTCGCGGGCGGCGCGCCCTGCCCCGCGCTCGCGGGCTTGCGCCCCGCGCCGGCCCAGGGCGCGCTCTTGAACCAGCCGACCACGCATGCGGTGGCGAGGATCAGCGCGAAGCCGGCGAGATTGAGCAGAGCCACCACGCCCTCGCCGCGCCCGGTCATGTCGGCGATCGTGCCCAGGAGCCGCGCCAGCACGACGCTTGCCAGGAAGCAGGCGAGCGACTGCCGCCCGATCAGGATGAGCAGATGGCCTGCGCCACGATCGAGCCGGTCCCGCCAGGGCTCGATCAGGCTCAGCGCCAGATAGGCGAGCGCCAGGAAGTGCAGAACGCGCAGGATATGCAGGTCGGTCTTCTCGCTGGCGGGGATGACGAGATCGCGGGCCGCCTGCGCCGGAGGCCAGTGCTCCAGGATGCCCCAGAAGGAGAGCGGCACCGAGAGCAGGAGGAAGAGAGCGGCCCCGATCATCAATCGCCGGTCGCCAAGCGCGGGCACCGGCAGCCATTTCATGGCCATGAAGAAGCCGATGAAGAAGATGAACTGCCAGGCGAAGGGATTGAGGAACCAGCCGGCGCCGGTCCACGGATTGCCTGACAGGTTGAGGCCGCTCGCCCAGACCGCCGCATAGAGCGTTGCTGCGATCAGGAAGGGCAAGACGGGATGGAGCCGGCGCGCCAGCATCATCACCGGCACGAGCGCCAGGATGACGAGATACATCGGCAGGATGTCGAGATAGTCGGGCTGCCAGCTCAGCGTGGCCAAGCCGAGCAGCGCGTTCTCGGGATCGGCCAGCAGCGGCTGGAACTGCTGCGCCAGCACGGCGAGGCCGAAGACCCGGTCGAGCGCGGCGGCGAGCGCGATCAGCGCCAGGACGAGGCCGATCTGCGCCCAATAGACCTGCCAGATCCGGTAGGCGATGCGCGCGGTCCCGAGCCACAGCCCGCGACGCGAGAAGACGCTGCCAAAGGCGAGCGCGCTGGCGATGCCGGAGCAGAAGACGAAAAGCTCGGCGCCGGATGAAAAACCGAAGCGCGCGGGAATCCAGGCGTTCCAGCTATTCTCCGGCAGATGCGCCACGAAGATGATCAGCATTGTCAGGCCGCGAAAAAGGTCGAGCCGCTCGTCGCGGGGGCGCTTCGCAGGGGTGGTGGAAGCCGCGTCCATCAGAACGCTCCCTCGTAGCTGTAAGCATCGATGCGGCAGGCGAGCACAGTGAAACCACTCCGCCGAAAGGCCGCTTCCGCCTCGCGCGCCAGCATGTCGCGGTCGGCGATCGTGGCGCCATGCCCGCCCATCGCACGGGCGACCGCGGCAAAATCGGACTCGCCGATATCGACACCGGCGCGGGCCAGACCGAGCTGGCGCTGCTTCAGCGCGATCAGCCCGAGCGCCTGATCCACGAGGACCACGACGATCACCGGCAGGCCGAGATCGCGCAGCGTCGCCAGCTCGCCCAGCACCATTTCGAGGCCGGCATCACCGACGAAACACAAGGTCGGCCGGCTGGAACCAAGTGCCGCGCCCGTCGCAAGCGGCAGGGCGCAGCCCATGGTGCAGAGCCCGCTCGACTGCAGCAGGCGGCGCGGCCCGTCGCAATTCCACATCTGGCTGAGCAGGATGCGATGCGCGCCGGAATCGGCGGTCGCGACCGTGCCGGCCGGCGCAATGCGGCGCAGCGTCTCGAAGACGGCATGCGGCCCCCATGCGCCGGGAGCGGCAAAGGCGGCGTGGAGCGCTTCGCGGACCGCCGCAGGCTCCCCGCCCGGCCAGCCTGTCTTCGTCGCCTGCACTTCCGAGAGCTTCATCAGCGTCATGGCGACATCGCCCTCCAGCACCAGGCTGGAAGAGTGCATGCCGTGCTGGATCGGCTCCGCGACGATGTCGATGACGGGTTTGCCGGCGGGCCAGGGGTTCCGCCAACCCTGGCGCATCTCGATCGGATCGTAACCGGCGAGCACGATCAGGTCGGCCGCCTCGATCAGCGGGCGGACGAGCGCATCGGCCTTGGGCGAGAGGCCGACGACCCCGATCACGCGCGGGTCGCCCTCCGGCACCAACCCCTTGGCCTTGTAGGTGGTGAGCAGCGGCGCACCGGTCCGGATCAGGAACACGTCCAGCGCAGCCGCTCCGCCCTCTTGACCGACGAGGTCGAGCCCCGCGATCACCAGAGGGCGCTGCGCAGAGGCGATCAGCGCTTGCGCGGGCTGGAGATCCGCCGGGATGGAAGGAGCTGCTGGTGGCATGGCGGGCGCAGTACGACGGCCAATGCGGGCTTCGGCGACCGAAATCGGCAGGTCGATATGGACCGGGCCGGGGCGCCCTCGCTGGGCGAGCGCGACGGCCTTGGCGACGACGAGATCCTCGGTGCCAACAGCGGCTCGGAAGCTTGCCTTGACCAGAGGTCGCAGCACGGCCTGATGATCGAAGACCTGATGCGTGTAGCTCTCGGCCAGGGCCTGGTCGACGCAGCCGGTCACGAAGATCAGCGGGACCCGGTCCTGCTGCGCATTGGCGACGACATTGACCGCATTGGCAACGCCGGGGCCGAGCGTCGCGACCAGCACGGGCAGCGCGCCGGTCGCGTGCCACAGGCCTTCCGCCATGAAGCCGGCGGCGTTCTCGTGCCGCGCGAGGTGGAAGCGGATGCCGGCGCGTTCCAGCGCATCGACCAGCGCCAGCACCTCGCCACCGGGGATGCCAAAGGCATGCGTCGCGCCGGCCTCCGCCAACCCAAGCGCCAGGAGATCGGCACCAGTCACGAATCCGGCCGGGCCGGCTCCAGCCGGCTCTGCGTCCGCTATCCGTTCGTTACGCATCGTCTCTCTCCGCTTCGCCGCGGCAGCGGCCTTGCCGGAGAGATCGCGCGGCACCCTGGTTTGGTTACACGATCACGGAGACGTGAGGCCGCCTTGCCCGGCCGCGACGGGTGAACCTACCGGCATGGTCAACCGCCAGGCTCGTTCGACCCAGACCGGATCGGCCTCGTGACCGCCGGCATGCAGGCAGAGCTCCAGCCTGGCAGGACCGTCGCAGCCGGCCGCCATGCGGCAGATCAGTCCGTCCGCGATCGTTTCGGTGCGGGCTGCTCCGGCCCAGCCGGCCGTGCAGCCGCCCGGCGCGAAGATCGCGAGGCTCTTGAAGACATCGCCCTGTCTGGAACCTTGCCGCAGCGTGCGGCCGGCGAGCGGCACCGTCGTATCGCTCGTGCCATGGACATGGATCAAGGGTGGGCGCGGGCCTTCGCAGCTTTCGGGCAGCGGCTCCCAGAAGGCGCCGGCGATCGGGGCGAAGGCGGCAAAACGCTGCGGCATCCCGCAGGCTAGATACCAGACCATCGAGCCGCCCTGCGAGAAGCCGCTCGCTAGGAGGCGGCGGGGATCGATAGGAAAGCGCGCGACGACGTCGTCCAGAACCTGACCGATGAAGGCGAATTCGTCGCGTTGCTTCGCCGGAGAACCGGGAAAGGACCATGAGCGTCCGGCGCCATCAGGTGCGATCAGCGCGACGCCGAGGCGACGCGCGACGGCGGCGAGGCCCGGATCGGCGATCACGTCCTCGGCCGAACCTTGATAGCCATGGAAATACACGATCGCGCCGACCGTCCGCCCTGCTCCGGCCTCCGGCGGTAGCACGATGCGATAGCTGCCGCTCGCCACGCTGCAGCCCGCAGCCTCGGCACAGGCGTCGCCGGGCTTGGAAGGACCGGGAGGCTCCCGAGCAACCGCCGAGCCGGCAACCAGGATGCCGACGAACGCAGCTACGAGCGGCAGCCTTGTCGCCATTTGCTATCTCTCCGCTGCGCCCGTTAAGCCTTGCGCTCCGGCGCGAGCGTAACCGGGCGGCGCACGCGCTTCACCTCGGCATCGCGGGCTTGTGAGCGGGCGTCCGCCATGCAACGGACTGGGTGCAAATCCGCCTTCCGAAAAGCGCAATACGTGTCGCTACAAGAGCTCGAAAACCAGCTCCGACCGGTCTTCCTCGCCGCCCTCGCCGGCGATGCCGCGGCCTATCGCCTGTTCCTCGATACGATCAGCATGCGGCTGCGCGGCTATCTCAGCCAGATGCTGGCGCGTGCGGGCCGGACCGAGGCGAGCGAGGCGGAGGACGTGCTACAGGAAACCTTGCTGGCGCTGCACCTGTCGCGCCATACCTACGATGCCGCGAGCCCGGTGACGGCCTGGGCGCATGCGATCGCCCGCTACAAGCTGGTCGACCATCTGCGCCGCTCCGGCCGCCATGCCGGCGCCCTGCCGCTCGAAGACGAGGCGGACGGGCTCGCCGGCCCGCCGGAGGGCGTCGCGGCCGAGGCGAGGCTCGACCTGGCCCGTGCCATGGCCGCGCTGCCCGAGCGCACGCGCCGTTTGATCGAACAGGTCAAGCTACAGGGCGCCAGCGTCGTCGAAGCGGCCAATGCCGCCGGAATGACGGAGACGGCGGCGAAGGTCGCGATCCATCGCGGCCTGCAAGCCATGGCGAAATTCCTCACGAAACGCGGGGCGAAACACTGATGAAGCCCATGGTCATCGACGCCTCGTAACCTTTCGCCAGCTTCTCGCGAACTCCAATAGACCGCAGAACCACGAAGATCGGACATGCAGACCAACGATTTGATCTCCCTGATGAGTGCGAGCGCCCGGCCGGTCGATACCGGCTGGCTGCGCCGCGCGACGTGGCTCTGTGCCCTCGCTGCACTCTCGATCACGGTTGGGCTCGTGCTGCTCACGCTCGGCACCAGGCCAGATTTCACCAGCGCCTGGACGACGCTGCCGGTCATCGCCAAGGCCGCGTTCGGCGCGAGCGTCGCGGCGATCGCGCTCGTGCTGTTCCAGAACAGCCTGCGGCCGGGCCTGAAGCCGTCGCGGCGCCTGCCACTCATCGCGGCCCCGCTCCTTGTGGCGGCTGGCTGGGCGCTGCTCGCGCTGATGCAGGCGCCGGCCGAGCAATGGAGTGCCTTGATCTTCGGCCGCTACTGGCGAGCCTGCCTGATAGCGGTGCCGCTGTACGCGCTGCTTCCGCTCATCCTGCTGCTGCTGCTGGCGCGCCGCGGCGCACCTGTAGATCGAGTCCTGACAGGGGCCTTTGCCGGCCTCGCCTCGGCTGGCCTTGCTACTGTCGCCTACAGCCTGCATTGCCCGGATGATACGGCGGCCTTTCTAGCAACCTGGTACACTTTAGCGACCGTGATCGTTGCAGCGCTCGGCGCGCTTATCTTTCCACGCCTTCTGCACTGGTGAGATGACGCCGGCGGCCTGGCTTTAAGTAGCGCCGGACTCTGCTGGCCGCTCTGAGAAATCAGCCGCCAACCGATGCGCCGCTCGCAGCGCCTCTATCTTCACGGATCGATCAATCCGCTCCTCTCGCCGGTCCGAGACGATCAGGAGGCGCATGCGCAAGCTTTCTCCGGGGTGCTCAGCACTTGCTTAGACCGCTATATTTTTGAGAACGCAGCCAATCGAGCGCTGTGAACTGGTCGATTGGGCGAAACCACCCTTCTGCCTGCCGACGGCTGAGCCGCATGCATCCTTAGGACGGCGGCAAGTTTGGACGCGTGATCACTAACGGCCCTTAGCTCGGCGTTATGCTCTCCGCCCGAGATCGGATCCTCCTGTGCGTGCCTGTGCCATTCCCTCCCAATCCATTGGAAAATGAATTGGTCCAGCGATGTCGGCCCAGACACGACAGTCCTCGTGGCTGTCCGATTTGTCCGCGCATTTCCGCGGATTATCTCAACGCTCTGACCGTGAAGATTGCACCATCTTTGAAAGGCACGCTGCCAGCGATCTCGATCCGCTTGAGGTCCTCTGGCACTCACCATGAGCTCAAAATTTGATCCGATCGGGTCTTGCCATTCGAAGGCGACATCGAACGTGAGAGGCGCGAAATTCTTCAGAACAGATTTTTTAGTGTGCACGGCGGCGGTAGTCGTAAGAAGTCCTCGCATCGATTTAGATACTATAATGCATGGCGGCGAAATGAACACTCCGCTATGTTCGGCGGCTCCTTGCGAAAATCTGCGAGAATTGCGCGCTGCTGCCGGACTTTCGCAGGAAGAAGTCGCTGTTCGCATGGAAGTCGAGCAGACCTATGTCAGCGGCCTAGAGCGCGGCGTGCGCAACCCAACGCTGACCACCCTTGATCGCACCGCCCGTGCGTTGAACGTCAAAATCGGCGAGTTACTCAGGGAAAGGTCGGACTAAAGGAGGCTAATTCGCGGTGCACGAACCTGAGCGGCTGTTCCCCTAGCCAAGCGACCCCTCCAGACATTGGTGTCAGGCTTTTGCCGCCCCTCGCCCGCAGCGGGGGCAAGCCGCCAATCGACCGGTCATTGGGCCGCCATTATCAGCTTTTGCATTCACGGCTCGGTTAGCCGCCGCCATGCCGCCTCACCTGTCCCACTGAACCAAACTGCTAGGCCGGAACATCTCGGCATACGTGGCACCCATATGCCGACACGCATCGCTCTGATAAATATGGAGAATTATAGAAAGCCATTATTATTACTGGGGTTCTACAACCGGGTGCAGTTGATTATTCCGACTGCGTGGGCCGTTTTGAAAACTCGGGCGACCGATGCTTATAACAACGACCACGGATAGGTGAGCGCAATGGCTACTATTGGGCCGCCTGATAGAGCTCCGCAGTGAGCTCCCGCAAAGCCCGGCGGCCATCCGGCCTCAGATACATCATGTGGCCGCCATCGAGCACGGCGGACCGAACGGGCTTCGCACCGGCGATCGCGCTGATCTGGCTCAATAGGTAGCGGGAGATCATGTAGGGCGTCACGAGATCGGTGTAGCCGTTGACGATCAGGACGCCCATCGCCGGATTCAAGCTTCGCGCTCGCTGGAGATCGCCCATCACCCCGGCGTAGCCCTGACGAGAGGAACTGGTTCCGTAGTCCCAGTTGCGGCCGACCTCCCCGTTCAACAGGCGGTAGGACATGTCCGTCCGAAAGCCCAGTTCGTCGCGGACATAGGCCGTGAAGGCAGAGGTCAGGGCGGAGACGCTGCGATCGAGGATCGGATCCGGGCCTCGATCTCTCGGACTTTGCGGCGCGATGTCGCCGGTCTCGATCAGACCGTCATACGGGCTCAGGACGTTCCCTCGCGCCCGGGCGAACTCCTTGGTGAAGAGACTGGTAGAAATGCGCGCGAAACTGCGCTGCACCAACTCGAGAGGCAGGCCGGTGATCTCGGCGATGCGCTGGCTGGCAGCGCGCCCACCCGAGTCCAGCCCGCTTGCGAGCGCGACGAGATAATCGCCGAGCGCGAAACGTTCGATCTCGGCGAGTTTATCCCGGAAGGCATGCCCGACGAGGCCGTCTCGCTGGAGGCGAACGGCTGCAAGCGAGGGAAGCTCCAGCGCAAAATGAAGGATGTCGAAGTCATCGGGCCGCAAGAGGGCGAATTCCAGGGCGGGAGAGACGAGGACGATGCCGCTCGGGCTGATGCCGATATCCTGCTGAAGCGTTCGGGAGAGCAGCGCAGCCCGGAACCCACCGTAACTCTCGCCCGCCAGAAAAACCGGTGAGCGGGTCCTGCCCGCTTGCGCCAGATACAGACGGACGAACGCTCCCATCGAGGCAGCATCCTGGTTCACGCCCCAGAAGTTCCGCGTCTGCTGGCCGGAGGCCTCACGACTGTAGCCCGTCCCGACCGGATCGACGAACACGAGATCGGTCATGTCGAGCCAGGTGTCCGGGTTGTCGATGAGCTTCTGAGGCGACGGAAGCAGGCTTCCGTCGGTTCCGGTCATCAGTACCCGCGGCCCCATGGCACCGAGATGGAGATAGGCCGCGGCGGCCCCCGGGCCACCGTTGAAGACGAACGTCACCGGCCTTTGCGAGCTCTCGTCCTGGCCCTGCTCAGGCTGAACTGTATAGGCGACGTAGAAGACCTCGGCCGTCGCTTCGGCATTGCTTCCGAGCAGCGATAGCGTGCCTGCCCGAGCCCGATATCGCAGCGTGCGGCCGCGCGCGTCAATCGCATGTTCTGTCGTCTGAGGCTCAGGCAGGAGCGATAAGATCCCCGTCCTAGTCGTGCTGCGCTCCGGGCTTTGCCCGCGGCTGGAATCAGGCGCGGATAGGAACAGCGCCAGAGCGATTGCAATGGCCAGAGGCAGCCTGGGCATCATTCGGACTCCTGATTCTGCGGCTCTTCCCAGGACAACGATGCGACGGTCCGGATATGTCCTCAGATCGTCTCCCGCATCGAACCATGGTCACTCAAAGATAGAACAACGGAAGCAAATTATCCTGAGTTCCCGAGCGGCGTAGCGGTCCGGCCGCGGTTCCATGCTGGCCTTGTCAGAATCCGTGCGCAGTCAGGCATGGCCTGAACACTCTCCATTTCATACTGTGCGGTCACTGGTCGTTGCTACCCGCGCTTGGCGCGATCGGTGGGGAAGTTGTCAAACGCGAACGGCTGAGCGGTCCTCATGGACAGAGGAACTTCGGACCGAGTCTCCCGGTTGTTGTGAAAACCGGAGGACTTTGCCGTGGCAAAACAACCAGAATCTCTCGCCACATTCGCTGCGACCGCGAGAAACGCCGGACAGAAACCCAACAACATTGGATTGACGGCTACGCCCGAAACAAAACCGATTCCGACCGATCCAAAGAAAAAGGCCGATGCGGCCACCAAAGTGCTGCGTGAGGGCGTACTTCACAAGGATCAGGGCGCGGAAAAAGCTGTCGATTCACTGCCAGATCGAACGCGAGACACTCGCAAGTCATGAGGTTGGTCGGACACATCAGGCCGTGAACCCATAAACCGAATGCGGCCGAGATGGACGGCCTTCAGACGTTCGGCCTGGCGACGTGGCTGGGTCGGTTCACCCCGATCGGCAACATCGGTCGTTTCTCCATCATCGGAGATTGCCGTCAGGCGCGAACCGGTACCGACCTAGTCTGAGACAGACCTGCTGATCTTGATGCCCAGGAGGCGTTCCACCGAGCTGAGAGCGATGTCGATCTGAAGAGACTCGTCGATTTCTTCGGCGCTCAAGCACCCTTCCAGCCAAAGCCCATCGATGATCGCGTTCAGGGCGATGCTCAGATGGTGCAGCTTTTCTGCGGAAGCGCGGACACCGTCCGCCTCGAGCACGCCTTGTATGAGGCTCCGACATGCTGCGCGATAGGCCACATATCGCGTTCGATGAATCTCCCTGAAGCGCTCGTTGATGTGCACCTGGCTGATGAACGTCGCCCATAGCGAGAGAATGCGGGGCTCTGCGACGGGACCGCTGATGCTGGCGATAAGGAAGCGCCGCAGCTTGTCGATGGGAGACCCCTCCTCCGCCGCAACCGCCAGCGGTGGCCCGGTGATGATCGCGATGGTCCTGCCATAGGCTTCCGCAATCAGGTTCTCTTTCGACGCGAAGTGATGCCGGATGAGGCCGTTACTGACCCCGGCCTTTGCGGCGACCGCGCGCACGCTCGTGCCCTGGATGCCCAGCTCAACAATGCAATCCATCGTGGCTTCGATCAGGTCCGTGCGCCTGTCGAAGTCGGGGGCTCGCCTGAAGGAAGTCGTCACATTGCCTCGTCCGAATTGCAGCAAAGCCAAACTATGCACTTGCATAGTTGCTATACGATCGCATAGTGACTGACCAACGGCCAGCCCGCTATCGCCTCCGACATTCCCATCACATCAGCGAAACTGCATGCGCGACCCCCGCTACGACATCCTCTTCGAACCGGTCACGATCGGCCCCGTCACCACACGCAATCGCTTCTATCAGGTCCCGCACTGCTCCGGCATGGGGCATCGTTACGCCCGCTCGGATGCTCATATGAGAGCGATGAAGGCCGAAGGCGGCTGGGGAGTGGTTTCGACGCAGGAAACCGAGATCCATCCATCCTCCGACCTGACGCCCTCCAACCAGGGCCGGATCTGGGACAGCGCCGACGTGCGCGTCTTCAGGGAGACGACGGACCTCATCCACGAGCGCGGGAGCCTGGCGGCGGTCCAGCTCGTTCACAATGGCCTGCACACCGCCAATCGGCTCTCGCGCATCGCCCCCTACGCCCCGTCCGATGCCGTCGTCGACACCGATGATCCGGTCCAGGCTCGCGGCATGGACAAGGCGGATATCCGCGAGTTCAGGCGCTGGCACCGCGATGCAGCAATTCGGGCACGCGAGGCGGGTTTCGACATTGTCTACGTCTATGCCGGCCACGACATGACGCTGCTGATGCACTTCCTCCTCGCGCGTCACAACCATCGAACCGATGAGTACGGCGGATCGCTGGAGAATCGTCTGCGGCTCTTTCGCGAAGTGTTGGCCGATACCCGCGATGCCATCGGCGATCGGTGCGCCCTGGCGGTCCGCTTTGCCGTGGATGAACTGATGGGCTCGGCAGGCATCGAGCGCGACGGCGAAGGGCGCGACATCGTGGCGGCGCTCGCCGAGGAACCGGACCTGTGGGATGTGAACCTGTCCGATTGGTCCAATGACAGCCAGTCCGCCCGATTTTCGCAGGAAGGCTATCAGGAGGAATATACCCGCTTCGTGAAACAGGTCACGACCAAGCCGGTCGTCGGCGTGGGCCGGTACACTTCGCCTGACACTATGGCCCGTGTTGTTCGACAGGGCCATCTCGACCTGATCGGCGCCGCCAGGCCGTCCATTGCAGACCCGTTCCTGCCCCTCAAGATCCAGGAGGGCCGCATCGACGACATTCGGGAGTGCATCGGCTGCAACATCTGCGTGGCGGGCGACAACATCGCGGCGCCGATGCGATGCACCCAGAACCCGACGATCGGCGAGGAGTGGCGGAAGGGCTGGCATCCGGAGCGGATTCCGGCGTTGGCTGGCCCTGCGACGACCCTGATCGTCGGCGGTGGGCCTGCCGGGCTTGAGGCCGCCCGCGCATTGTCGCAGCGGGGTGCATCGGTTATCATCGCGGACGCGGGAACCGAATGGGGCGGGCGCGTATCCCGCGAGAGCCGGCTTCCAGGGCTTTCCACCTGGGCCAGAGTGCGAGATTGGCGCCTCGGGCAGCTTCAGGTTGCATCCAATGTCGAAATGTTCCTCTCAAGCCCGCTCACGGCCGATGACATCCTCTCCCATGGGAGCGAGCACGTCGCGATTGCCGTGGGCGCCAGATGGCGGGAGGACGGTGTCGGCCGGGCTCACCGCTTGCCGCTGCCGTTTCTCAGGAATGGCAAGGTCGCCGGGGTAGATTTGCTCTTGGACGAGGGAAGCTCTGCCGCCGGGCAAGGGCCTGTGGTGATTTTTGATGACGATCGATACTACATGGGCAGCGCTTTGGCTGACAAACTGGCTTCGGCAGGTATCGATACGACCTATGTCACCCCGGCGCCACTGGTGGCGGCCTGGACGGTGAACACTCTCGAACAGGCCCGTATTCATCGCCGATTGCTGGAACTGGGCGTGAAAATCAGGGTTCTTTCGGCTCTCGCAGATCGAGCAGCCGACACCTTGTCGATCAGGTGCGTTTACTCGGGTGCAGTCGAGGTCATTCCCTGCGACTTGCTCGTGCCTGTCACCGCGCGTGTCCCCTCAAGCGATCTGTGGACGGCGTTGCAGGCCCGGCAGGAGGAATGGCTGGATAGCGGGCTGACCCGCGTCGACAGGATTGGGGATTGCCTGGCGCCGGGCACGATCGCCGCAGCCAACTACAGCGGTCACCTGTTCGCCAGGAGCATCGGTGCGCTGGAGGAAACCGAGGGCGCTGACGCTTTCCGGTAGCTCCTGGGCCGCCGCGGTTTCTCGGCCAGTTGCCTGCCGTCACGCTGCCGAGCAGGGGGAAATCCTCAATTGGGTTCGCGAGGTCGTTATCAGCGGTAGCACGGAGTATCGCCGTTATCAGTTTGCGGCGGCGAAGCGGAGATACGCCCTGCGCTTCAAGGGCCTGGGGCTGGAACCGACGACGGGCAGGCACGCGCGCAACAGCGCCCTTGTCGACGCACCGCCGCAATTATTGCGCGAGATGAGCGAGATCGTTCGCTTCAACACCTCCCATCTGACGGCAGTCGGCTTACGACGGAACGGCGTCTGGAACGCCGAGACCGCGTCCCAGAAGGTCGAGCACTTCGCGCTGATGTTCGGCGCCCTCGGTTCCGATCCTCAAGGCGACGTCGCCGGTCACGGTGTTTCGCTCTAAGCGATGACACTCGCCATGCTGGTCTTTTCAGCCGTGTGGGATTGGTATCTCGGCTGGCGTGATCGAGGGTCTGCTTTCACACGGGCCCCATAACGTTCGGGACGTCCTTGCAACTCACATACTGAAACAGACCGGCTCGCACGAGCAGCCCAGTTATGCGATCCAGGACACGCCAGCGATGATTGCAAATCACTACGGTCGCTCCCTCCCACAGGACAAGTCTGTCACCGCAGCCAAAATCCTGAATCGTGTCTGGCCGGACGCATAGGCGTCGGTGCCGGAACCCGCAGAAAGAGGCAGGCAGGCCGGATAGTCCAGCTCAGGCTCGATTACGGCGCCGGATGATCGGAACGGCAAAGAAGAAGGCGGGGCCGGTTCCGGCCCCGCCCTTCCAGAGCGATGGGATGTCGTCTCTGCTTACTTCGCTGCGCGCCCGGCCGCGACCCAGCTGTCGAACTGAGTCTTGTGGGCACCGACCCATTCATCGGCCATCTTGGTGATCAAGGCGTTGCTGCCGCCGTTCTTGTTGATGTTGAACTCCCAGTGCGACCAGTCCTCAAGCGGGAACTTGATGTTCTCGATCAGCGCCTTCACGGCCGGGTTGGCGGCGACGAACTTCTTGTTCCCGACGGCGCCCCAGTTCCAGGAGGCCATGGCCATGCGGCAGGGATCGGCGCCGCCGGCGCATCCCTTCACGCCCTTGACCAGCGCCGAGCCCTTGTTCGGGACAGAGGGCGGCAGCGCGTCTTCCGGCGTCGGCAGCCAGACGACATCCTTGCCGGGAACGAGCGCGTTGTTCACCCAGGACGGGCTCCAGGCGTAGAAGAAGGCCGGCTCGCCGCGCTTCACGCGGGCCACGGCTTCAACCATCAGCGCCTCGTACTTGCCGCGAATAGACTTGACGTTGTCCTTCAGGCCGAACTTGTCGAGCTGAAAGTCGACGACGTCGCCACAGCTCCAGCCGGGATCGCAGTTGATCAGGTCGGCCTTGCCGTCTTTGCCGAACAGCGCCGCGATCTTTGGATCCTTCATCTGGATCAGCGAGGTGATGTTGTGGGCATCTGCCGTCTTCTTGTCGATCAGGTAGCCGTTGATGCCGCCACCGACGATCAGGCCGCCGCCGACGATCTCCGCATCCTTCTCTACCGCGCGGAAGCCAGGCTCGCGCTGCGGGAAGTTGACGTCGGTCGCGAGGTCGAGATCGCCCTGCGCCGCCGCCTGGAAGAACAGCGTCGTGTTTACGGTGCTGAGCTTGACGTCGTAGCCGAGCTCCTTCAGCGCCTTCATCACGATCTGCGCGGTGACGTAGTTGGCGCCGAGGCTGTCACTTTGGGCGTAGCGCACGGTCTTGCCTTTGCCGGGCATCTCCTGCGCTTGCGCGGGCGCTGCCGCGAAGGCGAGCGCGCCAGCGGCCATTGCCGCCGTCAACATCTTCAATCTGGTCATGGTCATCGGCTGTTCTCCTCGTCGTCGACCCGTGCCGGTCGTTTTGTTGCTTTCCCCTCCCGCCTTGCGGTGGGGCTTTAAAAGCCGGGACGCTGTGCTGTCCCGGCCATTCCTTGAATGCGAGAGCCTCGTGTGACCTGGAGCTCCGCGAGACGCTCAGAGCGCCGGCTTCGCCGGCATCACGGCCTGGACGGTCTCGTCCGGGCGGCCGCCTTTGAACAGCCGCGCGACGATGCCGAGCAGCGAGGCTCGTGCAGCGGTCCGGCCGCCTGCCTTGGGAGCTGCAAGCTTCTGGGTGATCCGGTCGAGCACCATGGCCAGGAGCACGATGGCGATGCCGCCCACGGCCGCACGGCCGACATCGAGGCGACCAAGGCCCTGCAGAACGACGAGACCGAGGCCCTCCGCGCCGATCATGGCGACGACAACCGACAGCACCATAGCCGTCAGGACGGTCTGGTTCAGGCCGCCGAGAATGGTCGGGATCGCCAGCGGCAGCTGGATCTCGAAGAGGAGCTGGCGCTTGTCGGCACCGAAGGCGAGGCCGGCCTCGACGATCTCGTGCTCGACCATGCGAATGCCGAGATTGGTGAAGCGGATCAGCGGGGGCACCGCGGCCGTCACGACTGCGACCTCGCCCGGTACCGTGCCGACGCCGAACAGCATCACTACCGGCACGAGATAAACGAAGCTCGGCGTAGTCTGCATGATGTCGAGGATCGGGCGCACGACGTTCCAGACCCGATCGCTGCGCGCGCACCAGATGCCGATCGGGACGCCGATGACGGCGCAGAAGACGATCGCGGTCGAGATCAGCGACAGCGTCGTCATCGCCTCGTTCCAGACGCCGAGCACGGCGATGACGATCAGCGAGACGGCGCTGAAGATCGCGATGCCAAGCGTCGAGAGCCGCCAAGCCAGCAGGAAGAAGCCGACGACGAAGACCGGGAACGGAATCGCGTGGAGAATCCAGTCGTTCAGGCTCAGCAGGTTCTCGACCGGCCATTTGATGGCGAGGAAGATCGGACGCAGGTTGAGCGCGACCCAGCTGACGCCCTGCTGGATCCAGGCGTCGATCGGGAAGACGGCAAGATCGTCTGCCTTAAACATGGCGCTCTCCGGCGGATGCGGTCTTGCAGGAGTTGGAGGAGATGCGGGCCAGGATGTCGTCGGCGCCGAGCGAGCCCATGAACTTGCCCTCATCGTCGACGACAGCGATCGGGCGGCCGTCACGATAGCTGCGGGCAACGTCGAGGAGCTTCGCGCCGGGCGGGACGCTGACATAGTCGCCGCTGGGTGCTGCGACCCCGCCGCCCGCGCGGGCCTGCCCGCAAGCCTCGGCGTCGAGCGTGCCGAGTACCTTGCCGTCGCGGTCGAGCATGAAGCCCGGCCCGCCGGCCTCGCCGACCAGCGTGCCCCGCTCCGATTGCAGAATCGGCTCGCCCGCCCGCATCACCGAGCGCGCGTCGAACAGCCGGGCGCGGTCGACCTCGCGGGTGAAGGCGGCGACATAATCACTGCCCGGTTCCAGCACGATCGACTGCGGCGTGCCTTCGCGGACCAGCTCGCCCTCGGACATGATGGCGATGCGGGTGCCGAGCTTCAGCGCCTCCTGGAAATCATGGGTGATGAACAGGATCGTCTTGTTCAGCGTGCGCTGCAGACGCAGCAGCTCATCCTGCATCTCCGAGCGGATCAGCGGGTCGAGCGCACTAAAGGCCTCGTCCATGATCAGGATGTCGGCGTCGGTGGCGAGCGCGCGAGCAAGGCCGACGCGCTGGCGCATGCCGCCGGACAGCTCATGCGGGTAGTGGTAGCCCCAGCGGCCGAGGCCGACGACGGTGAGCACTTCCTCTGCCCGGCGGCGGCGCTCCGCCGGCGCGATGCCGCGCAGTTTCAGGCCGAACTCGACATTTTCGATGACACGCTTGTTGGGCAATAGCGCGAAATGCTGGAAGACCATCGAGATGCGAGTGCGGCGCACCTCGCGCAGCTCCTCCTCACCGAGCGGAACGATGTCGCGCCCGTCGAGCAGGATCTTGCCGGCACTCGGCTCGTTCAGGCGGTTGATGCAGCGCGCCAGCGTCGACTTGCCGGAGCCGGACAGACCCATGACCATGTACATGGCGCCCTGCGGCACGCTCAGCGAGACGTTGTTGAGCCCGACCACCGCGCCGAGCTTCTCGAAGACCTCGTTCTTGTTGCCACCCCGCGCCAGCATCTCCAGCGCCGGGCGGGGCGTGTTGGAAAATATCTTGTACAGATTCTGGATCTGCAGTCGCTCGGTCATATCCGGACCCCTCTTCTCGGCGCCCGATTGATCGGGCTTGTTCGACCTGCCTGCCGACAACCATTAAGTGCCGGCCGGGATGGCGCGTCTTCCTGCGATCCGATGGAGGAACGAGCTCCTCCCTCGTTCCTGCGGAGGAAGATGCGCGTAGCAACCGCTAACGCAGCGGCGAAAAATCCGTCGGCAGCAGGATCCGGTTCTCGGCCTGCTCGATGTTCTCCGAGAGCTTGGGCAGGAAGGCCTGCCAGCGCGGATCGTCCGCGAGCTGCTGACGCCGGCGGGTCCGGTCCTCGAAATCAGCATAGGCCCAGAGATGGGTCACATGACTGAGCGCGCCGATCTCGGTGGTGAAGTAGCCGATGAGATGGCCGAGGATCGGCTGCTGGATCGCCAGCCCCTCCTCGCGCACGAGCTGGAGATAGCGGCCCATGCGGCCGTTGCGGATGCGGTAGATGCGTTCTTCGACGATCATGGCCGTGCGTCCTCCCTGCCATCGCCGAGGAAGMCGCCCATCAGCCCGGCGATCTGCTCGGGTGCCTCGGTCAGGATCGAGTGGCGCAGGCCCGGCAGGATGTGCAGCTTTGACCCGGAAATGCGCTCCTGCATGTAGAGCGCCATGCGCGGGTTGGAACCGGCGTCCTCCTCCCCGGTCGCGATCAGGACGGGGACGCGGATCTGGTCAAGCAGCCCGCCGAAATCTGTCTGCGCCAGAACGCGATAGGCCGCGGCATAGCACTCCGGGTCGTTTTCCGCATTGCGCTGGCGCAGCTTGGCGATGAGTTCCGGATTCCTCGCCTGGAAGTCTTCGGTCAACCAGCGCGACAGCGACGCGTCGTAATGCGCGCCGCGATCACCGGCCTGGAGTGCAGCCAGCCGGGCGGCGACACGCTCACGCTCCTCCTCGGTGCGCCCGGCGACAGTCGAAAGCAGCACGAGGCGACGGATGCGGTCCTGATGGGTCAACGCCAGGCGCTGCGCGATCAACCCGCCGAGCGAGAAGCCGGCGAGGTTGAAGCTCCCGAAGCCGGCACGGTCGGCAAGCGCCAGCACGTCGCCGACGAAATCGTCGATCTCGTAGCGGCCGCGCACCTTGCTCGAGCGGCCATGGCCGCGCAGGTCGAAGGTCAGGATGCGGAAGCGATCGGAGAGACGCGCGACTACGCCCTCCCAGGCCTCCAGGTAGGAGCCGACGCCGTGGATGCAGATCAGCGGCTCGCCCTGCCCATCTATCCGGTATCTCAGCGTCACGCCGCTGATGGTCAGGCTCTGCGGACCCTCCGCCGGCTTGGCGCTCCGGGCAGCCGTTGTCGCAGCGGCCATCGCCTAGTACCCTACCGCGGCCAGGCGCGGGGCCTGCTCCGCCACCTTGGCCTTCTCGCGCTCGCGAGCGGCGAAATGCGGCATCACCTCATCGATGAAGAGACGCAACGTCTTCACCTGCAATTCGAAGGGCAGGTTGAAGGAGAGGCCCAGCGCGAACTGGTCAACGCCGGCATCCTCGTAGACCTGCAGCTTGCGGATGATCTCCTCGGGCGTGCCGAACATCAGATTGTCGCGCACAGCCTGCGGATTGTAGTTGCCGCGGTTGGCGATGGTTTCGAAGGGAATGGCCTCGGGGAAGCCGTTCGTCACCGTGCCGCTGTTCTGCATCAGGTTTTCAAAATAGCCGCCGTAGTCGACCGAGTGCCGCACCGCGAGCTCCCAATCCGCCTGCCCGTCGTAGACGCAGGTGCGCCGCTGCATCATCAGCTTCGGACGCGACCGCTCCGGATGGTCGGCCACCGCCTTGCGGAACTTCTCACCGAGCACGCCGACCTCGGCCGGGGGCGCCGACAACGGCGTCGACAGGATGTTGGCACCGATGCCGACCGCCCAGTCGAAGGTGCCGGGATCGCGCGCCGCGACCCAGATCGCCGGGTGCGGCTGCTGCAAGGGCTTGGGCACCGATGTGGCAAGCGGAAACTTCCAGTAATGACCGTCATGCTCGTAGTCGCCGGCCCAGAGCTTCTGCACGGCCGGGACCAGCTCCTTCATGAAGGCGACGCCTTCCTGCTGCGGGATGCCGCCGGCCATGCGGTCGAACTCGTATTGATAGGCGCCGCGCGCGATGCCGAATTCGAGGCGCCCGCCGGTCAGGTGGTCGCAGAGCGCCGCCTCTCCGGCCAGCCGGATCGGCGACCAGTAGGGCGCCACCAGCGTCGCCGTGCCGAGCCGGATGCGGTCTGTGTGCTGGGCGAGCCAGGTCAGCGTCTGGAAGGGGTTTGGCGAGATCGTGCACTCGATGGTGTGGTGCTCGGCGGTCCAGAGCGTCTCGAAGCCGCCCTCGTCGGCGATCTTCGCCAGCGCGCGGAAGTTGCGGACGGCGTCCTGCATGGATTCCTGCGGCGAGAACCGCTCCATGGAGAGCGAAACGGCGAATTTCATGGCTTTCCTCCGTTCTGGTTTCTGTCGCGGACAGCTCAGCGCAGGCGAATGACGAACGGGTCCTGCATGGCGCCCGAATAGTCGATGAGAACGTTCTTCAGGCGCGAGAACTCGCGCATGACCTCGAAGCCGCCGCGGCGGCCATAGCCGCTGTTCTTCATGCCGCCGTTGGCGGACATGTAAGCGGCGGAGCGGTAGGTGTTGATCCAGACGGTGCCGGCATCGATGTTGCGGGCGAAGCGCATCGCCCGGTCGATGTCCTTGGTCCAGATGCCGGAGGCGAGGCCGTATTCGGTGTCGTTGGCGAGCTCGATCATCTCCTCCTCGGTCTTGAACGGCACGATGCCGACGACCGGTCCGAAGATTTCCTCGCGCATGAAGCGCATGTCGTTGCGCGCCTCGACCAACACGGTCGGCTCGAAATACCAGCCGCGCGCCAACTCGCCGTCCTGTGGCTTGCGGCCGCCGACCGCGACCTTGGCGCCCTCGCGCACGCCAGAGCCGACATAGTCCTCGACCTTGGCGAGCTGAGAGGCCAGCGCGACCGGGCCGATATCGGTGTCCTCGACCTGCGGATGGCCGACCTTGATGCGGCGCGTGCGCTCGACCAGCGCATCGACGAAGCGATCGTAGATCGGCTGCTCGACGAAGCAGCGCGAGCCGGCGACACAGGTCTGGCCGGCGGCGGCGAAGACGCCGGAGACGACGCCGTTCACCGCCCGGTCGATGTCGACATCCGAGAAGATGACATGGGGTGACTTGCCGCCCAGCTCCATCTGGCAGGGCACCAGGTTCTGCGCGGCGTTGCCGGCGATCTTTCGCCCGGTGAAGGTCGAGCCGGTGAAGACGTATTTCGCGATGCCGGGATGGCGCGTCAGCGCCTCGCCCGTGGTGGCGCCATCGCCGGTGACGACGTTGATCACGCCCGGGGGAATGCCGGCCTCGATCGCCAGCTCCGCCAAGGCGAGGCTCGACGCTGTGGCGTGTTCGGAGGGCTTGACGACGATGGTGTTGCCGATCGCGAGGCAGGGCGCGAGCGTGCCGGTCAACATCATCAGCGGCGAGTTCCACGGAATGATCATGCCGATCACGCCGAGCGGCTCGCGCAGGTTGAAGTTCAGCGAGTCGAGCTTGTTGACCGGAATGGTCTCGCCGAGCAGCTTGTCGGCCATGCCGGCGAAATAGAGATAGGAATCGGGAATGGCCCGCATCTGCGCGCGCATTTCCTTGAGCAGCTTGCCGTTGTCGCGGCACTCGATCATCGCCAGCGCGTCGGCATTCGCGAGCACGAGCTCGCCGAGGCGGCGCACCAGCTTGCCGCGCTCGGTCTGCGTCATGCGGCGCCAGGACGGGTTGACGAAGGCGGCCTTCGCCGAGAGCACGGCGGCGTCGACATCGGCCGCGTCGCCCTGGGCGAATTCGTACCAGGGCTCGGCCGTGGTGGGATCGTAGGACGGAACGTAGACGCCGCTTTTCGGAGCGACGAAGGCGCCGTCGATGAACAGGCCCTGGCGCGAACCTTCGAGGGATGTGACGGTCGTCTTCATGATCGCTCTGCCGGCTCAGGATTGCGGAAGGTTGGCCCAGGGCTGCGCGTCGCCGACCATGGCGAGGCGGCCGCCATCATCGGAATCCATGTAGATTCCGAAGCGCTTGCTGGCGCTCTCGCGGGCGTAGCGCCGCAGCATCGAAGAGATCTCCCGGGTCGGAATCTCGTCATAGGGAAGCTGATCGATCGGAAAGAAGCGCAGGCCTGAGGAAAGCTGCTGCGAAGCGGCTTGCTGCGCGAGGCGGGCGCGGTAGATCAGGTAACCCGGGTCGCCGTCGGTCACATCGAAGACGGAGTAGAGGAAGGTATCATCGGGCACGAGCGTCAGTGCGTCGCCGCCGTCGAGCTTGAGCTCGTTGTCAGCGATGCGGCGCTTCGCGCTCGGCAGCACCCAGCCTCCCTTACCATCCGACCGCAGCAGAAGATTCCCTTCCGCTTCAATCAGATAGCCGACAATCATGCCATGCGACTCGAGCCAGCCTGGCGGCAGCGGATCCTTCACATTGGCATAGCGGCCGCGGCAGAAGCCGAGCGGCGCGGTGGGGCTCGTGCCGAAGGCCTGCACCTCGCCGATCAGCACCAGATGATCGCCGGCATCGACGCGGCTATGCACGGTGCAGTCGAACCAGGTCAGGCAATCCGTGAGCACTGGTGCGCCGGTATGGACGCGATCGTGATTGATCGTGTCGAACTTGTTCGCAGCCTTGGAGGCGAAGAGGTTGGAGACGTCGGTCTGCGCCTCGTGCAGAAGATTGACCGCGAAGGCGTCGGAACTGTTGAAGGCCCCGTAGCTATGGGCGCTCTTGCCGACGCAGACCAAAAGCAGCGGCGGGTCGAGCGAGACCGAGGTGAAGGAGTTCGCGGTCATGCCGCGGGGTGCGCCCTCGGCATCGCGCGTGGTGATGACCGTGACTCCAGTCACGAAGGTGCCGAAGGCGCGTCGCAGCGCGACCGGATCGATCGCTGTTGCTGTTTTTTCCGCGGGAGCGAGCATCCGCCTCACCTCGATCAATGCGGGATCGTGATGAGAGGCTAGGCGCCAGCAATGCGCTTCGCTTCCTAGGAATAGCCGGACAAATGCGGGAAATGTTTCATCGAATCGGCGGAGCCGATGGCGCTTCTCACGCCACCGTCACTTCGCTGCTTTCGATGACACCGTGCAGCCGGATGGCAAGCTCGATGGCGAAGCGCTTGTCGGCGGTTTCGGGGTCGATGCCGAACAGATCCTGAATGCGCGAGAGCCGGTAGCGCAGCGTCGTGACATGGAGCCCCATCGCATCGGCACAAGCCTGGGCACGGCAGCCCTCGCGCAGATAGGCGGCGAGCGTCTCCAGATAGGGCGTGTCGTGCTTGCGGTCATGCGCGATCACCGCGCCGATCGCACCATCGACGAAGCTACGCACATCCGCCGATTCGGCGGCGCCGATCAGCATCGGCATCGGTCCGAAATCGAAGGCCGACAGGGTGCCGCTGCGCCCAAAGGAACGCGCGATACGGATCATGCGCCAGCAGCGCTCCCATTCCTTGGGATAGCTTTCAAGGCCATCGCAGATGCCGCCGAGCACGACGATCGGCTCGCGGTTGAAGCTGTGGCGGAGCACCTCGACCATGCGGCGCGGCAAACGTCCGGCGCGCTCCGCCTCCCCGCTCTTCTCCTCCGGAACGAGGCAGACGAGCCCGCCACCGACCGCGATGACGCTGATCGGCAAGTTCATCTGGCGCGCAAGCCGGGTCACGGCATGATGGCAGTCGATGCTGATATCGGCCGGCAGGGACGGGCCGTCGGGAAAATCCACCACGATCATCCGGGCAGGCGCGCCGAGCGCGAGCCCGAGCCGACGACCGCGCTGGACGATGTCGTCGGCGTCGCGCCAGCGACGCTCGACGATTTCGAAGAAAAGCTCGGTCAAGGTGCGCGTCTCGAAGCGGAAGCGGATGACGCTGCGCATCATCTGCACGCTCAGGGCGAATTTCACGCTGTCGAGCAGCAGCCGCTGGAGATCGCCGCCACTCTCCCCGGCCTCCGGAAAGACCACCAGCGCGCCGACCGCCTGCCCGTCGACATCGAGCGCCTCGATCCGCGCCGTGATCTGCAGACGCTCGTTTCCGTCGTCGAGACGCAGACCCAGAGGCTCGGTGCGGCCCGCTGCAACCGCGTCGCKCGCGGCGGCTGTGATCTGCGCCCCGATCGCGCCGTCGAGCCCCCGCTGCCAGGCGGCGTCGTCGAAGCGCAGCGGCGCCGGCGAGCGGCTGGCCGCCAGCGCGTTGCCGGCGAAATCCACCACCAGGATCGCGTCTGGCAAGAGTTCGGCGAGCATCGTCGAGAGCGCCACAGTCGAGCCACCTGACAGGACCGCCTGCAGCAGCATGGTCTGGGTCTGCAGCGCGTTCTGCAATTGCTCGGCCGCCTGGCGCTGCGCGCGCAGGCGGTGCTCGCGCTCGACGGCGATGCCGCCGAGATGGACGATCATGCTCATGAAGGCGAGATCGTCGGCCGAGACGTCTTGGATGTCGCGGGAGACGACGTTCAGCACCATGGCCCGCCCCTGCGCATCGGAGCAACTCATCGGCAGCACCAGCACGGTGCGGTAGTCGCGTTCGAAAGCCTCCCGGCGATAGCCGGGGAATTCCTCGGAGGCGCGTGCGTCCCGTATATAGATGGGCTCATTGCGCTGGAGCGCGATCAAGGCTGGGCTGGTGGCCAATTCCCAGCGATCCTCCAAGCGTCGGCGCAGCAAGGTCGGATCATGGCGGACAACGACATGGGCGTCGCCATGGGGCGCATCGATCGCCATGATCGAACCCAGCGCCCAGCCGCCGTGCTCGCAGGCCGCGCGGATGAGATCGCGGAGCACCGTGTCGAGATCGCCGCCGGAATTGATCCGGCTTGCAACATCACGCAACGAACGCATCTGCGAGGCCTGATCCGCCATGGGTCTCTCCCTACCGACCGCATGCGATCTTACGCCGCATCGCAGGTCGATCCATGAGTTTCTTCCCGCGTTCCGATGGAAGACGATGCGGGAACGGTCTCGCTAGGCTGCTTCACCCATTCACGATCGCAACAGGTGGACACGCCATGGACTACGGCCTTCGCAAGATCTCGACCTTCGTCGAGGAAACCTTCATCGAAGGCGGCAAGGGCGCCGACAAGCCGGTGCGCTTCGTCGTGGTGGCGGCCGTGCTGCACAATCCCTGGGCGGGCCAGGGCTTCGTCGAGAATTTGCGCCCGGAGATCCTGCGCATCGCGCCTGAACTCGGCAAAGAACTGACGAAGCGTCTTGTCGCCGTGATGCCGGCCGAGCAGGTCGAGGCCTATGGCAAGGCTGCCGCCGTCGGCACGAACGGCGAGATCGAGCATGCCTCGGCGCTGATCCACACGCTGCGCTTCGGCAACATGTTCCGTGATGCGGTGAAGGGCACGGCCTTTCTGAGCTTCACCAACACCCGCAATGCGCCGGGCGCGCTCATCTCCCTGCCGATGATCCACAAGAGTGAGACTGGCAAGCGCTCGCATTTCCTCACCGCCCAGTTTCAGATTCCGGACGCTCCGGCCGCCGACGAGGTGCTGGTCGCCATCGGCGCCGCCGACAACAGCCGCGCCCATCCCCGCCTCGCCGATCGCTTTCAGGACATGGAAGAGATGAAGCGAGAGCTGGTGGACGCCTGACGCCACCGGACCGAACAGCTCCCCCAGTCTTGCAGGGCCCGCCCATCCGGCGGGCCCTTTTTTCGTGGCCAGAGAGCGCCGGGCCGCCATCTCAGGCGAGCGCGACCTTGTCACGGGCGAGCTCGTCCATCACCTCCCGCACCGCCTTCTCAGCGATGGCGACGATCTCATCGACCTCGTCGCGAGTCGTGACCAGCGGCGGCGCGAAGCCGAGGATCTCGCCATGCGGCATGGCCCGGGCGATCAACCCGCGATCGCGTGCTGCCTTGGAGATACGGGCGCCGACCTTCAGGCCGGGATCGAAACGCGTCTTGCGCTCGCGGTTGGCGACGAATTCGAGCGCGCCCAGCATGCCGACACCGCGAACCTCGCCGACGATCGGCAGTTGCGCGAAGACCGCCTTCAGTCGCTCCTGGAAATAGCCGCCGACCTCGCGCGCCTTGCCCGCCAGATCCTCCCTCTCGACGATGTCGAGCACGGCGTTCGCTGCGGCGGCGCCGATCGGATGACCGGAATAGGTGTAGCCGTGCGAGAAGGCGCCGACGCGGTCCGCGCCCTCCTCCATCACCTTGTAGACCTTGTCGCCGACGATCGCTGCCGAGAGCGGGAAATAGGCCGAGGTCAGCCCCTTGGCGACGGTGATGAGATCGGGCTCGATGCCATAGAGATGCGAGCCGAAAGGCGTGCCGATGCGGCCGAAACCGGTGACCACCTCGTCGGCGATGAGCAGCACGTCGTATTTGCGCAAGATGGCCTGGATCGCCGTCCAGTAGCCCTCCGGCGGCGGGGTGATGCCGCCCGTGCCGAGCACCGGCTCGCCTATGAACGCGCCGACCGACTCCGGTCCTTCGCGCAGGATCAGCTCTTCCAGCTCGGAGGCGAGGCGCTTCGAGAACTCGGCTTCCGTCTCGCCGGGCTGGGCGCCCCAATAGTGATGTGGCGCGCCGGTGTGGAGGATGCCGGAAAGCGGCAGGTCCATATGGTCGTGGTAGAAGCTCATCCCGGTCATCGAGCCGGAAACGACGCTGCAGCCATGGTAGCCGCGCAGCCGCGAGATGATCTTCTTCTTTCGCGGCTGACCACGCAGGTTGTTGTAGTACCAGACGAGTTTGGCCTGGGTTTCGTTCGCGTCCGAGCCGGACATCCCGTAGAAGACCTTGCTCATCTTGCCTGGCGCCATCCTGACGAGACGATCCGACAGGATGGCGAGCTCATCCGTCGTGTGGGCGGCGTAGGAGTGGTAATAGGCCAGCCGGTAGGCCTGCCGGGAGATCGCCTCGGCGACTTCCGTACGGCCATAGCCGATATTGACGCAGTAGAGCCCGGCGAAGCCGTCGATATAACTGCGGCCTGTCGCGTCCTGGATGCGGATGCCCTTGCCGGTCTCGACGATGGTGGGATCGCCGAGCTTGCCGGCGGCGAAGTCTTTAAGCTGGGTGAAGGGATGCAGGGTACTGGCGCGATCCAGCGCGCCGATCGTCGCGATGTCGATCGTCATAGTCTTGCTCCTTGATTACGCTGCCAGATTGCCGAAGCAGACATATTTCGCTTCGAGATACTCGCTGAGGCCGTGGCGCGAGCCCTCGCGGCCGAGTCCGGACTGCTTCCAGCCGCCGAAGGGAACGGGCGCGCCGGTGAATTTCGGCGTGTTGACCGCGACCATGCCGTATTCGAGCGCATCAGTGAGGCGCATCGCCCGGCGCAGATCTTCGGTATAGAGATAGGCAGCGAGGCCCATCTCGGTCGCATTGGCGCGGGCTGCGACCTCCTCCTCCGTGTCGAAGGGCAGGATCGCGGCTACCGGGCCGAAGGTCTCCTCGCGGGCGATGGTCATGTCATCGGTCACATCGGCCAGCACGGCGGGCTGGACGAAATTGCCGCCGAACGGGCTGTCCTGGCCGCCTGCGACCAGCCGGGCGCCGGCCGCCACCGCCTGCGCGATCTGCAGGCGGCACTTTTCAGCGACCGAGGGCCGCGTCATCGGGCCGATATCGACGCCCTCCTCCAGCCCGTGCCCGACCTTGAGGCGGGCCGTCGCTTCCGCATAAGCCGCGACGAAGCGCCGATAGACGCCGCGCTGGACATAGATGCGGTTGGCGGCGAGGCAATCCTGTCCCGAAGTCGCGAATTTGGCGGCGATGCCGCCGATGACCGCCTGATCCAGCGGAGCGTCGTCGAAGACGATGAAGGGCGCGTGGCCGCCGAGCTCCAGCGAAGTGCGCTTCACCGTCTGTGCCGCCTGGCCGAGCAGGAGACGGCCCACCTCCGTCGAACCGGTGAAGGAGAAGGCGCGGATTTCCGTATGCGCCAACAGACGATGCGCCATCGGCGCGGCCTCGCCGGTCAGCACCTGGAAGACGCCCTTCGGGAAGCCGACCTCCTCTGCCAGCTTCGCCAGCGCCAGCGCCGAGAGCGGGGTTTCGGGAGCGGGCTTCACCACCATCGCGCAGCCGGCGGCCAGCGCCGCGCCGGCCTTGCGGGTGATCATCGCGCTCGGGAAGTTCCAGGGCGTCACGGCAGCGGCGACGCCGATCGGCTGCATCTGCACCGCGAGCCGGCTGCCGGGCATATGGCTCGGGATGGTCTCGCCATAGCTGCGCTCGCCTTCGGCGGCGAACCAATCGAGGAAGGCGGCGGCATAGGCGATCTCGCCATGGGACTCGGCGAGCGGTTTGCCCTGCTCGGCGGTCATGATGACGGCGAGATCGTCGACATTGCGCCGCATCGCCACCGCCCAGTCGCGCAGCAGGCGGCCGCGCGCGATAGGCAGGATATCGCGCCAGAGCTTCTGGGCCGCGACCGCGGCGGCAACCACCTCATCCACGGCTTCCAGCGGCAGCGAAGCGACGCTGGCGATGGTCTCCTGCGTCGCGGGATCGACGACCGCGATATGCTCGGCCGCGTCGCGCCAGCTTCCATCCACGAAAGCCCGGCTCTCCAGCAAGTCGGCACGCTTCAGCTCTTTCAGCGCTTTCGCGGATAAACCCCGCATCGCATCCTCCGCTTCGATGATTGAACGGCGGGGAGGCTAACGTGGAGAATGCCGCCTATGCCGCCGAAACAGGCGATTTCGCGAGGAATTTCGGCTTAGATCGACGGAGCGGCGCAGGGATTCGGCATGCTTGAACTCGACAGCCTGGATCGCAGACTTCTCGATGCGGTACAGCAGAACAATCGATTGACGACGGCCGAGCTCGGCGAGCGCGTCGGCCTCTCGGCAACGGCTTGCCAGCGTCGCCTCAAGCACCTGCGCGATGCCGGCGTGATCGAGGCGGACGTCGCAATCGTTTCGCCGCGCGCCGTCGGGAGGCCGCTCTCGATGCTGGTGCTGGTGACGCTGGAGCGCGAGCGGGCCGACATCGTCGACCGCTTCAAGGCCTCGATCCGGGCGACGAAGGAAGTGATGATCGGCTTCTACGTCACCGGTGACGCCGATTTCGTGCTCCATGTCACAGCGAGGGACATGGAGGATTACGAGCGCTTCACCCGCCGGTTCTTCTACGAAAACCCCGACATCAAGGGCTTCAAGACCATGGTGGTGATGGACCGGGTCAAGGCGAGCTTCGCCCTCCCGATCGATCCGTGACCGGAAGGGCAGCGGCGTGGGCGGACATTTGAGACTCGACCGGATCGACCCCAACATCCTCGCGCAATTGCAGCTGGATGGGGCGCAGACCAATCGGGGCGCAACTTTGCGAGCCGTTTGACATGGATGCCCCCGCCAGAGGATCTGCATTGCTGGTGCTGCAGGGGTTTTGCACTGGCGATCCGATGCTTGCCCGACGCGCACCGCGGCCGCCGCCCGCGTCACAAGATCGAGAGCGAATTCGGCCGGACCAAAGGCCGGCGGCGAATTGCGCGGCGTTGCAGGCGCTGCATTCGCGCCGCTTTTACAGCATTTTCTGACGCTCCGGGTGCTGCTTTCCGGCTCCGCCGGCCAAATCTCTGTCGCGAGCCGCGGTGGATCGGCTCGCAGATTGACGATGTCGTCTCGGAAACCCACCGGCGGCCGCCGCGTTGTTCCCGCACAGTCGTGAGGGGCATCGCTGCGGCGCCACGGGGTGACGCCTTCGTCTTTCGGCGGATGCGAGCATGGTCGAGAATGGGAAGAATGGACGCAAGCACCGCGGCCGCGGTTGGCTGCTTGTCGCCATGCTGGCTGTTGCGATCCTTGGCTATCAGGGCTGGCGCGAATGGGGAGGCCATGCCTCCACCGGCAGCACCGCGACCGGGCCGGCCGCGCCACCGCGAATTCCCGTCGCCTATTCCAATGTCCGCGAAGCTGACTATCCCGTCTATATCCATGGCATTGGCACGGTTTCAGCCTTCAAGACCGTGACGGTCAAAAGCCGCGTCGACGGGGCGATCACCAAGGTACTGTTCAGGCAAGGCCAGATCGTTCGCCAGGGTGACCCGCTGGTCGAAATCGACCGGCGCCCCTATCAGGCTTCTTTCGATCAGGTCGTCGCCAAGAAGGCCCAGGATCAAGCCAATCTGAAGAACAACCAGCTCATTCTCGAGCGCTACCAGTCACTCGCCGCAAAAGACTTCCAGTCGCGCGAGAATCTCGACACGCAGCAAGCGCTGGTCGAACAGCTCAAGGCACAAATCCAAGGCGATCAGGCTGCCATCGATAGCGCCAAGGTCAATCTGGACTATGCGACCATCAGCTCCCCGATCACCGGTCGGGTCGGGTTTCGGCTGATCGATCCCGGCAACATCGTCCATGCGGCCGACTCGACGGGAATCGTCACCATCGCCCAGCTGCAGCCGATCGCGGTCGAATTCACCGCCCCGCAGGATCGTCTCCAGGCGATCGCCAAGGCTTTCGACGGCGGCCAAGTCCCGGTCGACGCGATTTCCTCGGACGGCAGGCGGACGCTGGCGCACGGCCAGCTCGTCGCCATCAACAACACCGTCGATCTCGCCAGCGGCACGATCGGCCTGAAGGCACGCTTCGACAACAACGACAATGCGCTTTGGCCGGGGCTTTCGGTGAGCACGCGAATGCGGATCGATACGCTCAAGCAGGTCATCCTCATTCCCGCGAATGGGGTGATGCACGGCCCCGATGGCCTGTTCACCTATGTTATCGGCGATGACAGCAAGGTGAGCGCCCGGCCGATCCAAGTCGGTGCCAGCGACGATGACCGGGCGGTGGTCCTGTCCGGGCTTGGCGTCGGGCAGAAGGTCGTGGTCGCCGGCCAGTCCCGCCTGCAGGACGGCACTCTGGTCGATGCCAGGCCGATGCTCCCCGATTCCGAAGCGCCAATGGCCTCGAATGCCTCCGCAGAAATAGCCCCGGCCTCGGCGAAGAGGGCGGACTGAGCTATGGCCAGCAAAATCTCCACTCCCTTCATCCGTTTCCCGGTCGCCACTTCGCTGCTGATGGCCGGTCTCCTCCTCGTCGGTGTCGTCGCCTATCCGCAACTGCCGGTCGCGCCATTGCCGGAGGTGGATTTCCCGACGATCCAGGTCTCGGCCAACCTGCCAGGCGCCGATCCCGCCACCATGGCAGCAACCGTCGCGCAACCGCTGGAATCCCAATTCTCACTGATCCCGGGCGTCGCGGAAATGACCTCGTCGAGCCAAGCCAACTCGACCCAGATCACTCTCCAGTTCGATCTCTCGCGCAATATCGACGGCGCTGGCGCGGATGTGCTCGCCGCCATCAATGCGGCCGCCGGCCAACTGCCTAAAAACCTGCCGAGCCCGCCGACCTATCGCAAGGTCAATCCGGCCGACTCGCCGATCCTGCTGCTCAGCGCCACATCCGACAACTTGCCGCTCACTCAGGTCTCCGACGAGGCTCTCACCAAGCTCGCCCAAGCCATCAGCCAGATCGGCGGCGTCGGCCAGGTCAATGTCGGCGGCCAGCAGACGCCTTCGATCCGCGTCCAGGTCGAACCGGCGAAGCTGGCCGCGCGCGGACTATCCCTGGAAGATATACGCACGCCGCTTTCCGTCACCACCGTCAACAGCCCGAAAGGCACCATCAACGGCAGCGCACGTGCCTACACGATCTACGCCAATGACCAGCTCACCGACGCCAGGAGCTGGAACGACGTGATCATCGCCTATCGCGACGGAAACCCCGTGCGCGTGCGCGACATCGGCCAGGCCGTCAGTGCGCCGCTCGACGATACGCAAGCCGGCTGGGCCGACGGCAAGCCCGGCGTGTTCCTGGTGATCTTCAAGCAGCCCGGGGCCAATGTCATCGCCACCGTCGACAAGGTCATGGAGGCTCTGCCGCACCTGACCGCGGGCATCTCGCCCGGCATCAAGATCGGCGTGCTGTCCGACCGGACGCAGACGATCCGCGCGGCGGTCAAGGACGTCCAATTTACGCTGCTGGTGACGATCGCACTGGTCGTTCTGGTGATCTTCGTCTTCCTGCGCAGCCTCTGGGCCACCATCATCCCGTCGTTGACCGTGCCGCTCGCGCTGCTCGGCGCCTGCGCCCTGATGTGGTTCGCCGGCTACAGCCTCGACAATCTCTCGCTGATGGCGCTGACCATCGCTGTCGGCTTCGTCGTCGACGACGCCATCGTCATGCTGGAGAACATCACGCGTCATATCGAGGACGGCGAGGAGCCGATGGCCGCCGCCATCAAGGGCGCGAGCGAGATCGGGTTCACCATCCTGTCGATCTCGATCTCTCTGGTGGCCGTGCTGATCCCGCTGCTGCTGATGGGCGGGATCATCGGCCGGCTGTTCCGCGAATTCTCGGTCACGCTGGCAATGGCCATCCTCGCTTCCGCGGTGATCTCGCTGACCCTGACACCGATGATGGCTTCGCGCTTCATGAAGCCGCTCCGCGAAGTGCATCACGGCCGGATCTATCAGGCCAGCGATAGGCTGTTCCGGGCGCTCGCTGGCGCCTACGAGCGCAGCCTCGATGTGGCGTTGCGCTTCCGCTTCGTCACGCTGATGGTGTTCTTCGCGACGCTCGCGCTGACCGTCTACCTGTTCGTCATCATCCCGAAGGGCTTCTTTCCGCAGCAGGATACAGGCCTGATCACCGGTGTGATCGAGACCGCACAGGACACCTCCATCGGGGCCATGGCCCGGCATATGGAGGATGTCGGCGCGATCGTCCTCAAGGACCCGGCTGTCGATCATATGGCGATGCGCATGGGCGGGACCGGCGGCACCCTCAATGACGGCCTCATGTACATCACGCTGAAGCCGCGGGAGGAACGCACGGCCTCGGCCGACGAGGTGATCCGCCGGCTGCGCGCGCAGACCGGCCGGCTGGAAGGCGCCAGCCTCTACCTTCAGGCGGCGCAGGATGTGCGCGTCGGCGGCCGGCCCTCGCGCACGCAGTTCCAGTTCACCCTTCAGGGCACCGACGTCGCCCAGCTCGACGAATGGGCTCCCAAGCTGCTCGCCAGGATGAAGGCGATGCCGGAGCTGCGCGATGTCGCCTCCGACCAGCAGGCAGCCGGCTCCACTCTGACCCTGACGTTCGATCGCGACCAGGCCGCTCGCTATGGGCTCACGCCGGACGTCATCGACGCCACGCTCTACGACGCCTTCGGGCAGCGCCAGATCGCCAGCTACGCGACACAGCTTTCGACCTACTACGTGGTTCTTGAGGTGCTGCCCTCGCTGCAGCAGAAGATCGCGACGCTCGATCAGATCTATCTGCGTTCCGCGACGACGGGCGGCAACGTACCGCTCGCGGCCATCGCCACATGGAGCACGGTCCCGGCACAGCCGCTGGCGATCAACCATCAGGGCCAGTTCCCGGCGGTGACCATCTCCTTCAACCTGGCGCCGGGCATCGCGCTTGGGCAGGCGACTGCCGCCATCGGCGGCCTGCAAAATGCGATGGATTTGCCCGCGACGATCACGACGTCGTTCCAGGGCACGGCGCAGGCCTTCCAGGACTCGCTCGCCTCGGTGCCGATGCTGATCGCTGCGGCGCTGGTCGTGGTCTATCTGATCCTCGGCATCCTCTACGAGAGCTACATTCACCCGCTCACCATCCTCTCCACCTTGCCTTCGGCCGGTGTCGGCGCGCTTGCGACCTTGCTGCTCTTCGGCTTCGATTTCAGCCTGATCGCACTGATCGGCCTCATCCTGCTGATCGGCATCGTGAAGAAGAACGGCATCATGATGGTCGACTTCGCGATCGCCGCCGAGCGCGAGCAGGGCTTGTCCTCGCTGGAGGCGATCCGCCGCGCCTGCCTGCTGCGCTTCCGCCCGATCCTCATGACCACCATGGCCGCCCTCCTCGGTGGCGTGCCACTGATGCTCGGTCACGGCACGGGCTCGGAGATCCGCCAGCCTCTCGGCTACGCCATGGTCGGTGGCCTCTTCGTCAGCCAGTTGCTGACCCTGTTCACGACGCCGGTGATCTATCTCTATCTGGACGCTTTCTCGAACTGGCTCGTCCCGACGCGCAGCGCGAAAGCTGCCGGGATCGAAGAAGGGCATCGGGCAGTCGCCAATACCGATGCCTGACGGCGGCCGAGCGCAGCCAGCCTGGACGCGTTCGACCAATCGCAGCGGCAAATTTGCTTCGCGACGACGAGCGGAGGCTATTTTGCTGTACCTCCCGGCCCCGCATCAGGTCCGGCCGCTGTCATGGCGTGGCTTGCGAGCAGCTTGTCGATCCGGCGCCCGTCCATATCGACGATCTCGAAACGCCAGCCTTCATAGGTGAAGGAATCTCCGACCTCCGGGAGGCGTTCGAGCTGGGTCAGCGCAAACCCGGCTATGGTGTGAAAATCGCCGTCGACGGCGTCCAGGCGAAGGCCGAGTCGTTCGAAGGCTTGATGGGCAGGCATCATCCCGTCGATTAGCAGCGAGCCATCCTCCCGTTCGATGAGATCGGGCTCCTCGGTATCGGAATGGGGGAGATTCCCTGCCAAGGCCTCCAGAAGGTCGGTCTGCGTAACGATGCCTTCAAGGCCGCCGAACTCGTCGATGACGAGCGCAAGGCGAACGGGTGCCCGCTTGAATTCCTCCAATGCCCGGAAGATGCGTATTCCCTCGTGCAGAACGAGCGGAGAGCGGATGACGGCCGTCGGGTCGATGGACGAGCCGTCGAGCACCTGGTCGAGAAGATCCTTTTTGAGGACCATCCCCAACGGCTCATCGATCCCGCCGCGACCAACCAGCAACTGTTCGTGACGGCACTCACGAAGGATCCTCAGGGTCTCCTCGGGATCGTCATCGAGGTCGATCCAGTCGACATCGCGCCGGGGCGTCATGATGTCAGAGATACGGCGGTCGCCGATGCTCAGGACACGGGCGACGACCTCCTGCTGCTCCAATTCGAGGATGCCCGCTTCCTGGCTGGCTCGAATCAGCAGCTTGAGCTCTTCGGGAGAATGCAGCGCACCCTCCCCGCCTCCCGGTCGAAGGCCGCATAACCGCAGCACCAGATTGCCGAGACCGTTCAGGACCATGATCGCGGGCTTGAGCAGGAACAGGAAGAGGCCGAGCGGCCTCACCACCCAGAGGGCCGTGCCTTCGCTGCGCTGGAGCGCAAGGCTTTTCGGCGCCAGCTCTCCCAGGACGATGTGAAGCGCCGTGATGATGGTGAAGGAGATCACGATGGCGATCGCATGCGAACTCGTCGTCGCAAGAGCGCCCGGCAGCCCCTGAAGCACGGGCTCGATCAGATGAGCCAGGGCCGGCTCGCCGACCCAACCAAGTGCCAGCGAGGAGATGGTGATCCCCAGCTGCGTCGCAGCCAGATTGGCATCGAGGCCGTCTACCGCCCTCTTTAGCGCGATCGCATTCACGCGTCCGGCCGCCACGAGCTCCGTGACACGGCTGCGCCGAACCGAAACGAGGGAAAATTCAGCCGCGACGAAAAAGCCGTTCGCGGCGACGAGAAACAGAACAGCCAATATGCCGAGGATATCGAACATACTGCCACCGGGGCTGGACATGAACTCCCTTCTTGCGGACGGAGCCGCACCATTGCTGATTGGATTCTGCACCCTATAGCACGAGCGGACCGCATCCGCCCTGCGGAGGGTCGCCGGCGAGCCAATCGGGATAGCGTTCGGAGAACTGACCGAAAGCAGCGCCGGCCGCATGGCAAGCCAGACAATTCGTCTCCCTGCCGCTATTCTAGGTTTCGGAACAGGATCGGCCGAGGTGACCTATGTTCGAAGCCGTCAAAGAGAAAATTGAAGCGGAAATCGTCTCGCTGGTGAGCCAGAACGAGCATCTCCTGAAAGACTTCGCGGGACAGAAGGCGTCCGATCTCGTCAACGACGATGCCGCCATGCGCGATCTCGCACTCAGGCTCTACGGCCTGCTGCCGCCCATGCTGAAGTCTATCGTCGGGCAGGATATCTTCATCGCCTTCGTGCTCGATAATCGCCAGCGGCTCATCGAGGCCATCACAGCGGCAACGCAGGAGCCCGGCGGCAAAGGCGCCTGATCTCCTCGATGGAGCGACCTGGACTCGGGCCGATGAGGTCGTGGTGCCGGTTGCCCAAGCCTCTGTGAGCCGGCGTTCCGCCCCGCACCGCGCAGCCAGCATTTCGCATGCCGACCACCTGCCGAATCTCTTGAACAGCAAATTTGCGCCTTGGTCCAACAATGGACCCATTTTCCTTCAGAATTTCATTTGTCAGAACTTGGCCTGGCGGCCGCAGGGGTAGGTCGATCGTGCGGGAAACGACGAAGTTGATGCTCCCAACTGGTAAAGCTGAGCGAGGAGCGCAAAGCCCCCTGCCCCCTGCCAGTGCGAGGAAGTACATTTTCCGTCCGAGGACAGTGGAATTGAGCCTCGGCGAAGCGTTTGCGTTCCCTATCCCGCATTCTGGCTGACTTTCGGGCTTCCGCCTTGCCGCCCTTCCTCGAAAGATTCCGTCAGGCAGCGCTCATCCTGGGCTGGATTGCTCTCGCAGCGATCGTCTTCGCCACGCTGTCCCCGATCGAGCTGCGCCCGCACATCCCCGGACTTCAGCCCGATAGCGAACGCCTTCTGGCGTATTTCGCGGCAAGCACATTATTGATTTTTGCTTATCCGCGAAAGCGCTTGGTCGTTTTGAGCGCCATCGTTCTCATCGCGTTCGGGCTCGAATGGCTTCAAACACTCGAGGCAACCCGCCATGGCCGACCGCATGATGCCATCGTCAAGGCGATTGGCGCGGTGACCGGAGCCTGCTTGGCGATGCTGTGTGAGCGCGCATTGCGCTACTTTGGGTTGCCGTGGTGAACTCCTCGTCGAATGGATACAATCTCGATCGGCCCGATGGGCATCACAGGAGACTTTTATCGCGATGCAACGCAGTAGAGGACATGGCCCGAGATCGGCAACCATCCTGACCGTGCTCGCGTTTGGCGGAGCAGGCGGCGACTACGCTTCTGCGGCGCCTGTGACGCAAACGATCGTGTTGATCCGGCACGGCGAAAAGCCGAAGGGCGGATTGGGCCGGCTTGACTGCCACGGATTGAGCCGCGCGAACGCCCTGCCGCCGGTTCTCGCAAAGCAATTCGGCCGCTTCGACGCGATCTTCGCTCCCGATCCCGAGCGGCAGAAGAAGGACGACGGAGTCAAATATCGATATCTGCGCCCATTGGAGACTGTCGCCCCTCTCTCCAAGACGACCGGGGTGCCGGTCGAGACGCAGTTCGGCTACAAGGAGATCGACAAGCTCGAAAAGGCGCTGCAATCCCCTGACTATGGAAGCGCGACTTTGCTGATCGCGTGGGAACACAAGCAGTTGGTCAAGCTGGCTCGCAACCTCCTTGACCACCACGGCGGCGATCCTCGCCAGGTCGAAAAATGGCCGGGCAACGATTTCGACAGCATCTATGTCGTCCGGATCGTCCGGGATGGCTCCTCGACGCAGGCGCTTTTCAAGCACGGCATTCAGGGCCTGGACGGCGCGAGCGAAGCCTGCACTGGGGGCTAGAGACCGCCTGACCAGCGACATTGGCTGCCAAGAGCATGCGCGTGAAATCGAGCATTTCCATCTGGCAACCCTCGGCTCTTTCGTCCTTCAAAGCCCTCAGTTCTCGTGCGCCCGAATTTCGCCGGTCCGACAGTTTTAGGGTCGCGGCGATGGATTGCGGGGGAAATGTCAGGCGTCCTCGAACGAAACGAGGCTCTGGCGCCGCCGATCGACGACTAGGCGCGTCACATCCGGTCGAGCATAATGCCCCGCCTGATCGAAGTTCTGGCGTTCCCGGCGCACCAGGCGGTTATCGAGCTGCGCCACCAGCAGTTCCTCGCGCCCCGTCACGGGCTCCACCACCCAATCGCCGTCGGGGCCGGCAATGCAGGATCCACCGTCGGCCAGCCAGTCGGGGCAGCCCCGCTCCAGCATCGCGGCCGCCGGACTGTCCGGCGCCACATCCGCTCGCCGCATCAGTCCCGATACGGCCAGCACATAGCTGCGCCCCTCCCGGGCCAGGAAGCGAGTCGTATCCTGTGTGTTGCGGCGACTGCCGGGCCAAAGCGCCACATGCAGGTCCTCGCCCTGCGCATAGAGCGCCGCCCGGGACAGCGGCATCCAGTTCTCGTAGCAGTTCAGCCCTCCGACCGTGAAAGGGCCCACGGGGTGAACGCATAGACCGTGCCCATCGCCGGGCGCCCAGCTCAGCCGCTCCTCATAGGTCGGCATCAGCTTGCGATGGACCGAGGCGACCTTGCCGTCGGCGCCGATGTGAACACGCGAGCAATAGACGCTGTGCCCACCTCTGTCGGCCGGACGCTCGATCGCGCCCAGCATGACGGCGATGCCGAGCCGGGCCGCCGCCGCCCGCACCCCGTCGAGATGTCCCGCTTCGAGCTGCACCGCCTGATCGAGATAGTGCGCGTGGATTTCCTTCTGCAGGGAGGATTCGAAGCGCGCGCCGTCCGTATGCTCGATCCAGAAGGGATAGCCCGGCACCAGGGCCTCGCCGAAGACAACGAAGCCGCAGCCCGCCAGGGCCGCCCGCTCGACCCATTGCTCGATCTTTGCCAAAGTCGCATCGCGATCCAGCCAGATCGGGGCGATCTGCGCCAACCCCACCGTCAACCCGTCTCTGTTCGTCATGATGCCCGTCCGCAGCGTTTCGGTTGCGTCAACTACCGAACCGGATCAACATCAGTCCAATTAATCGTTCTAAAATCCATCTATCATGTTAGCTAATATCACTCTGACGCAGCTCCGCTGCTTTCGCGCCGTTGCCGAGCGGGGCGGCTTCACGGCCGCAGCAAGCCAGCTCTGCCTGTCCCAGTCAGCCGTCAGCCAGGCCGTCGCGGCGCTGGAAAAGAGCCTGGGCGTCCCGCTCCTCGTACGGGGAGGCCGCGATGGCGCAACGCCGACCGCCGCGGGGGTCGAGGCTTTGGCCGAAGCGAGAACCGCACTGGCCGCTCTTGAACGCCTCGCGACCGGCGCGGCGGCTGCCGCTGGTTCTCGAAGCCTGACCGGCATCCTGCGCGTCGGCGTCGTGCAGAGCGCCGCCGTACAACTGCTGCCGGACTGGATGCGGCGCCTGCGCAGCGAGCACCCGGGCATCACCGTGATACTCCATGAAGGCACGGATCCGGAGGTGACGAGCTGGGTCCTGTCCGACGTGGCCGAGATCGGCGTGACCAGCCGGACCCATGCGAGCCTCTCGTCCCGCGCGGTTGTCCAGGACGACTATGTCGTCGTCGTTCCGGACGGCCACGCCTTCGCCAATCGTCGCGAGGTTGCGCTGAAGGAGCTCGACGGGCAACGCATGCTGCTGTCGGGTGGTGGCTGCGAGACGCTGATCCAGGAGCTCCTGGCCTTGGCCGGAAGCAACCCCGAGATCGTCTGTCTCGTACGCGACAACGCGACCCTGGCGAGCATGGTGCGCGGAGGTCTGGGGCTGACGATCATGCCGGAGCTCGCCCTGCCGGCGGACCGCCATGGCATACAGGTTCTCGGCCTGCGGCCGAATGTCCGCCGCACGCTGCATCTGCTGACCAAGCCGCGCGATGCGCTCGGTCCCGTCGCGCTCGCTTTCGCCGATATGGTGGAGCGGACGGAGCGCGCCAGTTGATTACGCCCTGCTTCCGGACGGTCTCGCGCATTCGGTAGCTTTTTGACCGGGCCGATCGGACCAGCTCGCGCGTCCCAGCAGTAGCCTCAGGCCGGTAGCGGCGCGAGCCGGGACATCGGATTGCCGTCCGAAGCAAGGCCGGGCAGTGAGATTCGTTCGATATCGCCGAGGCCCGCCGGCTCACGATGTGCGATCGCGATCACGGTCACGCCCGGCAGCGCCGCGCGGACGGCCACCAGCACCTGCTTCTCGCCGGCCAGATCAAGCGCGCTCGTTGCCTCGTCCAGCACCAGCCAGTCTGGCCGTTGCAGCAAGGCGCGCGCCAGAGCGAAGCGCTGCCGTTCGCCGCCGGAGAACCCGCGCCTGGCATCGGCCCAACCCTGATCGTCAAAGGACCACAGCCCTTCGAGCCCGACGGATCCGAGCGCCTGCCGCAGTGCTTCGTCGCCGATCGCGCCAGGCTGCTGCGGATAGGACAGAGCTGTGCGCAGGTCGCCGAGCGGGAGATAGGGTTGCTGCGGCAGCACGAGGATTCGCCCTTCCGGCCGTTCGATCCGCCCCTCGCCGTGACGCCACAGCCCGGCCATCGCCTTCGCCAGGGTGCTCTTGCCGTGGCCGGAGGGAGCCGAGAGCCAGTAATTGCGCCCCGCTTCCAGCGTCAGCTCCGGCCACGGCGTCAACCGGCGCCCGGCTGGCGTCTCGAGCGCGATGTCCCGAAGCCTCAGCCTCGCATCCGCCGTGGTGTGCAGGCTCGGGCGCAGCGCCGGCGCGGCTTCCGCCTCCGCCACCCTGATGAAATGCGACAGGCGGCTGGCTGCCGCGGCGAGCTCGGTGAGGTCGCGATAGGAGAATACGAACCAGGAGAGCGTTGTCACGACGTTCTGGAAGGCCGAGCCGATCTGCATCAGCCCGCCGAAAGTGACACGCCCGGCCAGGTAAGCCGGCAGCGCCAGGAATAGAGGAATGCGCAGCACGGTCTGGAAATAGGGTCGGGTGAACAGGCCCAGGATCAGGTCGCGATTGGCGAGGCTGCGCCAGTTCTGGACGATCGCGGCGAAGCGCTCGCGCATCAGGCGTCGCTCTGCCGGCTCGCCATCGGCCAGCGCCACCGCCTCGACATGCTCGCGCAGCCTGACCAGCGCGAAGCGGAAATCCGCCTCGCGGCGCTGCTGCTCGACGGAAAGCGCCTTGAGCGGCCGGCCAAGGAGATGGGTGATCCCGCTGGCGATCGCGACATAGAGCGGCGCTGCCCAGACCATATAGCGGGGTATCTCGACGGAGAAGCCGAGAGCGCTGAAGGCAAGCGGGAAGGTCGAAAGCGACCACAGGATCCCGAGATAGGTGACGAGCGCGACGATGTTGGTGGTGAGTTCGAGCCCCTCGCTGGTCAGCTTGTCAACGAAGATGCGGCAATCTTCGGCGATGCGCTGGTCGGGATTGTCGAGCCCGTGGTCGGTGCGCTCGCGCAAATGCCAGAAGGCCTTGCCGGTAAGCCAGCGGTCAAGCGCAGCCTCGGTCAGGGTGCGCCGCCAGCGGATCTGCAGCATCTTGCGCAGATAGGTGCTGCTGAGATGCAGCGCGACGCTGATCGCGATGAGCCCGAAGAAGATTCCCACTTGCCGCAAGGCGCCATCGACATCGAGCTTCTGCAAGGCGTTGTAGAAATCCGCCGTCCACGAGATGAGCCGCACGCCGACCTGCACGCCGGCCAACCCCAGCCCGAAGATCAGCCCGAAATAGAGCGCGCCGACCCTGCCGCCGGGGCCGGCGATGCACAGACGCGTCAGCCAGGCGATCTGGGAAAGGACGGCCCTCATGATGCGGCTCGCGGCAGGGCGCGCCGCGGTTGCGGCGGCTCCGGCATGTCGAGGCGGAACACGGCGTCGGCGATGCCCCGCAGGGCCGCGGCATCGTGCTCGGCCTCGCTCGTCGGCAGCAGCACCGCGACATCCTCGAGGCCGAGATCGCGGAGCTGATGCGGCGTACCATGCCCGTGCTCGAGATGGCCCCGGCCGATGATGCCGATGACCAGCGGATCATCCGTCGCCTCGGCCAGATGATCGGCGATGCGGCAGGCGAAGGCGCGGTCCCAACATTGCTGCGCCCGGACGAAACGGTCGAAGCGTTCCGGCGCCATCGCTTCCGGCCGATCGGACCCGGCGAAGCGGCCGGTGATCGCAGAGAGGTAGTCGCGATAAGCCTCGGTCGCAGGCGCGGCCGGGCTGACGCCGTCGCGCTCCTCGACGGGGATGGCCTCCCAGCCCAGCTGACCGACGCGCGTCACCAGCGGCCGGTGGCAGTTCAGGGCCAGCATCTTCACGCGCTGCTGCCGGCAGAAATGGAAGAGTGGCAGGTAGAGCTCCGGATCGAAACCCCAGACCTGTGTCCATTCGCTGCGCTCGATAAAGGTCGCGGTGTCCATTGCGCCATCGACCCAGGCGTCGAGGATCGGCTGGATGCGCAGCGGAAACATCTCGAAGCCAACGGCGAGCGCCGGCCGCAGCATGTGCAGGAACGCTGTAACATGCAGCTGCCAGCGATGGATCTCGGCGACGTCATGCGTCTCCCCGAGCAGGACGACGCGCTTGCGCGCCATCGCCTGCATCAGTTCGCCCTGCGGCAGCAGCCCGCCCGTTTCCGGACAGAGCCAGCTCGCGCGCGGATGGGCATGACGCCCGCCCCTGCCCTCCCATTCAGCTGCGAGCGGCATGGCTTTCCGGGACCTTGGCGAAGGCGGCGGCGGGCCCCCTCAGGACGAGACCGAAAGGCTTGCCCTCGCTGTCGAGCGCGTGGAGCGTGACGGTTCCGCCGCTTTCGCTGCGCAGCCAGCTCGCGACGGCACCGGCCCTGAGATGCAGGTGAAAGTCGGGCTGCATGATGTTGACGAAGCCCATCGCCGGCTTCGGCTCGGGCAGCACGGCTTCCCAGCGCTGGAACAGGCCGGGCCGCTCGATGTCGATGGAGATGGTCTCGCCGCTGGCGAGGATGGACGCGAAGCTCCGGGCGCCGAGATCGTCCGCGGGTATGTCGGCCGCGCCGCCTGTGCCGGGCGCCTCGCGCATGGCCGGCTCCAGAGGCTCGCCGGCGCCGAAGGCTGCCAGCGCCTTGTCGAACGGCTCCAGCCCGTCGAGGCCGATCAGGCTGAACAGGGTCTCGCCACTGGCATCCTGGCATTCCAGGCGCGGCAGCACGCGCTCGCGCATCTTGCTGGTCCGGTCGGCGACGATGCGCACGACCGCCGTCAGGTCGATGCGGCTGTCGTGGAACGCGCCCGAAAGCCTGGCTTCGTTCCCTTCGATCGCGACCGCCTCGACCTCGCCCATACGCTCATGCGTGGCGCCGCCGGAGCGGGTGCTCAGCATGACCCGCCCCATGGCGGGCAAGCTCTTCAGGATTTCGGACGGCGCGCGCGTGAGCCGTTCGCGTGGATTGGTCTCTTGGGTCATCGTGGTCTCCAAATGAGGCGACGCCCGGGTCTCGCCGGGAGCGCCGCCGATCCGCCGCGCCTTCGGGCGCGGCATCTCAATCGAGGGTCAGAACTCTGCAGACGCGGAGAGCTTGAATATGCGCCCCGGCGCGGTCTGCAGTTCGAGCGGGTTGGCGGCCGCGACGCTCAAGCTTGCGACCTTGTCGTAGTTCAGGACGTCGGCGAAGTAGCGCTTGTCGAAGATGTTCTGGATACCGGCACGAAGCGTCAGGAAGCTGGTCGGCTTCCAGTTCAGATAGGCGTCAAACACCGAATAGCCGCCGGGCTTGAACGTGGTGGGTGCGTCGGCGCGCGTCGCGCCGGCCGCGAAGGTGCCGATCACCTCGGCTTCCAGCCCGTATTCCGGCATCAGGTACTTCAGGCCCGTCACCGCCTTCAGTGGGCTGACATTATAGGGGACTTCGAGCGCGCCCTGCTGCTTCCGCTGCTGGCCGTATTGATAGCTCAGCGCCAGATGGGTGACCCAGCGCTCCTGGAAGCGCCACTCGGCCGAGGCCTCGATGCCGGAGATTTTCACCCGCGCCAGGTTGCGCGAGGTGATGTCGGTCGTGCCGGGCACCTCGTAGAGCTCCTGGATGAAGTCCTTGTAGTCGGCATGGAAGACGCCGATCGAGAACCAGCCATCGGCGAAGCGTCCGCGCACGCCCGCCTCATAGGATGTGACCATCTCAGGCCGCAGATCCGGATTCGGGATCAGGTTCTGCGTGCCGAAGGGCAGCGAGGTGTAGAGCTGCTGCGCCGTCGGCATCTTGAAGCCCTGGGCGTAGCGGGCATAGAGCGAATAGGTCTCGTCGAGCTTGAAGATCGTGCCGACCTGCGGGATGAGCCGGTGCGAGTCGAGCTCGCGCGGCGCTTTTCCGGGCACGATGACATAGCCGGGGCCGACACGCGGATCGATGTTGTAGTTCGCGTAGCGGACGCCGGGCGTGATCGTCCAGCGGCCGTTCAGGAGTTCGATCTCGTCCTGGAGATAGATGTCGGCCCGCGTCGTCGTCGCATTGGCGAAGTTGAAGCCGCCGGCGATCGCGGTCGTCGTCACACCGGTGGTCAGGTTTCTAACATCGTCGCGCCGCTCATAGTCGGTGCGCGTGACGTCGCCCTGGAAGCCGTAGGTCAGGCGGTGGAAGCTCGACCCCAGCGCGAAGCTCGACTTCGCCTGGACGTCGAGCTGCGAGAATTGCTCGGTATAGTCAAGCAGGCCGCGCGTGAAGCGCTGCTGACCATTGGCGAGCGTCTGCAGGTTGTTGGTGATGAAGGTGCGGCTCTGGGGTGTGAAAGAGGCTTGCCAGCGCAGCGAGTCGAGGAAGCTTGCGCCGACATTCCACTCATGCTCGAGCGCCAGGCGCTTGCGCGACTTGATCTGATCGCGAATGTTCGGTCCGTTGCGGATACCCAGGCTCACGACGTTGTAGTTGTAGAGCTGGTTCACAGTGGATTCGCTGTCGAAGTATTCGCCGGTCAACTTGAAGGTGTGATCGGGCGTCGGCTTGAATACGATCTTGCCGAAAGCGTTCCAGACCTCGGTATCGAGCGGGTTGAGCAGATTGCAGCCGAGGAAGCGCAGGGTCGGCACCGGGCAGCCCCAGCGGCCGCCATCGGCGCGGGCATTGCCGAGCTTGGCTTCCTGCGCGTTGCGCTGGCTCACGCCGATGATCGCTTCGAGGGCGGGCGAGAAGCTGTAGGCGGCGATGCCCGTCTTGACGAAGGAGCGGTCCAGGCTGTCGTAGCTGGTGTCGAGCTTCACCGCCCAGGGCTTGTCGGTGCGGCCCTTCAGCAGGTCCTGCGGATCGAGCGTGCGATAGGCGACGATGCCGCCCAGCGCATCGGCGCCCCACAGCACCGTGCCCGGGCCGCGCACGATCTCGACGCTCTTGAGGAAAGGCAGGTCGACGAAGTCGCGGTTGCCGTCGGTGATGCGCTCGATCACGCGCGAACCGTCGACCTGCATCTGCACGCGGTTGCCGCCGACGCCGCGGATGGTGAAGCCGCCATAGTTGCCGAAGGGATCGGTCGCCGTGGTCTGGCGGTTGACGATGACTCCGGGCTCGTAGCGCACGAGATCCTGGGTATCGCGGGTGATCCGCTGCTCCATGTCCTGCCGCGTGATGACGTTGACGGTCCCGGGCACGTCGAGAGCCTGCTTTTCGCTGCGGGTCGCCGTCACGGTGATCTGGTCGAGGGAAATCGGTTCGGCACCGCCCGGAGCAACCGGCGCCGACTGGGCATACGCGCCCGTCAATGCGGTGGAGGACAGGAAATATACAGCAATATATAGCTTAGAATTGTTATTCATAATTTCGTCCCAATTTGAATTGGGGACGATTTATTTCTTAAAGAAAAGATTCGCAACTAACATTTGAACACAAATTTTCGATTATAAATACAATACATTCAGATCTAAATTGATATCTGAGTAATATAATGGGTAAATTGGAATTATAACAATGATTCAGAACCATCTTGATCTCAATTTAATTCGTTATTCGCGCGCAATCGATTGAACCTGACCCATCTCTCCGCCGCAGGCCAATGCGTCCCGCTGAAACGCCCCAAAGCGGGCCATCTGAGCGCCAGAAGCTGGCCAGAAAGCTCAGCGTTCGCCCGGCTGCACGGGCGGGCGAAGCTTGGCTTGGGGTCTTGCGGCCGCCGCCCCTGGAGCACACTCCGAGACCAAGCGTATCCAGCGGTCGCATGAGGCTGCGCGATCGGCGCGGTTTGACGCCGCCACTTTTTCGCCCTAATCCTCGCCGCGACGGTTCCCTCACGGGATCAAAAGGGAACGCGGTGCGGGCGGAGTTTTGCCCCATGCCGCGGCTGCCCCCGCAACTGTAAGCGGCGAGCCTTTCGCCACACGCCACTGGGGCCTCGGACCTGGGAAGGCGGCGCAAAGGCACCGACCCGCGAGCCAGGAGACCTGCCGTCAGCCGTGGTCACACGCGAACACGTTCGGACGGGGTGCGCCGATCGCTGATTTGACTGTTTGCCGCCTCTCGCGCGGCCGATGGGAGATCGCGTTCGCGGTGACGTGCCACTGACGTCAACGCCCGAGGTCTCCATCGTGAACGTCTTCTTCCCGGCCGCAGGACGCGGCCGCCTGCTGCTGTCCGCCTCCCTACTCGCCCTCGCCTGCTCTGTCCCTGCCCTGGCGCAAAGTGACGCCGGCCCTCTCGCCCTCGACGAGATCGTCGTCAGCGCCACCGGCACGCCGACGCCGGCCCGCGAGATCGCAAGCTCGGTCACCGTCATCACGGCGAAGGACATCGAGCAGCAGCAGCGCCGCACCCTGCCGCAGGCGCTCGCCACCGTGCCCGGCCTCAACATCGTGCAGACCGGCGGGCCGGGCGGCCAGACCTCGGTCTTCATGCGCGGCACCAACTCGAACCACGTCAAGGTGCTGATTGACGGCATCGAGGCCAACGACCCCTCGACGCCCAACCGCTCCTTCGATTTCGGCTCGATGCTGACCGACGATATCGAGCGCATCGAGGTGCTGCGCGGCCCGCAGAGCGGCCTCTACGGCGCCAACGCCCTCGGCGGCGTGATCTCGATCACGACAAAGCGCGGCGAGGGTTCACCAAAGGCGACCGCGCGCATCGAAGCCGGCTCCCACGGCACCTTCAACCAGTCGGCCGGCTTCGGCGGCGGCAACGACCGCTTCAACTACGCCTTCAACGTGGCCCACTTCCGCTCGGACTCGACCCCTGTGACGCCGCCGAACCTCGTCCCGCCGGGCCGGCGCATCAACCCCAACGCCTTCGACAACTACAGCTATTCCGGCCGCGTCGGCGTCGCTCTCAGCGACACGCTGACGCTGAACTGGATCGGCCGCTATCAGGACGGGCAGTTGCGATTCACCAGCGACACCGGCTTCCCGAGCCGGCCTGCGCCCTATCGCTCGCTGCAGAACTACGCCCAGTCCTTCACCCGCGGCGAGGTTGTGTGGGATCCGTTCGGCGGGCGCTTCGTCAACACCTTCGGCGTCTCCTACACCAACCAGGACCGGGCGACGCGGACGGCCAACGGCACGACCGGCATTCCCGGCCTGCCCAGCGAGAATCTGGGCGAGCGCACCAAGCTGGACTGGCGCGGCAATCTCGAGATCGCCAAGGGCCACAATCTGCTCATGGGCCTGCAATACGAGCGCGAGCGGCTCGACACCACCAGCCTCGTCGCCTCCAACGGCAACAAGGCCGGCTTCCTCGAGTACCAGGGCAATATCGAGGACCGCTTCTTCCTCGTGGCCAACATCCGCCGCGACGACGACGACAGCTATGGCGGCCACACCACTTACCGCATCGCGCCGGCCGTCATCATTCCCGGCACGGAGACGAAGCTGAAGGCGAGCTACGGCACCGGTTTCAAGGCGCCGACGCTCAACGAGCTCTTCGTCGACTATCGCCCCGGCTTCAATTTCCACGGCAATCCGAACCTGCGGCCGGAAGAGAGCCGCGGCTGGGATGCCGGCTTCGAGCAGCCGCTTTTCGACCGGAAGCTGCAGTTCGGTGCGACGTGGTTCCAGAACGACATCGACAACCTGATCGTTACCAACGCCACCTTCGATTCCTACGCGAATGTCGGAAAGGCCAGGACGAAGGGCGTCGAGGCCTTCGCCGCGCTGGAAGTGTCGCCGCAGCTCCGCATCCGGGCCGACTACACCTTAACCCTCGCCAAGGACGAGATCGCGCGGCAGGAGCTGCTGCGCCGGCCGCGACACAAGGCAAGCGCGACCGCGACGTGGACGCCGACCGACAAGCTCACCCTCTCGGCGACGCTGCTCTATGTCGGCTCCTGGGTGGACGGCAATCGCGACTTCTCCGTCTCCCGGCTGAACGCGAAGGGCGCGACGCTGGTCAATCTCGCCGCCGAATACAAGGCGACCGACAAGGTCACCGTGTTCGGGCGGATCGACAACCTGTTCGACAAGCGCTGGGAAAATCCGGTCGGCTTCCTGGTTCCCGGCTTCGGCGCCTTCGGCGGCATCAAGGTGGCCATCGGCGGATGAAACCGCGCCGCGCCAATCATGCCTTCGCCATGGCGGCCTTCGTCGCCATGGCTGTCGGCGCCGAGCCGGCCGCCGCGGCGAAGCCGACGCGGATCGTCTCGCTCAACATGTGCACGGATGAACTCGTCCTGCGCCTCGCCGAGCCCGAACGCATCGCTTCCGTCACCTGGCTCTCGCGCGATCCACGCAGCGCCAATATGGCGGAGGCGGCGCGCGCGGTCGGCGTCAATCACGGCCTCGTCGAGCAGGTCCTCGCCAGCCAGCCCGACCTCGTCATCGCCAGCGCCTATACCACCCGCTCGACCGTGGTCCTGCTCAAGCGCGTCGGCATGGAGGTGCGCGAATTCGGCGTGCCGCGGAACATCGCCGAGATGCGCGACCAGATCGGGGAGATGGCGGCGCTGCTTGGGGAGGAGGAGCGTGGCACAGCGCTGATCGCCGACATCGATGCACGGCTCGCCGGGCTGGCCGCGAAACGCCCGCCCGAGCGCCGTCGCGCCATCGTGCTCAGGCCGAACGGCTTCACGGTCGGGCGCGGCTCGCTGGTCGACGAGATCCTGACACTGGCCGGCCTCGACAACATCGCCGCCGAGCTCGGCATCGACAGCTACGGCCAGATCGCGCTGGAGACGGTGGCGCTGGGCGGCGCCGAGATGCTGATCCTCAACGACACTCGGGACGGGCCGCCCTCTCTCGCCCATGAAGTGCTGCACCACCCCGTGATCGGAAAGCTCGGCGCGCGCCTCAGGCTCGTCGCCCTGCCCTCGCGACTCTGGGCCTGCGCCGGGCCGAGCGTGCTCGACGCCATCGAATTGCTGGCTAAGGCGGCCGGAGGGAAGCGATGAAAGTCCCAGGCAGCTTGCCTTCATTGCCGATCCTGATCGCGCTCGCCGCCGCGACGGTCGCCGTCTTCGCTCTCTCGACGGCCGTCGGCTATGCGCGGCTCGATCTGGGTGCGGCGATCCGCGATTGGCTGGCGGGGCGCCCAACCCTGCCGGCGCTCGTGCTGACCGAGTTGCGCCTGCCACGCGCCATCCTCGGCGCGCTCGTCGGCTTCAGCCTGGGCCTGTCGGGTGCCGCGATGCAGGGGCTGCTCCGCAACCCGCTGGCCGAGCCCGGCGTGGTCGGGATTTCCAGCGCGGCCGCCTTCGGCTCCGTCCTCGCCTTCTACAGCGGGCTTTCGGCCAGCCTGTCGCTCGCGCTGCCGCTCGGTGGCATCGCCGGCGCCATCTTCGCCACGCTGGTGCTGTTCGTCCTGCTCGGCCGCGGGGCCGGCACGACGACGCTGATCCTCGCTGGCGTCGCTCTTAACGCCTTCGCGGGGGCTGCAACCTCCCTCGCGCTCAACCTCGCGCCAAACCCCTATGCGGCGCTGGAGATCGTGTTCTGGCTGATGGGCTCGCTCGCCGACCGCAGCCTGAACCATATCCTGCTTGCTCTACCGCTGATGCTCATCGGCTGGGCGCTGCTGCTCTCGACGGCACCGGCTCTCGATGCGCTGACGCTGGGCGAGGATACTGCCGCGAGCCTGGGATTCGATCTGACCTGGCTGCGTGTTCGCCTGATCGGCGGCACGGCGCTTGCCGTCGGCAGTGCGGTCGCGGTAACCGGCGCAGTCGGCTTCGTCGGCCTCGTCGTGCCGCATCTGCTGCGCCCGCTCGTCGACAACCGCCCCGGCCGGCTGCTGCTGGTCAGCGGCTTCGGCGGCGCCATCCTCGTACTGCTGGCCGACATTGCGCTTCGGCTCGCGCCGATCCGGCCGGAGCTGAAGCTCGGCGTGGTCACGGCGCTGATCGGCGCGCCCTTCCTCTTCAGCCTCGTCAATCGCATGCGGCGGGAGGCGTGATGGCCATCGAAGCTCACGACATCGCGGTCGCGCTCGGCGGCAAGACGATCCTTCAGAACATCGACCTCGCCTTGCAACGAGGCGAGCTTCTGGGCCTCGTCGGCCCGAACGGCGCCGGCAAGACGACCCTGCTGCGTGTGATGGCGGGCCTGCTCGCCCCTGCAGCCGGCACGGTCCGCTATGACGGCGAGAAGGCGTGCACGCTGGGCCGGCAGGCGCTCGCACGGCAGGTCTCCTTCCTGGCGCAAGGCGGCGATACCTCCTGGCCACTCTCGGTGGAGGCCGTGGTCGGTCTCGGCCGCCTGCCGCATCGCCGTCCTTTCGGTAGCCTGACCGAAACGGACCGCAGGGCGATCGCCACCGCGCTGGCCCATTGCGACGTGGCCGGCTTCGGCGACCGCACGGTGGGCACGCTTTCGGGCGGCGAACGCCGGCGGGTCCTGCTGGCTCGCGCGCTGGTGGTAGAGGCGCCCCATCTCCTCGCCGACGAACCGCTCGCCGGCCTCGACCCGCTGCACCAGCTGGAAGTGATGGAGCTCCTGCGCCGGACCGCACGCCGTGGCGCGGGCGTCGTCGTGGTGCTGCACGATCTTACCCTCGCCACCCGTTTCTGCGACCGGCTCGCCTTGCTCGATCACGGCAGGCTTGTGGCCGAAGGCGCGCCAGAAACGGTCCTCGACGAAGCCAGCCTTGGCAGTGTGTTCGGCGTCGAGGGGCTGCGCGGCAACCATGACGGCGAGCCTTTCCTCCTGCCCTGGCGGGCACAGAACCAAGGACGATCCCACGATGTCTGACAGCGCCACCATCCGCGCCGTTCTGCGCGAGCATCTCGGTGACCCTTCGAGCCAATGGAACCTCGGCACCTTCGGCGCCATCGCCGAGTTCATGCGCGATGCTGGGGAGGCGGTCGCGATCACGGACGAACCGCACCGGCTTGCCGCGGTGACGGAGCGCGGCGGCATCGGCTTCGGGCGGCTCGACGACACCCGCCTGTTCGCCTCGGAGAGCGCCGTCGGCACGAGCTGGAGCCATCGCCTCGCGCTGTGCCTGCCGGAGGACGCCTGCTCGATGCACAGGCGCACCGTCCTGACCGAGCTTGGCCCGGACACGGACGCGCTACGCGCCGAGGATACCGCCGGTATCCTGTTCGATATGGGGCTCGGCACACTACAGGCCGATATCTGCATCCGCACGGACGATCCGGAACTGCTCACGCTGCTGCGCGCCCAGGCAGGTCGCTCGCTGTTCGGGCCCGGCAACCCCGCCATGCCGGCGATCGTCGCAGCCGGGCCGCATCGTGTTTTCGTAGCCCGGATCGGGCGCTGCGAGGTCTACCAGCCGATCCCGGCGGCCGGCGGCAAGAGTCCGGAAGGCCCGCATACCCATGTGCTACCGCAATTGCTGCGGGCGGGCCGAACCCATGCTGCGACTGAGCCCGTGCCCGACGGCTTCGTACCTTGTGCCCATCTGGTGCCGGCCCATCCGGTCAGGGACGCAATGGGGCGACCGCGTTCGTTCGACCGCCAGGCCTTCGAACGTTTCGAGAATCTCCTGAATCGGTACGGCGATCCCGAAACGGTGGCGACGCAGCGAACGGTGCGAGAGCTTTTGGCAAACAATGCGCCGCCGGCGGCTTTCTCAGCGCCGCCGAGCCGGTTTGGCCGCAATGCCGTGAAGGTCACGTTGCGCCAACAGAAGGAACTCCACGAGTCTGCTGGCCGATTGCAAGACTGGCTCCGTCGCTACGATAGGCGCGACGGCCGGGATCCAGCCGATGGCGACACGGATGATTACGGCCATCGTTGAGTCGGAACGGCATATCGCAACATCAACCCGATCCCACGCTCTTTCCCCCAAGGGATGTCCGTGCACTTCATCGCCAGCTGCCATGGAGCACCGCTGCGCATCCAGACCGCCTTCGCGACGGCCGAGATCGCTTGCTCCTGGATGAGCGAAGCGACAGATCTCTGGAAGGAGAAGAACCTGCTCGGGACCCGCATCGTCGAATGCCAGAATGGTGGCGCATTAAGCGGGGGCAGCGGCCAGGGCACATCCGTTACGCCAACGATGGGCCAATTTCGACTGCGCTAACATCGCCCGGCTATCGCAGGAGACCCTCGTCTTTTCCCAGCAGACTCAGGACACACCAGACGCCCATCGCCACATGAAACGCGACCGCTGGCCACAGCAGCATGCCGTACAGTCCGTGGCCAAAGCGGGCGAACAGGAGAACGCTGGCGACCGCAATGTTATAGAACAGCATTGCAATGACCACTCCGCGCGAGGCGAGGCTCTGCGCATCGGCGCGCGCCAGCCAGGAGACGATACTGAGCGCAAGTATCGCGACGCCGCCAACGCGCACCAGGCTCACGGCGACGGGCGCGTCGAGCGGCGCCCCAAGCAACAGCCACGCCGTGACCGATGGAACGCCCAACAGCGCAAGGGCGGCACCGGCCTCGACGATTGCGGTCGCTGTTTGCAGGCTTCTCATGGTCATCTGGAGTTTCACCCGGCACGAGAAGGAAGGCGGCGGCGCGCAGGCGCGAGAGTTACGGTTGATATTTCGGGCCGCGGTGGCGCTCTATCCTTGACCTGTGCAGCGCAGACCATCCGCGAAATTGCTTGCGAATTCGCGCAAAACGCAGTCGTGGCCGTTCCAGTTCAACGATCAGATGAACCCAGGATCGTGCCGCAGTCGTATATCTTGTTCAGAATGGCTACCGTTACCTTCTTGATGGATCGAATACCTGCGAGCAGCCCCATCGAGCCGGGCGTTTCGGCATAGTTTGAAGGTCGCGAGGCGGGTGGCGCCGGAGTGAACCGGCGCCACCCGCCAATTGCTTGAGCCAATCATTCCTAGTCTTTCGCCCGAGCGACCGCTTCCCGCAATTTCCTCTGGTCCGCCTTGGCCAGTTGCATCGGTCCGAGGTCGACGGTCAGTCTGTCGATCTTGCCATCGAAGGCAAACGGCACCTGGTAGTCTTTATCATTGACCCCCGTGCGCGTATCGACGCCGATGTCGAAGGTCTCGTCGGATACCTGCAGGAACGCGATCGAGTTGGGCTGCTTTCCGGTGGCGACGACTTTGCCGTCCACCTTCAGCTCACCGCTGCCGCCCTTGGCAATACCCGGGCCGTCATAGGTGTATTCGAACACGATCGTGTGCTTGCCCGGGGTGAGAGCATCCGCGCCTTCCCAGCGATATTGGGCGAGGATCAGCATGTTGTAGTTGAACACCGGCTTGCCGTTGAGCAGGTAGAGCCCCCATCCACCCCAACGGCCTCCAGTGGTGGCGAGCATGCCGTTGCCGCCACCCTGGGGAACGTCAACCTCGGCGGTGATCTTGTAGGATCGGCCGATGACATTCGGCGAGTTGGCCATGGGGATGCCGGAATTCACGCCGGTATAGGTGAACACCGTCTGGCCCGCGGTGGCGCTCGGCCGCGGCTCGACGGCTCGCGCGAAGGACCTGTTGTCCAGCGGCAGCACATTGTACTTGGCAGCCTCCTGGACAAACAGCTTCTGCATCTCCTTCAGCTTGCCAGGCATCTTTGCGGCGAGATCGTTGGACTGAGTGTAGTCCTCCTTCAGGTTGTACAGCTCCCATTTATAGTCGCTGATCGGCGGCAGGGGCGCGTTCAGGATCCAGGGGCCATGCGGCGGTGTCGTGTTGGCGTACCAGCCGTCATTGTAGATGCCGCGATTGGCGATCATTTCGAAATACTGGGTCTTTCGCTTCGAGGGCGCATTCGCATTGGCCTTGTCGAAGGTGTAGGCCATGCTCACGCCCTCGATCGGCTTTTGCTTGATCCCATTGACCGTCTGCGGCGCCTTGATGCGGGTCGCCTCCAGAATCGTCGGCACGATATCGATGATGTGGTGGAACTGGTTGCGGATGCCGCCGGGGTCATTGATATGGCCGGGCCAGCTGATCGCCAGGCCCTGGCGTGTGCCGCCGAAATGCGACGCGATCTGCTTGGTGTATTTGAACGGCGTGTCGAACGCCCATGACCACGCGACAGCCATATGTGGGTAACTGGCCGCCGACCCCCAAGTGTCGTAGAATTTCATCTGTTCCGCGATCGGGAAGTCGAGGATACCGTTATAGGCGGTCCACTGGTTCGGCGTGCCGGACAGGGTTCCTTCGGGGCTCGTGCCATTATCGCCGACGATGTAGATGATCAGCGTGTTGTCGAGCTTGCCCATGTCCTCGACCTGCTGGATCACCCGGCCGATTTCGTTGTCGGTGTAGGCAGCGTAGCCGGCAAAGACTTCGGCCTGGCGGGCGAACAGCTTCTTCTGGTCGGGCGACAGGCTGTCCCATTTCGGCAGGCTGTCGGGCCAATCGGTGAGCTTTGCAGTCGCGGGGATCACGCCCAGGCGCTTCTGGTTGGCGAAGATCTGGTCGCGCATGGCATTCCAGCCCATGTCGAACTTGCCCTTGAACTTGTCGATCCACTCCTGCGTCGGGTTGTGCGGCGAGTGGGTTCCGCCGGGGGCGTAGTAGATGAAGAACGGCGTGTCGTGCGCGGCAGCGTCAAGCTGCTTCAGCCGCGTAATGGCTTCATCAGCCATATCGGTGATGAGGTTGTAGCCGGGCTTGCCGACCCACGGGAAAATCTGGGTGTGGTCACGGAACAGATAGGGCGTCCATTGGTCGGTCTCGCCGCCCTGGAAGCCGTAGAAGTAATCGAAGCCCATTCCCGACGGCCATTGGTCGTAGGGGCCGGCAACGCTGTACTGGAAATCCGGCGTGTTGTGGTTCTTGCCGAACCATGAGGTCGGATAGCCGTTGCCCTTGAGAATGGCGCCGATCGTCGCGTTGTCCGTACCGATGATGGAGTCATAGCCGGGGAAGCCGGTCGACAACTCGGTGATCACACCGTTGCCCGTGGAATGGTGGTTGCGGCCGGTAAGCAGGGCCGCGCGGGTCGGCGAGCACAAGGCGGTCGAGTTGAACTGGGTGTAGCGCAAACCCGCCTTTGCGACGCGGTCAAGCGCCGGCGTCGGGACGACGCCGCCGAAGGTACCGCTGACGCCATAGCCCTGGTCGTCGGTCATGATCAGCAGCACGTTGGGGGCGCCCCTGGGCGGAGCCACGCGCGGCGGCCACCAGACCTTCGACCCTTCAAGAGTTTCCTTGATCACGCCGCCAAATTTGGGGGGCGGCGCCGGGAGCTGCTTGCCATCGAGGGTGATCGTTGCGCTCGGCTGCCCCAGGGTTCCGTTGATCTGCTGGGCCGTTGCCGGCAAGTAACTTGAGCCGATTAAAAGGCTAACCGCACCCGCCAGCCCAGTGCTTATACGCAAATTGTGACGCGATCTCATGATAAATCACCCCGCTATTTTCCGTTTTAGACACAGATATCAAAGTATAATTATATAATTATTATCGCTATCCGCGTTCCATTCGCAGATTGACGAGTGCAGACTCAAATGATTTTCTTATTCCTTGAATTCTATGGGGACTTCGTCCTTTCCGAGACCAAGGGCCACCCCTTCGCTCTGGCCAACGAGATGCATGATGACGCCAGCCTTATTCTCCAGCCAAAGTTCGCTGCGGGCGCCCACCTGGAGGCCCGCGGGGCCGGTTCCTTCCGCCCAAATGCCCGAGAATTGCGAGAGGTCGTCGAGTATAGACCTCGCCCATCACTTGCCGCTTGCAAAGGGCGAGGCCAACCTCAGATTCGCAGGCTGACCGCCTCCGCCTCGCATTCTGATCATTGCTCATGTCGATCTCCGCCATTCTAACTCGCTCGGCGCTGCGCCGGCGATTAGTCGGGCTGGCCGAGGAACTCCGTGGCCGGGATCATTGGAAGGATTCCGGCGCCTGCTTGGCCGGGTTTGCGCAGATCTTCGTGAATTTGAGCGAAATTTGAAAATAAGAGCCGCCTGAAGTGGCAGTTGACGTAAGACTCGGCCGTCTACTTTTCCATAGCAGCTTTTGTCGTTAATTTTCGAGAAATATCTCCGTCGTCCTAATCTTTATGCATCTTGATTTTTTCCTCCTTCAGCAGAATGTCCATCGCTTCGATCACTGTTTTACCGTGGTTTTCCTTGCAATACACGATAAGGGCGTGTTCGCCAGGTTTGACGCGGGTCAAATGGTAGAAGTGCTTCTTGGCGAGGCCGTTGTACCAGCCGGAATACCAGTTGGTGAGCGCGTCAGCGTCCTCCTGATACGTGTTTGCGAGTTGGGCGCATGTGATTTTCTGAACGTCAATGAAACCGTTCGCGTCTGCCAGAGTGTCGAGGCCAACTTGGGCTTGCGCCGAGGAGACAAGGGCCAGCAGAGAAACAGCGATAGTGCGAGCGGTTATCTTCATCGTCGTGCTCCGAAAATCGTTGTGTTCCGAAATTCGCGGCGGGGGATAGATACACCGCGGAGGGCGACAGACGTTAGCAGCGCCCGCAAAGGATGAGCACGTAGCTTACTGTAGGGTTACGTCGAGGAAGCGCCTGATTTCATCGTCCTGATGCGGGAATCGCAGATGTCTCCCCGCATTTTTCCAGTCCCTTCCTACATCCTCGCATCCGAGCCAGATTCCCCCACGTCGAACCCAGCGCCTGGGAGGACGTGTGCTCTTCAGAACGAACGCGAGGACGTCACTGCGGATGACGGCGATGGTCTGACCATTGCTGGGCGGCGCCCCTCGCGGGTTCGTCGCGCTCAACGCGCTGACGACCCTCTCGTAATGCGTCTGCCCAAGGTCACCGCCAGACGCAAATACCCCGTGTTCGATTATTCGGGATACGTCTCGCTCCGGTCCGGCGTCGCCTTGTGGAAAAGGATGAACACCAGAGGGTTGCCGGGTTCGGACATCGCGTCGCTGCGCTGTCCCGTCACCTCACCGGCCACGCCGCTTGTATATTCCGCGACGACTTCTCCGAAGCTGTTGCGCTGGATGGCAACCTTCTGGCCGGCTTCGACCTTTTCATTGAGCTCGACGAGATGCTCGACGATCCCGCCCTGGCTCGCCAGGATCGGGAACGCACTGTTGCCGACGAAGACATTCACGTCCTTGCCTGTGCGCCCCATCGGCCCGGCCAGGATGCCGTGATGCTTGAGGACGTTCAGGGTGCCTTCCACGAACAGCGCGATCATCTCGAGGTTTAGCACGCGCGCAGCGCCAATCTCCGGCGTAAAGGCGGGGATGCCCGCGTCCATGAACGCGTTATGCAGGACGCCTGGATAGACATGATTGTCGAAGATCTGACCCACCGGGTAAAGTTCCAGCATTGCTTTGACCTCCGGCACATCCATGCCGCCGATATTGAAGGCGGTGACCTCGAACCCCGTTGTCCCGGTATGGAAGTCGATCGCGGCGTCGGCGTTCGGGCGCAGCAGCCGGTTGAACAGCAGGCCAGCGTGTCGGCTGGCTGCGGTCGGGCCATTCTCGTTCCCCGGCCATTCCCGGTTCATGTCGATCAGATCGTTGCCCCTGCCGAAATTGGGCCATCTGCGCTGCATGCTTTCGACGGCCGGGCGGGCGACATCCGTGACCGCCATCACCGTGCCCGACATCTGCGCCGGATCGAGCTGATTCATCACCGTTTGAACGGTATGGATGGAACTCATCTCGTCGCCATGCACGCCGCTGGTGAGGACGACGCGCTTGCCCGGCCTTGCCCCCTTGGCGACCGTCACGGACGCGTAGCAGTGTAGCCCGGTGGGCATTTGCACGCCCCGAAAATACAGATGGTGCTTCCTGCCGGGCTCCAAGTCACTGACGTTCAGCGTGCTGACGACCTTCTTTCCTTCGATCGTATCGCCCGTATAGACCGTGGCGGACGCCGCCCCCGAGGCAGGCCGACCAACGGGCGTAGCAGCGTTTTGGGCCATCGCAGAGCCCGTGCTCGCTACGAGAGCGGCCGATGCGCCGATCGTTGCAATCATAAAGTCGCGGCGATCGGGGCGTTCTTCTGGCTTGCCTGGCATGATCTGTGTCCTAACCGTGTGAACCGCGGTGCAAGGTCAAATTGACCGTCTCTTCCCTCGCCTAATCACCGTCGAATCCGCTCTTCCTGGGAACGCGAGGATGGCCACGACGGGCCGCCCCCCTCGACGACCAGCGCGTCGTGAAAGCTCGGTGGCTTTGCGACGTCTACGAGGCGTTCTGCAAGCTTCTGCCTCTCGAGCACAAGATGGCGGTCTTGGGACGTCTCTGGAGAAGAGGGAGGAAATTCGGCGAGCAGATCGCGAATGCGCTCGGCAGGAGCGTCGTCCGCATGCGCCGCGACGCTGATCCGCCGAATAAGATGCTCATCCATATGTCAGATCCGCCTGCTGGATCGGATGGTAGTCCGCAGCCGTGCCGGATGCGAGGCGAACCTCGCGGCGCCGCGGTGCGCCAGGAGCTGACGTTGGCACACTGCCCGATAGTGGACGATCGCGGCCCTGGCCCTGAGCGGGGGCTGTCGCCGCACCGGAAGCGGTGATTCAGTCTCGGAACGCCGCCCCCTTGGCGAGACATTCGCACAGCTCTGCATAGACCGACGCAATCCGCTCTCGGGAAGGGAAAGCGCCGAGCGCGCGCTCAATTCTGCTCGCAAGCGTGCCGGCCCGAGAGATGCGCTCCAAATGCGGGATGCAGCTTCCGTCAGCAGAGCGCCCGAGCAGATGGCGCCAGAGTTCGCCGGCTGTGCACGCGTTTCCCGGTCGGCCGAGGGCGGAGAGATAGTCCGCATCGTCGATCAGCGCGTCCTCGGCCCGCTCGATGCAGCGGCCGAGGATGCTGACGAGGCGGCTGGTACCCAAGGGAGCGGCGAGAGGGGCCTCGTCCAGGTACAGCAGCCGAACAGCAGCGATTATCGCTTTGGCAACGGCGAGGTCCGCTTCAATGCATTCCTGCGTGTCGGTAACGCGGATCTCGATGGAATGGCGGTCAAATCGTGGTATGGCGCCACGGGAATTCAGCCAAGGAAAGCGCAGCGTACCCTCGGGATCGGCCTGTGCAAGACTGGCGAACATCGGCGCCAGGATCTCTGCCTCATAGGCGCCTGCGCCGCCAATGCTGTCCGGGATGATGTTGCCGGCGACGAGCGGGTAACGCGCAGCATTCGTCCGATAAGCCTGCATCCGGAAATTGCGGAAGCCGGTCAGCCGAGCGTCCGCTACGGGTGAGCTCGCCGCGATGGCGGGGATGATCGGAAGTACGCGCCTGATGGCCTCGTGGAGCCGCGCGAACTCACCGTCGTCCGCGAAAGGCAGGTTGATATGGATGCTCTGGAGATTGGCCCAGCCATGCGTCCTCGTCTCGAAGATGCGTTGGTAAGCACCGTAGATGCCGTGCGGATCCACCGGCCAGGGTCGAGCGTCTCGCGGATCGAGCCACGGATGCATCGCGGTCGGCATCAGCCTTGCCCCGTGCTGCGCCAGGCGCCGGTTCATGGCGTCGATCTCGGCCTGCATCGGCTGTCGCAGCGCGTCCAGCCGTTCTATCGGAGTGGGGTTCTTCAGCTCGAGTACGTGGAGCATGAATTCGTTCGACCAGCCGAGCGCACCGGCTGGTGTGTCGAGATCGTCGAGCACGACGTCGGCGATCGGCATGCAGCGCAGGTCTTCGCGGCCGACGATCGCGTACTCGATCTCGATGCCGAGGCGCTCGAACGCGCCATAGCGGGTCACTGCCGAACCATCCGCAACGCGCGGCGCACAATGGTGGCGATCACTGCCTCGTAGAGCTCCATGCCGGCGACGCCATCCTCCTGCCCGGCATCGACATTCGGATTGTCATTGACCTCGATGACGACGCTGCGGTCCGTCAAGTCCTTGACGTCGATGCCGTAAAACCCGTCTCCGATGGCACCGGCCGCCATTGCCGCTACCGCAAGCACGCGTTCAGGAACATTGACGAGGGACACGGCCTCGGTCCTGCCTTCCTGATAGCTGCGCGTTCCAGCGTTGCGCACGACCTGCCAATGGCCCGGCACCATGTGATAGCGGCAGGCGAAGATCGGCTGTCGGTCGACAAACCCTATGCGCCAGTCGAAGTCAGTCCGGAGGTATTCCTGTGCCACCACGGCGGTTTGGCTCTGGAACAGCGTCGAAGCGTGCTCGTACAGTTGGGCTGCACTGTCGACGCGGTACACGCCTCTGGAGAACGAGCTCCCCGGCTCCTTGAGCACGCAGGGCAGTCCGAGCATTGCTACGGCCCGGTCGATGGTTTGGCTGGTGAGGATCAGCGTTTTTGGCGTCGGCACACCGTGCATGGAGAACAGCCTCGCCTGAACAATCTTGGACGCACAGCTCAGGATGGAGGCGTGATCGTCGACGGTTGCGAGGCCGAGCTCAGCCGCCTTTCTCGCGAAAGCATAGGTGTAGTCATCGGTTCGAGTGTGGTCGCGAATGAACAGCCCGTCGAACTCGCCGAGACGCTCGATGTCGCCGGCCGTGACGATCTCGGTCTCGACCCCAACCGTATCCGCGGCCCGGACGAACAGTGCGATCGCCGCAGCATTCGAGGGAGCGAGGGCGCACCCTTCAGTTCTGAGGATGGCGACCCGAAGCCGCGGACGAACCGCAGCTTTGAGGCGAGTTGCCATAACGCGAGCCGGGTCAGCCATCTCGCGCAGCATGCCGCCGATACATAACCAGTCACTTAAACTTGATGCCCGCTGCCGGCTCGCGGTCGCGCTGTGGAGCGCGGTAATGCTCACGATCTCACCGTGCGATCGATCCTTGGCCCTCCTGCGTCAGTGAAGGGCCTGGTCTGCGTCGCTCCACTCCTCCGCCGCCGCGAGAAAGGCGGCACGCAACGCGGTGGCATTCTCGGCCTCGAACAGCGTTTCGTGGTTGCCGGGAATATCGATGATGCGGAGGTCGGGACAGCGTCTGCGCCAAAGATCATCGTTCGACACCGTGACACGCGTGCGCAGCAGAACTGCGGGCGCGCGCAGATGAGTGACGCGATCGTCCAGGTTTGGCATCCATGTGGCGGTGATGCGGATCAGGAGCCGCATGTTCAGCTCTTCTTCAAAAGCTGGATCAATCTTGCCGATTCCATGAAGCGGCGCAGGATAGTCTCGCGCAAGCACGGGCAGCCCATCTCCGGCAAGGCGAAACAGGCCGCGCCAGACGAGCTGCCGGGCGTGAAGCGCAAGCGCGCCAGGACGGCCGCGCCGGAGCAGATCGGCCGCATGAGAGACGAGGCGTGCTTTCCAGTGCATCGATCGTGCCGCGGCGATGGCTCCGGAATCGATGATGCACAAGCCCGCAACGGTGCGGCCGAGGCTCTCGAGACGCAGCGCAACTGCATAGGCGAAATGGCCGCCGATCGAAACGCCGAGCAGCACGACCGGCATCTGCGGGACACGATCCATGATCTCCGCCGCTAGATCTTCGACCAGGGCTTCTGCGGTGAGACCGGCATCGACATAGGTCTGCCAGGTTGGATAGCGCAGCGCGACGATGCGCTCCCGGTCCGACGCTTCGGCGCAGAACGGCGCACAGTCCGGCGCGTGGCCGCTCGCGCCCGGCAGGACGATGAGAGGCAGGCGCGCGGCGTTCATGCGCGGGCCACGGCGGTTCGGGACAATGCCGTCGCGATCGTGCGCGCGGTGTACTCGGCCCCGGCGACGAAGCGGAACACCGGGCCGAAGCTCATCGACGATGCCGGACCGACGAAGCGCAGGCCCGGGACGGAGGACTGGAAGGACGCATCGAGCCGCGGCGCGGAACCGTGCCGGGCAATGGCGCTGCGCAACTCGGGCGCCAGAAACGGGATGCGCTCCACGTTCACCTCGTAGCCCGTGCCGGCGATCACCCGGTCGACGAGCAATTCGTGATCCTTCTGGTCCGCGCCGCGTCGCAAGCGGAGCGACACACGATTGCCAACCTCCCGCCCCTCGACGATCATGGTGTCGTGTTCGACCGGCACGAGTGCCTCGACCCGCTCGCGGAGCCACCACGCGCCCTCGGGTGGAAGGAAATTTTTCAGGACGAGCGGGCGCGCGCAGGCCGGGAGCCGGTGGAACGCGCCGGGCAGTTGCATCAGCGCCCATGCCTTCGGACTGCCACCCAGCGCGGAGATCGGCCAGCGGATTCGCTGCCAGGGCGTCGGCGTGCGGCTCCCTCGGTTCATCCACAGGGTCGACGGCTTGCGGATCAGTAATCGTGGCGACGCGCCGGCTTCGTGAAGCAGTGCGGCCGCCTCCAGGGCGGACTGGCCGGAGCCGATGACCGCGACCTCGAGGCCCTGGAAGGCGGCGAAGCTGTCGACTTTGGCGCTATGCGTGGCGACCGTTCCGGGCAGCGCCCGCAAGGCGTGCGGCATCTTGGCGAAGTTCGCGAGTCCCGTGGCGACGATGACGTCCGATGCCTCGACCTCGTCGCCATTGCTGAGCGTCAGGATGAAGCCTTGCTTCCGCCGGGAGACATTGGCGACGTCCACGGGCTCGATCCAGTCGACGTGCTTCTCCTGAAACCAGCGGCCGTATGCGGCGAAATTCTCGATGGAGCACGGCTCGAAGGTCTCCAGGCCGCGCGGCTCGTTGTAGTCGGCGAAGGTTGAGCCCGGGCGCGGCGACGAGATGTTCGTCCCGAAGCAGTAGGATTTGAGATAGCGCCGCGGCCCGGCGCGGGCGATCTGGCTCCAGAAGGCCATGGGCTGGCCGAAAATCCGGTGCGCGACATTGCGGGCCGCGAGATGGCTCGCGAGCGAGAGCCCGTAAGGTCCGCCGCCGATGATCGCCACGAGTTGCTTGCTCATCGTCACAGCCCGCGCGCGACCAGGGGAGAGGACGGGAGCATGGTCCGCACGAACCGCGGCGCTGCCCGAAATCCGAGATAGATTTCGGACAGGATATGGATGATGCCCGGCATCGGATCGTTGCGATCTGAAGCGAAGTGGACCATCTGCGCGCGATTCTGCCTCGCCCAGCCCCGCCAATACGCAAGATCCTTGAGGCTTGCCCGCATGCAGAGCGTCTGCGCCAGCAAGATCGCATGGAGGGTGAAATTGTCACAGAACACGACCTTCTCGGCCGGGCTCTCATGCTGCGCCTCGGCAGCGAGCGCCCGCACGGCGTCGGTCTCGCCAAGCGCGTCCAGATAGGCCAGCATCGGCATAGGCAACCCGCGTCGCAGGTCGAGGCCGATCTGGTTGAACAGGCGCGGGTTGAAATCGATGACCGCCCAGGCGCCGTCGTGCTGGATGAACTCGATCTCGAACAGCCCGAAGTAGTCGAGCTCGCGGCAGAGTCTATGCACCGCCCGCGACAATGCGGGATCGGCGGGGCACGACTCGTAGCACACGCCGACTCCCACCGGCCGAGAGCGCTGGAGAATCTTGGTCGAGCGCCGGGTCACGAACACATCCGCGCTGCGTCCGATGAAGCCCGAGATGGACACCACGCCTTCGCGCCCGATCTCGACGAATTTCTGGATCACCGGGCGCACCGCGTCGGGCGGGCGCGGTGTATCGTCGAAGCGATACCGCTCGCGGGCAAGGAAGCGTGGATATTCCGCCGCGAGCTCGTCCGGCGAATGCACGACCACGCCCTTGTCGTTTCGCAGGCGATGGACATGGGTCCGCGGCTTGATCAGGACCGGATAAGGCAGGCGCGGCGCCAGTTCGGCGAGCTCGTCCAGGTTCTGAGGATCCCAGCTCGGCAGGACCCCAACCCCGGCGATGGTTGCGGCCTGTTCGAGCAAAGCCTTGTCGAGGATGCGTTTGATCGTTTCGATCGACGGCTGATACAGGCGGAAATAGCGCGCGAGGAGCGAGGCGTTGGAGGTGTAAAGCCAGACCAACTCGTCGGAGGTCGGCAGCAACACCTGGCCGGGATCAGCCTTTCCGATCGCGAGCAGCCAATCGAGGTAGCGCATGCTGTCGCTTTCGACCGGCCCCGCATAGCGGCGCCCGACACAGCGCGACCATCCGGCCGGGCAAAAGGGGTGATCGGCGACGACATTCACGCCGACGCCGTAGGCGACGAAGTGGCGCAAGGCTGCGATCGTTCCCCCCGAGGAAGCCGATCCCAACAGAACGGAAGGCCGTTTGAGAATGGGTTCGTCCATGCCAAGCCCCGATCTTATGGAAGCCATCTGGCCGGCGCAGACGACTCGCGCGAGTGAGCGACTACTTCTAAAACGCGTCAGAATGCCGCAGTGACGCAATGTTCTCGGAATAATTTTGATTGGCTTGCGAGAGCTGAGGAGCCACACCTCCGTGGCGTGAAGCGTTGCGATGCTTGCGCTAGCCCATTGCTATCGGGCGGCGCCCAGAGCGGGAAAAGATCACGCGGCTTATTTGATAACGCCCTGACGACGAGAGCCGAGACTTCGCGCCGATCAAACGCGCAACCAGTTGCGCTTTGCGTACCAACACCAAGTCGCAGCCGTGTGCGAGACCTGACGCGCGCAGCAGCATCATCGAACCGGCGCTCTCCATTTTCGTTCAGGGGTAGAGCTGCCATCTTCACAGTCTGGCCACTTCTTGATTTCGCCGAAGATGAGTACGGATGCCAACTTTCGTTCACCTCCAACCAGGGCGCCATCCAGCGCCGGATATGTTGCGAACAATCTCGGCGGATACTCGCTGGGGACGCTTATCGTCCAGTTCTTGCGTACGGCGCCCGCGCGGCGGATCGCGACGCGAACGATCCTGTGGAGCATCATCGATCAGGGCCACTCCATGCGGGACGAGTTCCCGAACGGCGATATTCTCCACAGTCTCGCGGAAGCGAAGACCGTATTTATGACAGAGAAATCGGAAACTACTCGAATATATCAACATAACCTACCAATACCTCCCGCTTAATAGCAAAGCAAAACAATCCAAATTTTGCGACCACCATTTAAACAATAGGCGTCACGGCCTGACATAGGTCCAGCCTCTCTCTTGCAACTCCATAACGCGCACCACGCCGGATTTTACGACCGACGCCTCGGGGATGATAGGAACTTCCTTGTTCTCGGCCTTGCTCATATTCTCTTGAGTATTGCCGCAGGCTTTGAAGGAAATCGCTGGAGTGCTCGCTGCGATCGCCTTGATCCGCGCCTTAACCGGAGAGGTATCATCCCGAAGCATATGCAAGCCCGGACCGAAAGTGACAATCTCTATTTCTACCGGCTCTCCAATATCCTTGTAGTATTGCGCGACGTTCGTCGCATTGTTGAGCGCCAGGTTCATTGTTGCGGGCTCGTTGGAATTTACCTGTAGAATAAGGTGGTGGACTTTTGTCTCGGACGCGGGTCGCTTTGATGCCTGCGCAGTGGTCTGCTTCTTTTCCTGCGCCGCTGACGGCGGCACGGCGATGAGGAGCGCAGCGATGCCAACCAGTGCAGCCCGGGCGGTGTTCTTATAACCAATCATCACTGCTTCTCCCGTAGTGGTTCGAGGATTATCGGTTGTTTGGCTTGGCAACGACGTTCGGCCACTTGCACGCTGCGGCGATCTTGGCTCGGACGACCGCCAGTCCGGCTAGCGCAAACTGCCCTTCATAGGCAGTGCCGGTGCGGGGCACGAGGCGGACATAGAGGCCGGCTTCGTCAGGCAAGGAACGCAACAGCTGCACGACATCGGCCCTGAACGCGGCGCCAGAACCGAATGATGGCGCCCCTGCTGCGACTTGCAGCGGCTGAGCGTCATTGATGCGGTAGATGATGGTAGAGTCAGTGCTGCCACCGACCAGCGCCGGCCCTGAAACCGCCAATTCGGTTCGGCCGCTACGGCAATAGATCGACAGCCGCGTCAAGGTGCTGTCCGATCCACTGCTCGCAAACGTCGTCGCGGTGAGGATGGGAGTATAGTCGATCGGCGAGGTCGTCTCGCTGACGATCCAGTTGTCTTCGCCAAGCGCCGGGCGATCAATCGGCACTATGCTACGCGACAGCTTGTCCAGGCAGTCTAGCCGCGCAGCAGGCTCCATCACGGCGCAAGCGCGAAGATGCACCATCGGATCTACCCCATCCTGCGCCAGCGCGACTCCGCAGGCGATCTCGAACGCGATGGATAGCGGGATCGCTTTCATCGCAGAGCCCGCGGTGCTCGCGGCTGACGATCCAACCATTCCTGCGCCGCCGGAAAGCGGTCGAGGCCGGGGACGGTGGCGGCCAGGTTGATCGACTTCCATTTCGCGTCGAAGCCGGGGGCCTGAAGCCTGTCGATGCGGGAGAACAGCACATCCACAAAACGGGCGACGCGTTGATAGCGGTTGGTTTGCGCCGCCCAATTGAACGCGACGAGCGCGGTCGGCACCGCAATCGTCTGCACGCGCTCGCCTTGCTTGATCAGCCCCGGATACTCGTTCGCCTCCAGCACGGCCGGAAGATAGTAATCCTCGAACTTGCTGTCGTATTTGACCGGAAGGAACTTGAAGCCGGGTTCGAAGCGCCCTCGCACGAACGCATCGACCGGCTTCGAGGTGATGAAAACGACCCCGGCGATCTCACCTTTGCGCATCTGCTCGAGCGCAAGCTGATGAGGGATGAATGTCTTTTCCGCGTTGATGCCGAGCCGGCTGAAGATCAACGGCCCCGAATATGCGGCAGCGGTTCCCTGCGTGTTGAAGTTCACCTTCTTCCCGGCGAGATCCTCCAGGCTCTGGATCTCGGGCCGAACGAAGATATGCAGCTCCGACGGGAAGAGGTTGAGGATGTAGGTGATCCGACGCCGGATCTGGGGCAGTTGCGCCTTGTATTCTTCCAGTGCGTCGGAATTGATGATCGCCGTATCAACGCCACGCAGGTAGAGCAGCGAGTTCAGATTCTCGGTGGCGCCCCGCGTAACGATCGGCAGGACAAGCAAATTCGGTCCATCATCGACGACGCGAGCCATCTCCGCCGCGAGACGAAGGGGCGCTCCTTCTATCAAGCCGGCGGCAAGGCCGACGGTCCAGGCGTTCATCTTCTCCTGTTCCGTCGCCTGCGCTGAGGTGCGACGCGACGAGGTCGTAGTCTGGGCCTCAACTTTGGCTGTCTGCGCGGACAGATCAGCCGGCTGGAGCCCCGGGGCAAGCGCTATCAAAGCAGTCAGCAGGAGCAGGCTTTTTCTGGGGAACCGTGTCATCCTCGAACTCCCTCGCAAGGCACCACAATCTAACGATGAGCCGGAGCAGCACGGCCTGACAGGCGCTTCACCGACCCAAGGTGTCGAGCCTCTCCTTCGCCTCCCGAATGCCGCCCGCATGCGCCTTCGCGTAAAGCTCGCGCGCCTTTGCCACCTCGCCCCGCGTTCCAAACGTTCTCCAGGCAGAGAGAATGTTGGGGTCGTATGTCTCCGCCAGCATGAAGACCGCGCGAGCACTGCCCAACTCCGCGGCACGTTCGAGCACGATCCGCGCAGCACCGATGTCGCCTTGGCCGAGCAGCGAGGCAGCGCGCGCAATCATTCTCACCGCCTCGGGGCCGCCTTGCACGTCCGAGGCAGCCGGCGACGCCATGGCTGTGCCGGCCGTAGATGCGATCTCCCGCGAAAGGGGCATGTTTGTCGCCGTTTCCGGCTGAATGCGCGCAGCAGCCGCGCGTCGCGCCGCATCGAGCTCGGCAGCCCCAGCTGCGGCTTGCTCGCGCTCTTGCCTGAGCGCCTGTTGAAGCCCCGCCACTTCCGCCTCATAGGCTCGCCTGCGGAGTTCCGTCTGTTCGCCGATCAGGCGAAACTGCACCGCCAGCCTTTCGTTCACCTGCCGCGCCGTCGCCAGTTCGCTCTCCAATGCGGCGCTGCGGGCTCGTTCCTCGTCGAGTGCCTGGGTGTGCCGCGCCGTGGTTGCCAGCAATTCCTGTCGCGCAGCTGCGGCGTGCTCTGCGAGGACTGCGGCCCGCTCGCGCTCCTGTTTGAGCACCTGCCCGGCCGTCGGCCCCGCTTGCAGCTGCGCTTCCAAATGCTCGATGGTACGCCGGGCTTCGGCCAGTTCCTGCTCCAGGGCTGCCTCTTGCGCCAAGACTTCGGGCGGCTTCCGGCCCGGGGATTGCTGCGCATCTGGTGCGTGCGTCGCCGCGGCCGGCTGCTCCCGCACAGCCTGCGTCTCTTCCGCGGGTGGGCTGGCCTGGCTGTCGACGGCTCGCCGGACCTCAGGGAGGGCGGTCTTCGAGTCCCGGCTCGCCAAGCCGGTATCTTGAGCGACGATGCCATCGCTGACAGGTGTTTCGGCAGCCACTTGCTTTACATGGTAAATCAGTATCGTCGCCGCAGCGATTACAGTGACGACGGGCGTAAAGAAGCGCCGCCAATGCGTCGGCGCGATCTTGATGGGGCCGTGATCCTTCCCACCCCAATCGCCCGCCTCCGGCGACCAGCGACCGACGTCGTAGATCGCATTCGCATCGTCCTCGACGATGACGCAATGCCCGTCTTTCGGTGCGGTCTCGATCGCGTGGCGCATGTAAAAGACGCCTGCTTTGACGGCGTTATCGAACCATAACTTCTCCGCTTTGCCTACGAAGGAGCCCTAATCTCCGCATGGCAAGTATGGGGCACAGTATCCCGAATTGCGGCGCTACGCCACACGGACTTCGGGGCGTGCTGACGTCTTGCGACGGCCTGACGCCATGAACCGGCTCCGGTACCGGTCGCCGCAACGCGACCCGCACTCAATTGTCTCATTTCTCGCTTGTTAGCCGGGGCATTCGATGCGAGGCCGGCCTGCCCGCCGGGTCACCTCGCGTCGCTTTCAAGAATGCGACGACATCGTCGAGAACCGGCGCCTGCCACTGCAACAACCTGGAGATCGCAGTTGCCGTTCGAGCGTGGTCGAGCCCCGGATAAATCTTAAGCGAGACCGACTTGGCGCCAGCACTTTTGAGCGCCTGGGCCAGCCGCTCGCTGTTGCGTGGCAGGACCGTGGTGTCCTCCGAGCCCGTCGCCAGAAAGATCGGCGGAGCGTCGCGGCGAGCAAAGTTGACCGGCTGCGTCTGGATGAGGTCGCGGGCGTTTCCGAACGCCTCCTTGGTGACGTCGATGTCGAGCGGCAGAAAGTCATAGGGGCCGGAGAGCCCGACGGTGGAACGGATGTGGTTGGCGCGTAGCCCAACGGCGGCAAGATAGCGATTGTCCAAGGTCAGCATCATCGCGTTATAGGCGCCGGCCGAGTGCCCCATGAGGTGCAGCTCTCGCGGCGTACCGCCGAAGCGGGCGATGTTATCGCACACAAAACGCAGCGCCAGCGCGCCGTCCTCGATGAAGACCGGAAAGCGGACCTCGGGCACCAGGCGATAATCCGCGATCACCGTGACGAAGCCGCGCGAGGAAAGCGCGTCTCCGACGAACGCATAGGTCTCTCTGGCACCATCGGCCCACGAACCACCATAGATGAAAAAGACAACCGGCTTCGGAGCATCTCCGCCGCCCCGCGGAACATAGATGTCCATTCGCTGCCGGGGATGCGGGCCATAGGCGACGTCACGCGCGCCCTCGGTCAGACCGCCGGGGCGCAGCGCGGCGCAACCCGGAAGCGCCGCCGCAGCAAGCATGGGAACGATCGCGCGGCGGGAGATTTCGGTCGTCATGGTCGCCATCGGCCTGAGGATTATCCCACTCAATACGCCCCGCTCACCGGGATGGATCTGCTTCCCGGCTGCGCGAAAGCCCGATGTGATGCTGAACCGCTAAGGCTTGCGCGACGTATCTCCTGCACAACCCTGGAGGTCGTGATGCGCTTCGTCGCCGGCTACGTCGCTTTTCTTGTCGCCTTTGGGATCTGCGATGCCATCTGGCTCGGCACGATGACCGCGAGGCTCTATCGGCCTGCGCTCGGCGACCTGATCATAGAACAAGTGCGATACTGGCCGGCTGCGCTGTTCTATTTCGGCTTCCCTCTTGGCGTGGTCCATTTCGCGCTGATGCCGGCGCTGCGCGACGGCGGCGGAAGCGCCGCGCTGATCAACGGCGCGCTGATCGGCCTGCTCGCCTATGCGACCTATGACCTGACGAACTACGCCACGCTGCGTCCCTGGACGCTGACGATCACGCTCGCGGACCTCGCCTACGGCACGGTCGTCGTCGGTTTCTGCAGTTGGATCGCCTATGGCGCGGTTCGCCGCGCCATAGAATGGGGATGGGTGTAGGCCTCGCCATCGGCTCTTCGATCAGGCGGGTCGCAACCTGTAGTGGTGGACGCCCCAGGCGTCGCCGTTGGCATGGCCGAACAACCCGCTCGTCGCCAGAAAGAACAGGCGCCAGCGCCGGCGCCAGAGCGGCGCTTCCGTGCCATAGACCTCCCGCAGGATCGGATCGATCATCGGCAGGTTGCGATCGAAATTGGCCAGCCAATCCTCTGCGGTGGCCCGGTAATGTTCGCCGTTCCAGCGCCACTCGGCCTCGACGGCGAATAGATCGGGGAACTGATGCGCGAGCGTCGCGCTCGGCATCAGGCCGCCGGTGAAGAAATGCTGCGCGATCCAGTCGCCCGCATCAGTGGCGTCGAAGCGGTAGCAGCCTTGCGTGTGGGCGAAGACGTGGATGAAGAGCCGGCCGTCCCGCTTCAGCCAGTCGCGAATACGACCGAGAAGCGCGCGCCAGTTCGCCATGTGCTCGAACATCTCCACGGACACGACGCGATCGAAGTGCTCCTCCGTCGCGAAATCGTTCATATCCGCGGTAACGACGCGAAGATTTCCGAGGTGGCGGCGCCGCGCCTGCTCCTCGATGAAGGCGCGTTGCGAACTCGAGTTGGAGACCGAGACGATCCGCGCCTTCGGATAGCGCTCCGCCATCCATAGTGACAACGAGCCCCAGCCGCAGCCGAGCTCGAGGATATCCTGCCCGTCGGCGAGGCCGGCATGCTCTGCCGTCAACGCCAGCGCCTTCTCTTCCGCCGCTGCGAGCGTGTCGCCGGGGTCGGCGTAGTAGCAACAGGAGTATTTGCGCCTGGAGCCAAGCACATGCTCGAAGAAAGCGGCCGGCACTTCGTAGTGCTGGGCGTTGGCGGCGTCGGTATGAACGGCGATCGGAAATCCCGCCATATCGCCGGCGAAGGCGGCCGCCTCGATCGATCGCGCGGCGATCGAGCGATTGGTGCGCCCGACCAGCGAGGCGATCACCATGCGGCTGACCGCGTCGGGAACGGGGAGCCCTTCGCCCCAGTTCGAGAGCCTCTGCATGATTGTCATGGCGTCGCTCCTTTCGGCGGCAGCGGAATCAGGGCGCTGGTTCGGCGCTGGTAGTCGCGATAGGCCGCTCCGTGCTTGGCGAGCATGTGATCTTCCAGAGGCGGGATGCCGGAAATGCGCGTCAGCAGCAGCGTGATGCAGGCAGGTGCCAGCAAGGCGAGCCAGCCCCAGGGGTAACCGGCCGCCGGCGCGATGACCGCGTAGCAGCACCAGAGCAGGCATTCGAAGAAGTAGTTGGGATGGCGCGACCAACGCCAAAGACCACGGTCACAGACGCCGCCCTTGCGCGAGCGGGCGAAGGCGCGCAGTTGCCCGTCCGCGACGGCGCCGCCTGTCAGGCCCACGACAAAAATGACAATGCCTGCGAGGTCCCTCCAGGCCAGCGAAGGTGCGGGATTATGGGCTGCCAGGACGATCCCAAGCACCAAGGGGATGCTGACCAGCGCCTGTATCTGGAGCAGCCGAACCATTTGCCGGGGCGCGTCGCTGCCCCAGCCGCGCTTGAGCTTGGCATAGCGCGGATCCTCGGCGATGCCGCTCGTGCGCCGCGCGATGTGCAGGCCGAGCCGAAGCGCCCAGGCCAGTGCCAGCGCGGCCACGAGCAGACGTCGAGACATCGGCCCCGCCCCGAAAGGCAGCAGCGCGGCAACGACGCCCGTGGCACCCACCCCGAAGGTCCAGACAACATCGATCCAGCCGGAGTTGCCGGTCCGGCGCTCGATTGCGGTGGCCAATGCCATGAACGCCGACATCGCCACTGCCGCGAAAGCAACAGCCGCGGCGAAGGAGGCGATCGTCAAAACCGCACCAGCGGCTGCAGCAGCCGGCCGAGCCAGCCTTGGAGCAGCACGTTTCCGGTCATGGCGACGATACAGGTGCAACCCTCGACAGGATCGACGCGCGGCGTGTGATCGTGCTCGGAATCGGCCTCGTCGAAGTCCCCGGCCGCATAGCGACCGTATTCGTGCTCATAGGCGCCCGCGAGGATCGTGGTCCATTCGAAGCCGCTATGCTTGTGATGCGGCAGTGCGATCCCCGGCCCGGCACGCAACATGAAGACGCGTGCATCCGCGCCGGGAACGTCGACGCGCCGCATGGCGATGCGGATGCCGATCGGGCGCCAGGGACCGAGGCCATAGGGGCGCAGGACTTGTGGCATCCCGGCTTCGAGCGTCGGAGCGGCCGCAACGGATACTGTCGCGGCTTGTGCTGCGGTGCTCGTATCGCGTGGGCCGGAGGCCATCGCGACGGGCTCCTCGGCTTCCAGCAGCGCGCCCTGCACGGCCTCGAGTTCCCGCAGCCGCTGCCGGCTCTGCCGATCCGCCTCGATATGACAGGCGACAACCACCGCCAGGCCTTCGTCGAGCTGTCCTGCGGCGAAGGCGGCGAGCGTCTCGTCGGATGGGCGATGCACGATGCTCATCGCAGATCCTCCAGCCGGCTGCGCAGATGCGACAGCGCCAGGCGCAGGCGGGACTTCACCGTGCCAAGCGGAATGGCGAGGCGATTGGCGACATCCTGGTGGCTGAAGCCTTCCAGGAAGGCGAGTTCGACCACACGGTACTGATCGGGAGAGAGCTGGGTCATCGCAGCGCGCACGCGTGCGTCGCGTTCGGCGCCAGATAGTGTCGCATCGGGTTGTTCGGGGGCTTCTTCATCCAAAATCTCGTAAGCTTGCGACAGCCGCGAGCGCGTTTCGCGACGGGCAATATCGATGCGCAGATTGCGCGCGATCGTGGCGATCCAGGTCGAAGCGCTCGCTTTCGCGGGGTCGAACAGCGCCGCCTTGCGCCAGACGGCCAGCAGCGTCTCCTGTGCGACTTCTTCGGCCAGCTCGGCCGAGGCGCCGCCGCGCATCAGCAATCCCTTCACCCGCGGCGCGAAATGGTCGAACAGCGCAGCAAAAGCCTCCCGGTCGCCCGAACGCGCGATGGCGGCAATCAATACATTGGGGTCGAACAAGACGACGAACCCACCTCCTTGCGCGATAGCTCCCGCCTTGCGCATGCCATCGACAGTCAGGGCGAGTGCGGGAACCATATGACAGTTACGCGGATGTCGGCACGTTGGATCACTAGCCCTCGCTTCATAGTGACTTCGGCCGGCATCACTCGACGGCCTTCCAGTTCACGTCACGGCAGATCAGGCGCCCGACGATGCAGCCGCGTGTGGTGAGCGCGCCCGCCGTTGCCGTGATCGTCATGGAGTAGCTCCAGTCGCGCTTGGGATCATAGGCATTTCCGGAGAAGGTGCCGTCGGGCTGGCGGGCCAGTGTCATGATGAGCCTGTCGCCGGCGGCCTCGCCCTTGCTGGTGTCGCCGATCCAGAGATTGGTTGCGCAGATCTTGTCGCCGCACGGTGCGATCCGCACGCGGGCATTGCCGTCGTCGCGCAGCCAGGTCCCGTCGAGATCACCCGCGGCCGCGCCTCCAGCCGAAAGAGCAGCAAAGGCGAGAGCGAGTAGAAAGCGCCTCATGACGATGTCCTTTCAGCGAATGCGTCTCGTCTACGCTCCGCTCGCCTCCGTGGTTTCATCCGAGCGCGAAATTGTGTCGAGGCGCGCGGCGACAAGCCAGCCGATCAGCGCGGTCAAGGATGCGGCGCTCAGAAAGTTCAGGCGCTGCAAGGCCGCGTATTCTCCGGCCTCGTAGAGGTGCAGCGGCGTCCCCAGCGGCGCTAGCGGCACGAGATAGGCGATAAAAGCGAGCGCCGCGAAACTGAGTGCGAAGAGGCGCTCGGAGCGGCGAAACAGCATCAGCGCGAGCATCAGGCAGGGAAACAGGAAGGCCTCGACCCCTGAGCCGGTACCGAAGGCGACGCGGCAGAGCAATGTGTTGCCGATGCCGGCCAGGAGAAGCAGCGATCGCCCGAACAAGGGGCTGCACCGCATGGCCGCCGGCACGGCCGCGAAGAACGGCGTCGACAGGAAGGTGACATAGGACGGCGCGATGGCGGGCGAGACCGCCCAATAAAGATAAAGTGGATAGAAGGGCTGGTTCGAGACAATCACGAGCGCGACGGTATTGGCGATCGCGGCCCGCGGGTCGGGATGCGCTGCATAGGCACCGATCGCAGCGGACACCCGCTTCAGCTGCCTCATGAGCATCATCCAACCCTCTCGCGGAATGCTTCATCCATTCTGCGCTTACGCAGGAAGCTCGGCGGTGGGTCACACGGCCTGCGCGTTTTTAGTGAGGCCGGGGCAAATCCAGTCCGGCCCAGGCCGCGTATACCCGTCATGAAAAGCGGAGACGCGAGGATGGAGCGGGCACAGGGAGAGGCGACGAGGGTCGCCGTGATCGGTGCCGGCATCTCCGGCCTCTCGGCGGCGTGGCTGCTGGGGCAAGCACATGACGTGGTGCTGTTCGAGGCGGCGCCCCGCCTCGGCGGCCATGCGAACACGGTTCGCGTCGCCGGCGATGGCGGCGAGACGGCGGTCGATACCGGCTTCATCGTCTACAATGAGGCGACCTATCCGAACTTCATCGCCCTGATGGAGCATCTTGGCGTCGCCACGCAGCCGACCGAGATGTCCTTCGCGGTGTCTCTCGATGGCGGCCGGCTTGAATATAGCGGCACCAGTGTCTCCGGCCTGTTCGCCCAGCGCAGCAATCTGATGCGGCCGCGCTTCTGGGCAATGCTGCAGGACATCACCCGCTTCTACCGGAACGCATCCAGGGATGCGCTGGCGGGCGGTGCGGCCGACGTCTCGCTCGGCGACTACCTCGCCGCCGGCGGCTATGGCGCCGCGTTCCGGGACGACCATCTGCTGCCGATGGCGGCTGCGATCTGGTCCGCACCCTGCTCGGAGATCCTGTCCTATCCGGCCACCGCCTTCCTGCGCTTCCATCACAATCACGGATTGCTCCAACTCACCGACCGACCGATCTGGCGCACCGTGACCGGCGGCAGCGGCGTCTATGTGCAGAAGCTGCGCACCGCCTTTTCCGGCGAGGTGAGGGTCGGCTCGCCCGTGAGGCAGGTTCGGCGCGGAGCCAACGATGTCGTTCTGATGGGCGACGGCTGGAACGAGACGTTCAGCCATGTCGTCTTCGCCACCCATGCCGACCAGGCGCTTGCCATGCTCGCCGATCCCGGCACGGCGGAAGCCGAGGCGCTCGGGGCGTTCCGCTACAGCCGCAACCGTGCGGTGCTGCATGGTGATACGGCGTTGATGCCGAAGCGGCGCCGCGCCTGGGCGAGCTGGAACCATATCGGCGACCGCGCCCAGCCGGATTCCGCCTGCGCCGTCACCTACTGGATGAACCGGCTTCAAGGCCTGCCGGAAGGGCGGCCTCTCTTCGTCACCCTCAACCCGCCCGACACGCTGCGTGCGGACACCATCCTCCACGAGGAAACCTACGAGCACCCGCTCTTCGATGCGGCGGCGCTCGAGGCACAGGCGCGGCTCTGGTCGCTGCAAGGGACGCGGCGAAGCTGGTTCTGCGGCGCCTATTTCGGATCGGGCTTCCATGAGGATGGCTTGCAGGCCGGGCTCGCGGTCGCGGAGGCGCTTGGCGGCGTCCGTCGGCCTTGGCGGGTTCGCAACGAGTCCGGGCGCATTCCAGTCGCCCCCCGGCTGGAGCAGGCCGCATGAGCTGGCAATCCGCCCTCTATGTCGGTCGTGTCCGGCATCGCCGGTTCCGGCCCCGGCCACATGCGCTGGCCTATCGCGTCTTTTGGATGCTGCTCGATCTCGACGAGATCGATCGGCTGGCTGCGAAGCTCACGCTGTTCTCGCGCAACAGCTTCAATCTCTACGCCTTTCGTGACGCGGACTACGGGGATCGCAGCGGACGGCCATTGCGCCCGCAGATCGAGGCCGCCCTGGGCAATGCCGGGATCGCGCATGATGGCGGCCCGATCCGGCTGCTGACCATGCCGCGTATCCTCGGCTACGCCTTCAATCCGCTCAGCACCTATTTCTGCTACCGCCGCGACGGCAGTCTCTCCGCCACCGTCTACGAAGTGCACAACACCTTCGGCGAGGTTCACAGCTATGTCGCGCCCGCCGATACCGCTGGAGGCGCGCTGCGACAGGAGGCGGACAAGCTCTTTCACGTCTCGCCCTTCATGGGCCTCGACATGCGCTATGCCTTCACGGTCGTGCCGCCCGCGGAGCGTGTCTCCGTCGCCATCGACGGCCATGACTCCGAGGGACGCCTGATCACGGCCGTGCTGAGCGGCAAGCGAACGGTGCTGAACGATGCAGTCCTGCTGCGACTGCTCGCAACGCATCCGCTCCTCACGCTGAAGGTCACTGCCGCCATCCACTGGCACGCGCTGCGGTTGTTGGCAAAGCGCATTCCCTGGTGGCCGCACCCGACTGCGCCGGAGCGCCCCTTCAGCCTCGGCAGCGCCGTGGCGCCGCATGCGAAAGGACCGATGTAGCCATGAGCCGGCCCGATGCCGAACAGCATTTTCGCATGCCCGAACAAGCGCTCGCGCTGCCGCGCGGCATCGGGCTGTCGCGCTGGTTCCTGCGCCGATTGCTCTCAAGCATCGCCATCGGCCACCTCACCGTCTTTACGCCTGACGGCGAACGGCTTTGCAGCGCGCAAGGCGCGCCCGGGCCGCAAGCGACGATGATCCTGACCAACTGGCGGTCGATACGCCGCCTCCTGCTCGACGGGGATATCGGCCTGGCCGAAGCCTATCGCGACGGCGACCTCCATACGCCGGATCTCACCGCGCTGATCGAGCTCGGCGCGCGCAACAGTGTGACATTGCGAAAGCTTGTGTCAGGCGTCTGGCCGGCGCGTCTGTTGAACCGATTGCGTCACCGACTCAACGCTAACACCCGCCGCGGCAGCCGCCGCAACATCACCGCGCATTACGATCTCGGCAATGAGTTCTACGGCCACTGGCTCGACACCAGCATGATGTACTCCTCCGCGCTCTATGAAGCGCCGACGGAAGCGCTCGAGGCCGCACAGCAGCGCCGGCTCGACCGGATCGTCGCCATGCTCGGCCTTTCGGGCGGCGAGCATATCCTCGAGATCGGCTGCGGCTGGGGCGCGCTGGCAGAGCGGCTGGCCCGCGAAGGCTGTCGCGTGACCGCCATTACCTTGTCGCCGGCGCAGCTCGAGGCCGCGCAACGGCGCATCGCTGAAGCCGGCCTTGCCGAGCGCGTCAGCCTGCGGCTCCAGGACTACCGCGACATCTCCGGCCAGTTCGACCGCATCGTTTCGATCGAGATGATCGAGGCGGTGGGGCGCGCCTATTGGCCGTCCTACTTCGCGACGCTCCGACGCTCGCTGCGGCCCGGCGGACGTGTCGTCCTGCAAGCGATCACGATCGACGACGCCCTGTTCGAGGACTATCAGCGGGGCACCGACTTCATCCAGCGCTACATCTTCCCCGGCGGCTGCCTGCCATCGGTGCCGGCGGTGAGGAGCAGCGCGAAGGCGGTCGGTCTCGGAGTGGTCGAACAGCTCGACTTCGGCGACAGTTACGCCCTGACTCTGAAGGATTGGCGCCGGCGCTTCCTGGAGCGCTGGACCGAGATCGCGCCGCTTGGCTTCGACGAGCCATTTCGCCGGCTGTGGGAATTCTATCTCTGCTATTGCGAAGCCGGCTTTCGCACCCGGACGATCGACGTCAACCTGATCGCCCTGCGCGGCCGCTAAGGAGCGGGGCGTTCCACATCGGCGTTCTGCGCGCCCGCCGGTAGACTTCGAGATCGCAGCCGCCATTCACGGCGTGACCGTCCGGTGAAGGAGGGACGCGGCCGCGATGCTGCGACTGTAAATCGAGTCGGCTCGAAGCTGGGAGACGACTTCGGACGGGCGCGAGGGCTTCCAGACACTCTTCCTCCGCCGCGGGCGGGCCGGAAACAGCACCGTCGCGACGACGATCGAACCCATCCCACGGCTGGAAGAAAACCTCGGAGCGGTCGATCTGAGCATGACAACCAGCGATCTCGCCGAGATCGACGCAGAGGCCTCCGCAATCAAGGTGCAGGGAAAGCGCCTGCCCCAAGCCGTTTTGAAGATGACCGGGCACTGACAGCAACGAGGACGATCGCCGTACTTTCCAGGCAGGACGGCTGGACAGGCCATGTTCAAATTCGTGTTCGACGCCATCGGGACATGTTGGGAGATCGATGCGCGGCAGCCTCTCTGCCTCGCTGCGGCAGGTGAGACGCCGCCCTGAGGAGCCGTGGACTCTTGGGCTTCCGTATTTTTGATGCGTGATTCAAGGCTGTCATCTGGAGGCAGCCGTGGGCGTCCTAGACCGCCTGCTTCCTCGGGACGACAAGTGGGAGCGGATTCGCCCACATCATCGGTGACGAACGGACGCGCGGCTCGTGGGGCCGGGACCACCGCATGTTCGCCGAGGCTGTGTTGTGGATCGCGCGGACCGGTTCGCCCGGACTTGGCGACAACATTCTCACGCCATTGATGCTCAGCGGAGGTTTGGACGTGCCCATGCCGATCATTCTGATCGGGGTGATCGTCGGCATGATTTCTGATGGGCTCTTAGGCCTTTTCGTCGGCCCGGTCCTTCCAGCCATCAGCTATATGCTGCTGATGGAGTGGATACAGCAGCAATCAGGGTGATGACCGATAGATAGTTCACGGTCTTGCCGCGGATTAAACCGGGGTAAAAGCGGATGACCGCCCATGAAAACAGCCCAGCCACCGGCTGGGCTGTTTTCGTCTCAATTCACCATTTGTAGTTCACGCCAACCCGAAGAATGCCACCGCCTCCGCTTCGATCGGTGGTGGCAGTATAGGTGCCGGCCGGCAGCACCCCGCCGATTGGGTTGTTGAAGAATCGAGTCTTCCGGCCTTCGCTCGTCTCGACGTAGAGGCCTTCGACCTTAACCGACCAGTTGTTGGTAAAGGCGTATTCAACACCGCCGCCCAGCGTCCAGCCGACATTGCTCGTGTTGTTGCCCGTCAGCGGGTTACTATTCAGGCCGCCATAGGCCAGACCGCCTGTGACATAGATCAGTGTGCGATCAAAGGCATAACCAACACGGGCACGAACGGTGCCCAAATAGCCCCCGTTATTTCCGCCCCCGTTGCCCCACCACGTGTAGGGTCCCCACGCGACGCGGCCGCCGACATCGACATACTGAATATCGGTCTCAAGGCCGTACACAATCGCGCCGGATTGCCAGTTGTAACCGATCTGGCCGCCGCCGACGAAGGAGCCGTCGCCGCCGCCGCCAGACAAGATGCCGGAAGAGGCKGCCGTCGGACCGGTGACGATGACATCGCGGGAGTTGGTCCAACCCACGCCGGCGTTGAGACCTATGTAGAACCCTGTCCAGGTGAAAACGGGAACGTAGACGGGGGCCTGTTGTCGCACAGGAAGGTCGGCCGAATAGGCGGAAGTCGCTAATCCGGCAGCTAGCAAGGCAGCGGCTGTGAGCGTTATGCGCATATTATCCTCCAGCGTGTTTGTTTCGCCGAATCAACCATCGCAAATTAAGGGTAAGAAGTCATTTTGAATAAACCCCTAAGACGCGATGAGGAGCCGATATTCACTTTTCGACGTACGTATGAAACTCAATTTCGATACTCATACTTTGTCAGACGACACTATAATTCTGCGCCCACAGAATCATGTTGCAATTAAATCGTCGCACGATTGACCATAACAGATCCTCCATGCATTGAGCGGAATGTTTCCGATAGCATAGAAAGGCGTAGCCGAATGCTGATATGCGGTTTTGAGCTTCGTCTTGAATTACTTGGAAGGCGGCAGTCATCGTGACGGCGCCTGCGCATGCGCCCAAAACAATCGAAGGGTTCATTCTCAGAGCGTCGCGGCCGAAGAGAATTCCGACCGTATGCGGGACGGCACCTAGACTAGCCCGACGACCATCACATGGGCGCGGTGCGCTGGCAACTGGGTTGGCATTCCTCATGCCCTACCGAGGCTCATGCGAAGCGAGCCAACGCTGACGTTGGGCGGGTCAGCGTCTGTGACCAGGTTGCGCGCGAGAACCGCCCGCATTGGCCTGCTCAATACGTCACGGCGCATTGGGGCATTGAAGAATTTATTAGCAAAGTATGGATGACGTCGCCGTGTAGTACGCTAAGCTAGCCCGGTTGAGGTCTTTGGACTGGTCGCCACTGAAGTCGCCCAGGTCCGTGACCGTTGCGGTTCGCGGGCGCTGAGCCGACGTCGTCGAAGCGATGCGTAGCTCGGGGCAAATGCCATGAACATCGCGATCTCGCGTCTGCTCCTTTTAGCCGCTGCGACGCTTGCGCTGATCACGGCTACCAGCGTGGCATATCTGGCATGGTCGCGGCCCMTGCACTTGCGCGTCGCCGCAGGGCCAAAGGACGGAATCGACGCCAAGCTGTTGATTGCGTTGAATCGTCTACTCGAGATCAACCGTGCCGGGGTGCGCGTGGATTTGGTCGCTACGGCCGACGTGCATGCGAACAATCAATTGCTGGAAAAACGGGAAGTCGATCTGGCTGTCATAAGACTCGACGATCCATTGCCTACAAGCGCGGGGCTGGTGGTGTTGCTGCGCACCAACGTCGTGATCGCTGTCGCACCGGCGCGACACAAGCTGGAGAACCTTTCCGACGTGAAAGGTAAGCGCCTCGGTCTTGTCTCCCGCACGCCGCTCGACGAACCTTCCTTCGTCAGGCTGCTCGATATGTTGGGCCTCACGCCGGCGGACGTTCATTTGACAATCGTCAAGCCCGAAGACGCCGCCGGGTTCATCGCCAGCGGACGGATCGACTGCCTTGCCGTGATCGGCGTGCCAGCAGATCCCGTGGTCAGGGCAGTGGTTGCCGCGGCGGGCGACAGGAAAAAGAATCCTCCAACCATCCTCAGTATCGAATTTGGCGAATCTCTTAAGCAGAACACTGCGGCCGCAAGCTCCGAGGCGATCGAGAAGTTCGCATTTCCGCGCCTATCTATTCCAGACGAGGACGTCGACACGGTCGGCGTTCCGACCGTACTTGCTGCCAATCGAGCCTCGACGGGCCCACTGCGCGTGCGGCTCTACAACAATGCGATCACGGAGGTGACCCGCAGCCTGCTCGAACGGCGCAGCGAGCTGGCGCGTGAGGTTCCACTGGCCAACCTGATAGCGCCGCCGGAAAGCGAGAAGGAGGACGCGCGCTTTCCAATTCACCCCGGCACCGCAGCGTATCTTGAGGATACGGATACGAGCTGGTCTACCCTCTTCAGCGATCAGATATGGAACGTCGTGCTAGTCGGCGGGGTCGCAAGCTCGGTTCTTGCCGCGGCCAGTAGCTACCTCAAGAAAGGCGGTCCCGATCGCATATCCGAGATCCTGGGCAGTTTGAAGAGCATCACTGAACGCGCCGGGGCCTCCACCGACCCAGCCGACGCGCTCGGCCTTTCGAAGGAGCTTGGTGTTCTTACGATCGACATGGCAACCCTCGGCTATCAACGTCGTTGCAGCTATGAGGAGTTCGCGCCGCTGCAACTCGCATACGAAAGCGCCCGCGACGCTGTGGCCATGCTGCATGCGAGACCCGCGACCGCGGCTCACACGAATGCGACAACGGAAGCAGCAGAGCGACCCGCGCCCCTGGAAAGAGAGCGCACGTCTTGAAACTTGGCCACAAGCGTCAGCGCGCAGCCGAGGCGGAGGCCCGCTGTGATGGTCGGGTTGAACCGACCCGGTTTGGCCGGAGGCCGTTTCGTTTGAGTCACGCCGCCATCGCTGGCTCATCCAGCCTGGCGTATTAGCGCTCGTCGGGTTCTGCTGGCGCGATATTGCCCATCGCCTCCAGCAGCCGGCGGTTGTTGAACCAGTCGATCCATTCAAGCGTCGCGAACTCGACAGCCTCGAACGGGCGCCATGGTCCGCGCCGATGGATGACCTCGGCTTTGTAGAGACCGTTGATCGTCTCGGTGGGCGCCGTTGTCGTCGCCATCGCCGACACTGCCAACCGGCGCTCGTCCCTCCCCCGCCCCGGCCAGGCGCTCTGTGTATTTGATCGAGCCGTATTGGCTGCCCCGGCCGCTATGATGCACGGGTCCGCCGCGATGCGTCGGAACTCGCTGATCGAGGGCCTGCTCCGGCGCGTCCAGCACGAAGCCGGCTGCGCCGTCCGGGAAGCCCGCCAGCTGACGGTGCGACGGGCGTAGGCATCGATCACGAAGGCGACGGAGACGAAGCCCGAGCCGATCAGGACCGGTGTCTGCGGATGAAAGGGCGGTCGCGGATGCGCTGCATGCCTTTCCCGTGGAAACACGTCGCCTGCGACCAAACCTTTCGGCTTGCCAACACGTCGGTAAAGTAAGTACACCAATTATCGGTAGGCCGTTCATATTAGACCGCCGCCCAAACAAACCGGACCGATAACGGCCGGGAAAGAAAGACACTGGGGGAGGCAAGTATGACGACGCGGTCGGCGGACCTGTGGTCCGGCCTTTTGTTGATGGCGATCGGCCTGTTCGGCTCGATCTGGGCCTATGCGTATTATCCCATAGGAAGCGCGGTCCGGATGGGGCCGGCCTATTTTCCGATTATCCTCGGCGCCTTGCTGGCATCGCTCGGCCTGATCATCACGCTCAACGCGCTGGCAGCCGGTGGGCCGCAGGTCGGCCGCTTCCACTGGCGGCCGCTGGCCCTCATTCTCGCCGCCATCGCAGGCTTCGGCTACCTCATCGGCCCGTCCGGGCTGCTTGTCGCGATCGTCGTCCTTGTCGTGATCGGCGCCGCGGCAGGCCACGAATTCCGTTGGAAGGAAGTTGCGTCCCTCGCTGCGGGGATGGCGATCTTCTCGGCGCTCATCTTCGTGAAAGTGTTGAGCCTGCCCTTCCCTCTTTGGCCATCATTCTGAGCGGATCGAAGACGCCATGGATATCGTCGGCAATCTTTGGTTGGGTTTCTCTGTCGCGGCATCGCCGCTCAACTTGCTGTTTGCGCTGGTCGGCGCGTTGCTCGGCACATTGATTGGCGTCCTTCCCGGCGTCGGTCCGCTCGCCACCATCGCGATGCTGTTGCCGATCACCTTCAATCTCGATCCGACCGGCGCGCTGATCATGCTCGCCGGCATCTATTACGGCGCGCAGTATGGCGGCTCGACCACGGCGATCCTCGTCAATCTGCCCGGCGAAGCGACATCGGTCGTCACCTGCCTCGACGGTTATCAAATGGCCCGCCGGGGCCGCGCCGGTCCCGCGCTCGCGATGGCCGCGCTCGGCTCGTTCTTCGCCGGCTGCGTCGCCACGCTCGTCATCGCCTTCGCAGCGCGCCCGCTCGCCGAGCTGGCGCTGGCTTTTGGGCCTGCAGAATATTTCTCGCTGGTCGTGCTCGGACTGGTGACTTCGGTGGTGCTCGCCAATGGCTCTTTGATCAAGGCCGTGGCGATGACGGTGCTCGGCCTCATGCTCGGCCTCGTCGGCACGGACGTCACGACCGGCACGCTACGCTTCACGTTCGGCGTACCGGAATTGTCCGACGGCATCGGCTTCGTCATCGTGGCGATGGGCATATTCGGCGTCGCCGAGATCATTCTGAATCTCGAGCAAAAGGAAAAGCGCGAGATCTTCGTCGACAAGGTCAGCAATCTCTATCCGACCAAGGACGATCTGAGACGCTCCTGGAAACCGGTTCTCCGCGGAACGGCGCTCGGCTCCGCGCTMGGAATCCTGCCTGGCGGCGGCGCGCTGCTTGCGTCCTTCGCCGCCTACACGCTGGAAAAGAAGATCTCGAAACATCCTGAGCAATTCGGCAAGGGCGCTATCGAGGGCGTTGCGGCACCGGAATCGGCCAACAACGCCGGCGCGCAAACCTCGTTCATTCCGATGCTCACGCTCGGCATTCCCGGCAATGCGGTGATGGCGATGATGATAGGTGCGATGATGATCCAGGGCATCGCACCGGGCCCGCAGGTGATGACGCAGAAGCCGGAGCTCTTCTGGGGCCTCATCGCTTCGATGTGGATCGGAAACCTGATGCTGGTGGTGCTCAACCTGCCGCTCATCGGCATGTGGATCAAACTTCTGACCATTCCCTACCGCCTGCTGTTCCCGGCGATCCTGGTGTTCATCGGCATCGGCGTTTTCAGCTTGTCGAACAGCGCATTCGATTGCCTGTTGCTGTCGCTCTTCGGTCTGCTGGGCTACGCCTGCGTCAAGCTGGCGTTCGAACCAGCGCCGCTCATCCTTGGTTTCATCCTCGGACCTATCATGGAGGAATATCTGCGCCGCGCGATGCTGCTCTCTCGCGGCGACCCGATGACGTTCCTCCGCAGCCCGCTGAGCGCGCTCTTCCTGGCGTTGTCGATTTTGCTCATGATACTGGTGGTCTTGCCGACGATCAAAAACAAGCGCGAGGAAACCTTCGCTGAATGACCGTCCTGACAGTGCGCGCCGCTGGAGCAAGCCGAGCATGGCCGCGGCGCGCAGCCTTCAGACATTTCCGTCCAGCAGTTGCTTCAGCGCCGCCAGGCCGGCCAGCTGCGACCGGGTGCCCCGGTCGCAGCGCATTTCGCGGCTAGCCGATTCAGGCGTCGATCGGCCGCTTCGCGCCACCTTCTACGCGCGACGTCTTCCGTCTCTCCTGCCCGGTCGGCATACTCCCCCAGCTTGGGAGCAAACCGGGCGTAGGGATCGCGGCAAGGGTCGATGCCGAACATCTTCGGCTATCGAAGTCCACGCCGCACCTGCCGCCTGACACATCAGCAGGGTTATCTCGACCGGCCGCCGCGCGTCATCGAGGCGCGCGTTTTTCTCCATGATTCCGGAAAAGGTCCGGCGGGCCGGCACTCGCAGCACCTGGGCCGCCGCAAACAAGGGCGGTCAGCCCGTCGATTGCTTCTCGAAGGCCTGCATTCGACGCCGACAGCGACCTCTCTGTCGTCGCCAGCCCTTCGGCCGCATGTTCAGAGTATCACCTGGCGACGATTGGCCGCTCGTCGTCCGATGCGATGGCCGGCTGAATGAACCGAAGATTCGTTCGGACGGACGGCTTCCGGTTGCAGACACGGAATGGCCACTGCAGATCGATGTGGAGGCCGGCCTTGTTCGGACGCGCGCTGCGCGGCGGAATTCGCGACCCTTCCGCAAATGCAATGATCTGCACATCGAGTCGAATGGCCATATTCATTTCACCGATCAGGGCCAGACCGGCTGCACGATCCCCCGGGCCGGGGGGCTTTGATTGACGAGCGGCGGCCGGCTCGAATGCCTGATCGCGAACCGCGTCAGCCCGAACCGGCCCGTCCTCGATCGTTGCGGCGCGCCGCAACAACACGCGGCCAATCACTTATCAGCGGAGCCGCGGCGCCTCATCAGGTCCCATGTGGAACGCTGTTCCGCCAGCCACATCGGATCCGGTGGCCAGGAAGAAAGAGGCGATTGCGATGAATGGACCGCCGCACCGAAGGTCCTGCTGACCTCCGATGCGGACCGTCGTCGGCTTTCTCAAACAGAATGCACTTTCACTGTGCCTTGATGTTGGCCGCCTTGATCAACGATTGCCACTGCGCGAAGTCGGCGCGCATGATCCTGCTCATCTCATCCGCGCTCGTCGGCGCCGGATCGAGTCCGGCGGCGGTAAACCGCCCACGGATATCGGAAGCCTGCAGCGCTTTGGTGATTTCGCCGTTGAGTTTTGCGACCAGATCCGGCGGTGTGGCCGCCGCCGCCAGGACGGCGATCCAGGAATTGACGGCGAACCCGGGCACGCCCGCTTCCGACACAGTCGGCAGATCAGGCATGGAGGGGGAGCGTTTCGGGTCGGTCATTGCGAGCGCGCGCACCATCCCAGATCGCACGAGCGGCAACACCGCGCCGGTATCGACGATGCCGACCATCACCTCGCCCGACGCTATCGCAACCGACGCTGGCGAGCCGCCCTTGTAGGGGATCGCAAGCATATCGAGGCCGGCCTCGCGCTTGAGCAATTCTCCCGCGAGATGCGGCAGGCTTCCCGGTCCCGGAATACTGTAGGTGACATGGCCAGGCCGCTCCTTCGCGTATGCGATGAGATCCTTGACCGAATTGATCGGCAACTTCGCATTCACGGCCAGCACCAGCGGGCTGATCGCGGCCATGGAGATCGGCGTAAGATCCTTCAACGGATCGTAACGCAGTTGCTCGAAATGCGGATTGACGGTCAGCGCGCCGGTCGAAATCACGGCAAAGGTATAGCCGTCCGCCGGCATGCGGATCATCGCTTCAATGCCGATCGCGCCGTTGGCGCCCGGACGATTGTCGACAATCACCGGCTGGCCGAGATTTTCCTGCAATTTCTGGCCGATGGTGCGGGCGATCAGATCCGAGCTACCGCCAGGTGCATAAGGCACGATGATGTGCAACGGCTTGCTGGGGAACGACTGACCAAACGCCGTCGTGGTCGCCCCCGCCATGAGCCCGGCGCCAAGCCATCGAGAAACCGCCCGTCGCGTAAACATTCCATCCCTCCCGTTTATTGGCCAGACATGCTGGTCCGTTCATTGGCCCAGACGTGTCTGGACTTTTTGATTGTATACCAATCATTGTTGTACCATCAATATGGAAAGTTCGCATCGCAGCCGGGGAACCATGAAAATCATCGTTTGGACGTCACAGGCCACGTCCGATCTTGCGCAAGGTCTGCAAGCGCTCGGCGCCGATGTTGCGCGCGTGAATGACCAGGCCGGCTTCGCCGGCGCGCTGCCAGGCGCCGACGCGCTCGTCATGATGAGCCAGTTGCGCAACGCCGAGACGGCTCATGCGCTGCGCGATCTGGGCGCGGACGTTCGCTGGATTCAGCTTCTGCTCTCCGGCTATGACGCAGCGCGCGCGCATGGAATTCCGGCCGCAGCCCGGCTGACCACGGTCGGCGACGCCTATGCCAAGGCCGTTGCAGAGCATGCGATGGCGCTCATGCTTGGCCTGTCTCGCCGGCTCGATCTGTCGTTCGCTCGCCAAGCTGTTTGCGCCTGGGCGCCGGATTACGCCGACCGCATGCAGGCGCTCGAAGGCGCGGTCCTCACTGTCGTCGGGCTCGGAGCAATTGGACGGGAGGTCGCGCGCCGGGCGCGGGCCTTCGGCATGCACGTCATCGGCGTGAAACGCCAGGCGACGCCCGATCCGGTTGCCGACGAGGTCTGTGGCACCAACGAGCTCGACAGCGCCCTCGCCCGCGCCGACGTCATCCTGCTCGCTGCGCCCCTCACCTCCGAAACGCGGCACATGATCAGTGCAAGACAACTGGCGATCTGCAAGCCGACGGCGCTGCTGGTGAATGTCGGGCGCGGCGCGCTAGTCGACTCTGCGGCGCTGCGGCACGCCTTGCACAACAACACGCTCGGCGGTGCCGCGCTCGATGTCACCGACCCCGAGCCGCCAGCGGAAAACGACCCGCTCTGGGGCTGCCCGAATTTGATCCTGACGCCGCATATGGGCGGGCGTGGACACGCCCCGTCGCTGGCGCGGGCAGTTGAGCTGGTGATCGAGAACGCCGGCCATTTCATCGCCGGGCGGCCGCTGCTGAACCAGATCGATGATCCGACGATCTATGGTCCGTGACCCCGCCCGCCCGCCGGCCGCTCGGGCGTTTCCGCTGCACGCACGGCGATGGACGCAGGCGGCTCGAAGCCGACAAGCCGGCGCATGATGTGGAAGAACTGGCGCCGCTCTTCATCCGACAACGGCGCGAGGATATCCGTCTGGGATCGCCGCACAGCGTCCTGAAGCGCCAGAACAAGCCGCTTTCCAGACGCCGACAGGCTCAGCACGCGCGCTCGCCCATCGACCAGCGAGTGATCGCGGCGCACCAGCTCGCGCCGCTCCAACCCCACGAGAATGCGCCCGACCGTGACGCGGTCGAGCGCGATCAGATCCGCCAGCGTCGCCTGGTCGATTTTCGGATGCAGGTAGAGCACCGTGAGAACCAGATGCTGCGGCGACGTCACCTTGTAGGCGGCCAACTTGGCTTCGATGTCGGCGACAGTAATCTGATGCGCGCGCCGGATGAGAAAGCCAGGCTTGTCCCTCAGGTCGGCGATATCCGCAATCTCATCAAGCATGGCCGGCGCTTTGCGAAATCGGTAAACACCGCATCAATAAACGTTTCAACTCCGGTCGACAACGACGCTCGGCGCGGCCAGCCCGAACCGCCGAGAAATGGCTTGACAGTTAGGTAGCATGCTCACCATATTAGTGAGCATACTCATCAATTGCCTCATGCCGCGGAGACTTAGGACAATGGACGCCGCCGCCTTCAAATGCGCGATGCGCAATGTCGCTGGCACGGTCGCGGTCATCGCCGTCGGCAAGCAGAAGGGGCAACGGACGGGATTGACCGCGACATCGATCTGTTCGCTATCCGACGATCCGCCCGCCCTGCTCGTCTGCGTCAATCGAAACGCCAGCGCTCACTCCCGCATTCGCGCCGATTGTTGCTTCAGTGTGAACGTGCTGGCGGAAGATCAGCAGATGCTGGCGAACCGCTTCGCCGGCCGCGAACAGGTCTCGGGCGAAGCGCGTTTTGCGGTCGACCGATGGACCACGCTCGAAACGGGAGCGCCCGTTCTGCTCGATGCGATTGCGGTGTTTGATTGCGAACTTTCAAGCGAATATCAGACGCCGACTCACTCAATTTTCGTCGGACTTGTCCGCGACGCCCGCGAGCAGATCGCCGAGGCGCCGCTGGTTTATCTGCGCGGCGCCTATGCCGCGGTCCGGCCATCCCCGACACGCTTTTGAAATGAGCAGCATGATGCGATCTCGCGAAACGATGACGCTCGGCCTGTTTTTCAACCACACAGGCCATCACGTCGCCTCCTGGCGCCATCCGGACGCGCAAGCCGATGCGGGCGTCAACATTCGCCACTATCTCGACATGGCGAGAACAGCCGAGCAGTCGAAATTCGACTTCCTGTTCTTCGCAGATCAGGTCGCCGTTCGCGAGGCGCATCCGGACGCGCTCAGCCGCTCCGCGCAGTATACCGCGCATTTCGAGCCTCTGACGCTCTTGTCGGCGCTGTCGGTGGTGACCGACCGGATCGGGCTCGTGGCGACAGCCTCGACGAGCTACAACGAGCCCTATCATCTGGCGCGCAAATTCGCGTCGCTCGACCATCTCAGCGGCGGCCGCGCCGGCTGGAACGTCGTAACGTCAACCGCGCATGCGGAGGCGCAAAATTTCGGGCGTGACCAGCATTATGACCACGCCGAGCGTTATGACCGGGCGCATGAATTCCTCGATGTCGTCCGCGGCCTCTGGGATAGCTGGGATGATGACGCCTTCATACGCGACAAGCAAAGCGGCGCTTATTTCGATCCGACAAAGCTGCATGCGCTCGAACACAAGGGCAAGCACTTCAAGATTCGCGGGCCGCTGAATGTTCCGCGACCGATTCAGGGCCATCCGGTAGTCGTCCAGGCCGGATCGTCCGAAGATGGCCGTGAATTCGCCGCCGCGACAGCCGAGATCGTCTTTACGGCCGAAATGGACCTCGCCAGCGCCCAGCAATATTATCGCGACGTGAAGGGGCGCATGGCGCGCTACGGCCGCCGCCCCGAACATCTGCATGTGCTCACGGGGATCAACCCGATCGTCGGCCGAACCGAGGCCGAAGCGAACGAAAAGCATGAGCACATGCAGTCGCTCATCCATCCGATCGTCGGGCGCGAAATCCTGTCGACCATGCTCGGCGGCGCGGATCTTTCGTCCTACTCGCTCGACGGCCCCCTGCCCGACCTGCCGCAGACGGACGCCAGCAAGAGCGGCCTCTATCAGAATATCGTCAAGCTTGCGCAGCGCGAAAAGCTGACGATCCGCCAGCTCTATCTCAGACTTGCAGGAGCGCGCGGAAAGCTGACGATCAAGGGATCGGTGGAGCAAGTCGTCGACAAAATGGAAGAGTGGTTCCGGCAAGGCGGCAGCGACGGATTCATCGTTCAGCCGTCCTATTTGCCCGGCAGCCTGGATGAATTCGCCACGCTGGCGATTCCGGAGTTGCAGCGACGCGGGATCTTCCACCGCGACTATGACGGCGAAACCTTGCGCGACGGGCTGGGCCTGCCGCGCCCCGAAAGCCGTTACAGGCTCACGCGTCCGACCCCTTGATCATCGTTTTTATCCACCTGCCGCCACCACCGGGATCGCGCGCCAATGTCAATGATTGAGAGATTTTCCGATCCAACTCCGCGCGCCGAAATGGAGCGCCGATGGAAGGCCGTTCGCGAACGCATGAGTGAGCGAGGGCTCGACGCCCTGATCGTGCAAGGCGCCAACAACCTCGCCGCTGGCGGCGGCTATTTTCGCTGGTTCACCGGCCTTGGCGCGTTGCCGAACCCGGCGCAGACATTGGTCGTACCGGCCGACGGCCTCATGACTCTCGTGTCCCATGGAGCCGCCGGGCGCGTCGTCGATCTCGATGATCGCGATGAGACATTACCCGGCGTCGGCCGCCGACTGTTCACCGCCAATTTTCCCATGGTGCGGTATACCGGTCAGCAGGACGCGGAAGCAGTCGCGGCCGAGATTACACGCGCCGGGTTTCAAGCGGTCGGGCTTGTCGGCGCAAACGCCATGTATCACGGCTTCGCGTCCGGGCTGCAGAGGCGCGCCGGCAATGTCCGGTGGTCCGACGCCAGCGATCTCGTCGATGATGCGCGCGCTATCAAGAGCGAGGCCGAGATCGATTTCATTCGTCGCGCGGCTGCGATGCAGGACGACATTTTCGCGCGCATCGGCGCCTTCATCCAGCCCGGCATGCGCGATTTCGAAGTGATGGCCTACGCCTATTATCTCGGTCAGACGATGGGCAGTCAGACCGGCTATTTTCTGGGCTCCTCGGCCGCTGCGGGCGAACCGACTCCAATGCTTATCCGCCCGTTCCATGGCCGCACGCTGCGCGAGGGCGATACGTTGCTGCTGCAGGCGGAGAATAGCGGGCCGGGCGGATATTTCGTCCATATCGCGCGGCATTTCACGCTCGGCAAGGCGCCGGCCGAATTGACCGACGGCTTCGCTGAGATGGTCGAGGCGCAGGATTTCACCGTATCGCTTCTATCCGCTGGCGCACGGTGCGACGAAATCCTCGCGGTCTACAACGACTATATGGGCCGTCGCGGCTTTCCTCCGGAGCGTCGCGTCCATTGCCATGGCCAGGGTTGCGACGCCGTAGAACGGCCGCTGGCGCATGCCGAGGAAACGATGACGATCGCGCCCGACATGAATATCGGCATCCATCCGAGCCTGTCGACAGAGCGCCTGTTCGTGACCGTCTGCGATAATTTCCTGACCCGATCCGATGGCATCGCCGAGCGGCTGCACAAGACGCCCCGCGCGATCGTCGAATTGAACTGAGGCTCCGGCCGGCCATCGAGGATCGAAGCATGTCGCCCAGCATTGTCGCCGTTGAAGAGCATTTTTGGACGCCGCAGCTTCGCGATCTGCGGCGCGGCCATGACGTGATGAGCAGTGCCACGCTCGACGCGGCGCTCAGCGATCTTGGCGCCGGGCGCATCGCCGCGATGGACGCCGCTGGCATCGGCATGCAGATTTTATCCGAAGTGGAGCCGGGGGCGCAGAACTTCGAGCCTGCCGACTCCGTCCGGCTTGCGCAGCTGTCGAACGATTTTCTGGCCGCAGCGGTGGAGCGCTATCCCGACCGCTTCCGCGGCCTTGCGATGCTGCCGACCCCGGACCCGCAGGAAGCGGCCAGGGAGCTTGAACGACGCGTTTCCGTTGATGGCTTCCGCGGCGCCATGATCCATGGGTTGACCCGAGGCGAATTCATCGACGCGCGGAAATACTGGGGCATCTTCGAGCGCGCCGAAGGATTGGGCGTTCCGATCTATATCCATCCGGCGACGCCCGCCGCGCCGGTGATAGACGCCTATTACAAGGATTATCCGGTCCTGATCCGCGGCGCGCTCGGATTCACGGTCGAGGCGGCGACAATAGCCACGCGGTTGGTGCTCAGCGGCGCGCTGGACGAATTCCCGAAACTGCAGATCGTGCTCGGCCATCTCGGCGAGGGGCTGCCCTTCATGATGGAACGCTGCGACGCGATCATCGCCCGGCATGTCACGATGAAGCGGCGGTTCCGCGACTATTTTCGCCGCCATTTCCATCTGTCGACGAGCGGCAACTTCTCCCACCCTGCCCTCGCCTGCGCTCTCGCGGAAATCGGCGCAGAGCGCGTGCTGTTCGCCGTCGATTACCCTTTCTGGTCGAACATCGACGCGCGCGCTTTCATTGATGCTGCACCGATCAGCGAGCTGGACCGCGACAGGATTATGTCGACGAATGCACGGGCCCTGTTCGCGCTCCCCGCCGACGCAGGCGGCGTCGGCGTCGATGCCGCGCTCCGTCCTAAGCTGCACGCGTCGGAGGCCGCGCCCGACATCCCCCCGGATTTGCGTTGAATGCCGCGATAGCGACGGAACATTCCGCCTGCGGCTGGCTTGAGTTTGTTTGCGAGGAGACGGCTCCGATGTTCAAGATGTTCTACGAACTGTCCATGCTCGCCGCTGAAGCACAGCACGCAATTTGGCTGCGTACGATCAAGCTGTCGGCCGGCGGATCTGCCGCCGATCGCGAGGCGGAGTTGATGGTCGCGGAGAAATTCGCCGCTGCTCACCAGGCTTTCGCAAGCCTCGCAACAGGAACATCTCCGGTCGGAATTGTGCGTGCATATCGATCCAAAGTGCGCTCGAATGTGAGGAGGCTGTCACGATCGTAGGTACGACCGTCGGCGATTTTCTCCCTCGATTGCGTGAATGCGAGTATGTCGATTACCGATCTCCCGAAAAAACATCGAGAAACCTGACGTGCGGCAACCAGCGCAAGGACGCTTCGATTTCAGCCGGGCCGAGCGTTGGGCCGATGGAGTGGTCCATGTCCTCGGGGTCGCCCTGGGTCTTGGTGCGGTCACTGCCTTGATAGGTAGAGTGCTGGCAACAGCTTCACTGCCTGCTCTCGTTCCTGTCGCGATATACAGCTTCGCATTGATCGCCGTTCTGACCGTTTCTGCGGTCTACAACATGTTGCCGGTGTCGCCGATGAAGTGGCTGATACGGCGCTTCGACCATTCGGCCATCTACGTTTTGATAGCCGGTACCTACACCCCGTTTCTGATGAAGCTCAGCGAAACCGTTGTGGCGCAAGCGCTTTTGGCCTTGGTCTGGATCGCGTCGATTGCGGGCGTCTTGCTCAAGATCGCCCTGCCGGGTCGGTTCGATCGCCTTTCGATCGCGCTCTATCTCTTCATCGGTTGGAGCGGCGTGGTCATGTGGGAGCACATTGCGCAGTTGCCGGCGGAAACCCTGTGGCTGATGTTGGCGGGCGGCATTCTCTACACGGTGGGGGTCTTCTTCCACGTCTGGCAGAGCCTTCCGTTTCAGAACGCTATCTGGCACGCATTCGTGCTCGTGGCGTCCGGCTGTTTCTACTCGGCCGTGTTTCTGACTTACGGCCCAGCTTCATCGGCCTGAGTTTCCGGCAACGATCGCCACACGAAGTTTGCCGCGGATTTTTGCGCGGTGATGGACCTGCTGCGGGTGTTCCTGCGGTCACGGGTCGCGACGCACTCGCTGCAGTTGAATATCAGTTCCTGGGCGAACATCCAGTATGGGCCGTAGCATCAAAGCGCAGCGCCGCCGTTCGATCCGATTGAAGAACCATTCCCGGTTGGGCGGAACATATCGCCTCTTCCATCGTTTCCTAGAGATCGAGCGGGCCGTAACGTCCGCAATGCGCTGGTTGTTTCGCACCGAGCGGCCGGCTCCTTCCTCGACCGAAACCGCTCCGGCTCGCGCCTAGGTCGCCCGTGTCATCGCCATGAGTAGCCGCAGCGGCGACATGGCTCCTGCCAACAAGACCTACGTCGCCAACGTGAGCACCGCCCAGACCGGTATCAGCCGGCCTGAGGCTGAAAAGCGCATCACCGGCTTGATCGCGGAAGCCAAGCAAACCGCGGCCAAGGGCGAGCAGACTGCCCGCTAAACGGCTGACAGGGCTCGCAAGGCCGACGCTTCCTTCGCCTTGGCGACCTTCATCGCGCCATCGGCGCGCTGGCCTCGATCCACGGCGCGACCGGAGGTGTCCGCGCCCGCGACAAGTTCGACGCCTGATCCATGCCTGCAACCCCGACAACCGGAGAATTCCCAATGGCTATGAATGCACCAAAGGCCCTCGACGACATGTTCCATGACATGCTCAAGGACGTCTATTACGCCGAGAAGCAGATCCTGAAGGCGCTGCCCAAGATGGCGAAGGCGGCCAAGTCGCCCGATCTCAAGAAGGCCTTCGAGACGCATCGCGAGGAGACCGAGGGTCATGTCGAGCGCCTCGGGGACGTCTTCGAAGTGATCGGCAAGGCGCCTCGCGGCAAGACCTGCGACGCCATCCTCGGCATTCTGGAGGAAGGCAAGGCGGTCATGGAAGACTACGCCGACAGCCCGGCGCTCGATGCTGGCCTCGTCGCCTCGGCCCAGGCGGTCGAGCATTACGAGATGACGCGCTATGGCACCCTGAAGTCGTGGGCGAAGCAACTCGGCCACAACCAAGCGGTGACGCTGCTCGATGCGACGCTCACCGAGGAAACCAAGACCGACAAGTTGCTGACACAGCTCGGCGGGCCGGCGAATTCGGCCGCTGTCACGAGCGCCAAGGCGGCGTAATCCGCCGGGTTCATGTGAAGCCCTCTCTCCTCGCTGGAGAGAGGGCTTCACGCCATTCGTATCCATGTTTCAGGGTTGTTCGATGGATCCCGCAGAACCGATCATGAGCGGCCGGGACTTGGCGCTGCGCATGAAAGCTGCTTTTCCGGACCGTGACTGGGTCGCCCTCATCGCGCAGCGCTCGGGCCAGACCCGCGACTTCGTCGAGTGGCATCTGCAGGAGGATATGATCCCGCCGGATCCGATCATTGCCGCGGCACGCTCTCTTCTTGCGCAGGTGCCATGAGGAATGCGCCACGGCGATTGCTCGGACGCATTAAGGCCCCCGGCCGAATAAAAAGGCGCGCGCCTGCATCTTGATGCCCGCATGGAACTCGATCGCGCTGTCCTGAGTGAGATGCGCGGTGAAGATCGCCCTTTCATTGGCGCAAAATGGCAAGACTGCGGCCTGCCCATGCGCGAAATGATCCGACGAGAATCTGTCGGCCGATCACGCAATGATCGGTTCGATGGCATTTGAGTTGTGCCGTGCCGAGCCTTGTGTGATGGCCCCGCATCGTTAGTCAGATTGAATGAAGAGGTACGTCCATGCTCCGCTCAGTTGGGATCGGTCTCGCATTTGCTTCGGTTGCACTGACCGGTGGAGCATTCGCCGAGGCGCCAGGCGGCAAAATCCCGGTCACCGTTGACAATTTCGTCCGCGCTGAGACCGATAATTACCTCGCGGCGAATGCAAAGACCATCGGTGGGCTGGGCAGGTTTCAGCACTCCCGGGAACCCGCGGCGATCGATGGGCAAACGGTCATCCGCATGAACCGAGATACGCTCTATTCGTTTGCCGTGTTTGATCTTGCCGCCGGACCGGTAACGCTCTCGCTGCCTGACACGGGCAAGCGCTATATGTCGATGATGGTCGTCGATCAGGATCACTACCTGCCAGTCGTCGCCTACGGCACGAAGCCGGTTACGCTGACGCAGAAATCGGTTGGCACTCGATATGCGTTCGTCGCAGTCCGGACGCTGGTTGACCCCAACAACCCGAAGGATCTGGACGAGGTCCACAGGCTTCAGGACGCCATCAAGGTCAGCCAGAAGGAGACAGGGAAGCTCGACCTTCCAAACTGGGACCGGGAGAGCCTCACGGACATCCGCAATGCTCTGCTTGCGCTATCAAAACATCAGCCGTCGTTTCGCGGCTCCTTTGGAGCCCGGGGCCAAGTCGATCCGATCCAGCACTTGCTTGGCACAGCCTCCGGATGGGGCGGCATTCCGGAAAAGCACGCCATCTACGAGAGCTTCACTCCTGCGAAAAACGACGGCAAAACGGTCTATGCCATCAATGTGCCAAAGACCGTGCCGGTGAAGGAGTTCTGGTCGGTCAGCGTCTACAACTCCAAGGGCTTCTTCGAGAAGAACGCCAATAATGCCTATTCGGTCAACGACATCACAGCGAAGAAGAATGCGGACGGCTCTGTGACCGTCCAGCTCGGCGGCTGTGACGGCAAAATCCCAAACTGCCTGCCGATCGTCGAGGGTTGGAACTACACCGTACGGCTTTATCGTCCGGAGGAATCCCTCATCAGCGGCAAGTGGAAGCTCCCGGAGGCCAAGTCCTTGAACTGAGCGTCATCGGCAAATGCGGGGCGCGGGCTGCGTCATAGATGCAGGCATGGGCGAACTCCCAGCCAGCTCCGATGCTGCGGCCGCCGCCGCCATCCCCGGTGACGCGATGACCCGGCTCACGGAAACGATTGAGCTTCCTGATGTCGATATCGGTCAGTTCGCCTGGGAGGGCGCGCTCGTAGCGACGCCCCGGCCCGGCCGGGCCGAGGGCGCGCTGAAGCTTCGCAACCTCAGCTTCCTCGCTCGGGACCGGAGGGACAAGCTATTGAGAGCTCACGTCTAGAGCTGCTTATCCTTCTCCAGAGCGGCTGCCAGCTCTACGGGATCGACCAGGATAATCTGAGAGGAGCCATGTGAAAGTTCGATGGCCGGGATCTGCAGCATCGTGGCGATACGGCGGAAGGCCTGGAACGACGGACCCAGGATCTCCTCCTCGTCGGTGACGACCCGGTAGGTCCCGGGCGGCTGAGGGTTCGATAGAACGCTCAGCCTGAAGGAATGGCTGAACGTGACCTCAGATTCTGTGCTTCGGTCAGCCATGATCCGAACCCGCAATTCTCTGCCACGGTATCATGGCAGCACGTTCAATTGTCCGTTGGATGCTACGGCTATCTCAGATTGCCGAAAGGATTCCTCTGCGTGAGGTTGGCCCGGATCTGATGCTCTTCGATGGCGCGCTCGAGGCCATCGTCTCCGCGAACCCGGTATTGCCTCTGTCCTCGTTCGTTCACCGGCAGCACCCGTATGATCTCGAAGTTTCCGACCGCCGGCCTTTCCGGGAAACCGAAGGACAGGCTGATGACGTCACCTTGGTGGTAGTCGCTCGGCATGACTCGGCTCCTCAATCTTGCAGCGTTCGTCGAGCAGCCTTCCAACGAAGGTCGCCCCATCGCTGCTGTGGTCGGTGATCGCGAGGTTAACGACCTGTCCGTCGTCGCAAATCAGCCTGGCCTCATGGAAGAGAAACGGGCGATGAGGCTGGCGAAGATCAAGGTCGAAATGCCCGCGGCACCTGCCGCTTGCGTTCCCGGACGTTTCGAATCCGTACCGCACCGACTGGCGCGTGCCATCGCGCCAGACGATCTGGCCCAATCCTTCAAGCCAAATGGCTTGCCGCTGATTTTGCACGATATTTGCCCCGAATTCCGGCGTCAGCTTGACACCGCGGCTCGCTCTCGGTTCGGGCTTAAAAGGAGGCGACAATTCAGTAGGCGCTTGTTCAATAGAATACGCAAGCGCGATTCTGCGTCACCTTTGCAGAAGCGGCAAAGGGACGCTGATAGGCTAAGGACTAACGAAGTTGTGACCCGGTGAGATTCGCTTCCCTCCGGCAAAAGCGCAATATTCGCTAGCCGACAGCTTCCAAAACATGTGGTGCCGGCGGAGGCGGGCCAGGGTGCCTAGCCCCGGCGGAGAGGTGGACATCATGTCCTCTGCGCTGCTGGCTCCCGAGAACTTGGGGATGATCGAGCGATCGCTCGTCGAGCTAGGGTATCCGCCTCGGCGCGGGGCCGGCCAGGAAGCGTCCCGAGCCCGCCTGCTCCGTGATGCCGTCAAGGGCAGCGTGTCTCTCGAAACTGATCTGCGACGACTTTTGGCCGAGCGCGTCAAGCCAGCGAGGCGGTGGCGGCGCACGTACTCGCCCGGCAAGATCGGCTTTCCGTATGGCAGACAGGAGCACATGCTTCCTTCGCCAGAGGAGGAGTTTAACGTTGCTGAGCTGAGTTTCCCAATCGGCAGCACCGACCACAGCGACACCGTGGTGGTAGCGAAAAATGCGGCTGGAAAAACGGCGACCGCGTCGCCATGAATGACGGGTATGCTCTGGCGGCTGCCATCCGAACGCAGGCAGGGTGATGGAAGAGCGGGAACAGACGATCCGAGAGCTCCTTTCCGAGGCGCTGGACCTTTGTGTCCGTGCGCGAAAGATGGACGCAATGGACAGACGGGCTGCCGCGCTGGCAGCCTCCAGCGATCCAGCGGGGTGGCAGGCGAGCGGCAGTTTCGGCCGTTATGTCGAGCGGCACAATGTCCGGTACCCGCTGAGACCGATATCGACCCGCAGCGGGACCGTCTCGCGCTGGTTTCAGGATCAGTACGACAAGGACCTCGTGGATTGGGAGGCGCGCACTCGCAGGGCTTTGATGAAGAAGCCCCGCGACGACTGAGTTGAAGGCAGAGCTTTCAGGGGCAAACTGGCAGTCAGTATCAGGTGAACATCAGCAGATCATGGCTTCTGCCGTCGATAGGGACACGGACGGGTCGGTCGGCGTCTGCGCCACGCACTCCGTCGAGAACCCAATATGGCTCGTTCTCCTTGCCCGCGCCGAGTGCGCGAAGCTCGATCCGGCAGATCGCCTCACCGAGCCTCACCGTCGCCTGGAACCCCGGCCAAGCCGAAGGGATGCAGGGGTCGACAAGGAGGACATCGCCCTCCCGGCGAATGCCCAGGATGCCTTCGACGCCGGCTCGATGCATCCAGCCGGCCGAGCCCGTATACCAGGTCCAGCCGCCACGCCCGGTATGGGGCGCGACTGAATAGACGTCGGCCGCGACGACATAGGGTTCGACCTTGTAGCACTCGGCCTCTTCCGGCGTGCGGGCATGGTTGATCGGGTTCAGAAGGGCGAAGAGATCATGCGCCTTCTCTCCTGCACGCAGCTTGGCGAAGGCGAGGATCGCCCACATGGCGGCATGGCTGTATTGCCCGCCATTCTCGCGCAGGCCCGGCGGATAGCCCTTGATGTAGCCCGGATCGAGCGGCGTCTTGTCGAAGGGCGGTGCAAACAGCAAGGCAAGGCCATCGTCTGTGCGGATCAGGTGACGCGCGAATGAAGCCATCGCCGTCGCCGCCCGCCCGGAATCGGCGAGGCCTGAGAGCACCGCCCAAGACTGGGCGATGGCGTCGATTCTGCACTCGCCACTGTCCTTCGAGCCGAGCCAGGTGCCGTCGTCGAAGGTCGCCCGGCGATACCATTCGCCGTCCCAGGCCGAGCGCTCCAGCGCCTGCCGCACCGCCGCCGCATGGGCGCGCCAGCGCCCGGCGCGGCCGTGAGCTCGCTCTTCCGCCAACGGTGCGAAGAGTTCGATGGTGCGGATGAGCAACCAGCCGAGCCAGACGCTTTCCCCTCTTCCGCCCGCGCCGACATGATTCATGCCGTCGTTCCAGTCGCCGGTTCCCATCAGCGGCAGGCCACGTGCGCCGATGAGCGAAAGAGCGTGATCGAGGCCGCGGGCGCAGTGCTCGAACAGCGAGGTCGATTCATCGCTCTGCATCGGGTGGAAGAGCTGATCGGTTTCCTCCGGCCGCAATTGCGGCCCATCCAGATACGGAACGACCTCATCGAGAATCGAGATGTCGCCCGAGCTCGTGACATAGGTAGCGGTCGCGAAGGCGAGCCAAACATGGTCGTCGGATATGCGGGTACGTATCCCCTGGCCCGTTTGCGGGAGCCACCAGTGCTGGACGTCGCCCTCGACGAATTGCCGCCCGGCCGCCCGCAAAATATGGCCGCGCGTCTCCCCCGGCAGGGCGATCGTCAGCGCCATGCCGTCCTGCAGCTGGTCGCGGAAGCCATAGGCGCCGCTCGCCTGGTAGAAGGCCGAGCGGGCGCGGATGCGGCAGGCGAGCGTCTGGTAGAGCAGCCAGCCGTTCAGCATGATGTCCATCGCCCGGTCCGGCGTCTTCACCTGGACGACGCCGAGCACCGCTTGCCAGTGATCGGTCACCGCGGCGAGGACGGCGTCGAGATCGGCTTCCCGATACCGCGCGATCAGCACCCGCGTCTCTTCCATGGAGGCGCATTGCCCGAGCAACGATACGACTTCGACGGTCTCGCCGATGCCGAGTTCCACGGTCGCCTGCAAGGCTGCGCATGGATCCAGGCCCGCGCCTGTCCTTCCAGAGAGGGGGAATTTTCCGGTCAGGCCGAGCGGCGATGCGGGGCCGTCTTCGCGCCCGAGAAACTCGGTACGGTCCGCCGTCCAGGCAGTCTGCCGTCCGCAGAGATCGGCGAAGGCAATTTGCGAGGCGAAGGCGATGCTCCATGGGTTGCGCGCCAGCATCGCCCCGTTCCGCATGTCGATCTCGGTGGTGATGAACGGTGCCGATGCGCCGCGCGAGGTGCCGAGCACCCACTCCGCATAAGCGGTAACGGAAAGCCGGCGCGGTCTGCCGGACAGGTTGGTGAGCTTCAGGCGGGAAATCCTGACGGGATCGTCCAGCGGCACGAAGTGCAGCAGATCGAGCGCAATGCCGTTGGCTTCATGCTCGAAGCGGCTATAGCCGAACCCGTGCCGTGCCACGTAGATTCCGGCGTCGCGGATCGGCTGAGCGGTGGGACACCACAGATCCCCCGTCTCCTCGTCCCTGACATAGATCGCCTCGCCGGGCGGGTCGGCGACCGCGTCGTTCGACCACGGGGTGATCTGGTTCTCGCGGCTGTTCGCAGCCCAGCTATAGCCGCTGCCCTCGGCGGATATCTGGAAGCCGAAACCAGCATTGGCGATGACGTTGATCCAGGGCGCCGGTGTCGTCTGCCCCGCACCGAGGACGGTCACATATTCCCGGCCGTCCTTGTCGAAGCCCCCGAGGCCGTTGAAGAATTCGAGGGCGGGCGCGCTCCGCGACGGCGCCGGGCGGGGCATCGCAGCCGGCCGATGGGCACGGCGCGTGTCGGCCGGCGAGGCCAAGGGCTGCTGCGACTGCGCCAGGTGATTGGCGATCGGGCCGCGCCGTGCCACCAGGACCACGCGCGCGACCGACTGCAGAAGCAGGCGCGACTCCAGGCTCATCAGGTCCGCGCGCAGCACATGGACCGAGCCGCGCGCCGGCGTCTCGCCAAAGGGCGGCCGCGACTGGTTGGCCCGGACCGCCGCCTCGATGGCGGTCTGGAGATCCTGGACATAGGAGGAAACGCGCTCGTTGATGATGACGAGGTCCACCGCGAGACGCTTCATGCGCCAATATTCGTGGGCGCGGAGCAACTGGCGCACCTGCGCGATGTCCTCGGCATCGTCGATCCGCAGCAGAACGATGGGCAGGTCGCCGGAGATGGCGTGCTGCCATAGACCCGATTGCGAGCCGGCGCCCCGAAGGATCACTTCCGATGGCGACCTGAAGCGGCGATCAGCATAGAGCAGCGGTGCCGCAAGGCGCTGGAAATCGGCGGCCTCTCCCGCATCAATGTCGAGATGGCGGAGCTGAACCTGTGCCTGTGTCCAGGCCAGGGTCTTCGCACGATCGAACGCACTGCGATCACGGTGGGTGTCGATCAGGTCGAGAAGCTCTTCCCGCGAAGAGGCGACGACGGTCCAGAAGGCGACGCGCGCAACCTTTCCGGGTTCGATGCGCACGCTCTGGCGCAACGAAAAGATAGGGTCCAGCACTGTCCCGACGGTGTTCGACAAAGGCTGCCCGCCCGACAAGGCTTTCGCCGTGCCGATGCTGCTGCCACGGCCGATGAAGCGGGCGCGGTCGGTCTCGTATTGCGGGCCGGCGGTGACATCGCCTTCCACGACGGCAAAATGCGCCGCCCATATCTGCGGCTCGTCCGGCGTCCGAAGCCGACGGGTGGCGATCAGGGCTCCGAAATTGGCCAGATACTCGGTCTGCACGAACATCTTTGCGAAGGCTGGATGCGCATCGTCGGCGGCCGGCGTGGTCAGGACGAGCTCGGCATAGGATGTCAGCTCGATCTCGCGTGTCCGTCTGCCGCTGTTGGCGAGGGAAATGTGACGGACTTCGCCGTTGTGCTCGCCGGAAACGATGACATCCACCGTCGTCGACAGATCCAGATCGTGGTGCGTGAACCGGGCGTGGTCCTCGCTGAACAAGACCTCTCCTTCACCGGCACCGCCCGCCATCGGCCGGGCGGTGCCGGACCAGACGGCGCCGCTGCGAAGGTCTCGGGCGAAGATGAAGGAGCCCCAATCGTCGCGCGTCGCATCTTCCCGCCAGCGCGTCACGGCAATGTCGCGCCAGCGGCTGTAGCCGCCCCCGGTTGCGGTCAGCATGACGGCATAGGTTCCATTGGACAGCAGATGCGTGATCGGTGCACCGGCGGCCGAGGCCGTCAGGCGCCGCACCGTCTCGCCGCCGCCGGGTGCCTCCGCCGCGGAGGCGCGGACCCCCTCGGCGCGCGGAGACGACAGCACGACGTCGCGGGGAGCGCGTTCCTGCAGCAAGAGCTCGCTCGCCCGGATCATCGGTTCACGATGAAACCTGTCGCGCATGCGCCCGTCATGGAGGGTATTGGCGATGGCCACGATGGTCATGGCCTGATGATGGGCCATGAAGCTGCCCACGATCGCGACAGTCTTTCCCTCGGGAAGCCGCGAGCGGGTGAAGTCGAGCGCTTCACGGAAGCCGTAGCGACCCTGGGCGCCCAACCGGGCAAGGTGGGCATAGTTCTTTCGCGCGCCCTGCGGATCCACCATGCTGGCGAGGCCGGTCGCATAGGGAGCGATCACGGTATTCTCGGCGAGGCCGCGCTTCAGGCCGAGGCCGGGTACGCCGAAATTCGAATACTGGTAGGTGAACTCGATATCCCGAACATTGTACGCGGATTCGGACATGCCCCACGGGACGCCCAGCGATCGGCCGTAGGATTGCTGCCGCGCGACCACGAGACGGCTGGTCTGTTCGAGCACACTTCCGGCCGGCGCGCGCATCACCAGCGAGGGCATCAGGTATTCGAACATCGATCCTGACCAAGAGATCAGCGCCGACCCGTTCCCGAGCGGTGTCGAGAGCCGGCCGAGCCGGAACCAGTGCCGTGTCGGCGCATCGCCCTTGGCGATCGCGATCAGGCTGGCGAGCCGCGCCTCGGACGCCAGGAGGTCGTAGCAGCTCGGATCGAGGCCGTTGTCGTCCAGGGCATAGCCGATGGAGAGCAGCTTCCGTTCGGGATCGAGCAGGAAGGCAAAATCCATTTCCATCGCCATGGCGCGTGCGGTGTCGGCGAGCGCCGTCAGGCGAGTCCTTATCGCTGCGGACGCCTCGGCGAACTGGCGGCGATCGCGGTCATGTTCGCGCAAGCCCTGTCCGAGCGCATCGACCCAATAGGCAATGTCGGCGAGGCCGTCGCCGCCCTCCTCCAGGACAGGGGCCGGCGTCATTGCGGAGGCCTTCTGCGCGAGGCGGATCAGCGCGGGGGTGAGCGCATCTATCGTCTGGACGCCGCGGAGTTGGGCGTCGATCTCCTGCAGGACGGCGGCCAATGCCCGTGCCTGTTCGCTGTTCGGGATGTCCGGGGCCAGCAACGCCTCGCGCGCCAGAGCGAGATGGTCGGCCGCGCCCTGTCGCGCTGTCGCGGCGATAGAGGCATCCGCCCATTCTTCGCATGCGTTGGCCAGCGCAATGAGATGGCCCGCGAGATTGCCGCTGTCGACGGACGAGACATAGCTGGGAGGCAGCGTGGCGAGGTCCGTCGTCCCGTACCAGTTGAAAAAGTGCCCTCGAAAGCGCGGCAACTGCTTCAAGGTTTCGAATGTCGCCTCCAGCCGTTCGATGGTCTGGATCGTGCCCGCCCAGCCGAAGTCTCGCGCAACTGCGGCCGAAAGCAGATAAAGACCGATGTTGGTCGGCGAGGTCCGGTGCGCGAGGGCCGGCTTGGGATCCTCCTGGAAATTGTCCGGCGGCAGCATGTTGTCGGCCGGCGTGACGAAGGTCTCGAAATAGCGCCAGGTGCGCCGCGCGATGAGGCGCAGATCGCGCGCATCCGAATCCGGAATGGCGGGGCGCTGTGGCACACTGGGCGAGCGGCTTGCCCATTGCGCCACGACGGGCGCGCCGAGCCAGAGCAGCGCGAATGGAAGGACGAGCGGCCATGACKACGGCGCGAAGGCGAGCGCGCTCGCCGTCGTCAGGAGGGCCAGCATCGTGCCGCCCGCCATCTGGCGATAGAAGCCCGGAACATCCAGCCTCGGGCTCGCCGTTGACCTGGCGGCCGTCGTCCATTCCAGCAGGTGACGGCGCGTGACGAGCAGCCGCACCAGGGTTCGGGCGATGGCATCGCCCATTCGCCAGGCCTGATCGGGAAGGAAGACAAGCGACAGGAACGTCTGGGCCGCAGCGAGCCGCAGCTCCGATGCCAGCCTGACGAGGTGACTGCGCAGGCGGATGTCGCGCCGACCAGGAAGCACCGAAAAAACGATCGGCAGGAAGGCGGGAACCACAATCGTCGCCACCGTCAGGAACGTGCCCATGATCGCTGCGGGCATGGGAAACAGCCAACTCAGGCCGAGCGCGAGCAAGGTGATCGGCGACAGGACCGAGCGCCGGAGATTGTCGAGCATCTTCCAGCGGCCGACGGCCGTGAGCGCTCCCGCTCCCGCGGTCAATCCCAGGACCCAGGGGAGAAGCTGCCAATCGCCGCGTGCCCAGCGGTGATGGCGCTTCATGGCGACATCGTAGCGCGAGGGAAATTCTTCGACGACCTCGACATCCGAGGCGAGTCCGGCGCGCGCGAACGCACCTTCGAACAGATCGTGGCTGAGCAGCGCGTTTTCCGGGATCCGGCCTGCAAGGGAGGCCTCGAACGCGTCTATCTCGTAGATGCCCTTGCCCGTGTAGGACCCCTCGCCGAAGAGGTCCTGATAAACGTCGGATACCGCCGCTGCGTAGGGGTCCATGCCGCCCGGGCCGGAGATGACCCGCTGATAATAGGAGCCTTCATTGCCGGTCGGCAGCGAGGGCGTGACCCGCGGCTGGAGAATGGCGTAACCGCTGACGACCCGATGTTCGGCAAGGCTGAATCTCGGACGGTTCAACGGATGCGCCATCTTGCCGATCAGCCGGAGCGCGGCGTCCCGGGGCAGGCGCGTATCGGCGTCGAGCGTGATGACGTAGCGCACATCGGCCGGAACATGCGGCAGGCGACCGGCCACGGACATGAAGGAGGTATCGTTCGCTCCGCGCAGAAGGCGGTTGAGTTCGTGCAGCTTGCCGCGTTTTCGCTCCCATCCCATCCATCGTTTCTCGCCTGGATTGAAGCGGCGGCGGCGGTGCAGCAGGAGGAAGCGGTCGCCTCCGGGACCGGGGCCGTAACGCCGGTTCAGTTCCTCGATGGCCTTCACGGCCACTTCGAGCAGCGGCGCGTCTTCGGCGAGGACCTCCCGGTCGGCGTCGACGCCGTCCGACAGCAAGGCAAAAGTGAGATCGCCGCCTGCGCCGGAAAGATGATGGACCTCCAGCCGCTCGATCTGTTCCAGGAGATCGGCTTCGCCGGTGAGCAGGGTCGGCACGGCGACGAGGGTGCGCAGGGAGGTGGGCACGCCGCCCGCGAGTTCGAGGCCGGGCAGCGCGGCGGCGCCGAACATGAAAGCCACCGCCCGGTTGACGAGGGCGGTCGCGACTTCGCTCGCCGGTATGAAGCCGACCAGCGCAAAGGCGGTGAGCCCGCCGGCGGAAAGACCCGCTGCGGAAAGCGCCCAGAGTGCGAGCGCGGTCAGGCCGAGTGTGACTGCGAGGATCGTGCCGACATAGCCGCCGAGGCCGAGGCGGATGCTGAGACGGATGAGGCGGAGCCGTGGTGGCGGACGAAATCGAATCGTCCGCTCGAACGCGGTTCGGCCGCCGGCTATCAGATGATAGCCGGGATCGCGGGCTGCTGCGGTTTCACCGTCCTCCGGCGCCGCGGATTCCGCCGTCGCTGCGGCCTTCAGCGCACGCCCGGCGATGTCGAGCTCGGACAGCCGGGAACCGCGAGCGAGCTGCTCGATCGCGCTCCGATAGAGGTTGCGGGTTGGAAAATCCATGGCGCCGAAGGCGCTGCCTGCCCGTAGCCGGTCGTCGACCAGACTCACGCTCTCGAAGAGCTCGGCCCAGTCGATGTCGGAGATCAGCCGCATGCTGGTGATGATATTGCGCACGCTGACATTCGAGGCACCCAGCCGCCGCTGGGTTTGCTCGACCGCGCCATCGATCGACGCGCCCTGGGCTCGCAGCCGTTCCTCCAGCCATCCCAGGGCCGGTGTCGTCCAGGGGTCCTGGTCCCTGAGCCGCTTGGCGAGCTGCGCGGCGAAGACTTCACTAAGTGGCCCGGGAGAGCGACGAACAATGTCCGCCTCGAGCGCCGAGCGAGCTTCCCCCGAAGCCAGAAGCCGGTCGGCCAAAAGATCGGCCTCCCGACGGGAGCGGCGCCCATCCGTGATCTGATCGGCAAGTCGACGAAGATTCTCGATGAGCACGATGCGCAGCGTGATCGCGACAGCCCATAACTCGCCAATGGTCAGCGGCTGGACCTGCTGATAGGCGACGATGAAGCGGCGCAGCATCTCCGGATCGAAATGACTGTCCGTGTGCGCGACATAAGCCCAGGCCAGGCCCAATACGCGCGGATAGCCGGCGAAGGGGCCCTCGGCGAGCTTCGGCAATTGCCGGTAGTAGCCGGGTGGCAGGTCACCCTGGATTTCGCGGATCTGCTCCTCCACGAGATGGTAATTGTCCAGCAGCCATTCAGCGGCGGGGACGACCGTGTGCCCGCTCTCTACGACGACTGCCGTCGCCCGGTAGGCGGCAAGCAGGACCGCCGCATTGCTCTTCAGGCGTCCGTGCAAGGAGGGAACGGATGGCGGCCGAGTCGTGACCGGCTGAGCCGCGGCCAAGCTGCCGGCGTGCTCCTCCAGCCGTTCGACCCCGAACAGTTCCTCCCGGATTGGCGCCGTGTCGCTCCAGATGGAACCTAGCCAAGCGGCGGTTCCCCGCTGCAGCAGTTCTGTGCGGCGGCGACGCAGGGTGTCAGCAATTGCGTTCATGGCCGCCTTTCAGTCCACACCGGCACGATATGGACGACGCCCAGGGACGAGCTTCGCCGATAGGCGAGACAGAAGATGTCCGGCATCTCCTCCGCGTCGACCACCGCGCGACAGGTCCCGGCAGGCTGCTCGCGGCGAAGAGCGCTCGGCTTCAACATGACCCTATTTTTTCTGGCTCGGGCGCTCATGCTTGCTCGTGTTCGTCGGGGGGGCGATTGGCATCGACGTCCCGCGGACCGGGGTCGGCACCGCAGCGATTTCCTTTTTCTTCTTCGGTTTCTTGGCTTCTCGATTGCCGCGTAGCTGTCCTTTGGCCATGGCCACCTCCTGTGGGTTGCGGCGGTGAGCGTCTCTGGCGACAGCCGCGTGAAAGCGCCCTTCCCTCCTGCCGCCGGCGGGCGGGCGGAAGACGTCCTCGCCGCTCGGGTCTCATCCGTTGCGAGGCTGAAGCCCCGCGCGCGGGGGCAGCCGTGCTGACCCAGGCACTGGCCTTGGCGTTGGCCTGAAACCGGAGGCACCTGCGGGTCTCGCCGGCATGAACGGGCGGGCTCGAACGAACCGCTCTTCGTGTCGGCGAGCCCGGGCGCCAATGTCAGGCTTTTGCGTCTTCGCCGGCTCGCGCAGGAATCTCTCCGCGCAGCCCGTCAACATCTCAGCTCTTCTGCATGCTGAGCGTTTCGGCGCATGCCTTTGCCACGGCCGAGTCCGGCGAGGTGCTGCCCACCATCGTGGCCCAGCCGCCTTTCGCGATGTAATCGCCCTGTTGCCAGGAGCTGATCTTCTTCAATTCGCCGAGAGCAGCATCGGGATTCGGCTGCTGCTGAAATCTGTTCACGCAGATCGGAGACAGGGCGGCCACGACAGCATTTTCGGCCCTCAGCGCGGCCAGGCGTTCGCTTGATGCGGCCGTGGACCAACCTCCCCAGGTGAATCCGATCACTGCGAGAGCAATCGCGCCACCGACCGCGCCCCAGATTGCAGGCTTGGTTTCTGCAGGGATTTTCATGGGATTATCTTTCGTTCCACGGAAGAGAAAGCTCCCGTAGAGTACGGTATCATATTTCATTCTCAGAGATTCGAAATAATTTTGATATTATCGAAGTGTTCGCCTGATTTTTCGGCTCTTTATCGACGTCACTGCTTCGCAGGAAGAGCAGCGCGGCGCGATTTCGACGGCAGGGAAATCGCCTTCGTCTAGGCGGCATCTTGGTTTCGGGTGGCGAAATGTTCCGCGTAGCGACGTTGATTTTCGGTCGTGTTGGCCAATCCACGAATGTCGAGCCAAGCGATCAGGCCAGCAGGACGGATCGTCACGATTTGCAGGGCCCGCCCCGTGGCGAGCCACGCGCTGACAACGGCAACGGCGCTTCGATGCCAGGTGTCGTAATCGGGCGGCGCATCGCCCCCGTCGCTGGTCATTGCCCAGAGTTGATCGAAATCCTCCGGTTCGTACCACGGGATGGCGACGGTATAAGCCTCGACTGTCGGTTTCACGATAGAGCCGATCGTCCGCGCGCGGCGCGGGAAACGAGATGAATGCGGCCAGCGAAGCCTCTGAGGATCAAATGCAAGCGGAGTTGCCGCCGACCAAATTCTCGATAGAGATGACGGTCGGCTCAAAGACTCAGGGCTGGGTTTCGACCATCGCATGGTCATGACCCGCGCCGGAATTCAGAGAACGATGGTCCGGGCCGGAGCTGGCTCGATGACGCTTCTCCCCGGCTACCGCACCACCTTCATTCTCCCAGCTCTCCAGAGAGAATGGGATGGGCGGTTTCAATCCCTCTCCGATCGGGAAGCCCTGGCGAAGCGCTTCTTCTGCGATTGCGGTGGCAAGGTCGATCCCCGCCGCCCTCCAATTGGGAAAGATGCGTCGAATGGCGTCCGCAGCAGTCGCCGCAGATACCGCACCAGCCTCGACCTGGCAGACCGTTAGAAACGCCGCAATGGCCGACTGAAGATCGAGGTGGGACAGGAATTCCGGCTTGGCGTCTACGTACGCTCCTCGGCCGGAATGCTTCCGCTCTTCATCCGTCGTCCAGGTTGATGGAATCCAGTGCGTCGCAGCGAATGGTTCGTCGTTGTCGCACCGCGCCCAAAATCCATTTGGCCGAGGCGAAGGACCGTCCGAGAGCCATCGGATCAAAGCCGCTTCGCCACTGAAATTCCGTCCGATGATCAGGACATCGGTATGACCTGCTGTTGAAATTGGCAGAACTTCCGGCGCCGCATTCAGCTCCTCATCCGGCGAAGGGAGCATGTGCTCTTGTCGAAGAAAGGGGGTATCCCCCCTGCCCGCTCCTCCGGTATGTTTCGCCAAGTGTCGGCCGAAGTTGGTGTCGATGCGGGCACCGATGCCATAGGCACGAGCGAAGAGCTCGGCACGGGCTTTCTCGATATCGATGCCGCGCTGCGCCCAGGATTCATAGACCTCATCGAGCAGGTGCTCGATCAATTTTGTGTCGCCTGCTGTCAGAAAGGTTGAGGACATCGAGTCCTCCCCGGTCAGGGCCAGAGCGTGAACGCCCTCAGCCGACAGCGCCCTGATAAGAGACTGCCGATAAGGGCATCATAGGCCGCCCTTAAAAGAAAACAAAATAGTAAAATCAAAAGACCATCGATATCTCTAAATAAAATGATGAAAATGGACTTTTCAATGCCCAGGTGTTATTGTTCAAAAACGCCTCATATGACCGTTCTTATTATTTGAAGGTCATTTTGATGACTCGGCAGGCTTTCTGCCCTGGGCCCAGGATTTGGAGCCCGATATGACAGCGATCTCAATACGTTGGTATTTCTATCGCGTCTGGATAGCTGCGCGATATCTCGGCTGGATGGCCCATCTGGGCTTGATCGCGGCCTTCGCTCTCGCCTTCGCTATCGTGCTGCTTTGACGAGGTTTCGAGCGGCGGAAAAATCACGCGCCGAATGCTGCATCCATGCTGCCCGGTCGTCGCGCCGCCGCTTCGGTCGTCATCGGTGTCTGGCTGCCGAGAAAGCGGAAAAGCTGTCAAATTCGGGCCTGCCGAGCGGAATTGGATCGACAACCCGCAGTTCATGCCGGCCCAAGGAAAGAAGCGAAATGAGCGAGACGCCTTTCACTCTGAGGTTGCCCCTCGCGTCAGGCGCGGTCGGCTAGTCGTTGACGATCGCCCGGAGGAAGCGCCGGGTGCGTTCCTGCGTCGGATTGGCGAAGAAGCTGCGGACCGGCGCCTCCTCGACGATCTCACCGGCATCGAGCAGCATCGCGCGACTGGCGACGCTCCTGGCAAAACCGATCTCGTGTGTCACAACGACCATGGTCATGCCGTGGTCGTGATGAACCTGGCGGATCACCTGCAGCACCTCCTCGCGCATCTCGGGATCGAGCGCCGAGGTCGGCTCATCGAACAGCATCAGCGTCGGCTTCATTGCGAGCGCACGGGCGATGGCGACGCGCTGGCGCTGGCCGCCGGAAAGCTGAAACGGGTAGGAATTGGCCTTGTCGGCCATCCCGACGCGTTCGAGGAGCCGGCGGCCTTCGTCGCTGGCCTCTCGTGCCGATTGGCCCAGGATCTTCATCGGCGCAATCGTGATGTTCTGCAGCGCGGTCATATGCGGGAACAGGTTGAAGTTCTGGAAGACGAAGCCGGTCGAGAGCCGGATCGCCTGAAGTTCCTCCGGCGTTGCAGTCGCGACATTGCGGCCGCCGACCGTGATGGCGCCGGCGTTGATCGTCTCCAATCCGTTGATGCAGCGCAGCAGCGTGCTCTTGCCGCAACCGCTTGGCCCGCACAACACCAGAACCTCTCCCTCGGCGACATCGAGCGAGATCCCGTTGAGGACTTTCACATCGCCATAGGATTTATGGACGTCGTGGATCCGAATGAAGTCCTGCGCGGCAGGCATGGCCGCCGCCGCCCTCAGATCGCTTGCCATTTCTGCAGCCTTTCGATCATCCGCATCAGGATGGTGTAGCCCCAGATCAGCGCGACATATAGCAGCGCCGCGCCGGTGTAGAATTCGAGCGGGCGGAAGAACTGGACCGTCAGTTCCTGCGCACGGAACATCACTTCGGGGACCGCGATCAGTACGGTCACGGTCACGTTCTTGATCACGGTGATGTGGACGTTGGTCAGCGAGGGCAAGGTGGCGAAGAAGGCCTGCGGCAGGGTGATGTAGCGCATCACCTTCCAGCGCGAGAAGCCGAGCGACTGCGCGGCTTGCACCTGCGTCTGCGGGATCGCCTCGAGCCCGCCGCGGAAGGCTTCGCAGGCCAGCGCCGCGCCGTTGAGCGAGAGTGCAATGACGGAGCTCGCCGTCGGCGACAGCGAAGCGCCCGTCAGGATCGGCAGCACGTAATGGATCCAGATCAGCAGGACCACCACGGGCAGCGTGCGGAACAGATCGACGAAGACGACGGAGGCACTGCGTACCAGCCTGCGTTGCGACATGCTCATCGCAGCCAAGACGACGCCGAGCAGGGTCGAAAACAGGATGGCCGGGAAACTCGTCCACCAGGCATGCCAGAGGCCGCCGGCGAGATACGGCCCGTAATCGCTGAGAACGCCGAACTGGAAAGTGTAATTCATGTCCCGACCCCGGCCGGAAATCCAGGCGAAAAGGGACGCGCCGACGAACGCAGCGCGTCCCTGGGTGAGATCAGCGCGGCCCGGTCGCGAGTTCGGGCGGCAACTTCCACTTCTCTGCGAGAGTGCGGTACCAGCCACGAAGCTGCATCGCCCGGACATAGGTGTTGAGGAACACCACGAGATCGAGATCCGAGTAGCGGACGGCGTGGTTCATGGTCGTCCACTCGGTCTTGTCGGCTGCAAACTTGACATTGCGCAGCTCGGTCGGGCGCTCCTCGGCGCGCATCGCGTTCGAGACGGAATCGCCGATATAGGCGGTCGACCGCCCCTGCATCACCTCCAGCACCGCGGCGGCGGTGTCGGAGAGCGGGTTCACCTTGGCGTTCTTGAAGGTTCGCTGGGCGAATTGCTGGGCGGCCGTGCCGCTGACGACCGAGACGACATTGCCGGGCTTGTCGAGATCCTCGAAGCTCTGCACGGAGCTGTCGGCGCGCACCATCGCGGTCGACGACAGGTATCCGATCGGGTCGGTGAAGGCGACGGCGATGGCGCGCTCGGGCGTGGCGCCGAGGCCGCTCATCACCACATCCCATTGCCCGGCCTGGAGCCCGGCGACGAGCCCGCTCCAGGTGGTATTGACGAGCTGGACCTTGATCCCGGTCATCTGCTCGAAATTATGGATGTCATCGGCGATGAAGCCCTCGTATTCCCCGCTCTTCGGATTGAGCAGGACGAAGCGGTTCCAGGGCGCGACGCCCACGACCATCTTCTTCTCCTTGATGATCCGGTCCAGCGTCGGGCCGGCCTTGGCGGCGGAGGCCGTCAGTGCTGCTATGGCCGTGACGGCAACGGCCATCGTCATGGCTGCGATATGTTTCAACATGCTGTTCCCTCCCTGTTTGAGGCTGTCTCTCCGGCAGCCCTTTGATCTTGTGCGAGCGTGGCGTCAGTGAACGGCGTCGGCGGCGAGGATGGTCTCGAAGCCGACGATCGGCGCCGTGGCGTCCGGATCGATCACGACGTCGAGGACGTAAGGCGCTCCCGCCGCCTGCCCGCGCGCGAGGCCATCTGCGATCCCCGTCGGATCGGTGATGCGCTCGCCCTTGCATTTCAGCGCGCGGCCGACTTCGCCGAAGTCGATGTCGAGGAAGTCGCATTCGAGATAGCGGCCCATCGCCTTCTGCTCCCAGTGCCGCTGAAAGCCGAGCGTGCCGTTGTTGAAGACGACGACCAGGACCTCGACGCCGTAGCGGGCGGCAGTTTCCAGCTCGTTGAAGACATAGCCGAAGGCGCCGTCGCCGGTGACGCAGACGACCTTGAGCGAGGGGTCGGCCATCTTGGCGCCGATCGCGGCCGGCAGGCTCCAGCCAATGCCGCCGGTGCCGCGCGGCGAGAGGATGAAGCGGCCGGCGCCGGGCACGTCGATATGGCTCATCGCCCAGCCGGTGACGTAGCTGGCATCGGTGACGATCAGGGTTTTCTCGTCCGTCCGCGCCGAGATCTCGGCGAGCAGCCGCTCCGGCCGGATCGGCGTCTGGCCGGAGGTGGCGACGGGCCGGAATTCCTCGCGCCAGGCCTGGGTCAGGGCGTTGAGGCGCTCGCGGGTCGCCGCGTCGGTGCGCGCCAGCCCGTGCTCGGCGCAATGGGCGAGGAGGTCGCGCAGCGTGTCGCGGATATCGCCGACCATGGCCACGTCGGTCGCGAAATTGCGACCGATCTCGGCCGGGTCGATGTCGAGATGGATCAGCTTGGTGCCGGGCTTGGGCAGCGACCAGTCGCTGTAGCAGATCTGCCCGGTGCGCGAGCCGAGCACGAAGACGACGTCCGCCTCGGCGAACAGCGTGTTCGAGATGCGGCCGCGGCCATAGCGCCCGCCCGTGGTCGAGCCGAGCGGGCCCGCGGCGAGAGGATGGGTGTCGGGGATGGCGCCGCGCCCGGTCATCGTCGTCGCGACCGGCATGTCGAAGAGCTCCGCCAGGATCCGGATCTCCTCCTCGGCGCCCGAGATGATCGAGCCGCCACCGGCGATCAGCAGCGGTCGGCGCGCGCCCGCCAGCAGTTGGGCGGCACCGGCGATCGACTCCCGGCTCGCCCGGACGCGGTTGGCCGGAAAATGGGCATAGGCCGGGTCCGCCCAGGTCTCGGCCTCGGCCTCCGCCGCCATCACATCGCCCGGGCACAGCAGCACGACCGGGCCGGGGCGCCCCGTCGTCGCGATCCGGAACGCCTTGCGCACCGCATCGCCCGCCTGCTCTGGCATGTCGATGCGAATGACTTCCTTGACGTAGGGACCGAGCGCCACGGCGTGATCGAGCGCGCTGCTGGCATGCTTGTTCTTCAGCCGTAGCGCATGGTCCTGCACCAGCGCGATCACCGGCACGGACGAGCGCTGCGCCTCGAGGAGCCCCGTGATCAGGTTGGTCGCGCCGGGGCCGAAGGTCGCGGCACAGACGCCGGGACGGCCGGTCACCTGGGCATAGCCATGCGCCATGATCGCCGCATGCTTCTCGTCGCGGACGGTAACAATCCGGGTGAAGGACCGATCGACCGCATGGAAGACATGGATCGGATCCTCCATCCCGAACAGGCACCTCACCCCATGGCTCTTCAGGGTCGCATAGAGCAGCGCGCCGCCGGTTCCTCGCATCGTCTTCTCCCTTGACGTTTTGATTGTGTTGCGTATTGTGCAACATGTTGTTTATTAATCGTGGCGGCGCTTTGTCGCCACGTCAAGCCGCAATGCGAGGCTGGATGAAATCGATCGAGAAGGCCGTCAGCGCGTTGCAGCTCATGGTTGAATCAGGCGGAGAGCTGCGGGTCGGCGACGTCAGTCGCCATCTCAAGGTGAATCGCAGCACGGCTTCGCGTCTGCTGGCTTCACTGGCAGGTGGCGGCCTGATCGAGCAGGACCCGCTAACCCAGCGCTACGGCGCAGGAATTCTCGCCGTCCAGCTCGCCGCCGGCTTCCACCGCAAATTCGACATCGTCGAGCAGGCGCAAAAGGAAATGGAAGCGCTCGCACGCGAGACGCAGCACACGGTATGGTTGGGGGTCCTCTCCGGAGCGGAGGTCGTCGTGCTCAAGACGGTACGCGGCTCGCAGCCGATCCAGTTCGCCGTCGAGCCCGGACACCGCCTGCCGGCGCATGCAGCGGCGATGGGCAAGGCGCTTCTCTCGCTCAAGCCCGACGCGGAGATTCGCGGCCTGTTTGAAGGCTCCTTGGCTGCGACCACCAGGCAGACGCTGCACTCGGTCGACGAATTGCTGCGCGAGCTGGCCCTAACGCGACTGCGTGGTTACGCCATCTCAAATCAGGAGCTCTTCGACGGCGTAAAGGCGGTCTCGATCGCCCTCACGGAGAAGCACAAGGGCACCTCGATCGCCGTCAGCGTCTCGTATCCGCTCTTCGCCCTGGCTGACGGTAACGATCAGCCGATCATCGATGCGCTGCTTGCCTTTGGCCGTCATTTCGGCGCCCGTATCGGTGACGCCCGATGGACGCGTTAGGCTGTCGAACCGAGAGAAACCTCGCAGTTCGAAACGCGGAGATCCATGTATCGAGGTTCTGCCAGTTGGGGAGCCGTGAAGCGACAAGAGCGGAGGTTTGCATGTCGCCCGGAACCGGACGCTCACAAATCCGTAGCTAACTCCGCTGGCAACCCTGATGGGACCTCCAGAGCACCTTGCCCGGCGTCCTGGCATGCCGCCCCGCGTGCTCGCGCTGCCGGAGGCGAACGCTCTGTCAGCCCGGCGGGGCCGGCCCAACTACAATGCTGCTCCGGGCCCCTCCCCGGACTCTCCTTCCAGCACCCGGGAGCAGAGCGGTTGGAGCAGCGCGCATATGGCGTCGGCGCCGCGTTCGCCGGTGCGCAGCATCTGGAACATGGGGAAGCTCGTCAAAGCGAAGAGCAGGTCGACAACGTCTTTCTGCTTCGCTTCGTCACCGCCCCTGCGGCGAACAATCACGCCCAGCGCCATGCGGCGGCGCTCGTTGCGCAGCGCCAGGCTTTCGGCCAACTCCGTGTCGATGGCGGCTGTCGCGAACAGCCCGGCCAATGCATCATCTGAACTCCAGAAATCGCAGAAGACCCGGACCAGCCCGGCAAGGGCCTCGTGCGGATCCGCGAGCGCCATCGCTTCCGTCAGCGTCGCCATCGCGCCCGCTGCCGCCAGATTGTCGAACGTCTCCTCGAGGAGGCCGCGCCGCGAGCCGAACTGATTGTAGACCGTGAGCCGGGTTACCCCCGCGGCTACAGCGACGGATTCCAGCGAGAGCGCCCCGCCGCTCGGCTGGCGGAGCAGCGCCGTAGCAGCTGCGAGCAGCCGACTGCGCGTTTCCGCCGCCTTTGCCTCCCGCTTGGTGCCTGAATAGGGCCTTGACGTACCGTTGCGAGTCATGACTATACAGTGTGTATATCCAAATTTGACGCATGTTCAATCTGCGCCACCGGAGCTTAGCCGATGCAGCCCCTGCCGATCATCATCGCCGTGCATCTTCTCTCCTCTGTTTTTTGGGCTGGGACGACCTTCGTTCTGGCGCGGGCCGGCGGAGCGGATGCCGCCGGGCTGGCCAAACCCCAGATGGGAGCCGCGCTTGTCGCGATGGGCTCGGGCATGCTGCTTTGGCAGCTCGCTCACGCAGGTGGTTTCGGCAATATGGAGGCGACGCTCGCCGTGGGAGCGGCAACAGCGCTGACGGCATTCGCAATCCAGGCGATCGGCGCCCTATGGGCTTTGCGATCTGGTGCCGCCGGTCCTGCGGCCACGCCCGGTCGCATCCAACGCGTTGCCGCCGCCCTGCTGATGGTCACGGTGGTCTGCATGGCTATCGCACGTTACGCCTGAGGAGCGGTGAATGTTTTCGATCCCGATCTATCCCGATCTCGCCGCCAAGACGGCCGTCGTCACCGGAGGCTCCGGCGGCATTGGCGCTGAAACGGCGCGCTGGCTTGCCTGCAACGGCGTGCGCGTCACAGTGGCGGGGCGTGATCGGAGCCGGCTCGACGCAACGCTCCGCTCGCTGGAAGCAATCTCAGCCGGGCATGCCAGTGTCTGCCTCGACTGCACCAGTCGCGAGGAACTGGAAGCTGCGCGCGCCGTGTTCGCGGAACGAGGGGACAAGCTCGATATTCTGGTCGCGTTTGCTGGCGGCGGGAGTGGTCGCCCCGCGCCGCTGGAGGACGTAACCGAAGCGGACTGGCGCTCCAGTCTCGACCACAATCTGACCGCGACCTTCCTGACGCTGTCCGTCTTCTTGCCCAGCCTCAGGCAAGGGCGTGGAGGGGCCGTCATCACCATGGCCTCCTCCGCCGGCCGTGCGCCCTCACAGGCGCCGCTTGGCTATGGCGTCGCCAAGGCAGGCATCATCATGCTGACGCAGCAGGCGGCACATGACCTCGGCCCGAGCGGGGTGCGCGTGAACTGCGTTGCGCCCTCCGCCGTTCTGACGGATCGCACGGCAGCGCATATGCCACCCGACATCCAGGCGCAGGTTGCCCTTGCCCATCCGATCCGGCGGCTCGGCTCCCCGGCGGACGTAGCGGCAGCAACTCTCTTCCTCGCCTCCGAAAGCGCGAGCTGGCTGACGGGCGCGACACTCGATATCGCGGGCGGGCGGCTTATGCATTGAAAGCAGCCGCTGCGGCCCCGCGCCGGCATCGCCGAGCCGTCCCGTCACGGGTGGATCGAGCATCAACCGCAAGAACGGGTCGGATGCGGCATGCGCCATCGCGGCCGCCGCCATATGCAACTCGCGCGACAGGCTGTTCACCGCAGCCGGGATTGATGCCGCGGCAGGTCAATCCGAACTCCGCTTCACACGACCTTTACGCGTCCGCCAAACCCGGACCCAAACAGGGCCTCGTGCGCATTCTGATCAGGGTCGTAGCAGCAGTCCCGGACCAGTCTCAGATCGTAGTCCGCATCACTGGCCCAGGCGACACTCGAAAGAACAACGCCGGTCGTGCTTATCCCGGCCATGACGAGCGTGCTGACACCGCGCGTCCGAAGGTCGGCGTCGAGCGATGTGCCATAAAAGACGCTGGCTCGCGGGCATGCATAGACAAGATCGCCCGGTTCGATTGCGAGCCCTTCTACGGGCAGGCCGGTGCGAAATCGTCCGCTCGGGAGATAGGGCGTGATCTGACGGTTTTCAGCCGGCGGCGCATGTTCATAGCCTTCGCCCAGCGAGAAGTTGGGGAACAGCACCGGTCGGCCGGTGGCGCGCCATTGGCGGATCAGTGCGTTGCACCGATCCAGCAAGGGCGATGGCTGCTGCCCGAACAGGATGTCGAACACATCGACCTGATAATGCATGACGACGAGGGCCGCCCTGTCGATGTAGCTGCCGTGGAAATCGACCGACATCACGATCACCCAAGGTTGAATTTGAAACAGGCATCTATTCTCATTGGCAGAGATATCGGCCTGGGCCTAGGGATCTCTCGCCATCGAAAGATTCCGGCGCCACGTATTCAATTGCTCGACTGTCGATGTCGCCCCGCCGCAGACGATGACCAAGATTTTTTGATGATCGGCGAGGTCCGCGACATTCTGGTAGAGCGTGGCGAGACTTGCCCCGCATGCCGGCTCGACCAGGATGCGATGGTCGTCCAGGAACCGCAGGCAGGCATCAACCGCCTGAAGATCCGAGACGACGGCGCAGTCGATGCGATGCTCTGCAAGGAGAGCGAAGGCATGCTCCGACACCTGGCGCGCACCGAGCGAGGTGGCGATGCTTTCGATCGCCGGTAGAACGATGCGCTCGCCCCGGGCAACCGACTGGGCAAAGGAGGACGCGCCCGTCGTCTCCACCGCAAGAACGGGAATATCCAGCTTGTGGCGACGCAAGCCTTCGATGACGCCGCTCAGCAATCCGCCGCCACCGACGGAGAGCACGACGAGGTCCGGCCGCACTCCATCTTCGACCACCTCATCGATGATCGTCGAGTGCCCTCGCCACACCACCGGGTCGTCGAAGGGGTGGATGAACGCGTCGCTGTCGCCCAGCATCGAAAGCGCGCGCTCGTTTGCCTCCTGCCAGGACGCACCCTGTACCAGGACATCGGCATTCATGTCCGAGATCAGGCGACATGCCCTTGGCGATGTCGTCTCGGGAACGACAACCGTCACCGGGACGTCGAGTTCACGCCCGGCATAGGCGACGGCGATCCCGGCGTTGCCGCCAGACGAGCTGACGAAGCGCTTGACCCCGCGCTTTGCATGTTCCTGACACGCAAGCCCGATGCCGCGGAGCTTGAAGGATCCGGAGGGTTGAATGGATTCAAGCTTCAGCCACACCTTGCGCCCGCTCGCCCGGGAGAGAAAAGGCGAGCAGTAGGTCGGCGTTCTGACATGGAGGGACATCATGACCTTCCCCAGCATGCTCGATCAGCGATCAGCAGCACTATGCGCATGCTGGACAGGCCGGCCGCCACGATCGCCCAAAGGCGCGGTGGAGTGCCGGATCTTGAGTTGCATCCCCACGGACAAGCGCTCCGACGCCGCTTGCGGTTGCTTGTCGGACATTTTCTTCAGCAGAAGAGTGGCTGCGAGTTGGGCCACTTTCGTACCATTGCCGCGCACGGCCGTGATCGACGGCGTCATGACCTCCAGGATACTGGCGTCACCGATCGACACGATCGAAAGGTCGCGCGGCAGCACGAGGCCGCGCTTCGCGCAGAAATGCAGGATGCCGGGGATCTCGTCGATATTGGCGATGATCGCTGTGATGGGCCGCTCTCCACGGCACAGGGCCTCCAATTTGCGAGCCCCGAACGCCCCCACCTCGAAGATGCGACCTGCCGGCGGCTCCAGCCCCTGGCCAGCGAACGCTGCATCGAAACCTGCCCGTTGCTCCCGGCCGACCCAGGTATCGAGGTGGCCGGCAACGAGCGCGATCTCGCGATGCCCCAGCTCCAGGAGATGCTCGGTTGCCCTGCGGGCACCGGTGCGATGCTCCGTCAGGACGGTATCGAATCCGCCATCGGGGCTGCGCTCCCAGAGCACCATGGGAATCGTGATGGCGGCGAGCCGTCGCGCCGTCTCCGGATCGTTGTCCCGATTGACCGCCAGGAGCATGCCGTCGACGACGCGATTCTGCAGCAATGACAGGATCTCGGCCTCGCGGCTGTCGTCGAAATGCGTACTGGCGACAATCAGCGTGTATCCCTCGCGACGCAGGGTGTTTTCCGCAGCCGCGATCATTTCGGCCGCTATGGGCTGGCGGATGTCCGTGACGAGGCAGCCGACGGCGTAGCTCTTTCCGAGCCGCATGGAGCGCGCCACGGAATTGGGGTGATAACCCAGATCCTGTACGGCCTTGAAAACCTGCTCGCGCAAATGAGGCGCGACATTCTCGTTGCCGTTGAGAACCCGCGAAGCGGTGCCGAGCCCGACACCGGCCCGGCTCGCGACATCCTTGATCGTGATCGGCCTGGGCTCGTCCGCCGACTGCCTCGTCCCCATTTTAGCCACGCCCGTCCCTCTCCTGCCCCAGGCCGACATACACGTGCGGCAATGAGCGCGCGAGCCGCGGGACCAATTCGATGACCGTGATGCCGATGGCCCTGGCGAGGTCATGGATCGAAATCTCTTCGGCTCCCTGCCGCCCGAGGACCACGACCTCGTCGCCGGGCGCGGCGTCGGCGATCCCGGTGACGTCGATGACCGAATGCTGGAAGGTCCGGCGCCCGAGCACCGGGCAGCGCCGTCCTCGGATCAGCACCTCGCCAAGAGGCGGAATATGGTTCAGCCCATCCCAGAAACCGATCGGCGCGACCGCCGTGCGCATGCTGCGTTCGATGGCGATCGGCGCACCATAGCCGATCCCCAGCACTGTACCCGGAGGATGCTCCTGGACCTGGATGATCCGGGACTTCACGGCCGCGAGCAGAGGCGAGAGGCCACCAATCTCCATCCAGTTTTCATCGAGCCCCCCGCCATAGATCAATCGCCCGGGGTCGACCGCATTGAAGAGCATCTCCGGATAGGCCAGCACCACGCGGCTCGACGCCAGCATGAGAATGAGATCGTCATGGCCGGCGGCCGCAGCATCGGCTGCCGCCTGCCGGAAGAGTTCGGCCTGGGCCCGGCTGATCTCGGGATCATCCGGAGTGCTGAGATGCGAGTACAGGCCCCGCACCCTGACATGAGCGGCGGCGCGAAGGCGCTGCAGGACGCCGGGCCACTGCTCGGGGCGCAGGCCGTAGCGGCCAAGCCCGCAATCGACCTCGACAAAGACCTCCATCCTATCGCTCGCCGCAAGCACGGCTTCCATATCGGCCATGCTCTGGACCGTCACCGTGGCACCGAGCCTGGCAGCGGCCGGCAGATCGTCCGGCGTGGTCGAAGCGAACAGCAGGACGGGAAGCGTCGTGCCGGTGCTGCGGATCGAGACGACCTCGTCCGGGCTGCCGGCGCAGAAGCCGTCGACGCCGGCGCGTTCCGCGGCCTTCGCGACCGCAGCGGCGCCAAAGCCGAAGCCGTCGCCCTTGCAGACGAAGTAGATGCGAACATCCGGGCCGACCAGGCTGCGCGTTGCCGCGACATTCCGGCTCAATGCGCCGAAATCGAGTTCCGCCCAGCTTGGCCGCAGGAGCCGGGCGCGATCGTGCCGGCGGCAATCGGTCCGGCGCTCTCCCGGGCCCGTCGCCGGAAATGCGGCTAGCGCTGTCATGCCAGTTCCCCCTCATGTTCCCGGCTCAGCGCCGCCCGGCTTCGATCGCCCTGCATGAAGAGGCGCAGCTGCGCCTCCGCCAGCTTCGGCAAATCGGCTGCCAGGCCTTCGCGACAGGCCTCCGTCGCGATCGGATCGGGGCGCCCGTTCGCGCCTGTGACGACGCCATAGACGTCGCGAGCGAATTGCGCGGTGAAGCGGCCTTCGCGGACATCGGCGGCGACATGATCCGGGTCACGCTCGAGCGGGTCACCATTGCCTGCCCCACCGGGGGCGACATGGGTGAACAGATCCCCCTTGCTCAGGGCAAGCGTCCGCATCGGCATCACCGGCAGGAGTTCGGTCTTGCCGTTCCGATCGATGATGTTGAGAGACGGAGAGCCCGGACATCCGCCGAAGAGACCCGGCGGCAAATGCGCGCGCCGATCCGAACGGATCGTCAGTTGCGCGTCATCCCCAAGGACGCGGTACGAGCGCGTGATCGCCATGCCGCCACGGCGACGGCCGGCACCGCCCGAATTGGCGACGAGGCCATAGGTCTCGATCCTCAGCGGATAGCGCGCCTCGATCAGTTCGATCGGCATGTTCGAAAGGTTGGCGCCGGGGTTGGCGATGCCGTCGACCCCGTCCTTCGTGGCTCGGCCACCCCAGCTTCCGAGAATTCCGTCGGTGATCAGCCAGGTCTTCCCCTCGTGAGTGCCGCTGAGCGACACCGCGGAGGGGCCACCTTCGCCAGCGGCCGGCATCCGGTCCGGCACGATCTGGGCGAAGGCGTTGAACAGCACATCGAGCATGCGATAGGCCATGACGCCGCGGGCGGCGCAGGCCGCGGGCGGACGCGGGTTGACGATGGTGCCGAGCGGAGCCACGACCCGGACCGGTCGCGTATAGCCCTCGCAGTTTGGCACGGCCGCCTGGACGGCGCAGCGCAATGCGGCATAGGCGACCGAATAGGTGATCGCCACGGGTCCGTTGATGGCGCCCGGCACCTCCCCGCTGGTCCCCGTCCAGTCGATTTCGAGCTCGTCGCCTGCGACGGTGATCGTGACCTTGAAGCGGATCGGCCCGCCGCCCTCGCCAAGGCCGTCGATGAAGTCCTCGGCCTCGTAGACGCCGTCGGGCATCGCGCTGATCTCGTCGCGGACGAGCTTTTCCGCATAGTCGTGCAGTTCCGCGAGCATGCCGCGCATGGCCGGCGCGCCATATTTTTCGAGCACCTTGCCGAAGCCCCGTTCGGCAGCGGCGCAAGCGGCGATCTGGGCACGAAGATCGCCCAGAACCTGCTCCGGCACGCGGGAATTGACCTCCAGGAAAGCCAGAAGGTTCTCGTCCATCCGGTCCTCGTGCATGACCTTGATGAGCGGGATCCGCAATCCTTCCTGGAAGATCTCCGTGGCATGCAGCGCCATGCTGCCCGGCGCCATTCCGCCGAGGTCGGTGTGGTGGACAAGGCTGGCAACGAAACCTTCCACATTGCCGGCGTGGAACACGGGCTTGACCAGATAGACGTCCGGCAGATGCATGCCGCCGGCACCGTAGGGGTCGTTGGTGATGTAGCCGTCGCCCGGCTGCATCGTCCCGCCGAACCGCTTGAGGATGTTGACCATCACGCTCGGGAACGAGCCGAGATGCACGGGATTGGTGAGGCCCTGAGCGATGATCAGACCGTCTCGATCGCAGAGCGCCGTCGAGTAGTCCATCGAGTCCCGGACGATCGGCGAATAGGCGCTGCGCAGGATGACCAGCGCCATCTCGTCCGCGATGGACGCGAGGGCATTCTTGACGATCTCCAGCGTCACCGGATCGGAGCGCGACAATGCGGGGGCAGAATGGGGAGCGAGCATGACGTCACCTTTCCGAAGCTGTGAGTACGAGGTTGCCCAATTCGTCCAGGCCCGCTGTCCAGCCAGGCGGAACCACGCATGTGGCGTCGTATTCCTCGACGATCAGCGGGCTTTCCCGGTCGCCGGCTGCGAGGTCGAGGCGCGTGACGATCGGCGTCTCCAGATGCCCCCACTCCGCTCCGAACCAGCATTTCCGCACCGGGGGAGAGCCAGACGTCACGGTTCGCGCGCCCGGGGCCGACGGCCGATAGGCGCCGGTCCTGTCGTTGCGGGGGCGGCCGGTCACGCGAATATTGACGATTTCCAGCGGATCGCTCGTCGATGCATGGCCGTAAGTCAGCTTGTGCTCGCTGCGGAAGGCCTCGCCCATGGCGGCGATGTCGATGGGGTCGCCGGGGCGGTCTGTGAGCCCGATCGTCAGCTCATAGGCCTGCCCGGCGTAGCGCAGGTCCGCAATCCGCTCGATTTCGATGTCCGCTCTGGCGAAGCCTTCGGCCTCGAGGCCGGCGAACATGCTGGTCTCGAGCTTGCGGTAGGCCGTATCGAGCTTGTCGCCATCGACAGCGTCGAGCGCGCAGAAATAGGTCTGCATCAGGTCGTGCTCAGTCGTCGAGTAGAGCAGGCCGAGCGCGCTGAAGACGCCGGGATGGGACGGAACGACGACGCGCTTCATGTCGAGGAGACGCGCGATCTCGGCCGCCACCGCAGGGCCGTTGCCGCCAAAGGCGAACAGGGTGAAGTCGCGCGGATCGCGTCCGCGATAGGTCGAGACGGCCTTGACGGCCCGCATCATCGTCGAGGCTGCGATGGCATAGACGCCATAGGCCGCCGTCTCGAGGGCGAGCCCCGTGGGGGCACAGACCTGCTCGCTGATCGCGCGCCGGGAGCGCGCCGCGTCGAGGCGCACGGCACCGCCGGCTATATGCTCGGGATTGATGTAGCCCAGCACGACGAGCGCGTCGGTCAGTGTCGGGCGGGTGCCGCCCGTGCCGTAGCAGGCGGGGCCCGGGACGGCACCGGCACTGTCGGGACCGACCTGGATGAGGCCTCCGGCATCGACCCGTATGATGCTGCCGCCGCCGGCGCCGATCTCCGACACGTCGATGAACGGCAGCTTTACCGCGTGCCCGCCGCCCTTGATCAGCTTGCTTGAGATGTTGATCCCGGCCCCGACTTCGTACTCCGTCGTGCGTGCGGGCTGGCCCTGCTCGATGATCGCGGCCTTGGCGGTCGTCCCGCCCATGTCGATGGTGATGACATCATGGGCGCTTCCCGCCGCGCCGATGCGGGCGGCGGCGATGACGCCGGCGGCGGGACCGGACTCGATGATGCAGGCCGGCTTCTCGCTCGCGGCGAGCGCACTCATCACGCCTCCGCTCGATTGCATGACCTGCAGCGGTGCGTGAATGCCGGCGTCGCGCAGCCGCGTCGACAAGGCACGCAGATAGGAGCGCACGACAGGCCCGAGATAGGCGTTGACCACCACCGTGCTGGTCCGCTCGTATTCGCGGATCTCCGGCAGCACGTCGCTGGAACAGCTGACGAAGATCTCGGGGCCGAGCATCCCGGCGAGAATCTCGCAGGCCCGCCGCTCGTGCTGCGGGTTGGCATAGGCGTGCAGGAAACTGACCGCGACGGCGCGCGTATCGCTGGCCGCTATGCTGCGCGCCGCCTCGACCACGCTGTCCTCGTCCAGAGGCAGGACGATGTCGCCGTGCGCTCCGATGCGCTCGGCGATCTCGTAGCGCCGATGCCGTGGCACGAGCGGCGTCGGCTTTTCGTAGTTGAGGTTGTAGAGCTCAGGCATGCGCAGCCGGCCGAGCTCCAGGACGTCGCGGAATCCGCGCGTCGTCAGCAGCGCGGTCGTGGCGCCCTTGCCCTCCAGAATGGCGTTGGTCGCCACAGTCGTCGCGTGCACGACCTCCTCGATCTCGGTGGGCTTGCCGCCGATGCGGTCGAGCAGCGCGAGGACACCTTCGACGATTCCGCGACTGTAATCGTCCGGCGTCGACGGGCGCTTGAACGAATGCACCGTCTGACCGTTTTCCAGGAAGGTGATATCCGTGAAGGTGCCGCCGATATCGGCCCCCACGCGAAACGAGCGCGCTGTCATGATTTGGTCTCCGCTAGGTTCTGGACCGAGCTCTGCGCGACGTGGCAACGGACGAGCCGGTCGCCGAGGTGAACCTCGGGGGGCTCGCTTTGCGCACAGATCGGAATTCGGTTGTTGCAACGGGGCTCGAAGGGGCAGCCGGCATGGCGGGCCGCTTCGGGCAGTGGCGGTTCGGCGGGGCGATTGCGCCCGGCGAGCCCGCGCGGAATGGCGGCCACCAGGCGCTGCGTATAGGGATGCGCCGGCGCCGCCAGGATCTTCGCGGCAGGCCCCATCTCGACGATCCGGCCGGCATACATCACCAGCACGCGGTCGCAGAACGCCCCGACGAGCCCGAGATCGTGACTGATGATCACCAGCGTCAGGTGTCTGTCGCGATGCAGCTGCTGAAGAAGCGCGATGATTTCGCTCTGCACGGAGACGTCGAGAGCCGATGTCGGCTCGTCGGCGATCAGTACCTCCGGCTGCCGCGCGAGCGCGCGGGCGATCCCTATCCGCTGCTTCTGGCCGCCGGAAAGCTGATGCGGCAGCCGATCGAGCAGTTCCGGCCCGAGACTGACCTGCGCCAGCAAGGCATCGAGCGCTCCGGGTGCGAGCGGGCCCGCGAAGGCTTCGCTCAGGCTGCGCGCGACGGTCTTGCGGGGATTCAAGGCGGTGTGTGCGCCCTGGAAGACGAACTGGACGCGGTTTCGGAAACGCTGCCAGTCCGCGGCCGCAAAGCTGGCAAGGTCGCGCCCTTCGAACGAGACCTGGCCGCTGCTCGGGCGATCGAGCCCGACCAGAAGCCGCGCGAGCGTCGACTTGCCGCTGCCACTTTCGCCAACGATGCCCATGACGTCGCCGGCCCGCACCTCGAAGCTCGCCCCGAGAAGAGCAGATGTCGTGCGCCGGTCGAGCAGGCGCGCCAGCGCCGAACGCGCGACCCGATAGCTCCGGCTTGCGCCTGCGGCGGCAAGGAGCGGCGGCGGGAATGCTTCGGCTTGGCTCATCTCAGGGCGCTCCGCCAGCAGGCACTCAGATGGGCCCCCTCGCCTCGCAGGCTGGGCCGCGAGGTGCAGTCCACATCCGCCTGAGGGCAGCGGGGCAGGAAATCGCAGGCGCCTTCCTTGGGGCTCCCGGTCGGGCGGCCAGGCGCTGGCGCGCGCAGCGGACGACCGGGTCGCGGGACGGCATCCAGCAGGAGGCGCGTGTAGGGGTGGCGCGGAGACGTGAAGATCGCCTCCGTGCTGCCGGTTTCAACGATCCGGCCGCGATACATCACCGCGATCCGGTCGCAGAACTCGGCGACCAGATCGAGATTATGCGAGATGAACAGCAGGGCGATGCCGAACGTCGCGCTGATATCCCTCAGCAGCGCAACGACCTGGGCCTGCACGGTCACGTCGAGCGCGGTCGTCGGCTCGTCGGCGATCAGCAGGTGCGGCCGGCAGGCGATGGCCATCGCGATCAGGACACGCTGACGCATGCCGCCGCCTGGATCGTCATGGCTGCGGATGGCATCGACGAGCTGCCGCCCGATCGTGAAGGCGGGGTTGAGGGCGGTCATCGGATCCTGGAAGATCATCGCCACCTTGCGACCACGCAGGTCGCGGCAGGCGCTCTCGGGAATGGACGTGATGTCCTCGCCCTCGAGGCACATCGAGCCACCCACGACCCGGCCCGAGCGTCCAAGCAGGCGCATGATCGCAAGCGCGGTGACGCTCTTGCCCGAGCCCGACTCCCCCACGATCGCCAATTTCTCGCCGGCCCGCACCTGCAGGGTCACGCCGTGAACGACCGTCCGGGCCGCGGCTCCCTGACCAAATGCGACGGACAGGTCATTCAGGGATAGCACAGGGGCGGTCATAGCGCCGGTCCCCCCTCACGCCGCCGGGGGTCGAGCACCGTGCGGAGTGCGTCTCCGATCAGGTTGAAGCCGATCACGGTCAGAAAGATCGCCAGACCCGGCCAGGTCGCGACCCACCATTCGTCCGAGAAGGCGAGCGAGCGCGCATCGGCCAGCATTCCGCCCCAGCTCGGGGTCGGCGGTTGCACACCGAGGCCGATGAAGCTCAGCGACGCCTCGATGATGATGCCGATGCCGATCAGCACGCTCGCCTGGACAAGGATCGGCGAGAGGATGTTCGGCAGGATGTCGCTGGCCATGATGGACCAGGAACCCGCGCCTTGCAGGCGCCGCGCCGCCACGTAATCGGCCCCGGCCTCGGCCAGCGCCAGGCCATGGGCGACACGCGCCAGCCCGGGGATGAAAAGCAGGCCGACGAGGAGAACGATCTTGGCTTCGTTGGGCAGCGCGAGCGGGCCGACCTGCACCGATCCGGTGCCGAAAATCCCCACGATCGCGATAGCCCAGACGAGCAGAGGAATCGCCGCGAAGATATCCATCACGCCGAGCAGGACGGTTTCGACGAGCGTTCCGCTGTAATATCCGGAGAGGATACCGACGAAGAGCCCGCCGCAGAGCCCGATCGCGACGGTCAGCACGCCGATCATCAGGGACCCGCGCGCACCCCAGACGAGCCGGGCGAGGATGTCGCGGCCGACCTCGTCCGTGCCCAGGAGGAACGCCGGCCCCGGAGGCTCCAGCCGATGCTCCATCATCAGATCGAGCGGATCATGCAGAGGCAGCCAGGGAGCCAGAAGCGCGGCCAGGGCGACGAAGCCGACGATGACCAACCCCACCAGCCCGATGTGCGTCTGCGCAAGGCGGCGCATGGTGCCGGTGAGCCCGGACAGCCGGCGCAGGGCTGGGATGCCGGCGACCGCGGCCACTGGCGCAGATCCAGGTGAGCGCACAGCGTCAAGCATGTCTCAGCCTCGGGTTGATCAGCCGCTGGATGAGATCCGCAGCGAGGTTCGACAGGATGAACATCGCCGTGACGACCAGGACGGTGGCCTGGATCATCGGATAGTCGCGTTGGGTGATGGCGGTCAGCAGGGCGCGCGAAAGACCCGGTATGTTGAAGACCAGTTCAATGATGATCGCCCAGCCGAACATGTAGCCGAATGACATGCCGGCGACGCTGACGAACGGTGGAAGAGCGTTCTTCACAACGTAGCGAGCCACCAGACTGCGCCTCAGGCCCAGCGCATGCGCGGTGCGGACGTAGTCCTGGCCCAGGATCTCGATGACGGAGGCGCGCATCAGGCGGCTGAGCGCGCCGATATAGTAGAGCGCGATCGACAGCGCCGGCAGCGCCAGGGAGGCGAGATGGGCGTGCCAGCCTTCCGAGAGCGGCGTTATTCCGATCGGCGGCACCCAGCCGAGCCTCACGGCAAACACACGGATCAGGACAAGGGCGAGCCAGAATCCCGGGACCGATACGGCCATCAGGGAAAGCACCCGGATCAGGTGGTCCGGCCAGCGGTCTTCCGTCAGTGCAGCGACGAGGCCGAGCGGAATCGCGCCGGCCAGCGTCAGCAGAAAAGTGACCACCACCAGCTCGGCGGTGACAGGAAGGCTCTCGCGCAGCTCGACATCGATCGAGCGGCCGGTGATGTAGGACGTACCGAACCCCGCCCGGGGAAGCTGCGCAACCCACGCCGCATATTGGGCGGGCAGAGCGCGGTCGAGGCCGCGATCGTGCTCGAACTCATGGATCTGCTCGACGGTGGCATCGGCGCCGAGCACGATCCGCGCGGGCGAGAGCGGCGTCAGCCGCGTCAGCGCGAAGAGCACCGCGCTGACCACGACGAGCACTGCAAGACTGCTGAGTATGCGACTGGCAAACCACATGGTTTTTCGCCTCAGCGGAGGTCGGATAAGGCCGCGTCGGTCAGGCGGAGCGTGATGCCGGTATTCGGCTCGAAGCCCTGCACGTTGCTGCGCCAAAGATTGAAGCTGTGGACCGCGCCGATCCAGGTCGAGGGTGAGTCTGCGGCCAGAATCGCCTGCATGTCGGCCAAGATGGGCCCCAGCGATTTCTCGTCATCGACACGGAAGCTGTCGGCCAGGAGCGTATTGAGCCGCTCATTGTTGTAGCCGGAGCCGCGCGTCATCACCTGGTTCGGCGTATAGATGCCCTGGATGATGAAGGTTGGATCGGAGGGGCCGATCACGGCCATGAGCGCGGATGTCTGATTTCCGCCGAAGACCTGCTCGATGAGCTGGCCCGTCTCGAGCGGCTGGAGTTTTACCTTGATTCCGAGCCGGGCCAGGGATGCCTGGATGAACAGGGCCGCATCGCCGACGTCCAGCAGATAGCCCTGCGAGGAATAGAGCAGCTCGAATTCTGCCCCGGAAGCGTAGCGGGATTTGGCGAGGTGAGCCTTCGCTTTTTCCAAATTGAAGGCCAAGCCTTCCGCTGCCTTGTCATTGTACCACCACGCCGAGGCTGGAGCCGGCACCGCCGAGGGCTCGACCAGACCGTTGAAGATCTTCTCGGCGATGGTCTTGCGATCGGTCGCCAGCGACACCGCCTTGCGGAAATCAGGATCGTCGAACGGCGGCTTTCGGGTGTTGTGGATCATCAGCATCATGCTGCCGAGCGCAGGACGGCTCGCCCCGACGATGCCCTGCGCCTTGGCCTGCCGCAGACGCAGATAGTCGCGGACGGGCGGCGCGCCGATGATGTGCACCGATTTCGACATGAGCGATGCGATGCGAGCGGCCTCCTCTGAGACGATCCGCACACGCAGCCGGTCCCAGCCGGGGAGATCCTTGCGCCAGTAATTGGGGTTGCGGCGAAATTCGACGACATCGTTGGAACGCGCCGAGACGAAGATGCCGGGCCCGGTTCCGAGGCCTTCCGGCCTCTGCTGGAAGATCTCGTTGCCGTATTTCTCACGACTTCCGGCGGGAAATATCCCCATGTACTTGGTCATGTAGTCGAGGAAGGGCCGGAACGGCGCTTTCATCTTGAAGCGTACCTTATGGCGCGCCAAGACGTCGACGGATTGGATATTCGTCCAGGCCGAGCGCCGCAGCGCCTTGTTGGCCGGGTCGAGAATATAGTCGTAGCTGTATTTCACGTCCTCGGCGGTGAAGGGCTGCCCGTTCTGGAACGCGACGTCGTCCCGAAGCTCGAATGTATACTCGGTCCGGTCTTCGGAGATCGCAGGCAGCGACTTGGCAAGCAGAGGCCGGCGCCGGCCCTCCCCGTCGATCTCGATCAGGTTCTCGAAAATGAGCTGATTGACCACCATGGCATCGTGGTTGCCCTGGTTGATGGGATCGAAGGTCGATGGGTTCGATGGGATCGCCACGACCAGGGATCGCTCATCCGCCGCTCGCGCCGTGAGTGGAAGACCAAGCCCCCCGACGGCCGCCGCACCGCCCTGAAGGAAAGCACGTCGATTGAGAGAGTCATAAGCCATGGCGATCCCCTCGTGGAAACGTTTCCATCGTTAATGGAAACGTTTCACCATGAAACTTCTTTGTCAAGTGGCCCTGTCCGACTTCGATTGAGTGGCGCGGCTGCAATCTCCTGCAGAGACGGCTTTTCAGCCATGTTCGACGGCGGCACGATAGCGGCCGACGCCGGCGGCTTGCAGCCGAGCGAAGAGTGCGGGCGCCTGGTGTGGCCGCGCTGACGCCAGCCCTCGATGACGGCCTTGCCCCCGGCGAGACTGGAAAAGATCTCGCCGTTCAGGAGCTCTTCGTAGATATTCGCGCTGAAGCTCTCGCGTCATAGGCGAATGCCGTCACCCCGATCGGGCGGATCACCTCGGCCACAGGACAACTTCGGGACAACAACACGTCGACCTGCCGCAGCTTCGCGACGATCTCTTCGGGCGTGTGCTTCTTCTGCGCCATAGCCGCATCCGCCAAAGGCTCAACGCCTACTTCACGGAGGGCCACTCTTCAGGGGCATGCCATAGGGGCTACCTGTGAAGCTCTCATTTCCCGTGGCGAATGCCCGCACAGACCGCGGCAAGCACCACTCACCAAAGGTTCAATGCGATCTCGATCTTCGACAAAATCGGATCCCGGCGAGTCGAACACCGAGCCTTCGGCGATCCGCGCCGGGCGCGCCGAAGGTCTGTATAACAAAAGCAGGGATCCGCCATTCAGTCGTAGGCGCCTATGTGGCTCGTCACGTCAGATCGGCAGCAGCGAAGAAGCTGCGCGGGCGTTCAGCGTTTCGCTCTCATCTATACCCAGGCCGTCCTCACTCAGCGCGACCTTGTAGAGACTGGCCGCAGCATGGGCCGAAACCAATCCCTGCCTCACATCTCTCAGAACTGCCTTGGGATCGCGCCTGGCCGGATCGCCGAAACCACCTGCGCCAGCCGTCCGCATGCTGAGCACATCTCCCTTCCGCAGAGGGTACGTCCCCTTGGAGTGCAGGTTGCGCTCGTCAGGTCGGCCCGGGTTCAAGATCGTGGCCGCGAGCGCGCCTGACGCACCGCCTTCCAGCCCATACGGCGCATTGACATAGCGATCGCCGAGATTGGTGACGAGCCCGGCATCGGCTAACAGCCGCACATCCTTCCGCACCGCCATGCCGCCTCGAAACCGCCCTGCCCCACCGGTATCGGGGATCAGTTCCATCCGCTCGATGAAGACCGGCGCGTTCATCTCCTGAACCTCGACCGGTGTGTTGGTGCCGTTTGTCGGTGAGGTCGTGGCCTCCTGGCCATCACGATGGCGATGCGCGCCGACACCCCCGATCGCCGTCATCCAGGCCAAGAAGGGCTTGCCCGTATAGGGGCTGACGAAACCGCTGACCTTGGGGTTGCAGAAGCCGGAGCTGGCAGCGATCACGCGGTCGGGCACGATTTGCGCGAGTGCACCCATCACCACTTCGTAGATGCGATTGGCGTTGACGGCGCGAGCGCCGCTGGCCGCTCCAGGATTGGGATTGACGTAGCTACCCTTGGGTGCGCGGATTTCGATGCAGCCGATGATGCCGAAATTCTGAGGCGAACGCGGCAACGTAACCGCCTTGATGGCCGCGATGCAGTAGGATCGCGTGTACTGCATGTAGGCGTTAATGCCGGCTGGCCGCTGGGGACCGGTGCCGCGCCAGTCGCAGATGATGCGACCGTCCTCGATCGTGAGGGCGAGCTGGAACGGCACAGGTTCGGTATCCGGCCCAACATCGTCCAACACATCGTTGAAATGGTAGGTGCCTTTCGGTAGCTCCGCGATCGCCTCGACCATGGCGTCTCGGCTGCGAGCGACAATCTCGCGCATGCATTCGGCGAGCTGGGCGGCTCCGTACTGCCGCGCGAGCGCCTGCATCCGGGCGACGCCAGTCATGTTTGCCGCGTACTGAGCATGCAGATCGCCGAGAACGTCCTTGATGCGGACGTTTCCCTCGATGATGCGCAGGATTTCCCGGATCGGCTCGCCGGCCTTGTAAAGCAGAACAGGCATCAGCTTGATGCCCTCCTGGCAGGTTTCGCTAACGCCGACCACCTCCTCGCTGCCGGGGGCGCTGCCACCGACGTCGATATGGTGAGCGATGTTGACGGCATAACCGATCAGTTCGCCGTCATGAAACACAGGCGTCACCATGAAGATGTCCGGAAGGTGCCCGGAACCGATCGTCGGATCGTTGCAGATCACCGCGTCGCCCGGGCCGAGAGAGCCCTTGGGGTAGTAGTCGAGCATCTGACGGACAGTGAAGGCCATCGAACCGAGATGGCCAGGGCTGTAATCGCCCTGTGCGATCATGTTGCCATCGGCATCGAAAACACCCGTCGAGAAGTCGGAGCCTTCGCGCACCGTCATCGAATAGGCGGTGCGCAGCAGCGTGCTGCCCATCTCGGCGGCGGCTGACAGAAGCCCGCCCCACACCACGGAGAACGTGACTGGATCGATCGTGCTCATCGCAGTTTCCTCAATTCAGCGTGGTAATCAGGTTGCCGTGCGAGTCGACGGTCGTTTGGCTGCCGGGAGGCAGCACGATGGTGGACTCTCGCTCCTCGACGATTGCCGGCCCGGCGAAGGCGTCGTTTGCGCTCAAACCATAGCGATCATAGACGTCGCAGAGCGCGAAACCGTTGGTCTCGGGGAACCAGACCTGACGCTGTCCGCGCTTGGCGCGTTCAACGCCGCCCGGGAGCTTCGGCAGTTCGTCCATGACCAGCGTCTTGCCGACGGCGATCGCCCGCAGGCGCCAGTGGACCGCCACGATCGTCCAATCCGGATCGAAAGTTCGGGCACCATAGGATTTGGCGTAGGCCGCGTGGAAGGCCTTCCGCAGGGTTTCGAGATCGGCCTTCGCGTAAGGATAGGCAGGCAGATCCACGGCAATCTCGAAACCTTGGCCCGCAAAGCGCATGTCGCAGCTCGCCGAGAAGCTCTGCCTGTCGCGCGGGACGCCCGCCTCATCGAGCTGCCCGCGAGCCTGTTCCTCAAGGTCACGGTAGAGGGCGTTGATCTCCTCGATGGCGTTGCCATCGAGGTTCAACACGTGGGTGCGCGCCAGATCCAGCGAGGTCTCCGCCATCAGCAAACCGACGGCGGACTCAACGCCCGCTGCGCGGGGGAAGACGACCTTCGGACAACCCAGCATGCGTGCGAGACGGGTGCCGTGGACCGGGCCTGCGCCGCCGAAGGGCACGAGAGCGAACAGGCGCGGGTCTTTTCCGCAATTGATCGTCACGGCGCGCGCAGCCTGCGCCATCTGCGCGGTGACGATCTCGTGGATGCCCCAGGCGGCCTGCATGACGTCGATGCCCAGTGGGACGGCGACGTCCCTCTCGATCGCCGTCAGGGCCGCCTCGGCGTCCAGGCTCATCTCGCCACCGAGGAAGTAGTCGGGATTGAGATATCCGAGCACGAGGTCCGCGTCCGTCACGGTCGGTTTCGTGCCGCCGCGGCCATAGCAAGCCGGACCAGGCACCGAGCCGGCACTTTCCGGCCCGACGGCGATGGCGCCAAGCTCGACCTTGGCGATGCTGCCGCCGCCCGAACCGATCTCGATCAGATCGACGGCGGGGATGCTGACCGGCAGCCCGCTGCCCTTCTTGAGGTGGGTCATGTCCACCTCGAACTGGCTCGTCAGCAGAGGCTTTCCATCCTCGACCAGGCAAAGCTTGGCGGTGGTGCCGCCCATGTCGAATGAAATCAGATTGTCAGTGCCTGCAGCGGGTGCGAAACGCGCCGCAGTCAGGACGCCGGCGGCGGGACCGCTTTCGATGATGCGGATCGGGAAGCGTTTCACCGTCTCGGCGGTCGCTACCCCCCCGTTGGACTGCATGATCAGCATCGGCACTTGCGCGCCCAATGCCCGGAGCTGCCGGTCCAGCCGCTCCACATAGCTGGCAACGCCCGGCATGACGTAGGCATTCATGACCGTCGTGCTGGTCCGCTCGAACTCCCGATAAAGTGGCGAGACCTCGCAAGAAATCGACACCATCAAATCGGGGGCTTCTTCCCGCAGGATCTCCGCAACCCGCTTCTCATGTGAAGGATTCGCGTAAGAATGCAGGAAGCAGACGGCCGCGGCGATCACTCCTCTCGCGACCAACTCGTGTGCGATCGAGCGGACTCCGTTCTCGTCGAGCGCAGTCTCGATCTCTCCGGTCCAGAGCATTCGCTCCTCGACCTCGAAGACGAAGTCCCGGGGAACCAGCGGTGCCGGCCGCCCTGCCATGTTGTCGTAGAGCTCGTACCGCTTCTGGCGGCCGATCAAGATCACATCGCGAAACCCTTTGGTGGTGATCAGTGCGGTCGGCGGTCCCTTGCGCTGGATCACCGTATTCGTCGCGATCGTCGTTGCATGAACGACCTCGGCGATCTCGCTCATCGGCCGGCCGCTCTGGGCCATCCGTGCTTTGAGGCCTTCAATCACCGCCTCGGCCGGATCAGCCGGCGTACTCAACACCTTGCCGATTTCGAAATGCCCGGTCTCCGGGTCGAGCACCGCAAAATCGGTGAATGTGCCGCCGATATCGACGCCAACGCGCAAGCCCATCTTAAGGACCTCCAAGTGGAACGGCTTTGAGCCGGATCAGTGAGTGAGACTGGGCGCGAGGCCCGACGACCTGGGGGCGGAGGTCGAGACATGCTCTCCGCCTAGATATGCTTCCCGCACAGCCGGATTCTCGCGCAGTTCGTCCGCGCGGCCCTCCATGATCACGATGCCGTTGCGCAGGACGTAAGCGCGATCGACCAGCTCAAGCGCTTTGTTGGCGCTCTGCTCGACCATGAGGATGGTCAAACCTTGCGACTTCCAGCGTGCGAGGATTTCGTAGACCCGATCGACCATCAGCGGCGACAGGCCCATGGAGGGCTCGTCAATGCAGAGAATCTGGGGCTTGCGCAGCCAGGCCCGCGCCATCGCGACCATCTGCTGTTCACCGCCCGACAACGTCCCGGCGAGCTGGTCCAGTCGGTTGCCCAGCCAGGGAAACTCGGCGACCGCCGCATCGATGTCGCGATCGAGTTGCTGGCGCGGCAAGCGACGCCGCGCGTAACCACCCATCAGGATGTTGTCGCGAACCGTTAGCTCGGCAAACATGCGCCGGCCTTCCGGGATCGAGGCGATGCCCTGATCGATCACTTCAGCCGTGGATCGAGCCTCCAGAGGTCGCCCATACAGGAACACCTCGCCGCTGCGCGGTGTCGTCAGGCGGAGCACCGTCTTGACGGCGGTGGACTTGCCCGAGGCGTTGCCACCGAGAACAGCGACCGCTTCGCCACGGCCAACCTGCAGGGAGACGCCGAAGAGAGCCTGGATCGAGCCATAGAAGACATCGACGCCCCTTAGTTCGACGGCCGGGCTATCCGGCTCTCCCGGCATCGCAACTTCGGGCTGGTGGTCGATATGCCCTTTCACGATCACCGAGCTGCGGGCATTGCCGCCTTGGCCGAGATAGGCAGCAGCCACCTCCGGATTGGCGAAAGCACGGTCGGGCTCGTCATCGACGATGACCTTCCCTTGCGCCATGACGATCGTTCGCTGCGTCAGCTTTCGCACGATATCGAGCTTATGCTCGACCATGACGATCGCCATCTGGGGGAAGCGTTGGCGCATATCCAGCAGCAGGTCAGCGAGTTCGTGGCTTTCCGTGGGGTTCATCCCGGCCGTCGGCTCATCGAGCAGCAGGAGATCGGGCGACGTCGCCAGCGCTCTGGCGATATCCAGGCGCCGTCGGTTCGCATAGGAAAGGCTGTGCGTCGGCCGGTCCCGACGCGGCCAGAGCCGATCTCCGAACATCTTCAGGATCGCCTCGACCTTTTCGTCGGCCTCTCGGGTTGCCGCTCGATATCGCGGGAGGCCGAAAATCGCCCCGAGCGGCTCGGTGACATGCCCGAAGCGAGTGCGTTGACGACCACCGCCGATAAGGCCGCGCTGCGTACCCACGCGAACGCTTTCGGCGATCGTCAGGGCGGGAAAGACGCGGCTGGTCTGGAAGGTGCGAGCTACGCCCAATGCCGCGATGTCCTCCGGCGCGAGCCCGTCCAAGCGGTGCCCCTTGAACATCACGGATCCGCCGCTCGGTTTGACGAAACCCGTGACCGCCTGGATCAGCGTCGACTTTCCGGCGCCATTGGGCCCGACGATTCCGACAAATTCGCCCGGCGCTACAGACAGATCGACGCCGCCGATTGCCTTGAGCCCACCGAAGCTGACCTTAAGGTCCGTCAGCTCGAGGCTGTGGTTTGAGTTCATGGTTCGCGTCCCGTGCATCAGCGGACTCCTGCAATCCCCTGCGGACGGAACCGCAGCGTGAGGTAGAGGACCGCCCCGAAGAGGATCATGCGGAATTCGGCCGCATCCCGGAGCATCTCGGGCAGGACGATGAGAGCGGCCGCGCCGAGCATGGCCCCCGTCAGATTGCCGAGGCCGCCGAGCACGATGATCGCGATCATCAGGAACGAGGTGTCGAGCCGAAAGCTGTCCGGGCTGATGAAGCGCTGAAGGAAGGCAAAGAGGCCTCCGGCCAATCCGGCACAGATGCCGGCCATGACGAAGGCGGTGACGAGATAGCGACGAACTGGCAGCCCGGCCGCGTGGGCCGCCACGCGGTCCTCCCTGATCGCCCGCCAGCTTAGCCCGATGGGCGAAGCGAGAAGTCGCCCCACGACGACCACCGCTACGATCAGCAGGGCTACGGCGAGCCAATATTGCGCCGAGACCGAAGACATCGGCACGTCGGGGAGAAAGGACAGCGATGGGCGCGGAATACCGAAGATGCCGTTGGGGCCGCCGGTGACATCCGTCCAGTTCAGAAGGACGAGCCAGATCAGGACGCCGATGGCGAGAGTGGCGAGCCCGACGACATGCCCGGTCAGCCCGGCACAAACGAGGCTGACAATCCCGGCCAGCGCGGCGCAGACGGCAGCGGCCAGAAGAAGCGCGAGATCGGCCGTTGCTCCCTGCTTTGCGCTCAGTGCCGAGACATAGGCCCCGACCCCGAAGAAGCCCGAGAAGCCCAGGAACATGATGCCCGCAGCGCCCGACAACATCGTCAGCCCGGCAGCCAGCAGCCCGAAAATCGCGATGATCACGCCGACCTGGATGACGTAGGCCGAGACTGGAAGGACGGGCAGGATCAAGCAGACGGCAAGGCCGAGGGCCAGTAAGGCGTAGGGCAGATTCAACGCCCGCACATGCGGCAACGGCTGGCCGCCCTGCCCGATCAGGATACTGGTCGAAGGCATGACACCGGAGGCGCCTCGCGAGCCACCGAGGGCATCGAGCCGCTTGTCGCCAAACAGGCCTTGGGGCCGGAATGTCAGGATGACCAGCAGGATGCCGAAGGCGACCATGTCGCGGAAGCCTTCGCCGACGTAACCAACCGCGAGCGCTTCCAAGATGCCCAGCAGCAGGCCGCCGGCGACAGCCCCGGGAATGCTGGCGAGGCCGCCGAGCAAGGCCGCAGTAAAGCCCTTGAGACCGAACGGCACGCCCATCTGCGGGTAGACGGTTTGATAGTACATCGCGACCATCACACCGGCGACGGCAGCAAGCGCAGCTCCCAGACCGAAGGCGAGGAGCCGCAGCCGATCGGTCCTGACGCCCATCTGCCGGACCGCGTCCATATCCTGCGACATGGCACGCAGCGCCCTGCCCGCCCAACTCCGGGTCAGGAACAGGTACAGCGCAACCATCGAGGTGAGCGATATCACGAGGATCGCGGCATCCATGCCGGTGACATAGGCCGCTCCGACAACGACGCTGTAGGCTGACAACGGGTTTGGAAATGGATGCGCTTCCGGCGTCCAGATGATCTCGGCCGCCTGATCGAGCATGAAGGTGATTGCCAGCGTCGAAAGCAACGGCGCAATCCAGGGCGCATTCTCAAGGGGGCGCAGCGCCACCCGCTCGATCAGCATTCCGACTGCTGTGGTAAGCGCCAGGGAGCACAGAGCCGCCACGGCCAGCGGCAATCCAAGCCGCACGCCGGTATAGGCGAAAAAGGCGCCGAGCATCAGGAGGGACCCCTGAGCGAAGTTGATCAGGTTCGTGACGCCGAAGATCAGCGAAAAGCCGATTGCGACGAGCGCATAGACATTCCCGATCACCAGTCCGTTCAAGATCTGACTGAGGAACTCGATCATGGTTGCGGCATCCCTTCTGAAGCCGGCGCCGATGGACGTTCAGTTGAAGGGCTCGTAGCCCTTGCCCTTCACGACGATGTAGTTGATCTCGCGCTCGCCAAGGTCGCCCGAGCCCTCGTATTTCAAGCTGCCGCTGACCCCCTGAATTGGTGCGGCGCTCGCAATCTGGTCGCGAATTGCCTGGCGGCTCAGCGGCTTGCCCGATGCGGCCAGTTGCTTCATCGCACCGGTGACGATCAGCATCGCATCCCAGGTAAAGGCCGAGTAGTAGTTCGGCTCCTTCCCGAACTTCGCCTCATAGGCCTTCGAGAACCTCGCAGCCTCCGGCGCGGAAGCCAGGAAAAGTGTCGGCATCACGACCCCCTCGGCTGCGCCGCCCGCCAACTCGATGAATTTGGGATCGTTCAGGGTATCGGTGCCGGCGACCTTGAGTTTCGGATCGGCTTGCCGAAGCTGCTGCATGAACAGCGCGGATTCCGCGTAGTGGCTGACCAGGAAGACGCCATCGGGAGCCGCAGCCTTGATCTTGGTGATCAGAGGGCGGAAATCCCGGGTCTCCGGGATCATCGCCTCCGACAGCACGACCTCGGCGCCAAGCTCCTTCAAGCGCTTGCTCATCATGGTGTTGGTCACCATGCCCCAATCGTCCTTGAAGTAGACGATCGCGATCTTCTTCATGCCGAGCTTCTTAAGCAGCATGTCGGCATGGGGCTGCACCATCGAAGCGTGTGTCGGCGTGGTGCGGAACTGATAGGGGCTGATCTTCACATAGTCCGGATGACCGGCGGTGGGGGCAACTTGCGCAAGTTTTGCCTCGGCGAGAATTGGGCCTGCCGCCATCGATTCCGTCGAGGTCTGCCCGCCGACCACCGCGAGCACGGCAGCATCCTGCGCAAACTTCTGCGCCAATGTCGCAGCCTCTCTGGGGTTGCCTCGGCTGTCCTCGATGCGGATCTCTACCGGTCGCCCACCTACCCCGCCGGCACCGTTCAGTTCATCGGCGAACATCGTCGCCGCCTCCTTGAAGCGCATTCCTAGCGCCGAGCGCTCGCCGGACATCGGCCCAAACAGCCCGATGACGATTGGCTCGGCAGCTTTCGCGGTGAATTGCGCCGAGGTGGCCAGCGCGACGGCAACGGCCGCGCCCATCAAAAACGCAGAACCCTTCATGTGACCCCTCCCAGGGCGATGAGAACCATCGATGAAAGTTTATTGACTAAACTTCTCGGACGGCAAGCGAAAATATTAGCCGCAAGAGCACTCACCCTGAAATACCTGCGATATACACCATCTAACATATTGTAATAATACGATTATTTTGCAGAAATGGCGGAGACTCCAAGAACGAGAACGCCGCTACTTTGATGCGAAACTCAGCACTACAGCTTAAATTTCGAGCGCGACGCGCACTCCTATCTGGCGCCATCTCGCGTGCCGTCTACTAAACATTTTTCTTGATCGAGGGGCGATAATGGCGTTTGGTTGCGCCATGACGAGAGCCAAGAAAACGGCCCCATCGACGGCCCGAGAATTCGAATTGTTTGACGAGCGCATGCCCGTTCGACGCTACAAGCTGCTGCTGCAGGCATTCCTGAAGCGCCGCGGCACAGGCGCGCGCCAGGCGATTGCCGAGTCGTTGGGTCACACACGCAGCTTCGTGACGCAGATAACCAGCCCCGCCTACGATCTCGCGATCCCGAGCAGCCAGGTCAGGGCGATTGTTAAGCTCGCGGAATTGACCTCTGAAGAAGAGCGCATCTTCCTTGAAGCCTATGTCGAAGCGCACCCCGACCGAGCCTCCGAGGTTTACGCACCGACGCATCGCTCCTTGAGCATCGCACTTCCGGATCTCGGCGATGCTGGCGCGCAGGCGCGGCTCGAAACCCTCATCCGCCGCCTTGCCGAAAGCGCGATTGCGAGCTTCCTGGACGAGCCGCGCGCTCAACAGGTCGATGACGCGGCATGAACATCGATCTGACTCACAAAGGCACGATGCTCAGCGTGCTGGCACGCGATCCGCGCGACCGTACGCTCGGCATCGCCCTCGCATCGAGCTCGATCGCGATCGGTGCGCGCTGTCCTCATTTGGAAACGGAGCGAGCTGCGATCGCCAGCCAAGGCTTCACAAATTTAAAAGTCGGGCCTTTGGCGCTGGACCTGGTGCGTTGCGGGTTGACCGCCGCAGAGGTTCTTGAGGCGCTGCGTCAGCACGACCGCTGGCTCGAGTATCGCCAAATCGGCATTCTGACCGCCGACGGACAGATCGGTGCGCATACAGGCAAAGAGGCAACCGGATGGGCCGGCCACCGGATCGACGATGACCTTGTCTGCCTAGGCAACGGGCTTTCAGCTGGCGCAGCGGCACTCGACGCCGTCGCGGAGGGCTTCAAGGGCTCCTCACCCGGACTGCCGCTCGCAGACCGCCTGTTGACCGGCCTGGAGAACTCGAAGCGACTGCTGGGCGAGAGCTTTCCGATCACCTCTGCTTCGCTTCTCGTGCGCTCGCCTGGTGCAGAAAGTCAGATCGACCTGCGCATCGATGTGCCCAATCGGCCGGTCGAAGACGGCGGCAATGCTCTTGCCGACCTGCGTCGTCTCTATGCCGAATATCTACCACTGGTCGACATTTACGCAGCCCGCTCGGTGGCCCCCCGCGCCTTCTGACCCAAGCTGGGAGATCGCTCATGACCTTCACGATTGTCGCCCGCTGCCCTGAAACCGAACTGCTTGGCGTCTGCCTCGCCACCAGCCCGCTTGCGGTGGCTTCCCGATGTCCGCATGTGCGTGGCGGCGTGGCTGCGATTTCCTCGCAATGCCATTCCGACTGGCGGCATGGACTGACCGGCCTTGAACTCGCCAGCAAGGGCTGGAGCCCCGATGAGATTCTCGTTGCCTTGAGGCACAAGGATCCGTTCTTCGACTACCGCCAGATCGGTATCGTCACCGCCGACGGCCGTGCTGCGGCTCACAGTCCGATAAACGGGGCGGCCTATACGGGGCACCGGGTCGGTGACGGATTTGTCGCCATGGGCAACGGCCTCGCCGGTCAGCAGGTCGTCGACGCAATTCACGATTCCTTCGCCGCGAATGCAGCACTTCCATTCTTTGAGAGATTGGTGCGAGCGATCGAAGCCGGCGCTGCTGCCGGCGGTGAACCGATTGGGCATAAGTCCGCCGGACTTATTGCCTGCGCTCCAGGCGTGGAGAGGCCATTGGTCGACCTGCGCATCGATATGGCGAACCCCTTGCCGGCCGAGGGAGGAGACGCGGTAAGGGACCTGCGCCGCGTCTTCGACGCATACGAGCCGCTCGTGCCTTACTATGCAGACTATTGGTTGGAGCATCCGGACGTCTCCTATGCCCAATACCTCGATCTCGGCGCACAGGACCGGGAGCGCCCGACTGTCATGTGATGGGTCTGCTGCACGTTCCGCCGTTTTCCGATCAGCGCGGGCGCGCCCAGGTTTCTCGGCAGGAGGGAATTCTGATGTCCCTGCGGGAGCGGTTTCCGCTATCGACGAGGACGGCGTTGGGCGAGTCGGATGAAGCAAGGTGCAGGTGAGCTGCAAGGGGGAAATAGCGTGAAGAAGCTCATCAATGATCCCCGCCGGGTCGTCAGGGAAATGCTCGAGGGCATCGTCTCGCTCAACCCCAACTTGGCGTTGCTCGCGGAGCATGATGTTGTAATTCGTAACAACCTGCCCGAACCCGCTCTTCGCGGCGTCGCCGTCATTTCCGGCGGTGGCGCTGGTCACGAACCGGCGCACGCAGGGTATGTCGGCGCCGGCATGCTGCACGCCGCCGTTGCGGGAGACGTGTTCACGTCGCCTTCCGTTGATGCGGTGCTTGCCGCCATTCACGCAGTCGCCGGCCCAGCGGGTGCCGTTCTCATCGTCAAGAATTACACCGGCGATCGCCTCAATTTCGGTCTGGCTGCCGAAATCGCCCGATCGGGCGGAATCCCAACCGAGATCATCGTCGTTGCCGACGATATCGCCCTGCGCGAAATCGTACCGAAGGACCGAAGTCGCGGACTTGCGGGCACCGTCCTGATTCACAAAATTGCAGGAGCGCTGGCGGAACAAGGGCAGTCACTGCAGACGATTGCAGCAGCAGCTCGGGCTGCCGCGGCTTCGATAAGAACGATGGGTGTAGCGCTCGGTGCCTGCACGATTCCGGCGATCGGCGTCCCAAGCTTCGAACTGGGAGCCGACGAGATTGAGTTCGGCCTGGGCATACATGGCGAGCCTGGCATGACGCGGCAGAAGATCGACTCGGCCGACGCCATCACCGACCGGTTGTTGAGTTTGATCCTTGACGATGGCGGCTATCCGGCGGGCGGGCGCGTTGCGGTGCTCATCAATAACCTGGGTGGCACGACGCAGATGGAGCTGTCCGTCATCGCCCGCCGCGCACTCGCCTATTTGCGCGAGCAGGGGCTGAAGGTCGAACGCGCCTGGGCTGGCACCTTGTTAAGTGCGCTCGAAATGCCCGGATTCTCGCTTTCCGTCATCGCTGTCGATGAGGAGCGACTGAATCTGTTTGATTCTGCGACACAGGCACTGTCATGGCCAGGGCCGGGAGCACTTTCGCAGACGATAGCAATAGCAACGTCGAGCGATGTGGGCTCTGCTGAAGAAGGAATGGCCTCGTCGGACAGCCTGGGAGCTTTGGTGCGAACGGCAGCGCTCGCTTGCGCGACGGCGTTGGAAGGGGCTGAGCCGCAACTGACGGAGCTGGACAGGAAGGCGGGAGATGGAGATCTCGGCGTGAGCATGTGCCGGGCCGCAGACGCTATCCGTGCTTCTTGCAACGCAGACAAATCCGACAGCGCCGCAGCCGTGCTCTCCCTTCTCGCAAAAGAACTGCGTCGCGCGATCGGCGGCAGTTCGGGACCGTTCTATGCGATAGGTCTTTTGAGGGCAGCGCGCCGCCTTGCCGCAGGGCCGAGCACCAGCCTGGGCGATTGGTCTGACGCCTTTACGCAAGGCGCCGAAGCTGTGTCGGAGCTGGGCGGCGCACGACCGGGCGACAGGACGATGCTCGATGCTCTTGTGCCCGCCGCGGAGGCCCTGGCCGACGCGGTTCGCCGGAATTTACCTCCGGCCCAAGCCTGGAGGCTGGCAGCCGAAGCTGCCACGGCCGGCGCGAAAGCTACGGCTGCAATGCGGCCGCGCCTTGGGCGGGCGAGTTATCTTGGAGATCGTGCCCTCGGTTCCCCGGATGGTGGAGCAGTCGCGGTTTCAACATGGCTGGAGGCGATCGGCGGTCGCTGAATGCCAGGCGTGTGCCATACAGCCCGGCACTCGGCGGCGGCAAAACCGCCGGAAGCGAATTCGGAGCCGGATAAAGCCTGGGGGCAACGTCTCTGGCTGAAAGAGCCGTTGCAGACGTCGCGATTGGTCGCCTGCGGTTTCATCGTCGCCGCGCTTGCGCCGATGCGGCTTGCCTGACCTCAGCGCGCCATCATGGCTTCGGCCTCGACGAGGTCTTGGACCGTCTCGAAGAAGCCGCGGACCAGCGGAATACGCCGGCGCTCGGCACGGCAAGCCGCATATTCGCCGACCGAGAAATCGGCGCCGGTGATGATCAGCCGCTTCAGCAGGGGATCGGACCGGAACTCCGCCTCGAAGATCACGCCAATGCCGAATCCGGCGGCGACGGCCTCGCGCACCGCCTCGCGCGACTGGACCTCGAGCAGGTTCGCCGGCTTGATTCCGGCCTCGGACAGGCGGGCCTCGAACGTCTCGCGCGTGATCGAGCCGCGTTCCCGCAACACGATGTCCTGGCCCGCGAAGGCCTCGATCGGGATGCTGTCGTGCTGCGACAGGCGGTGGTCGCTCGATGCGAAAGCGATCAGCCGGTCCGAGCGCAGCTTCACCGTATGGAGGCGCGGATCCGAGCTCTGCCGCGCGGTGATCGCCACATCGGCGGCAAAATCCATGATCTGGTCGACGACTTCGGACGAATTTCCGATCGTCAGCGAGAACGTCAGCCCGGGGTAGCTTTCGCGCATCCTTGCGAGCGCGGCCATGACATGGGTGGCGCTGTCGGCGGCAATGCGTAGGTGCCCCCGCTGCAGCGTTCGGCTGCCGGCAAGAAGCGATTGCGCCTCGTCCTGAGCGGAGAACAGACGGGCCGTGATGACAAAGAGGCTCTGGCCGAGCGGGGTGAGCCTGGTCTTTCGGCCGACACGATCGAACAAGCGCACGCCATAGGCGTCCTCTAGCGTGCGAACCTGCGCCGAGAGTGTCGGCTGGCTGACATGGCGCGCCTTGGCGGCGCCGGTAAAGCTCTCGGCTTCCGCCACCGCGTGGAACGCCGACAAGCCGGAATAGCTGATCGCCATGACATAGACACCCTCTATGGATCGCATGGATAGGATGTATTGGAGCTATGTCAAATCTAGCCCTACCGTTTCGCCATCCGCTGCAACGCAAAAAGCGAGATCGACATGGTCCACGCCCGCCGCCCCGCCGTTTCAGAGACCGGTGATCCCCTCCTCCTTACGCCCGGACCGCTGACGACCAGCAAGGCGATCAAGGAGGCCATGGTGCATGACTGGGGCTCACGGGACGCCACCTTTGTCGGCATCAACAAGGCCGTGATGGAGGAGCTTCCGAAGGTCATCCATGGCGAGGGCAGCTTTGTCACCGTGCCGATGCAGGGCTCGGGCACCTTCGCGGTCGAGGCCATGCTGACGAGCTTCGTGCCACGCGGCGGCAAGGTGCTGATCCTGATCAACGGCGCCTATGGCCAGCGCGCCAAGCGCATCCTCGAGATCGCGGGTCGCGATGTCGCCGTCCACGAGACTGCCGAGGACATGCCGCCCGACCTCGCCGAGGTCGACCGGATGCTCGTCGCCGATGCTGCGATCAGCCATGTCTTCGTGGTGCATTGCGAAACGACGAGCGGCATCCGCAACCCGATCGAGGCCGTTGCGGCGCTGGTCAAGCGCCATGGCAGGCGCCTGCTGATCGATTCGATGAGCGCCTTCGGGGCGCTGCCGCTCGACAGCCGGGAGGTCTATTTCGATGCGGTGGCCGCCTCTTCGAACAAGTGCATCCAGGGGGTGCCCGGTCTCGGCTTCGTCATTGCCCGCCGGAGCGCCCTGGCCGAGACGAAAGGCAACGCCACCACGCTCGTGCTCGACCTCCACGATCAGCACGCAACCTTCGAACGCACCGGGCAGTACCGCTTCACCCCGCCGATCCATGTCATCGTCGCGTTCCATGCGGCGCTGCAGGAATTCTGGGCGGAAGGCGGCGTCGCCGGGCGCGGCGAGCGCTATGCCGACAATGCGCGCATCCTGATCGAGGGCATGCAGGAGCTCGGCTTCCGGACGCTGCTGCCGGCGGCCCGGCAGGCGCCGATCATCGTCACCTTCCACATGCCTGAGGACAAGAACTTCGTCTTCCAGCGCTTCTACGACACGCTGAAGGATGCCGGCTACGTGATCTATCCCGGCAAGCTGACAGTCGCCGACAGCTTCCGCATCGGCTGCATCGGCGCCCTCGGTGCGCAGGATATGAAGGCCTTCGTCGCCACGGTCTCGGACGTCCTGGCCGAGATGGGCGTCGGCCTGAAGTCGGCTGCGTGAGGATCCAGCCATGACAATGCACACGAAGATCGGATCGGATGTCGTTGTAAATGATCGCGAATATGCGCGGCCGCAGCGCCCGACGGTGGTGATCTGCATGGACGGCTCGGAGCCGGCCTATATCGAGGCCGCCAGTGCCAAGGGGCTGACGCCGAACCTCGACCGGATCATGAAGACCGGCGCCAGCACCCACGCCTATTCGGTGATCCCGAGCTTCACCAACCCGAACAACCTCTCGATCATCACCGGCCGCCCGCCGGCCGTGCACGGCATCGCCGGCAACTTCTTCTACGACCGCGAGGCCAAGGAAGAGGTGATGATGAACGATGCCCGCTTCCTGCGGGCGCCGACCATCCTGGCCGCGTTCCAGAAGGCCGGCTTCAAGGTCGCGATGGTCACCGCCAAGGACAAGCTGCGCACCCTGCTGGGCAAGGGTCTCGATTTTACCAGCGGCACGGCGATCGCCTTCTCCTCGGAGAAAGCCGACAAGGCCAACAAGGCGGAGAACGGCATCGCGGACGTGCTCGATTTCGTCGGCATGCCCGTGCCATCCGTCTATTCGGCCGATCTCTCCGAGTTCGTCTTCGCCGCCGGCGTCAAGCTGCTGGACAGCTTCAAGCCGGACCTGATGTACCTCTCGACCACCGATTATGTGCAGCACAAGGCGGCGCCCGGCTCGGAGATGGCGGACTCCTTCTATGCCATGTTCGATACTTACGTCGGCCAGCTCGATGCGCTCGGCTGCACACTGGTCATCACCGCTGACCACGGCATGAACGACAAGCACCTGCCGAACGGCGAGCCGGATGTGGTCTATCTCCAAACGCTGATGGACGAATGGTACGGCAAGGGCACGATGCGCGTGATCCTGCCGATCACCGACCCCTATGTCGTCCATCACGGCGCGCTCGGCTCCTTCGCCACGGTCTATCTGCCTGATGGTGCCGACCAGTCTGAGGTCGCGGCCCGCATCTCCGGCATCGACGGCATCGCGCTCGCGGTCACCGCGGCGGAAGCCTGCGAGCGCTTCGAGCTGCCGGCCGACCGGATCGGCGATGTCGTCGTGGTCTCGACGCGCCAGAAGGTCATCGGCACCTCGCCCGACAGGCACGATCTCTCCGGCCTGACCGAGCCGCTACGCTCGCATGGCGGCATCACCGAGCAGCGCGTGCCAATGATCGCCAACCGGCCGATCTCGGTGCCGGAGGGCCGAACCTTGCGCAATTTCGACGTCTTCGACGTCGCCCTGAACCTGGTGAGCTGAGATGAACGCGACGGTGAAGCCGCCGGTGCGGCGCGAGACGATGCGGATCGCCGGCAAGCTGGTCTCGACAGACGACATGGTCGAGGTCCGCAACCCCTATGACGACAGCGTCGTCGGCCTGATCCCGGCCGCTCGGCCCGAACATGTCCGGGAGGCCTTCGCGCAGGCCAGGGCCTTCAAGCCGAAGCTAACGCGCTACGAGCGCCAGCAGATCCTGCAGAAGACAGCCGAACTGCTGCGCGACCGCAAGGAGCTCTTCGCCAAGCTGATCACGGCGGAAGCCGGCCTGTGCTGGAAGGACTCGCTCTACGAGGCCAGCCGCGCCTATGACGTCTGGTCCTTCGCGGCGCAGCTCACCATCAAGGACGATGGCGAGATGTTCTCCTGCGACATCTCGCCGAACGGCAAGGCGCGCAAGATCTTCACGACGCGCCAGCCGCTGCTCGGCGTGATCTCGGCGATCACCCCGTTCAACCACCCGCTCAACATGGTCAGCCACAAGCTGGCCCCGGCGATCGCGACCAATAATCGCCTCGTGCTGAAGCCGACGGAACTGACGCCGCTGACGGCGCTGGCGCTGGCCGATGTGCTCTACGAAGCCGGGCTGCCGCCGGAGATGCTCTCGGTCGTCACCGGCAACCCCTCGACCATGGGCGATGCGATGATTACCGATCCCGACGCGGATCTGGTGACCTTCACCGGCTCGGTCAGGGTCGGCAAGCACATCGCCAATACCGCCGGCTACAAGCGCATCGTGCTGGAACTCGGCGGCAACGACCCGCTGATCGTCATGGAGGATGCCGATCTCGACAAGGCGGCCGAGCTCGCCGTCACCGGCGCGACCAAGAACTCCGGCCAGCGCTGCACGGCGGTGAAGCGCATCCTGGTGGTCGAGAGCGTCGCCGACGCCTTCTCCAAGCTGGTGGTCGAGAAGGCCAGGAAGCTGAAATGCGGCGACCCGATGGACCCGCAGACCGATGTCGGCACCGTTATCAACGCCCGCTCGGCCGCGCTCTTCCAGGCCCGCGTCGACGATGCCGTGACGAAGGGGGCCGAGGTGCTCTACGGCAAGAGGGCCGAGGGCGCGCTGTTCCACCCGACGGTGGTCGACCGCATCCCCTATGATTGCGAGCTGGTGCACGAGGAGACCTTCGGCCCGGTGATCCCGATCGTCCGCGTGCCCGACGACATCGCCGAGGTCATCCGGATCTCGAACTCGACCGCCTATGGTCTCTCTTCCGGCATCTGCACCAACCGCTACGATTACATCCAGCGCTTCGTCGCGGAACTCGATGTCGGCACCGTCAATCTCTGGGAGGTCCCGGGCTACCGCATCGAGATGTCCCCCTTCGGCGGCATCAAGGATTCCGGCCTCGGCTACAAGGAGGGCGTCGTCGAAGCCATGAAATCCTTCACAAACGTCAAGACCTGGTCGATGCCCTGGACCGCTTGAAGACGAAGAAAGACCAAAGCCGGCGGCTCGACCCGCCGGCTTTTCCAAATCCAGGGGAATGAAGCGCCGAAAGAGTGCCCAAACTGAACATAACGAGGGGATGAGAACAATGAAGAGCTGGCTTGCTTCCTGTGTTATCGGCGCTTTCGCACTCGCGCTTCCCGGCGCCGCGCAGGCCCAAAAGACGAAGGTGACGATCTACACCGCGCTGGAGAACGACCAACTCGGGCCGTTCAAGGCCTCGATCGAGAAGGCGGTGCCCGAAGCGGAGGTCGTCTGGGTCCGCGACTCCACCGGCGTCATCACCGCCCGCTTCCTGGCCGAAAAGGACAATCCGCGGGCGGACATGGTGATGGGCCTGGCGGCATCGAGCCTGCTCATGTTCGAGAAGGCCGGGTTGCTGGAAACCTACAAGCCGGCCGGCGCCGATGCGCTGAAGCCGGTGTTCCGCGATGCCAACAGCCCCTATACCTGGACCGGCATGGACGCCTATCTCGGCGTCGTCTGCTACAATACCGCCGAGGCCAAGGGCGTGCCCGTGCCGAGCTCGTGGAAGGACCTGCTCAACCCGGCTTTCAAGGGCAAGATCGTGATGCCCCATCCGGCCTCCTCCGGCACCGGCTATCTGATGGTCGCCGGCTGGCTGCAGAGCATGGGCGAGGCCGAGGGCTGGAAGTTCATGGACGGGCTGCACGAGAACATCGCAGCATATCTGCATTCGGGCTCCGCGCCCTGCGTGCAGGCGGCGCGCGGCGAGCGCACCATCGGTCTGGCGCTCGACATGCGCGGCGCTTCCGAGAAGAGCAAAGGCGCGCCGATCGAGGTCGTGATTCCGAAGGAAGGCGTGGGCTGGGAAATGGAAGCCAGCGCCATCGTCAAGGGTAGCAAGAACCTCTCCGTCTCCAAGAAGATCGCCGACTGGTCGACGACCAAGGAGGCGAACGAACTCTACTCGAAGACCTACGCCATCGTGGCTGCGCCGGGTGTCGAGAACAAGCCGGCGAACTATCCTGCCAATGCCGAGGCGGGGATGATCAAAAACGACCTGACCTGGATGGCCGACAATCGCGAGCGCGTGCTCGCCGAATGGTCGAAGCGCTACGAATCCAAGGCGGCGCCGAAGAACTGAGCCTTGCCATGCCGCCGGCCCGCGCAAGCTGCCGGCGGCATGGTCTGTGCAAGACGCAAGAGAGCGGCTTCGCCGTTGCACGCGAGCCTGATCACTGCCCGTTCAGATGAAGGTCGGCACGATGTCCACGACTACGGCCCCATTCCTCTCGATCCGAGCCCTCGCCAAGAATTACGGCGCGTTTCGGGCGTTGCACGATATCGATCTCGACATCCGCCGCGGCGAGTTCGTCTGCTTTCTCGGGCCGTCCGGCTGCGGCAAGACGACATTGCTGCGGGCCATCGCCGGCCTCGACCAGCAGGATGGCGGCACCATCCATATGGGCGGGCGCGACGTGTCGCGGGCAAGTCCGTCGGAGCGCGACTTCGGGATCGTCTTCCAATCCTACGCGCTCTTCCCCAATCTCACCGTCACCGACAATATCGGCTACGGTCTCGTCAACCGGCGTCGCTCCTCCGGCGACATCGCCCGCCGCGTCGACGAGTTGCTGACGCTCGTCGGCCTGCCCGACCAGGGCAAGAAATACCCGATTCAGCTTTCAGGTGGGCAGCAGCAGCGGGTGGCGCTGGCGCGCGCGCTTGCCACCTCGCCCGAACTGCTGCTGCTCGACGAGCCGCTCTCCGCCCTCGACGCCAAGGTCCGGCTGCGCCTGCGCGACGAAATGCGATCGCTGCAGCAGCGGCTCGGCGTGACCACGATCATGGTGACGCACGATCAGGAGGAAGCGCTTGCGATGGCCGACCGCATCGTCGTGATGCGGGACGGTGCCGTCGAGCAGGTTGGCACGCCGGAGGAGATCTACCGGCGCCCCGCCACCCCCTTCGTCGCCGATTTCGTCGGGCACATGACCTTCATGGATGCGATCGTGACGGGGCCCGGCCGGGTCCGTGTGGACGAACTCGACCTGCTCGTCGCCAATGCGGCCCCCTTCGCCGTGGGAACGCCGGTGCGGCTGGCGATGCGGCCGGAGGAGGTTCGCACCCGCAGTATCGGTGACGATACGCCAAACCGCTTCGAAGCGCGGATCGGGGACCTGTCTTTCCTCGGCTCCTACTGCCGGGCGCATCTGGAGCCGACCGGCTCCCGTTCGACCCGCATCGCGGCCGATTTCTCGGCCAATGCGATGCGCGATCTCGGCATCACCGCGGGGCAGGTGCGCGCCGTCGCCTTTCCGCCTGAGGCCCTGCACGTCTTTGCGGGGGGCGGACGATGAGCGACCTCGCCCCGCCGCTGACGATGATCGATGCGTCCGTGAAGGTATCGCCGGTGCGGATCAGCGAGCGCCATGTCGCCGCGGTTCTGATCGTCGCGCTTTGCGCGGTGCTGGTCCTCATCATCGCCCTGCCGCTCTGGGCGCTCCTCTCCAAGAGTCTCGAGGATACGCAGGGGCGCTTCGTCGGGCTGGCGAATTTCGTCAGCTATGCGACGACGCCGACGCTGTTCTTCTCTCTGCTCAACAGCCTCGCGGTCGCCAGTGCGACCACGGTGATCGTAGTGCCGCTCGCCTTTCTCTATGCCTATGCGCTGCGCCGCAGCTGCATTCCGGCGAAGGGCGTCTTCTATGCGGCGGCGATGATCCCGGTCTTCGCGCCGTCTCTGCTTTCGGGCCTCGCGCTGATCTATGTCTTCGGCAACCAGGGGCTGCTCAAGTCCTGGATGATGGGCGCCTCGCTCTACGGCCCGGTCGGCATCATCGCGGCGGAGGCGCTCTACAGCTTTCCGCACGCCATGCTGATCCTCGTCACGGCGCTCGCACTTTCGGACGGCCGGCTGCGCGAAGCGGCGGAGGCGATGGGCACGTCGCGTTGGCGCATTTTCCGGACGATCACCCTCCCGGGCGCGCGCTACGGCGTGATCAGCGCCGTCTTCGTCGTCTTCACGCTGGTCGTCACCGATTTCGGCATTCCCAAGGTGATCGGCGGGCAGTTCAACGTGCTGGCGACCGACGCCTACAAGCAGGTCGTCGGCCAGCAGAATTTCCCGATGGGCGCCGTGGTCGGCATCATCCTGCTGGTCCCGGCAGTGCTCGCCTTCTTCGTCGACCGTCTGGTGCAGCGGCGCCAGGGCGCCATGCTCTCCGCCCGCGCCGTTCCCTATGTGCCGCACCCAGACCGCCGCCGCGATCTCGCCTTGCTCGGCTTCGTCGGCGTGATCGCTTTCGCGATCGTCAGCCCCTACGCGATCGCCTTCTGGGGCTCCTTCGTCAAATATTGGCCCTACAACCTGTCCCTGACGCTGAGCAATTACGACTTCGCCGCGGTCGAGCCGGACGGCTGGAAGACCTATGGAAACTCGTTGCTGCTCGCGTCTCTGACGGCGGTGATCGGCACGGCGCTGATTTTCACCGGCGCCTATCTGATCGAGAAGGTGAAGCTGTTTCCGCGGCTGCGCGCCTTCGCCCAGTTTCTGGCGATGCTGCCGATGGCCGTGCCCGGCCTGGTGCTCGGCCTGGGCTACGTCTTCTTCTTCAATGCGGGCTGGAATCCGCTCGGCTTCCTGTACGGGACGCTGACGATCCTCGTGATCAACACCATCGCCCATTTCTACACTGTCGGGCACATCACAGCACTGACGAGCCTGAAGCAGCTCGACAGCGAGTTCGAGTCGGTTTCCGCCTCGCTCAAGGTGCCGTTCTGGTCGACGTTCCGCCGGGTGACCGCGCCGATCTGCATGCCGGCGATCCTGGACATAGCGGTCTATGTCTTCGTCAACGCACTGACCACGGTCTCCGCCGTGATCTTCCTCTATGGCGCCGACACCAAGCTCGCCTCCATCGCGATCGTTCACATGGACGAGGCAGGCGCCATGGCGTCGGCGGCCGGCATGGCGAGCATCATCATGATCACGGCCATTGCCGTGAAGCTCGCCCATGCCGGCCTCGACCGCTTGGTCTTCGGCCGACTGCAGCACTGGCGGCAACGCTAGCGGCGCGGGAGAACGCGATCATGGCAGGGCAGACGCCGACCCAGATCCTGCTTGCGCTCGCCGGCGAGGTCGCCCTGCTGCTCTGGAGCGTGCAACTGGTGACGGCGGGGGTATCGGCCGCATTCGGCAGCCGCTTGCGAGCGCTGCTGGCCACCGGTCTCGACAGTCGTTGGAAGGCCTTCTGCGCAGGGCTGCTGGTGACGGCCGGACTTCAATCCAGCACAGCGACCGCGATGATGATCGCCTCGTTCTCCGGCGCCGGATTGATCGCGCTGGCGCCGGCATTGGCGATGATGCTCGGCGCCAATGTGGGAACGACGCTGATCGTCCAGCTCGTCGGTTTCGACACGAGCATCATGGTGCCGCTCCTGCTCCTGTTCGGCTATGCCGGCATGCGCCGCTTCGGCCGGTTGGCAGCCAACGAAATGGCGAAGGCGCTCTTCGGACTGGGCCTGATGTTGCTGTCCTTGCGCCTGATGCAGGGCACCATGGCGCCGGTCGAGCACTCGCAGGTGCTGCGCACGGTTCTCGGCTCGCTCTCTGGCGATCCGCTGATTGCCTTGCTCCTGGCCGCGGTGCTCAGCTTTGCCGCCCATTCCTCCCTCGCGGCAATTTTGATCGTGATGAGCCTCGCTGCGACCGGGATCGTCGGAACCCAGACTATGCTGGCGATGGTGCTGGGCTGCAATCTCGGCACGGCACTCAATCCCCTTGTTCAGGCCATGAACGGGAATGCCGCGGCCAGGCGCGTGCCGGTGGGCAACCTCGTCAACCGCATTCTGGGCTGCGCGGCTGGCCTGCTGCTTCTGCCCGTGCTCACACCGCTTGCGGAGCGGTTCGCGAGCCATCCGGCGCAATCGGCAGCGCTGTTCCACCTTGCCTTCAACATCGCGATGGCCGCGCTCTTCCTTGTCCCGCTGCCGGCTTTCGCGGGCATTCTGACGCGCCTGCTGCCCGATCCCGCTCCGGAAGCGGACCCATCGCGCCCGCGCTATCTTGATATCGCAGCGCTCACGACACCGACGATCGCGCTCGCCAACGCGACCCGCGAAGTGCTGCGCATGGCGGATGTCGTCGACGAGATGCTGAAGACGTCTCTGATGGCGTTCGATGGCGACGATCCGGCTCGGGTGGCCGAAGTGAGCCGGGCCGACGACGTGCTCGACAACCTCTATAACCAGATCCAGCTCTATGTGGGCGCGATTGCGCATGAGACGCTGTCGGAATCCGACGAGCACCGGCTATCGGAGGTGCTGACATTGGCGATCAATCTCGAGCATATCGGCGACATCATCGAGAAGAATCTGATGCAGATGGCCGGCAAGCGCATCCGCGATCAGCGCCGATTGCCCGAGGAAGCACTCGGCCGCATCGCCGATACCCACGACAGGTTGCGGGATCATCTGCGCCTGGCGCTCACGGTCTTCATCTCGCAGGACGAAGCGACGGCGCGCCGGATCGTGCGCGAGAAGGAAACCTTTCGCGAACTGGAGCGAGGCGCGATCGAGGCCCATCTCGCCGAGATGCGCACCGGCAGCCGCGAAGCCGTGATCGTCAGCGCTCTGCAGCTCGATATCGCGCGGGACCTCAAGCGGATCGACGCTCATATCGCAGCAACCGTGCACGGACTTCTCGAGCAGAAGGGGGTTCTCATGGGAAGCCGCCTTTTGCGGGCAGCGGAGTGAGGGCACTCGCAGCCTGCCGGATCGGACGCCGATTTCGTCGGCCTGCCTCGCATGCAGTACCCCGTCGGCACTCACACGCCCAACCATAGGAAGCCAACGTGCGCCTTGGCGTCATTGCCGATATTCACGGAAACCTGCCCGCCCTCCAGGCGGTGCTGTCGAGGCTCGACGCGCTGGCCGTGGACCACATCGTCAATCTCGGTGACTGCGCCTCGGGGCCACTCTGGCCGGTCGATACCGTTGCCCTGCTTCGCTCGCGTGCGCTGAGCCATGTCCGCGGCAACCACGACCGCGCCATGGCGGCCCGATCCCCTGACGGCCTCGGCTCGTCGGACAGCTTTGCATGGCGCGCGCTAGACGCCGAGGCACGAAGCTGGCTGGCGGGACTGCCGGAAGAGGTCCGATTGGAAGAGGCGCTCTGCTTCCACGCCAGTCCCGGCTGCGACGAAAGCTATCTAATGGAAGAAGTCCGTGACGGCCGTCTCATGCCGGCTCCGCTTACGGCGATCGAGCAGCGCCTTGCCGGCAGAACCGCGCCGCTGATGCTGTGCGGGCACAGCCATCTGCCTCGGGTGGCGCGGCTGCGCTCCGGCACGGTCGTCCTGAACCCGGGTAGCGTAGGAAATCCGGCCTATCGTTCGGATGGGCCGCCTCATGTCGCCGAAACCGATACGCCTCATGCCCGCTGCGCGGTCGTCACGAATGAGAGCGGCATCGCTGCGGAACTTCACCTCGTCAGCTATGATTGGGAGCGCTCGGCGCGTCGCGCCGAGGAGAACGGGCGCAGCGACTGGGCTCATGCCTTGCGGACCGGAACCGCCCTGTCGCACCGATGACACAAGGTTCCTAGCGGAAGATCACCGTGCGTCGGCCGGCCAGCATCACCCGCCGTTCGATGTGCAGGCGCAGGGCGCGCGCCAGGACGACGGCCTCGATGTCGCGGCCCACGCTGACGAGATCGTCGGGCGCGAGCGAATGATCGGCCCGGGCGACGTCCTGGTCGATGATCGGGCCCTCGTCGAGATCGGGGGTCACGTAATGCGCGGTCGCTCCGATCAGCTTCACGCCGCGCTCATGGGCCTGATGATAAGGCTTGGCGCCCTTGAAGCTCGGCAGGAAGGAATGATGGATGTTGATCGCCCGCCCGTCGAGAGCGCGGCAGAGGTCGTTGGAGAGCACCTGCATATAGCGGGCGAGCACGATCAGCGACGCTTCGCTCTGTGCGACGATCTCCAGCAGCTTTGCCTCCTGCTCCGCCTTGGTCGCCGCCGTGACGGGCAGATAGTGAAAGGGAATGCCGTAGTTCTTCGCGAGCGGCTCGAAATCACGGTGGTTCGAGACGATGGCGGGAATCGCGATGTTGAGATTCCCCGTTGCCTGGCGGAAGAGCAGATCGTTCAGGCAATGGCCGAAGCGCGAGACCATCAGGACGACGCGTTGCGGGCGCGTTGCGTCGATGGCGTCCCAGCTCATGCGGAAGGTTCCGGCGACACCGTCGAATTCGCGTCGGAAGGCGGCATCGTCGAAGCGCTCGCCCGCAGCAAAGGCGACGCGCATGAAGAAGCGGCCGTCGCGCGGATCGCTGAACTGCGCGCTCTCCAGGATGTTGCAACCGTGCCGGTAGAGCGCCCCGCTGACGGCGTGCACGATGCCGGGCCGGTCCTCGCAGGAAAGGGTGAGGATGCGGGCAGGCTCCTGCACGACGATGTCCCGGGGCATGGCTGGCGAGAAGGGCGTGAGATCGCTCATGCCCGCACTCCGCGCGCCTGCTTGCGGTCGAGCGGCGCAGCGAGGCTGGCGGTGACGGGTATTGCCGTGCCCGCGAGGTCGATCGTCCAGTTCCGCCCATCGAGCCACGCCTGGTCGATAGGCTCATGGCTTTCGGCCCAGCCGAGCGCGACGATGCCGTCGACGGTCGCGCCGAACGCCGCCGAGGTGATCTCGCCGACCGGCTTGCCGTCGGCCAGGATCGCCTCGCCGCCCCAGGCCATCTGACCGTCCGGACGGGGGCCGACGAGCGCGATCAGCCGCTTGGTGCGCGGAGCTGCGCGGGCCGCGACGAGTGCGCTGCGGCCGAGGAAATCGCCCTTTTCCAGCTTCACGGCGAAGCCGAGGCCGGCCTCATAGGGATTGACGTCCGGCGTCAGCTCGCGGCCCCAGGCGCGGAAGCCCTTCTCAATGCGCAGCGAGTCGACCGCATAGTATCCGACGTCGACGAGGCCGAGATCGGCACCGGCCTCGTGCAGCGCATCGTAGATGGCGGGCGCGAATTCGACGGGAACATAGAGCTCGAAGCCATCCCCCAGATAGGAGCGGCGGCAGGCCCAGCTCGTGGCATAGCCGATCGTGACCTGCCGGATCGCGTTGGCCGGGAAATCGGCTAGGTCGAAGGTGGCCGGCGAGACGCGGCCGAGGATCTCCACCGCCTTCGGGCCGGCCAGGGAGAGCACGGCATAGGCCGAGGTCACATCCGTCAGCGTCACCCCCTCCGGGAGCTGACGCCTGATCCAGTGCGCGTCGCGGGTCGCCTGAGCCGTGCCGGTGAGAAGGAGATAGGTGTCGGGCCCGATGCGGGCGGCGGTGAGATCGCTCTCGAAAGTGCCGCGCGCGTTGAGCAAGGCGGTATAGACGGAGGTGCCGACCGGCACGGCGACATCGTTGGCCGCCAGGCGCTGCAGCGCCGCTTCGGCCTGCGGCCCCTGCAGCAGGAACTTGGCGAAGCTGCTCATGTCGACGAGCCCCGCCGCCTCGCGGCAGGCGCGGTGCTCGGCCGCGACCGTCTCGAACCAGTTCTGCTGTCCGAATGAATAGCGGATCGTGCGCTCATCCTCGTTGCGGGCAAAATAGTTTGCGCGCTCCCACCCCATCTTGGAACCGAAGACAGCCCGCTTGGCTGCAAGACGTTCATAGAGCGGCGAGCGCCGGAAGGGCCGTGCGGTATCGAGCTCGCGGTTCGGCCAGGGCATGGCGTAGTGGAGGCCCAGCGTCTCCTTGATGCGATCCTTCAACCAGGCCGGATTGTTGTTGAAGTCCGCGAAGCGGCGGATGTCGACGGGCCAGAGATCGCTCGTCGCCTCTCCCGCGACGATCCACTCGGCGAGCGCCCTTCCGGCACCGCCGCCGGAGGCGATGCCCATCGAGTTGAAGCCGGCGCCGACATAGATGCCCGCCACTTCCGGAGCCTCGCCCAGAAGGAAGTTGTTGTCTGGCGTGAAGCTCTCGGGGCCATTGAGGAAAGTCTTGATCTCGGCCGTCTCCAGCGCCGGCACGCGCTGCAGCGCGTTCTCCATCAGGATCGAGAACTGATCCCAGTCGTCGGGCAGGAGCTGGAACTCGAACGGATGGGGGATGCCGTCCATGCCCCATGGTTTCGCATCGGGCTCGAAGCCGCCCATGACCAGGCCGCCGACCTCCTCCTTGTAGTAGGTATAGCCATCGGGATCACGCATCACCGGCAGGTCCGGCGTCACGCCCTCGATCTTGCCGGTGACGATATACATGTGCTCGGCCGAATGCAGCGGCACCGACACGCCGCACATCTGTCCGACGGCGCGCGACCACTGCCCCGCGCAGATGGCGAGGACCTCGCACTCGACCCGGCCGTGGTCGGTGAGCACCGCCCTCACCCGTCCCTTCTCGGTCTCGATGCCGGTGACGCGGATACCTTCGCGCACGATTGCGCCGCCGTTACGGGCACCGCGCGCCAGCGCCTGGGTAATGTCGGCCGGGTTGGCCTTGCCGTCGCCGGGGAGCCAGACGCCGCCGACGAGATCGTCGGTGCGCATCACCGGCCATTTGTCGCCGGCCTCCTTCGGGCTCAGTTCCTCGATTTCCACGCCCTGAGCGCGCGCCGCCGAAATGGTCCGGCGCAGTTGCGTCATGCGCTCCGGCGTGCGTGCGACCGAAACCGAGCCGCAGCGCTTCCAGCCCGTGGCGAGCTCGGTCTCCTGCTCGAGCGAGGCGTAGAGCTCCGTCGAATAGCGGATCAGGCGCGTCATGCTCGACTGGCTGCGCAGCTGCCCGACCAGACCGGCCGCGTGCCAGGTGGTGCCCGAGGACAGGCGCCCCTGTTCGAGCAGGAGCACGTCGCGCCAGCCGAGCTTGGTCAGATGATAGGCGACAGAGCAGCCGACGATACCGCCGCCGATGATGACGACGCGAGCTTGGGTGGGAATGGACATGAGCGCCTCCGCGATGGAGGCAGCTTAGCGGGCAAAATTCATAAAACAACAAAAAACCACAAAACGGGCAAATTAGGAAACGAACAGGCGAACTCCGTTCTTCGTCAGATTGGAGGCGATCGGATCCGGCGGAAGCCGGTCGAGCAGCAGTCCCGCGAAGGTCGCGTCACTGCCTATCCGGCTCGGCAGGACAAGGCCGAACTTGCTGCTGTCGGCCATCAGGAAGCCTTGCTCTGCAGCGCTCAGGAGCGCGCTTCGGATGGCCGCTCCGGCTCGCGTGTAGTCAGTCAGCCGTCCCTCCGCGTCGACGCCGCCGACGCTGACAAAGGAGAAATCCGCCGACAAGCGCCCGATCGCCCGCAGGGCTTCGGCGCCCGAGGTCGCATCCTCGTTGCGATCGAATTCGCCACCGATCAGGAAAACGCGGGCGCCCGGTAGCCGGCTGGCCAGCCGCGCATTCTCGAGCGAAGTCGTATGCACGACCAGTCGCTTTCGGTCCGATCGCACCAGAGCGCGCACCACCGCTTCGGTCGTGGTGCCGGAATCGAGCAAGATGGTCACGCCATCGCCAAGCATGGAGGCGGCGAGATTGGCGATCAGTTCCTTGCCTGCACGGTTCACGGCCCGGCGGCTGGCAAAGGATGCTTCCGAGCGCTCGGCTCGGATCGCTCCGCCGTGAACGACCGATAGCAGTCCCTCGGCCGACAACGCCTTGAGGTCTCGCCGGATCGTCTCGCGGGAGACGTCGAGCGATCGGGCAAGTTCCTCGACGCTGATCGTTTCCAGTCTTTCGAGACTTTCGAGGATGATGTGATGCCGTCGCGCAGCGATGTCGCGGGTCATGGAAACGAGGCCAAAAATCCTGGTCGGCAGATGAATCCACCACAATCTGCCACATATCGTTGATTCGTGCTTGGCAATCGAGCGGACACGGCCGGGTTCAACCGCAGCGCGGCCAAACAAGGCGCGCAGCCAACGCAAGCAGCCTGAACCATCGCTCGAACGCCCCGAACGGCGGCATCCGGTTTTGATAGCCGGCCAGTTGCACGGGCCGGCCCCCCGACCCGGCGGAACTCAAGCCCGCCGGCCCCAGGAATGCCGGCTCAGCGATCCCTCGCGCTTCAGGCGAAGGCGACGTTCTCGCGCTGCGCGCGCAGGCGGGGATCACGCGAGCGCACCTGGACCGGCCGCCCGTCGAGAACCTCGAAGCAGCGGGCGAGCGTATCGTCCGAGAGGCGCCGCATCGCCTCGACGGTGAAGAAGGTCAGGTGCGGAAAGAGAATGACGTCGTCGCGGCCAAAGAGCGGGCTGAGCACGTGCCCTGCCTTCGCCAGCGGTTCCTGGGAGTAGACATCGAGCCCGACGCCCCCGAGGCGGCCCGCAAGCACTGCCTCGACCAGCGCCGCCTCGTCGATGAGCGCCCCGCGCGAGACGTTGACGAGGACCGCGGAGGGCTTCAGGCAGGCGAGCTCGGCGGGTCCGATCAATCCACGCGTGGCTTCGCTCAGCACGCAATGGAGCGAGACGAAGTCGCATTCGCGCAGCATCGCATGGAGATCGTCCATCTTCTCGATCCCGGCCGCGGCGAGCGTCGCCCGGTCGACATTGGGGTCATAGCCCAGCACGCGGGCGCGAAACCCCTGCCCCGCCATCCGCGCCATGCTGCGGCCGATCTTGCCGGCACCCACAAGTCCGACCGTGGCACCGGCGATGTCGCGGCCGAGCCAGCGTTGTTCGGGCCAGATCCAGCCATCGGCCGCCATGGCGCGGCCGATTTCGGGCAGGCGTTTGGCCAGAGCGATCATCAGAGCGAACGCGCCCTCCGCGACGGTCTCCTCGGCGTATTCGGGGACGTTGACGACCGGGATGCCGCGCGCGCTAGCGGCGGGGATATCGATCGCATCGATGCCGACACCGTATTTGACGATGCCCCTGAGTTTCGGCGCAGCCTCGATGACGCGGGCCGTGATGGGCGTGTAGCACATCAGGATGAGCTCGGCGTCCGCGACGGCCTCGATCAGTTCGGCCTCCGGGATGCCATCGGGCAAGGTGACGAGCTCGACGCCGCGTGCCCTGAGGCCGGCATCGATGTCGGGGCATTCCAGCTCACGATCCGTGCGAACGGCTTTCATATCGGACCCCTTCGGTCGCAGGGAAGAGAGAAGGCCTCAGCCTGCCGCGATCGCGGCCTCGACGATGTCGAGCGCACGGTCCAGGTCGGTTTTCGCGATCACCAGCGGCGGCGAGAGCGTCAGAACGTTGCCCTGGCTGATCTTGAAGCTCAGCCCTGCTTCGAGGCAGCGATAGTAGACACGTTCGGCGAGCGCGTTGTCGGGAGCCATATCCGCCTTGTCGGTCACGATCTCGACGCCGAACATCAGCCCGCGCCCGCGCACATCGCCGACATGAGGCGACCCTTCGCCGAAGGCGCGCAGACGGTCCATCGCCTGGCCACCGAGCTCGGCTGCCCGCTCCGGCAGCCCCTCCTCGCGGAGGATCGCGATCGTGGTGAGCGCCGCGCGCGTCGTCACCGGGTTCTTCTCATGGGTGTAGTGGCCGATCGCGAAGTCGCCGGCGACATCGAGGTCGCGCCGCGCGATCGCCGCCGCGATGGGCAGGATGCCGCCGCCCAGCGCCTTGCCGACGACGAGGATGTCCGGCGTCACCTCGTCATGTTCGCTGGTGAAGAAGCGGCCGGTCTTGCCCAGCCCTGTCGGGATCTCGTCGAAGATCAGCAGCGTGCCGTGGCGGTCACAGGCTTCGCGCACCTGCTTCCAGAAGCCGGGCGCCGGCGGGTTCGGCGTCGCCCGCATCGGCTCGGCGACGAGAGCCGCGAAATCACCCTCCCGGCCGAGCACATAGGAAATCATGCTGGCGCAGGCGCGGGCCGAATCCTCCAGGCTGTTATGGCCATAGGCGCAGTGATGGTTCGCCCAGGGCGCGACATGCTCCGCGCCCGGCAGGAGCGGCCCGGCAATGCCGGAGCGGAAGGTCGCCTCGCCACCGACGCTCGAGGCGCCGAAGCCCGCGCCATGAAAGGCATCCCAGAACGACAGCGTCTTGAAGCGCCCGGTGGCGGCGCGCGCGAGCTTCAGCGCCACCTCGACCGCATCCGAACCGCCCGTCGTGAACAGCACCTTCCCGAGATCGCCCGGGGCAAGGCGGCCGAGCGTCTCGGCCAGCTCGACTGCCGGCTCGCAGGTGAAGCGGCGCGGCGCGAAGCAGAGATCGTCGATCTGCTGCTTGATCGCAGCCTTCAGCCGGGGATGGCCGTAGCCGATATGGTGGACGCTGTTGCCATGGAAATCCATGTAGCGGCGCCCGGCCGTATCCTCGATCCAAATGCCCTCGGCCTTGGCGATCGCCGTGACGCAGGGGCTCGACAGGCTCTGGTGCAGAAAGGCCTCGGCGTCCCGCTTCAGCAGGCTACGCGTCGCCGGGTCATCGAGCCGCGCCGACCAGGCGCCGCGCGCCGCCGAGGTGTTCGACTCACCTTCAGTATGCACGAGTTTGGCGGAAAGACCTGACATCCTGAGGCTCCGTGCCGAGGCGATAAACCGGCGTTGCGGCAGGTCAATCCCGTCGCGACTGCTTTCGACGCCGGCATCATCGTCGGCGATGGGCCATCTTAAAAATCGTTATTTTCGATCGACTGATAAATTAAATCGTTGCATTAGGAATCGCCGTATCGCCTCCTTCGGTCCCAACCCGCCCGGATCCCCCCATGCGCTACGTCCAGCTCCGTGCTTTCCATCAGGTCGCGATCGCCGGCGGCTTTTCGCGCGCCGCGAGCGAGCTGAACCTGACGCAGCCGGCGATCTCCGATCAGGTCCGGAAGCTCGAGGAGGAATATGACGTGCTGCTGTTCAGCCGGCAGCACAGGCAGATCGCCCTGACGGCGATGGGCGAGAGGCTGCTCGCGATCACGCACCGCCTGTTCGATGCGGAGGACCAGGCGCGCGGGCTGCTCTCCGAGTCGCGCGCCTTGCGGCTCGGGACCCTTCGGCTCGCAGCCGATTCCGTCCACCATGTCCTGCAGGTGCTGACGGCGTTCCGCGAGATCTATCCGGGCGTGCGGATAACGGTGAGCGCCGGCAACACCGAGACCATCGTGGCGCAACTGCAGAGCTATGAGGCCGATATCGGCGTCCTCGGCGACATGGCTCCCCACCGCGATTTCGAGTTCATTCCGCTGAATGCGGCGCCGATCATCGCCGTCGCCGCACCAGATCACCCGATTGCCTCGCGCCGGTCGCTGGCGCTGGCGGAGCTCGCCGGTCTCCCCCTGGTGATACGGGAAAGCGGCTCGCGGACGCGCCGGCTTCTAGAACAGCGCGCGGCCGAGACCGGCGTCAGGCTGGACTACGCCATCGAGGTCGAAGGGCGGGAGGCTGCGCTCGACATCGTTGCGTCGGGTGCCGGCATCGGCTTTGTCTCGGAGGCCGAGCTGCGCGGAGATCGCGGCCTGGCCCGCATCGCTCTCGATGGACCGCCAATCCTTATGGAGGAATCTCTGATTTGCCTGAGCGAGCGCAAGGAAAACAAGGCGATCAAAGCCTTCCTGGACGTCGCTCGAGGTCGCTGACGGTCAGGCCGGACTTGCCCGCACTCTTCGCTCATATCGCGCCAGCACGCGCGCAGATGCGGACAGCAACGAGGCTCGGTGGGCGCCCATGGACTGAGGCGTCGACCTCCAAGGGGATCGCCCGCCACAATCGCTATGGCTGTAATGAACTTCGCGCTGCCTGCATCGGCAGCGCGAAGGACAGGGGCTGACGCCGCCGCCTAGGCCGGCAGGACGACGACCTTCGTCTTGACCGGCGTCTGGTTGTAGAGATGGATCATGTCCTGGCTGAGCAGGCCAACGCAGCCGCTGGTGATGCCGTTGCCGATCGTCTCCGGGTCGCTCGACGCATAGATCGTGTAGAGCGTGTAGGCGCCGTTCTGATAGAGATGGAGCGTGCGGGCGCCGAGCGGATTGTCGAGGCCGCCCGGCATGCCGCGGGCGTATTTCGCCGCCTCGGGCTGGCGCTTGATCATTTCCTTCGGCGGGGTCCAGGTCGCCCATTCGGACTTGCGCCCGACATAGGCGTCGCCGTTCCAGCGGAAGCCGTCGCGGCCGACATTGGCGCCATAGCGGGTGGCGGTGCCGTCGCCCTCGACGCGATAGACATAGTAATTGCCGGGATCGACGATGATCGTGCCGGGCGCTTCCTTGGTCTCGTAGCGCACGGTCTTGCGGAAATATTTCGGATCGACCTTGCTGACATCGACCGCCGGGATCGGGAACTTCTCTTCGGGCACCGGCCCGTAGACCTTCTGCGCCTCGGCGAAGCTCATGCCGTCGGATGTTGCGCAGCCGCCCAGCCCGAGCGCGCCGACACCGACGGCCGAGCCGACCAGAAACGACCGGCGGCTCAGAAGCCCCGCCCGATGCCCGAGCAGAGCGATCTCCTCCACGTTGCCGGCATCGGCATTCCTACCGTCCATAATCATGATTTGGCAGTTTCCCATGTCCTGTTGCCCGACGAGAGAATACTCCGACAGACACCCGCTGAACCTCTTGCTGAGCTGAGATTGCCGTCACAAGGCGCGATTGGCAAGCTCGGGTCTAAGCTGCGCGGGGCTTGGGATGCGCCGAATTCGGTAACGTCCCCGCTGTCTCGCGGTCTGACTGCGCATGGCGCTCGGCGGGACGAAAATTCACGGACACGCACATTTGAGGACGGAATCCGATCGGCCGGGGCGGTTACGAACACCGAGGACCCAGGCTCAAAGAAGAGGTGAACGCTTCCGGAAGGATAGCCGCGGGCCATCTATTCGAGCTACACCGGCTCCACCGCCGCGCATCGGGGCGCTCATGGATGGCGTAGGGTCCTTCCGACCCCGAATGTCTCGGAGAGAGATCGGCATCATGCGAGACAATCAGCCCACCGCCGGGCTTCTTTCCCCTCTCCCTCTCCGAGTTCAGCCGGTCACGAAGGCCGCCTTCGAGCCCTTCGGATGGGTGGTGGAAACAGGCGATTCCGGCCGCGCTGCGAACAACGGCACGGCGCGCCGGCACGACATTCACGCGCTCGCGGCCGCGGACGTCAAAGCCGGATCCCGGCTGGTCACCTCGATTTTCGAAGCGAAGCGGCAGCCGCCGAACCCGGTGATCACGATGCTCGAGCGGCATGTGAATTCGGTCCAGCTGATCGTTCCGCTGGATGGCGCCGGCCATATCGTCATCGTCAGTCAAACCAGCGAGGACGGCACGCCCGAGATTTCGACGCTCGCCGCATTCTCGTTCACCGCGTCGCAGGGAATGATCTACCGACGGGGGCTTTGGCACCACCCAATCATAGCGATCGGGGTGGACGCTCGCTTCCTCGTCCAGTCCTGGCAAAACGGCACCGAGGCGGACTGCGAGATAGTCGCCATCGACCCCTGGACGGTATGCCCGGGCAGAGCAATCTAGAGCGTTTGCGCTGGTAGACGCGCTGCGCCGATCCACTGCGCCATCGTCGTGTCCACGTCACCGGGCCATACACACTCCCGACCAACCGAGATGAAGAATAGCCAAGGATATCCGCACCTCTCATGACCGGCGCCGCCCGCGCCGACTGGCTATTCTAGACAAGAAGAAGCGTCTTGATGGCGCGGCGCTCATCCATTGCGCGGTAACCTGCAGCCACGTCGGCCAAAGGAATAGTGAGATCAAACACCTTACCGGGATTGATCTTGCGGCTAAGCACGAGGTCGATGAGATCGGGAAGGAACCGGCGCACAGGCGCGGGGCCGCCTAGCATGCCGACCTGCGAAAAGAACAATGATTGGCCATCAAACTGAACACCATGCGGCACACCGACATAGCCGATCATCGAGCCCGGGCGAGCGACCTGGAGCGCCTGGTTCATCGACTGCTGCGTGCCGACGCACTCCAGGACGGAATCGGCGCCGACACGATTGGTCAGTTCCTTGATGCGAGCTATTCCCTCTTCACCGCGCTCCGCCACAATGTCGGTTGCGCCGTACTCAAGGGCGAGATCCTGGCGCGCCTTATGGCGGCTCATGATGATAATCCGGCCAGCCCCCATCTGCTTCGCGGCGAGCACACCCATAAGCCCGACGGCTCCGTCGCCGACCACGACAGCCGTCGATCCAGGCTGAACGCGCGCTGCATCCGCGGCGTACCAACCGGTCCCCAGAACGTCTGAAGCCGCGAGAAGGCTCGGAATGAGGTCATCATCAGGCTGCGCGTCAGTTGGCACCAATGTGCCGTCCGCAAGGGGAACCCGCGCATAAGGCGCCTGGGCGCCCGTCATGAACTCGCGCTGTTCGCATGAAGACTGGAAGCCCAAACGACAATGAGGGCAGGTATTGTCCGAGAGACAGAAGGATCCGACGACGAACTGGCCGGGCCTGACGCTTTTGACCGCACTGCCGATCTCGACGACCACGCCGCAATATTCATGGCCCATGGCCTGCGGCTCGGTGACGGCATTTGCGCCTCGGAAGGGCCAAAGGTCGGAGCCGCAGACGCAGGTGGCCGAGAGCTTGATGATGGCATCGGTCGGCTTCTCGATACGGGGGGCGGGGCGGTCCTCGAAACGAACGTCGCCTGGGCCGTAGAGCATTGTTCCAAGCATGTTTGAGTCCTCTTGTTTTGTTTCGCGTCCAACGATTGGCCGGTGCGCAAGCGCAGTGCCGGCGGTCAGGGTGAGAGCGAGCGAGACGAACAGCGCGAGGTGGTCTGTACTGTACCTCGGGCGAGGCCTCCCAGCCAGGCGGCCACTCTTTCAAGGGTGCGGCGCTCCCGGTCGCCTCGCATCGACGACATCCCCGCCCTTCATCGGCAAACGCAAGGCTGCCTTGTCAGGCACGTCGCTTCGACGATCCGCAACCGCGAGGGGGCGGTCGTTGCGGCGGTTCGCACGCCGAAGGTGGAGGGTGAGCGGTACGCCGCTTTGCTCCAGGAGGACGCGCTTGGTGTTGAGGGCAAGCTGCCCGTTCGCCCCCAGCACCAGCAGCTTCGCCGCTTCCCGGGAGGCACCGATCATCGGTCGATCCGCGCCTGATGACTGGGCGAATAGCGCTCGCCATGGACGGCGATGCCCGACAGTGCATCATCGATGGCAGCGAGATCGCCGGCGGAAAGCTCGACGGCCGCCGCGCCGATATTCTCTTCCGCACGATGGAGCTTGGTCGTGCCCGGAATGGGGACGATCCATGGTTTCCGAGAGAGCACCCAGGCGAGCGCGAGCTGCGCAGGCGTGACCTTCTTTTCCTGTGCGAGGAGGCCGACAGCGTCGACCAACGCTTGATTGGCCGACAGGTTTTCCTGCGTGAAGCGTGGCACCGTGCTGCGGTAGTCGTCCTTCCCGAAGGTCGCGTTCGCGCTCACCGTCCCTGTGAGAAAGCCCTTCCCAAGCGGACTGAACGGCACGAAGCCGATCCCGAGTTCTTCCAGGACCGGAAGAATCTGCTCCTCGGGCTCGCGCCACCACAGCGAATACTCGCTTTGAAGCGCCGTGACGGGCTGGACCGCATGAGCGCGGCGGATGTTTTTCACGCCCGCTTCCGAAAGTCCGAAATGCAGAACCTTGCCTTGCGCGATCAGCTCCCTGACCGTGCCGGCAACATCTTCCATGGGCACGTTGGGATCGACCCGGTGCTGATACAGCAAGTCGATCCGATCGGTCCGCAGGCGCTTCAGCGAGCCTTCCACGGCGGCGCGGATGCGCTGTGGGCTGCTGTCCATTGCACCGCCGCCTTCGATATCAAAGCCGAACTTGGTCGCGACAACGACCCGGTCGCGGATGGGTTGAAGGGCTTCGCCAACAACCTCTTCGTTCTTGTAGGGCCCGTAGACTTCAGCGGTATCAAAGAATGTGATGCCGCGCTCGAAGGCACCACGGATCAATTTCACCGCATCGGCCGAGAGCAACGGCGCACCGTATGACTGGCTGATGCCCATGCATCCCAGGCCGATCGCCGAGACTTCAAGTCCACTCTTTCCCAGAACGCGCTTTCTCATGACTCTATTCCTTGCTGTTCTATCGATTTCGGTGCGAGTTCGCCGTACCAGTAGGCAGCGGTCACACCTCCATCCATGAGGAAGTCGCTGCCGGTGATGAAGGCGCCGTCCGGCCCCATAAGCAGCGCTCCGAGGTGCGCGACCTCATCCGGTGTTGCGGCGCGCCCGACCGGGCATAGTTCGATCATCCGCCGATAGCCCTCGCCGCGCGGGCCGGTGAGTTCGTCCCTTGCGAGAGGCGTGAGACGATGCCCGGGCTGATCGTGTTGACGCGCGCTCCACGGCGCCCCCAGCGCACGGCCTCGGACATGACGCGCAGTGAATTGCCGCGCTTGGACAACTGATAGGCGTGAAGCGAATCCCTCACCCGGTCCGGCTGAAGCATCGGCAGCGAAAGCAGCTCGTCCGCTGGCGTCGTGGCCAGCGCAGCGTTCTCCTCCGCCGTCAGCGCACCCAACCGGTGGCCGGACTGGGATGCGATCACGACACCGGCGCCGCCCTTTGCGATGACGTTGCCAAACTCCTCGAGGACGACAGCCGTGCCGTAGAGATCGACCGCAAGGATCGTCGCCTGCGAGGCCTGCGATGGCGAAACGCCCGCCGCGTGGATGACGCCGGCGATGTTGCCGCGAGCCGCGGCGAACGCGACAAGCCCCTGGACGGAAAGCCGCGAAGATACATCGACCGTCACGGTACTGACCTCGAATCCGGCATCCCGCAGAACTGCGGCCGCGGCATCGGCATTTCCCTGGCGAAGATCCGCCAACACCACATGCTTGCCTGCGCTCACTCGCCGCGCGATGGCGATGCCGATCGAACCGGCGCCAATAACGACATTCACATCACTCATCATCGCTCTCCCTGGCGGGTTCGGGCGGGCAGTACTCGTCGTCGCGGACATGCTCCATCCAGACGATCTGCGCTTCCGGATCGGGACGTGCGAGCGCGATCAGCCTGAGCGGCTGATCCGGCGCAGCGCCGTGCCATTGCTTCCGGCCGGGCTCGAGCCAGATGAGGTCGCCGGGCCGCATCGGCTCGATCTGCCCGCCGGCGCGCTGCAAACGGCCGAGGCCCTTCGCCACAAGCAGCGTCCGCCCCATCGAATGGGTATGCCGGGCCGTCCGTGTTCTTGGATGGAATGCGAATGTCGCCCCCCGAGGGCTGCCGTCCGGCCCAAATGGCGCGGCGATGCGGACCTCTCCGGTGTATCGATCCGAGACATCGCCTCTTGCGGCCCGGGCGACGTTGCGGCCGGTGTTCATGCGCGAAATCCTGGCGTTCGAGGCGCCCCCCGCACCCGTTGGATCACACGCTATCTTGAGATCATTGTGATGATTATCCGCTATAAGCTGCATGCGGTTATATCCGGGGATCATGAATGCGACGCGAAGAGCTGGTCGACCTGAACGCCTTCCTGGTCGTCGCAGAGGAACAGAGTTTCACCCGGGCTGCCGCCCGCCTCAGCACCTCGCAATCCTCCCTCAGCCACACGATCCGGCGGCTCGAAACGCGCCTCGGCGTCCGGCTTCTGACCCGAACGACACGCAGCGTCGCGGCGACCCATGCCGGGGAACGGCTCCTCGGCACGTTGCGGCCCGCTTTCGACAGCATCGGCTCCGAGCTCGCCTCGATCCGGGACCTGCGCGACAGGCCCGCGGGCACGATCCGGATCACCGCCGCTGAACATGCTGCCGTGACGATCCTGTGGCCGGCGCTCGAGAGGCTTCTGCCGGACTATCCCGACATCCATATCGAGATCAGCATCGATTCAGGACTGCGCGATATCGTCAGCGAGCGGTTCGATGCGGGCGTGCGGCTGGGCGAAGCCGTCGCCAAGGACATGATCGCGGTCGCGATCAGTCCCGACGTACGAATGATCGTCGTCGGGGCTCCCTCCTATTTCGCTACGAGGCCGATCCCGCAGACGCCGCATGATCTCGCCAATCACCAGTGCATCAATTTGCGTCTTCAGAGCTCCGGGGCGCTCTATCCCTGGGAGCTGGAGAAAGGCGGCCGGGAACTGCGCGTCCGCGTCGAGGGGCAACTCGCCTTCAACGATGTCAACATGATCGTTCGCGCCGCCACGAGCGGTTTCGGCCTGGGCTTCGTCATGGAAGACAGGGTGCAGGAGGAACTGGCCGACGGCAGGCTGATCCGCGTGCTGGACGACTGGTGTCCACCCTTCTCGGGATACCATCTCTATTATCCGAGCCGCCGCCAGCCATCGGCCGCCTTCTCCCTGCTGGTCGATGCCTTGCGCTATCGAGGCTGAGACCAGCGGCCCGCAGCGGAGGCGGGCGGGTTCACGCCCAAGCCAACCGGGTCGCGTTTCCCGAAATCGACAAGCTGGAGCACGACACCGCGGTGCGGCGAGGCAATGTCACTAGGCCCATCATGACGACGGCTGAGGCGATCCAGACAGCCAAGGGTGCAAGCCCGTTTGCGTCTGGCGCTCGGCCGACGGAATTGAAGGGCTTTCCGGCGGGCATGTGCGCCGGGCGAACGCTCGTTCACCGAGGCCGCAAGCCTCAACAGACCTTCGCGGCGATCTGCATGCCGGATATGACGCGCGCTACTGGGCCTTCAGCTTTCGATAGGTTCGCGTCTCCCGTGTGACCCACCCGCGGAATGCCACAACGCTTGGCAGCTGCGCCTTTCGTTCAGGGTAGACTGCATAATAGGAGTCGCCGGACAGAATTGGCGGCCCAAAGGGCATGTGGAGTTCGTTCCGCGCGAGTTCCGCTTCGATGTAGCAAACGGGCACGATGGCGATACCTATGCCCTGAACCGCGGCGTTGATGAGCATCTCGGTGTGCGCGAAACGAGTTCCCTGAATTCGACCCTGATAGTTGAGCCCTGACAGGCGCAACCAATGCAGCCACATACTGGGGCGGCTCGCGTTCTGCAGCATTGGGAATTTCGCGAAATCGCCGTTTTCGAGCTTCGTTCCGAGATTCACCAATTTAGGTGAGGTCACCACGGCGATCTCTTCAGCAAACAATTCAACCGATCTTGCGTTCAACCAAGTTCCCACCCCTCGCAGGATGGCAACGTCGAGACGCGTGGTTTCAAAGTCCAGATCGGCAGACGCGAGGGTTACTTCCACCGGAATGTCTGAATGCGCACGGATGAATGTTTCAATCCGTCTCGGCAGCCAACGCGCGCCCAATGTAGGATGGGTCCCGATCATGAGGGAGCTATCGACGGAACGCCCCCGCACGGCGTCGATCGTGATTTCCTGGAGCTTGTCCAGCGTCAGCGCGAGGTCCCGGTAATAATTCGCGCCGACTTCCGTGAGGACCAGACGCGGCCCTGTTCGGTGAAACAACGGTACGCCGAGGAACTTCTCGAGATTGTGGATCTGCCTGCTGATGCCACTCTGCGTGAGGCCCAGGTCCTCCGCCGCCTTGGTGAAATTCATGAATCGCGCTGCCGCCTCAAACGCATGCAATGCTGACAACGATGGCAGATATCGTCTCATGAGAACCCCGGCGGCGACCATGATTAAAACTCATCCTAGACGAAATTTTCAACGTTTTTGTTTCGCCCGGGGCTCGGTCACACTCGATCCGTCCGGCTCAAAAACAAAAGCGCGAGCGTCTGATCCGAGGGGGAACAGAGACCGGCTCCGTTGCGCACAATCAGAGCCACCAAACGAAGATTGAGAGGGGAAGAGTATGGACAGGCGCGAATTCAACAAGCTCATGGGCTTGGGCGCGGTTTCCGCTGCAGCAGGTCTTTACACCGGCAAAGGCGCTCTCGCGGCTGGCTCTCTCGAGCGGGTCAAGTCCTCGGGGACCCTGCGCATCGGAGCCGTGGCCGACGGTGCTCCCTATTATCAGAAGATGGTGACCGACGGCAGTTGGCGCGGGTTCTACATCGACATCTGCAAGAAGCTCGCAGACGATCTCGGGGTGAAGATGACGATCCTCGAGACGACCTGGGGCAACTCGGTGCTMGATCTCCAGGCCGACAAAGTCGACGTCTTCTTCGGCCTCAACCCCACACCGGAACGGCAGAAGGTCATCGATTTCTCCGGTCCCGTCTTCAAGAACGCCTTCACCATGGTCACCAAGAAGGGGCTGGGAGCGAAGACCTGGGACGACTTCAACAAGCCGGAGATGCGGATCGCGGTCGACGCGGGTTCTTCGCACGACGCTGCCGTCACCCGCCTCGCGCCCCAGTCCCAGATTTCACGGTTGAAGACGGCTAGCGACGCCACCGCCGCGCTGCAGGCTGGCCGCGTCGATGCACAGTGCCTGGTTCTGATCCTCTCGCTCTCGCTACGGGCCAAGAACGCTGCGCTCGGCGAGATCGTCATGCCGACGCCTGCCGACTTCACCACTTCGAATGCGGGCTTCCGGCGAGAGGCGGATCAGTCCTGGCGTGAATTCGTCGACGGCTGGATCAGCAAGGAGCGCGCCAGCGGCTTCATCAAGAACGCCGTCGTGAAGAACATGGAGCTCGTCGGCGTCAAAGAGAGCGACTTCCCCCCCGGCTTCGAAATCTGATGATCTCATATGGCGGGGCCTCGGCCCCTCCATATCCGGTTTCGAGCACGGGAACTCACCACCATGTATGAATGGGATTTCTCCATCCTGTGGGGCTACCGCTGGTTGCTCCTGCAGGGTCTGGGCGTGACTGTGGCTTTCACAGCCGCGACGATCGCCGGTGGCTTGGTCATCGGCATGACCGCGGCCATCTGCCTCCTGTCCCGCTTCAAGATTCTGCGCGGGATCGCCCTCGGCTTCATCGAGATCTTTCGCTGCACCCCGGTCCTGGTGCAGCTGATCTGGTGCTATTATGCGCTGCCGATGATCGCGGGCATCGAGATGACCCCGATTACCGCCTCGCTTCTCGCTCTATCCTGCTATGGCGGGTCGTTCTACGCCGAGATCATCCGCGGCGGCATCGTGTCGATCGATTCCGGCCAGTCCGAAGCGGCTTCGGCGTTGGGAATGACACCGGCGCTGGCGATGCGCCGCATTATCCTGCCGCAGGCGCTGCGCCGGATGCTCCCGGCGCTGATGAACCAGTCGATTCTTCAGTTCAAGAACACGTCCCTGGTGTCCGTTCTCGCTGTTCCGGACCTGGTCTACCAGGGCCAGATCGCGGCCCATGACAGCTTCCGCCCGCTGGAAACATACACAGCCGTGGCGGTCGCCTATTTCATGATCCTCTTCCCCCTGACGCTGTATGTGCGCCACCGCGAACGCCGGTTGGGAGCAGCCCGATGACAGCGACATCGCCAATGATCGAGATCTCGAAACTGCGGAAGCGTTTCGGCCAGCTCGAGGTCCTGAAGGACATCAATCTTCAGGTCCAGCAAGGCGGCGTCGTCGCCTTGCTGGGACCATCCGGGTCGGGCAAGTCAACACTTCTGAGGTGCATCAACCTGCTGGTGGTGCCTGATGACGGAACCATTCGCGTCGGGCAAACCAGCTTCCAGTTCGGCAAATCGGTTCAGGAACCGAAAGCAAAACCGCTTGCCGCGTTCCGCTCCCGCACCGGGATGGTGTTCCAGAGCTTCAATCTGTTCCCGCACATGTCGGTCCTGGGGAACGTCATCGAGGCTCCCATCCATGTGAAGGGATTGGACAGGAAGACGGCAACCGATCAGGCAATGGCTCAGCTCGAAAAGGTCGGGCTTGCGGACCGCGCTTCGCAGATGCCCGACACGCTGTCGGGCGGCCAGAAGCAGCGCGTCGCGATCGCGCGGGCGCTGGCCATGGAGCCGGAAGTCATGCTGTTCGACGAGGCGACCTCGGCGCTCGATCCGGAACTGGTCGGCGAAGTCCTGCAGGCGATGCAGAAGCTTGCCGCCGACGGGATGACGATGGTGATCGTCACCCACGAAATCACCTTTGCGCGCGACGTCGCGGACCGCGTGGTCTTCATGCGCGACGGCTATGTCGTGGAAGAGGGGCCGGCCCGCGACGTGATCGACACACCCAAGATGGACGCGACGAAGACGTTCCTGAGCCATTTCCATAAGGGCGCAGCGCCCCGGTAAGTGCCTAGAGAAGAGTTCGATACCATGGAAACAATCAGCAATCTCCGCGTCTTTCTGATCGAGAGCCCGATCAAGATGGCGAGGCAACAGGGCGTCGGCGACGTCAAGGGCACGGTGAAGCGTGTCCTGGTCGAGTTGACCTCGTCATCCGGCATCGTCGGATGGGGCGAGGCTGCACCGTGGGAAGTCTTCACTGGAACGGCCGAGGCCGCCGTTGCGGCCATCGACATCTATCTGCGTCCGCTTGTCATCGGCGCCCGGGTCGACCGGATCCGCGCACTGACACTGCAGATGAAGAAGGCTCTCGTCGGCCATGGCGAGGCCAAGCTCGCGATCGAAACCGCAATGTTCGACATTCTCGGGCAATCGTCGGGGCTCTCGATCGCCGATCTGCTCGGCGGCCGCGTTCGTGACACAATCCCCCTCTCCTTCTCCATCGCCGATCCAGACTTCGACGCGGACATGCGGCGAATGGAAGAGATGGTTCCGCAGGGCAATCGGATCTTCAAGGTGAAGACCGGGGTTAAAACCCATGGGGAGGACGTGGCACACCTCGAAGCGATGCGGAACGCCTTCGGCGACCGGATCGATCTGCGCATCGATTACAATCAGGCCCTGCAGCCGTTCGGCGCGATCAAGAAGCTCCGCGACGTCGATCAGTTCAAGCCGACCTTCATCGAGCAGCCGGTCCCACGAGATTGCCTGGCGGCCATGGCGTCTTTTACTGCGGACCTGGACACCCCGATCCTGGCCGACGAGAGCTGCTTCGACGCGCGCGACTTGCAGGAGATCATCAGGCTGCAGGCAGCCGACGCGATCTCGGTGAAATTGATGAAAACCGGCGGCATGCTCAACGCACAGGCGCTGATGGCGCTGGCGGATCTCGCCAGCATCCCCGGCTACGGTGGAACGCTGTACGAGGGCGGGGTCGCGCTCGCGGCCGGAACACAGTTCATCGCGGCGACACCAGGCATTTCGCTCGGCTGCGAATTCTACATGCCTCACCACGTCCTGACCGAAGACGTGCTCGAGGAGAAGATCGAGAACCGCAACGGCGAAGTCGTCGTGCCCGATGGACCGGGTCTGGGAATTCGCGTGTCCGAGCGCTCGCTGAGATCGAACGCGCGCGTTCTCGCAGAGCGCTGACGCCCGACTGAAAACACCGCCGCTTTTCCTTGCCGCTCACGGCCCTGCCGTGACGGAGACGAGAACTATTGCCCAAATGCCGGGGGAAATGGCCATGCCCAGCGCCGCCAGAACGCATACATTGGTCATCGGCAGCGGCATCATTGGCGCCTGCAGTGCACTGGAACTCGTGCGCGCAGGCCATGCCGTAACTCTGATCGACACCGGCGAGCCGGCGGGCAGGCAGTCCGCAAGCTATGGCCATGGCTGCTGGATCAGCCCGGCATCGGTCGTCCCGATGTCGATGCCCGGCCTCTGGAAAAAGGTCCCGGGATATCTGCTGAACCCGAAGGGCCCCCTGGTCATTCGATGGCGCCATTTTCCGCGTCTCGTGCCGTGGCTGCTTCGTTTCCTGTGGGCGGGCTCCTCCGTGCCGCGCGTCGAGGCAACCGCCCGCGCGCTGAGCCATTTGCTTCATGACAGCCCCGCACGTCACCGAGCGTTGAGCCAGGAGATCGGCGTGCCGGATCTGATCCGCCGCGAAGGGCTGCTCTACGCCTACCCCGACCGGAGCGCGTTCGAAGCCGAGGCCCTGTCCTGGCATCTGCGGCGGATGACCGGCCTGCGATGGCGAGAACTTGACGCCAGCGCGCTAGCCAACCGGGAGCCTGGCCTCGATCAGCACTACACGTTCGGGATCCTCGCCGAGGATGGCGCTCATTGCCTGGATCCTGCAGCTTACGTCTCCAAGATCGTCGAAACCGCTTGCGCGCAGGGCGCAAAGGCGATCCGCGCCAAGGCGAACGGATTTGTATTCGACGGGGAACGGCTTGTCGGCGTCCAAACCGATGTCGGCTTGATCAAATGCGACCAGGCGGTCATCGCGGCCGGGGCATGGTCGAAAAGGCTGGCAAGCGGTGCCGGCGATAACATTCCGCTCGAAAGCGAGCGGGGCTATCATGGCGTCATTCCCCTGAACGCGGGAGGACCGCGCCACCCGGTCATGCCGAGCGACGGCAAGATGGCGAACACGCCGACGTTGGCGGGCCTGCGCCTTTCCGGCCAGGTCGAGCTGGCATCGGTCGATACGCCCCCGAACTGGAGCCGCGTCGATATCCTGATCGGCCATGCCCGCAGGACCTACCCTGCGCTGACCCGGATGCAGGAGCTGAGCGTCGACAAATGGATGGGGCATCGCCCATCGACGCCGGACGGCCTTCCGGTCCTCGGGAGATCCACGCGATCCCCGAACGTCTTCTACGCCTTCGGGCATGGTCATGTCGGCTTTGCCTCGGGCCCGGTGACCGGACGCATCGTGGCCGAGCATCTGGCGGGGCTCCCCGGCGCCTTCGACATCGACCCGTATTCGCCCCGGCGCTTCGGGCTCGGACGGATCGAGCCATGAGGGCCGGCATCGTCGGCTGCGGCATCTCGGGCAAAGCCGCCGTTCCGGGCACGCGGCTCCCGAATACGAAACAGGTCGTCCGCTTCCGGGCTCAACGGCCCCGTCGATAGCCAAGACATTGCAAGACATTGAAGGAGAAATCGGAAATGCGTGGCGCAGATATCCTCGTGGAGATGCTGATCGGCTATGGCGTCGAGGTGGTCTTCGGCGTGCCGGGCGACACGAACGTGCCGTTCTACGAAGCGCTGCAACAGCACGAGGGCCGCATTCGTCATGTCATGGCGCGCGACGAGCGCTCGGCAGGCTACATGGCCGATGCCTATGGCCGCTTCACGAAAAAGCCGGGTGTCTTCGAGTGCCCGTCGGGCGCCGGCGCCATGTATTCGCTGCCCCCGGTCGCCGAATCCAACGCCTCCTCGGTCCCGGTCATTCTTCTGACGATCGACATTCCCCTGCCGGGCGAAGGTCGCGGCGTCCTGACCGAGCTCGATTGCGCTCGCCTTTTCGAGCCGATCACCAAGATGTCCGTGCAGGTGAAGTCGGCGGAGAAGCTGCCTGAGATCATCCGCCGCGCATTCCGCGTCGCCTGCTCCGGCAAGCCCGGCGCCGTTCACCTGCAGATCCCGGAGGATATGCTTCTGGCGGAGGTCGATCCGGCTCGCATCTCCATGCATGTCGAGGCGGAATGCATGGAGTTTCCAGCTTATCCGACGCTCCCTGCCCCGGAAAAGCTCGACACGCTGCTTGCTCAGCTGACCACCAGCAAGCGGCCGCTGATCGTCTCGGGCGGCGGGGTCAATCGCTCCTGCGCCGGCGCGGAAGTCACCGCGTTGGCGGAACGCCTGAACATTCCGGTCTGCACAACGATGACCGGACAGGGAACCATGCCTGACGACCATCGACTCGCGGTCGGTGTCATCGGCGACAACGGCTTCCACCCGCATGCCAATTGGGCCCTGGAACATGCCGACTTCGTGCTCTTCGTAGGCTCCCGAATGGGCTCGGTCGTCACCATCGGCTGGACCTTCCCGAAGATCACCCTGAACAAGCGCGTCGCCCAGATCGACATCGATCCCGAGATCATGGCGAACAACTATGAGAATGTGGTGTCCGTCCAGGGCGATGCGAGCCTCGTCCTGCGAAGCCTGATCGACATGGCTCCCCCCAACAATGATGCCGGCAGGACGCAGGAGTGGGTGGACGAGCTCAACGAGCTGCGCGCGAATTTCTGGGCGAACGCCGAAGCACTGCTAAGCTCGGAGGCAACGCCTCTGCGGCCGGAACGGGCGGTGCGCTGCTTCAATGAGGCTCTGGAGCTCTACGGCAAGCCCGCTCACATCTACTCGGACGCGGGCACGCCAACGCCTCACATGACGCGCTTTCTCAAGCTCAAGGATCGCAGGACGCGCTTCGCCATCCCGCGGGCCTTCGGCGGCCTCGGTTCGGCGCTGCCCGCAACGGTCGGTGCCTGGTTCGCGGACAAGGGGCGCCGGCCCATCGGCATGTTCGGCGATGGCTCATTCGGAATGTCGGTCGGCGAGCTCGAAACGCTGGTCCGGCTGCAGGTTCCAGCCATCCTCTTGCTGTTCAACAACGGCACTTTCGGATGGATCAAAGGCCTGCATCGGCTGAAAGGCCATAACCAGTGCTTCGGCGTCGATTTTACGCCTCCGCGCGGACAAGCCATCGCCGAGGCCTTCGATGTGAAAGCCTGGACGGCGACGAACTCCGAGGAACTCGACGCGGCGCTGGCCAAGGCCTTCGCCTACACCGACGGGCCGTGCCTGATCGATATCCACATTGAATCGATCGCAGATCGTGTGCCGCCGGTTTATTCATGGCTGACGAAGCGTGGCAAAGATCCGCTGAGCGTCGAGGCCGAGGAAGTGCGCTACTTCTGACGAGCAGAGATGCATCGGGGCGGCGATACGACCGCCTCGCCGCCGTCTGCATTGCCGCAACCGTCAGCAACTGGCTATGAGCCGAAGCCTAAGCAGGGGGAGGGAAAGCGGAGATACGGAGACAGTGCGCGAGCCCAGTCTCGATCCGGTCATCGCGGCGGAAAGCGTGCGCGACAAAGGTTCGTCATCAATCTGTCGTGGGGCAGCTTGCAGAACCACGGCTCTGCAAGCTGCTGCCGAGTCTGATGTTCCGTTTTCTTTCTCTCCGCCTGTTGCGTGCCATCCTGACCGTGACGATCTGCGTGTCGGCCGTTTTCATCGCGCTGCGTCTGGCGGGTGATCCCGCCGACATCATGCTGTCGATCGACACGCCACCGGACGTCCGGGCCTACTATCGCGAGCTGTGGGGCCTCGACCGGCCGCTGGCCGAGCAGTATCTGCGCTATATCGCCAGTGCCGTCCGGGGCGATTTCGGCCTGTCCTTCGCCGACGATCGAGCCGCCTTCGCGGCCGTTATGGAAGCCCTGCCGAAGACCTTCCTGCTCGGCGCCTCGGCCCTGATGCTGGCGCTCGTCGTCGGCCTGCCGCTGGGCATCCTCGCAGCGCTCCGCCACAACCGCGCCGCGGACCGACTGGCCATGGCGGTCGCGGTATTCGGCTATGCGATCCCGGTGTTCTTCCTCGGCATCCTCCTGATCCTGCTCTTCGCGTTGAAGCTGCGTGTGCTGCCTTCGGCCGGCTCGGAGAGCCTCTGGCACCTCATATTGCCGGCCGTGACGCTCGGCCTGCCTCTCGCCGGCCGCTTGGCACGCTTCGCTCGCACCGCGACGCTCGAAGTACTCGGCAAGCCCTATATCCGGGCCGCGCGCGGACGGGGCGTGATGCCGCTCGCCGTGATCATCCGGCATGCCCTACCCAATGCGGCGGTGCCGCTTTTGATGTTCATCGGCATCGAGATCGGTCACATCCTCGCCGGGAGCGCGGTTGTGGAGACCATCTTCGCCTGGCCCGGCATCGGGCGGTTGCTGGTCGACTCGGTCTCGACGCGGGATCTCGCCGTCGTCCAGGCCGTGATCTTCACGGTGACGGTGATCATGGTCGGCGCCAATCTCCTCGTCGACATCGTGCACATCCTGATCGATCCGCGGCTCGGCGGCTTCTCTCGCGCCATGGGCAAGCCGGCCTGATGACAGCTCTCGACCTTCCGTCCGCTCCGGCTCCTGCCACCCGTGCCCGCAAGAATGCGATGTCGCCGGTGGTAAGGCTCTCGGCCGGTTTCCTGCTCTTCATCGTCGTCGTGGCGCTGCTGGCCGACTGGCTGGCCCCGCTGCCCTACACCGCGCAGAACCTCGCCGCGCGGCTGAAGCCGCCTCTGACGGAAGCCGGCGGCACGATATACTGGCTCGGCACCGATCAACTCGGCCGCGACATTCTCAGCCGCATGATCTTCGCCGTCCGCAGCTCGATTTTGATCGCAGTGATGGGCACGCTGATCGGCGCGGTCGTCGGCACCTTCCTCGGCTTCGTGGCGGCGCGCCTGCGGGGCTTCGCCGACCAGGCCATCATGATGCTGGTCGATGCGCAGGCCGCGATCCCCGCTCTGTTTCTCGCGCTGACGATGCTCGCCTTCTTCGGCAACAACATCGTCCTGTTCATCATCCTGGTCAGCATCGACGGCTGGGACCGCTACACCCGGCTCGCGCGCGGGCTCGTGGTCTCCGAGCAGGAAAGCGACTACATCAACGCCATCGAAGCCTTGGGCGCGGAACCCTCCCGGGTCATCCTGCGCCATCTCCTGCCCAACATCGCCGCGGCGCTGGTGGTCCAGGCGACGCTGAACTTCCCCGGCACGATCCTGCTCGAAACCTCCCTCTCCTTCCTTGGGCTCGGCGTGCAGCCGCCTGGCACCTCTCTCGGGCTGATGCTCGGCGAAGGGCGCCGCTATCTGCTCAACGCCTGGTGGATCGCGGTCTTTCCCGGGCTGGTGATCTTCTTCACGACGCTCTCCATGAGCCTGTTCGGCGACTGGCTGCGCGACCGCTTCGACCCGACGAGCGACAGGCATTGAGCATGGCGATCGCAAATCTCGGCGCGTCTCATCCGCTGGCTATCGCGCATCGCGGCGGCGCCCTGCTCGGACCGGAGAACACGGCTGAAGCCTTCCGCGCTGCTGCGGCGGCGGGCGCGGCGATGGTCGAGACCGATCTGCGCCTGACGGCCGACGGGGAGCTGGCCTGCCTGCACGACGCCGATCTGACGCGGCTCGCGGGCGACAGCCGCCCGGTCGCGGACACCGACCTTGCTACCCTGCGCGCGATGTTGCCGGACTTGCTGACACTCGATGAGGCGATCACCGCATCGGCGCCGCTCGGCCTGCTGCTCGACGTCAAGCTGCTGGACGCGGCGATCCTGCCGCCCATCCTGGCCGTGCTCACCGCGAAGGAGGCGCTGCAGCGCTGCGTATTCGGCCTCCGCGACAGCGCTCTCCTGTCGGCAGCGCGCCGGCTTTCGCCGAATGTCGCACTGCTCGCCTTTGCGACCGACCCCGATGCGACGGCGGAAGCGAAGAAGGCCGGAGCGGGCTGGTTCCGGCTCTGGCAGGCCGATGCGACCGAGGAGCGGATGGCGTCCATCCGCACTGCCGGCATGCGGTCGGTGATCATGGTCGGTCAACCACGCTCGGTCGCCCTGCCGGGCTACCCGCCCTTCCCGGTCGGGCGCATCGATGCCGACGGCATCCGCCGGGTCACCGCGTTGCGCCCGGACGCGGTCATGCTCGACGATCCACGCCAACTCATTGCCTCGCGCGCTGTCACGGCCCTGTCGCCAAGCTGAGTCAAGGCAGCGGGACCGGCGCGCCGCTTCGATCCGCGCGCCGCAACAGCTCGACACGAGAAGGCTCAATGATGACGATCTCCCGCCGCCGTTTCCTGGAAGGTGCGGCCGCCACCCCGGTCCTGCTCGCCGCGCCGCTGGCGTTCGCTGCCGACGATACCCGGCCGAACTTCACCGTCGCCGTCGCCGACCTGCCTGCCACGCTAGAGCCGGCTCGCGAGCTCTCCAATGTCGGTACCCGCGTCACCTATTCGATCTTCGACACGCTGATCCGCCGCGACTTCCTGGGCGCAGCCGATGGCGGCGGCTCGGAGCTGAAGCCGCATCTCGCGACGAAGTGGGAACGCGTTTCTCCGCAGGAGCTGGTCGTCACGCTGCGCCAGGGCGTCAAGTTCCACAATGGCGACGAGCTGACCTCGGAAGACGTGGCCTACACCTTCCGCGAAGGCCGCCTCTGGGGCGACAAGGCGCAGATCCCCGGCGGCAAGCCGTATTTCGGAATTCTCGCCAGCGTCGAGCCGATCGACCGCTACAGCGTCCGCTTCAGGACGAAGGTTGCCGATGTGCTGCTGGAGCAGCGCCTGGCATCCTGGTGCGCCTGGATCGTCAACAAGCGCGCCTATGAAGCCATGGGCTTCGAGGCCTATTCGCGCAAGCCTGTCGCGACCGGGCCCTATCGCGTCGTCTCGCACTCGGCGGCGGATGCGACGGTTCTCGAAGCCTTCGACGACTATTTCATGGGCAAGCCCACGGCGAAGCGCGTCACCTTCAAGCGCGTGCCTGAACTCGCTGCCCGCGTCGCCGGCCTGGTCGCGGGCGATTACGATCTCATCACCAATATCCCGCCCGATCAGATGGGCGTCGTCGGCGGCTACAAGGACATCGACGTGCGCTCGGTCGTGCTGGCCAATGTCCACGTGCTCGCCTTCAACGAGCAGGACAAGGTCCTCGCGGACAAGCGCGTCCGGCAGGCGCTCTGCTACGCGATCGACCGCCAGAAGCTGGTCGACACGCTCTGGCAAGGCACGGCCCAGGTTCCGGCCAGCCACAACTTCCCGGAATACGGCCAGATGTTCGTCGAGGGCCGCAAGCTGCCTTACGACCCGGCGAAGGCGAAGGCTCTGCTGAAGGAAGCCGGTTACAAGGGCGAGCCGGTCGTCTACCGCACCCAGGCCAACTACTACACCAACGCGCTGGAGGCGGCGCAGATCCTGGTCGAGCAGTGGAAGGCCGTCGGCGTCAATGCCTCCCTGCAGGTCGTCGAGAATTCCGCGCAGCTGCGCGGCCCCGGCGTGCAGATCTTCAACTGGTCGAACTCGACCCGCCTGCCCGATCCGTTGGGCTCGATCTGGGTCGCCTGGGGTCCGGCCGGCGAAGCCCAGGTCTCGAAGTTCTGGACCTCGGCGCAGGCCTTCAACAAGGCCGGCACGGCGCTGGAGGCGGAGGTCGATCCGGCCAAGCGCAAGGCGCTCTTCACCGAGATGCTCGACAGCTGGGAGGACGAGGCTCCGGCGACGATCCTGTATCAGCCGAGCGAGGCCTACGCGATCAAGAAGTCGATCGGCTGGCGGCCGACGACCTTCTATTTCATGGATCTGCGCCCGGACAATCTCAGCTTCGCCAAGGCCTGAGGCTTCGGTCTGTAGCCCGAGATTGGAAAAGGCGGCCGTGGGCCGCCTTTTTTTGCTTTTCCGGGAAGGCGCGGGTCATCCCGGCGGGAGCGAAGCGCAGAGCCGGGATGACCCGCGCCTCGATCGGAAGCACTACGGCATGGATCCTCGGCTCAAGCCCGGGATGCCGGCGGGGCTCTCTGAAAAACCGCCAGAGGCTCCTGCCCGCCGCCGAGGATGAAGCGGCGGCCGTCCTGCTCGACGACATCGACATGCTGGGCGAAGGCGCCCGCTCCCGCCGAATGCCGCACGACGCGGGCCTCCTGCCGCGCCGGCTGCGCGAGGTTGCGGCCGAGCATGCTGTCTGCCGGTGCCAGCCCGAGCAGGCCGAGCACGGTCGGGCCGATATCGATGATCCCTGCCGGCTCCTGCGAAACCGAGGCGGCTTCGTTGCCGCCAAGGATCAGCACGGTGTTCAACTCGTGCGGATTGATGCCGCCATGCATGCCGCCGCCGAGCGGCACATCCCCGGGCGTCATCGCCCCAAGCCCGGGCAGCCCATACTGGTCCGGGTCGAGGCTCGATTTCAGGATGAACATCAGTTCGGGCCGGCGCGCGGCATGGCCAGCGCCCATCAGGGCGAGCGAGAGCGTGCCTGCGACCTCGCCCTCGACGCCGTTGCGGTCCGGCGAAAAGACGTGGCCGACTGCGGGATGCTGCATCAGCCACGCGGCAATACGGTCGATCTCGCCGCGATCGCCATCGCGCAGACGGATCTCGCCGCTGATGCCGCCGGTCGCGACCAGCGTCGCGCTGTCGATCACCTTCGCCGCACTGAGATCGAATCCGGCCTGCAGCGCCGTCTCGAACAGCGGTTCCACCGAGCCTGTCGAGATCTGGCCATGGTCGGAGGCGGCGATCACCGCGATGCGCTCAGAATCCGGCTGGGCCTCGACCCAGTCGAGAATGGTTCCGAAGGCCTTGTCCGCCTCGCGCAGTCCGGCCATCGCCTCCGGCGATCCCAGGCCCCGATAATGGAAGGTGGTATCCGGCTCGTTGAACCAGATCAGCGCGACATCCGGCTGGAGCTCCGGCAACACGAGATCCGTCATCACGCGGCCGCCATAGGCGACCTCCTGCAGCCGCGGCAACTCGCGCTCCGGCAGAGGGCCGAGCCGTTCGATCGCCTGCTCCACCGCCTCCGGCGTCTGCGTCGCGCCGACGCCGTGCATGGAGAAGGTCCAGTGCCCGTTGGCGCGGGCGCGCGGGTTGATGAAATGCGCGGAACCGGCCGAGCCGGTATGCACGACAGCCAGCCGCTTGCCCGCACGGGCCAGCACGTCGCCGAAGGTGTCGGCGGCGAGCAGGCGGCCGTCATGATGGGCCTCCGCACGGCGGATCATCGCGACATCGCTCGTGTCGAACATGCGGTCGGCGATGGCGGCGCGATGATAGAAGGCGTTGCCGACGATGCCATGCACGATCGGCGGCGCACCGGCTGCGATCGAGCTCGTCGCCACGCGGGTGACCGACGGGAAGACGCTGCGCGCCCGGCGGAACCATGTCCCGCGCGCAACCAGCCGCATGATGTTGGGGGTCAGCTCGGGCGTGACGAGGTCCGGCCGCAGCCCGTCAAAGACGGCGATGACGACGCGGTCGGTGGTCGGCTGGTCAGGGCGGCTCATCTCGTCTCCGGTGCAGGCAAAGGCTATCAGGTCAGGCAGCGGCCGCCGCCGGGAAGGCGGCGACCAGATGGCAGGCGGCGAGGCGGCCATCGGCCACGGCCTTGAGCGTCGGCGCCTCCTCCCGGCAACGGGCCACCGCGCGTGGGCAGCGCGGATGGAAGGCGCACCCCCGGGGCCGATCGACGGGATTCGGCGGATCGCCCTTCAGAATGATGCGCCCCTGCGTGCCGCGCAACGGTGTCGGCACGGCCGAGACCAGAGCCTCCGTATAGGGATGAGCCGGCGCATGGAACAGCGCGTCAGGCGGACCTTGCTCGACGATGCGGCCCAGATACATCACCGCGACCTCGTCGGCGGTCTGCCGGACCACCTTGAGATCATGGCTGATGAAGAGATAGGCCATGCCGAAGCGGACCTGCAGGTCCTGCATGAGGTTGATGACCTGGGCCGCGACGGAGACATCGAGTGCCGAGATCGGCTCGTCGCAGACGAGCAGCACCGGGTCGAGCACCAGCGCACGGGCCAGCACGACGCGCTGACGCTGGCCGCCGGAGAGTTCGTGCGGATAGCGTTCGAAGAGATCCGGCCTGAGGCCGACCGCGTCGAACAGCGCGAGCGCCTTCTGCCGCCGCGCGTTCTCGTTGTCCTCGAGCCGGTGGATGGCCAGAGGCTCGACGACCTGCTGCCCCACCGGCAGACGGCGATCGAGCGCGGCGAGCGGGTCCTGATGCACCATCTGCATCCGCCGACGCATGGCGCGCCAATCCCGGTCTCGCAGCGCCGTGACCGGGGCGCCCTCGAAGGTGATCTGTCCGCGCGTCGCCGCCAGCAGGCCGAGCGTCAGCTTCGCGGTGGTGGACTTGCCGCAGCCGGACTCCCCGACGATGCCGAGCGTCCTGCCGCGCTCGAGCGAAAAGCTCACGCCATCGACGGCATGCAGGATCCGGCGCTCGCCTCCAGCCGTCGAGACGGGATATTCACGCGATAGGTCGCAAACGTCGAGAAGCGGCGTCATGCTGGCACCTCAGTCTGGCGAGGCAACGTCGCGGCGGGAAGCAAGCCATCTCCGGACACCGGCAGCTCATCGAGCCGCAGGCACGCCGCCCGCTGGTCTTGCCCGGCAAAGACGAGCTCCGGCATGGCGCGGCCGCAGCGCTCGGCAGCAGCCGGGCATCGCGGGGCGAAGGCGCATCCTGCCGGAATGGCGGTCGGCGCGGGAACGGTTCCGGGGATCGGCGTCAGCCGCTGGCGTGGGCCGTCGAGTGTCGGCAAGGCCGCGAGCAGGCCCCGCGTATAGGGGTGACGCGGACGCGTGAGCAGGTCGCGCGTTGCCGCCGTCTCGACGATCCGCCCGGCATACATCACCGCGATGCGATCGCAGAGATCGCCGACCACGCCGAGATCGTGCGAGATCAGGATGAGTGCCATCCCCGTCTCGCGGCGGATGTCGCGGATCAGGTCGAGCACCTGCGCCTGGATGGTGGCGTCGAGCGCCGTCGTCGGTTCGTCGGCGACAAGCACGTCGGGCTCGCCCGCCAGGGCAAGCGCGATCATGACGCGCTGGTTCATGCCGCCGGAGAACTCATGCGGGTATTGCCTCAGCCGCCGCGGGCCATCGGCGATGCCGACGCGATCGAGAAGGCGCAGGGCTTCCCTGCGTGCAGGCTCCCCCGTCAGGCCGCGGTGCAGGCGCAGCACCTCGGCCAGCTGCGTGTCGATGCGCTGCACGGGGTTCAGCGCACTCGAAGGATCCTGGAAGATCAGCGCGATACGGCCGCCGCGAATGCGCGCGAGTTCGCGTTCGGACAGCCCTGCCAGGTCGCGCCCATCGAGCAGGGCTTCCCCGCCTGTCGTCACGCCCTGCCCCAGCAGGCGCAGCGCCGCGAGCCAGGTGATGCTCTTGCCGCACCCCGATTCCCCGACGATGCCGAGCGCTTCGCCTTTGGCGACGGATAGCTCGATACCGCGGACGATCGGCACGTCGCCCCGAATCGAGACGGTGAAATCGTGTAGGCGGAGCAAAGGCGCGCCGGCGCTCGCCGCGGCGAGTGCCGAGACGGACGCCGCAGGCCGATCCGGCGTTGGAACTGATGTTGGCTGCATGGCGGCTGGCATACCGCCGGCCTCATGACCGTCTTGTGACGAGGCCCTCAGAGGTTCAGCGCGACCCACAGTTTGCGCCTGGCTGGCCAGCTACGCAGACGCGCCGTTCCCCGGGTGGCGCTGGCTATGGCGCGCCGGGAGAGCGGGACCGGCGCCCTGTCGAGCGCGATCAGGCCCTCGGTTACATCAGGGGGCGACAGGTCCCGGATAGGCCAAGGGGGGCGTTCCGGGACCTTTCCTTGGCAACCACAGAGGCTACGGCGGAGAAGGCAGCCACGCTGCCCAGGCTGCGGGTCTCGCGCCGTGTAACGAGATACTCCCCGGCCACGATCTCGAAGTCAGAGACGGTGATTGCCCTGAGCCGAGGGTCGAAACCTCGCTCCTGATCGAGCACGATGCCGATGCCGATCCCGGCCGCAACCGCCTCCTTCACCGCTTCACGGCTGCCGAGGATGCGGTGCGGCGGAAGCTCAAGGTTGCATTCCGCCAAGGCCGCTTCGAAGAGTTGACGCGTCATCGAGCCGGCCTCGCGCGTCACGAGGCGTTGACCCGGCAATTCCCGCGCCTCGATGCTCTGTCGATCCCACCAGGGGTGGCCGGCGTGCACGAGAATCTCGACGCGCTGATCGACCAGGAAATCGCAGGCGAAATCCGGGTGGGGCTCCCTCAGGGTTGCGATGGCAATGTCGACACGGTGTTGCGCGACGAGTTTGAGAAGGCGGCTCGAGTTCTCCAGACGCACCTCGAGTTGAACACCCGCATGCTCAGCGGTGAACCGCTCCAGGATCGGCATCGCCACATAGGGCGCACATAGGCCGATCGCCAGATGACCAATGGCGAGGTTGCGGCCGTCGCTCATCCGGGCCGAGATGTCGTCGAGCATAAGGATGGCCTGGCGCACCTTCGGGAGCAGGTCGAGCGCGTCGGCGGTCAGCTCGACGCCGCTCGCCGTGCGCAGAAAGAGGCGCGCCCCGACGGCTTCTTCCAGGGATTTCACGTTCTGAGTGATAGCCGACTGGCTGACGCCGAGCGCCTGTGCGGCGGCGGAAAAGGTGCGGTGGTTCGCAACGGCGTGGAAGGCTCGGAGCTGGGCAAGATTCATCAGGCACCCGGAATAAGCATGGCTTCATTCCAATGTCACAAAATTTAGCAACACTTATATCACGACGGATAGCCAGACGGTACGGAGACTTTCATGCTCAACCTCTCCAGCAAGATGATCGCGCGTCTCGCCGCGACGGCGACATTCGCGCTCGCGAGCGGCGCGGCCCTGGCCAAGGAGGTCGTGATCTACAACGCCTCCGACAGCGTCAACAGCGCGCTCGTCGGCGCCTTCAAGAAGAAGCACCCGGACATCGAGGTGAAGTTCGTCTCCGGCTCCACCGGCCCGATCGCCGAGCGCGCAATCGCCGAAAAGGGCAAGCCGCAGGCGGATGTCGTTTATCTCGTCAATAACGTCGCCCTCGATCAGCTCAAGCAGGCGGGCGTGTTCGAACCCTACGAGCCGAAGGGCTCGAAGATACTGCCTGCTTTCCGCGATGAAGACGGCTTCTACAGCAAGTACTTCGCCACCACGATGTGCATGGTGGTGAACAAGGAGCGACTTGCCCAGAAGGGGCTGCCCATGCCGGCGACGTGGGAGGATCTGATCAAGCCGGTGTACCGCAAGGAGATCTCGCTGCCCTCGCCGCTGAAGTCCGGGACTGGTGGCGCGATCCTGACGACCTTCGTCGACGCCTTCGGCTGGCCCTTCGTCGAAAACCTGAACGAGAACGTCTATCAGTATTCGGACGGCGGCTCCGGCGGCGCGCAGCTGGCCGGCGCAGGCGAGGTCGCGGTCGGCCTGACCTTCGACACCACCTGCTTCGAGACCAAGGCATCGGGCAAGCCGGTGGAGATCGTCTACGGCCGGATCACCCCCAACGTCACCGAAGGCGGCGGCCTCGTCGCCGGCGGTCCGAACCCGGTCGAAGCCAAGATCTTCCTCGACTTCATGGCGGGCGACGACGCCGCCGCAGTGCTCGGCAAGGTGGTCGGCGCCACAGCGGTGCCCGGGTACGGCCTGATCGACCTCAAGCAGATCGCGCTCTGGCAGATGCGCCGCCCGGTCGACATGACCGCCTTCCGGCGTGAATTCGCCAGCCGCATCCTCAAGCAGTGACGGGCACGCGGCGGTGACCATACTTGCGGCCCCGCCCGCAGATGTCAGGCGGCCGGTCCTCGCGACCGGCCACTCGCATCTGGCAGTGCGCGATATCGTCAAATCCTATGGTGGATCCACACGCGCCGTCGATGGCGTCTCGCTGGATCTCGGCAAGGGCGAGTTCGTCACGCTGCTCGGCGATTCCGGCTGCGGCAAGACGACCCTGCTCAGGATCATCGCCGGCTTCGTGCGGCCGGATGGCGGGCAGGTGACGCGCTCCGGGCAGGATGTCACCGAGATGCCTCCGGCGCGGCGCCGGATGGGCTTCGTCTTCCAATCCTACGCATTGTTTCCAACGAAGACGGTCGCCCAGAATATCGGCTTCGCGCTCGCCATCGCCTCGAGCGGCCGCGCCGAGCGGGAGCGCCGCGTCGCCGAACTCGCTCGTCTGGTCGAGCTGGAGAGACTGCTCGAACACTATCCGCACCAGTTGTCCGGAGGCCAGCAGCAACGCGTCGCGCTGGCGCGCGCGCTCGCCTCCGATCCCGAGGTGCTGCTGCTCGACGAACCGATGTCGGCACTGGATGCGCGCATCCGGGTCAAGCTGCGCAACGAGCTCCGCGCGATCATCGACAGGCTCGGCATCACCACCCTCTACGTGACGCATGATCAGGAGGAGGCGCTCTCCCTGTCCGACAGGGTCGCCGTCATGCGCAACGGCCGCATCGAGCAGATCGGCGCACCGACCGAGATCTACCACCGGCCGTGCTCAGCCTTCGTCGCGCAATTCGTCGGCATCTCCAATCTCGTCGAGGGCCATGCGGTCAGCGGGGGCCTGGATGCGTATGGTGAGTTCTGGCCGATCGCGCTCCCGGCCGGAATCGGGCCGGGAGAACGCGTGACCGCCGTCTACCGGCCGGAACACATCGCGATCGCCCGTGAGGGCGAGGGCCTTGCCGGGCGGGTCGCAAGCTCGGCCTTTCTCGGAGCGGTTGTCCGCCTCACCGTGACGCTCGAGTCGGGACGCACGGTGATCGCGGACTGCCCATCGCACCGGGCCGAGCATTTCGACACGCGCGGCGCGCCCGTCACACTCACGCCGGATCCACAGCGAGCGGCGCTGATTCCGGCCCGGACCTCCTCGTGAGGCGGCTGCTGCGCCAATTGCCGCGCGGGCTCGTCAGCGGCATCGTCGCGCTGCTGCTGATCGTCTTCATCGGCGTGCCGATCGGCGCCGTCCTGATCGAGAGCTTCGTGATCTCCGGCCCTATGCCGCCGGCGCGCCTCAAGACCGTCACGGCCGAAGCACTTGGCCGGCTGCCGGAGCCGGAGAGTGCGGCCCTGATCCGGCGTTGGAGCGAGACGGCGACCGAGGCCGAGCGCGTCGAGGCGACCGCCGCCGCATTCCAGCTCGCCGGGCTCGCGCCGTCATGGGACCGCAAGGCGCCCTACTCGGATCAGGCGCGGGCTATGGAGGCCGCGTTCGCGGCCCTGCCTCCGCCAGACCGCGAGCGCGTGACGGAGAACCGGGCACTCGCCCATGTGATGCTGCACAAGCGGACCGCGCTCGCCTTCAGGGTCAAGAGCCTGATCGATCAGCAAAGCTTCGACACACTGCGCAACGGCAGTGAGACGCTTTGGGGATTCGACCACTATCTCAAGCTCTTCCAGGATTCGTATCTGCGCAACGCCGCGCTCAACAGCCTGTCGCTCGCCGCTTTGTCGGTCCTGTTCACGGTGCCGCTCGCCTTCGCGCTCGCCTATGGCATCAATTGCGGCGGCGTGCCCTGGCCCGCAGCGACGAGAGGCATCTTCCTGATGCCGCTGGTCGCGCCGCCCGTGCTGATCGCGACGGCCACGGTGATGCTCTTCGGCCGGCGCGGGCTGGTGACGCATACGCTGTTCGACCGGGGCCTCGGCCTGATCGACGCCGACGAGACCAACCTCTACGGCCTGCTCGGCGTCGTGCTGGCGCAGATGCTGTCCTTCATGCCGGCGACGCTGATCATCTTCGACAACATCCTGCGACGGCAGGACGGCCGGGTCGACGAGGCCGCCGCCAGCCTGGGCGCCGGCCCCTTCACCACCTTCCGGCACGTCACGCTGCCGCTGGCCTTGCCCGCGACCAAGCGCGCGATCGTGCTGGTCTTCATCATGAGCCTCACCGATTTCGGCAACCCGCTGATCCTCGGCCGTGACACGCCCGTGCTCGCCGGCATTATCTACGACGAGATCACCGCCTACCGGAACACGCCGCTGGCGGCGGCGCTCTGCGTCTGGCTGATCATTCCCTCGCTGCTTCTCTATCTTGGCCTCGAGCTGCTCGGGCGCCGCAAGGGCTATGCGAGCGCGAGCGTCACGGCGCGCTCCGAGCTGTCCGTACCACGCTCCTGGCGCATCGGCCTGACGGCCATCGCCGGGGTGGTCGCGGCCCTGATCTTCGCGGTCTACGGCACCATGGCGCTCGGCGCGGTGACAAGGGTCTGGGGCACCGATTGGAGCCTGACCCTCGGCTATTTCAGCGAGGAAGGCGTCAGGATCGGCCTTGCGGGAACGGGCTATGGCAGCTCGGAGCGCGGCCTTGCCCTCGTCTGGGAGAGCCTGCGCATCGGCATCATCGCGGGCCCGATCGGAGGGCTGTTCGCCGTGGTGATCGCCTATGTCGTCGAGCGCCTGCGGCCGCCCGGCGCCAATCTCATCGTCTTTCTGGTGCTGGTTCCGGCGATCCTGCCCGGAATCATCTTCGGCATCGGCTATATCGTCGCCTTCAACGTCCCATTCGGCATTCCCGACCTGTCGCTGACCGGCACCTCGGCGATCCTCGTCGTCAACATCCTGTTTTCGAACATCTTCGTCGGGGTACTCGCCGCGCGCGCCGCGCTCCAGCGCGTCGACCGCTCCATCGACGAGGCGGCCGAGAGCCTCGGCGCCGGGCTGGTCTCGCGCTTCGTCAGCGTCACCCTGCCGATCCTGCTGCCGGCCCTGCTGCTGGGGACGCTCTATGTCTTCATCGACGCGCTGACGACCCTCTCCTCGGTGATCTTCCTGGTTTCCGGCAACCACAAGCTCGCCTCGGTCGCGATCTTCAACCACGCCAACTCCGGCGAGTACGGCTATGCCGCCGCCAAGAGCCTCGTCCTCCTCGCCTTCGCGCTCGCGGCTATCGCTCTGGCGCGGCTGATCGAGCGCCACCGGGAGGCGACAGGCCGCCGCCGCCCGCCGGCGGCCCTGCCCGGCCTCCCTTCCACGATCTCCCGGTAAATGCCGATGCCCCTGGACCTCGTCTCGCGCGACGCCGCCGCCTTCTTCCATCAGGATGGATCGAGCCCCTGCCTCTCGGCTCTACGCGCCGTCGAGGGCATCTGGCTCGAAGATATCGACGGACGGCGCTTCGTCGACCTGCACGGCAATACCGCCCATCATGTCGGGCATCGCCATCCCGAGATCATCGCGGCGTTGAAGCGGCAGCTCGACACCCTGCCCTTCTCGCCGCGACGCTACACCAACGAGCCCGCCGTCGCGCTGGCAGAGAAGCTGCTCGCGCGCTGGCCCGGGCCGCCCGCCAAGCTCCTCTTCACCACCGGCGGCTCGGATGCGATCGAGATCGCCCTGAAACTGGCCCGGGTCGCGACCGGCCGCCATGAGACGATCTCGCTCGAAGGCTCCTATCACGGCCACGGCTTCGGCAGCTTCGGCCTGTCGAAGGCGGAGCCCGACCCGCGTCTCGGCCCGTTTCTGCCGGGGCGCCGGCATGTGACGCCCTATTGGGCGCCCGACGGTGCGCGGCGCATGCTCAAGGAGATGCGGGAGGCCTTCGCGCGGTCCGAGACCGGCATCGCCGCCGTCGTGGCCGAGCCGATCCGTTCGAACTGCCACATGCCCCCGGATGGGCTCTGGGCCGAGGTCCGCGAGCTCTGCGACCGGCACGGCGCCCTTCTGATCTTCGACGAGATCCCATCCGGGCTCGGCAAGACCGGCCGCTTCTTCGCCTTCGAGCATGTCGGCGCCGCGCCCGACGCGGTCGTGCTGGGCAAGGCGCTTGGCGGCGGCGTTCTCCCGATCGCCGCCGTGATCGCCGATGCAAGGCTCGATATCGCTCCCGAGCTCGACCTCGGCCACTACACCCATGAGAAGAACCCGCTGACGACGCTCGCCGCCCTAACGGCGATCGAGATCATCGAGCGCGATCACCTGGTGGAGCGGGCCGCCCTGCTGGAGCAGCAGATCAGATCGCGGATCGGCGAGATCGCCCGGGCGGCGCCGGTCATCCGTGGGGTTCGCGGCGCCGGCCTGCTGCTCGCGCTGGAATTCGACCCTGCGATGTGCGGCGCCGATCCTGGCCCCGGCTTTGCGGCCGATCTCGTCCGGGCCTGCATGGAGGGCGGTCTCTCGACGACCTCCAAGGGCGACGCCAGCATCGGGTTTTCCTTGCCGATGACCGTCAGCGATTCAGAGCTCGATCTGATATTCGCAGCCGTCCGGAAAGTGGCCGAGGCGATCCAACGCTGAACGTCGGATCGTCCGCGCGCGCCGTCGGATATCGACGAAGGCTTCGGCAGCAGCCCCACCTGCGGCGAGTTCGGCGCGCGGTCGCCGCGGTTCGACAACGCCGTTTGCGGACGCTGGATGACCGCTGCAAAGTCCAGCCCGGGCTGACGTCTCCAAGCTGCGGGCACGCCGCGCTGGCGTGCAACCCAACGCCTAATCGCTCGGCAGGCTGCGAGCGGTGAAATCGCAGCATCGCTGCGCGATGGCGGCGACGCGCTCGGCCAATGGCGAGATATCGCCCTTGCGATGCACGGCGTAGTAGCGCAGCGGCGGGATCGGCGGCTCGGTCTTGATGACGCGCAGGCGGCCGCGGGCGATCTCCGAGCCAAAATGGCTGGCGGTCAGGAAGGTGACGCCGAGCCCGGCCGCGGCGAGCGCCGCCAGGACGTTCAGGCTGTTGCACTGGACCACGCGATTGGATTGCAGCCCGTTGGCAGCCGCCCAATCCAGCACCAGCTTCTGCAGTCCCGAGCCAAAAGTCTGGCTCAGGATCGGGTACTTCGCCATCTCACCCAGCGGGATCACGTCCTCTTGTGGGCCGAACCCAGGCGCCGACACCCATTCGAGCTGGACGGAATCGAGCGGCAGCATGGCGAAGTCGGTGCGCTGCGGCGGGTCGAGGCCGATGGCGAGATCGAGCTCGTTGGCGCCGAGCTTGCCGAACAGGTCTACGCTGGCGGCAACTTCGGGCACCGGCACGACATTGGGATAATCCTGTTTCATCGCGACGATCAGCTTGGGCAGCCAGGTCAGGGCGACGAGTTCGGTCGTGCCGAAGCGGAAGGGGCCCGAGAGTGTCGCGGCGCCCCCAGCCGCCTCGCGGAAGCGCGGCTCCAGCGCCAGCAGCTCGGCGGCGATCGGCAGGCTCGCCTCGCCGGACCGCGTCAGACGCAGGACGTGGCTGGCACGGTCGAAGAGCGGCCCACCGACCACGGCCTCGAGCTCGATGATCCGCTTCGATACGGTCGATTGCGCCAGATGGAGATGCCGCGCCGCTTCGGTGAAACCGCCGAGCCGGGCAGTCCAGTAGAAGGCCTCGATCTGCCTCAGGCTCGCTGGCATCGCTCTCCTCGCCTTCTCTGCCGCCGCGTTTCCCAATGAAGAAAAGCGATCGATACCGAGAAATATATTCGCTTTCTGTCATCGGCACCATGTCACATAATTTCTGTAATGACTCCCTACGGGACAGAATCTTCCATGCCGCTGATCGGTCATCGCAATAATCCAAGCGGCCTCGCCGTCCCCCGCGCGATCCTCGACGGTTTCCGGGACGCTCCGGTCTCGATCATCTCGGACGTGATGAACCGCCTGCACGGGACCAAGTCGCTGCGGCCCTATCATCGCTCCGGCCGGCTCCTCGGTACGGCAGTGACGGTCAAGACCAGGCCCGGCGACAACCAGACCCTGCATCGCGCCTACGAAGTGCTGCGGCCGGGCGATGTCCTCGTCGTCGATGGCGGGGGCGACCTGATCCAGGCCCTGGTCGGCGAGATCATGATGAGCCGCGCACGCAAGATGGGCGTTGCCGGCTTCGTCATCGACGGCGCGATCCGCGACGTCGACGCGTTCCAGCAATCGGATTTCCCCTGCTACGCCCGCGGCGTGACGCATCGCGGCCCCTATAAGAGCGGGCCGGGCGAGATCAACGTGCCGATCGCGATCGACGGCATGGTGGTGATGCCGGGCGATGTCGTGGTCGGCGATACGGACGGCGTCGTCGCCTTCGACCGCGCCGATGCGACCGAACTCCTCGCCTTGGTCCGCCAGCAGGAAGAGCGCGAGGCAAACGCTCTCGCCGCGATCGCGGAGGGACGCGTCGACACCTTCTATATGGATGCCGAGAAGGCCGCGCCGTGACCGCGCCTGCGATCTCACTCTCCGCGCGCGTCAGCCGGATCAAGCCCTCGCCCAGCATGATGGCGCGCCGGCGCGCCCAGGAGCTGCAGGCGCAGGGGCACGACATCATCGACCTGACCACCGGCGAGCCCGATTTCGACACCCCTGCCCATATCCAGCAGGCGGCGAACGCGGCCATGGCCGCCGGCGAGACGCGCTATGCACCAGTCAACGGCACGGTGCGCCTGCGCAAGGCGATCGTCGCCAAGTTCGCGCGCGAGAACGGGGTCAGCTACGCACCCGACGAGATCGTCGTCAGCAGCGGCGCCAAGCAGGTGATCTTCAACGCGCTGGCGGCGACCATCGGCAAAGGCGACGAGGTCATCATCCCCGCGCCCTATTGGGTGTCCTATCCAGACATGGTGCTGGCCTGCGACGGCACGCCGGTGACAGTAGCCTGCGGCGAGAATGCCGGCTTCAAGCTCACCGCCGCGGCGCTGGAGGGCGCAATCACGCCGCGCACGCACTGGCTGATCCTCAACACGCCCTCGAACCCGACCGGGGCCTTCTACGCCGCTGCCGAGATGACGGCGCTGACCGAGGTGCTGAAGCGCCATCCGCAGGTGGCGCTAATGACCGACGACATCTACGAGCATATCCGCTTCGACGACGGCGAGCCGGTCTGCCCGATCGCGATTGCGCCGGAGCTGCGCGAGCGCACCCTCCTCGTCAACGGCGTCTCCAAGACCTATGCGATGACCGGCTTCCGGATCGGCTATGGCGCCGGCCCGAAGGCGCTGGTTGAGGCGATGAACGTCATCCAGTCGCAGACGACCTCCGGCGCCGCCTCGATGTGCATGGCAGCGGCCGCGGCAGCGCTCGAAGGCGATCAGAGCTTCGTCGAGGAGGCGCGCGCCGCCTATCGGCAGCGACGCGACCGGGCGGTCGAGCTGCTCGACGCAATCGACGGTATGAGCTGCTTGAAGCCCGACGGCGCCTTCTACGTCTATCCGAGTTGCGCCGGCCTTATCGGACGGCGCCGGGCGGACGGGCGAGTGCTCCAGAGCGATCTCGACGTCGCGCTCTACTTCCTCGAAGCGGCGGGCGTCGCCGTCCTCGACGGCTCGGCCTATGGGCTCTCGCCCTATCTGCGCCTGTCGATCGCGACCTCGCTCGCCACGATCGAGGACGCCTGCGCGCGCCTGAAGCGGGCAAGCGAAGCTCTGCAACGACCATAACAAGGGGATAAGGATGAAGGTCTTTTCGGTTCTCGGCCTCGCGGCCGTCCTCACCGCCGGCCTCGCGGCCACCGCCCAGGCCGACCAGCTCGCCGATATCAAGGCGCGCGGCAAGCTGATCTGCGGCACGCTCGGCACCTCCGAGCCGTTCTCCTTCCAGCATCCGCAGACACGTGAGATCGTCGGCTATGATGTCGACATCTGCAAGAAGGTTGCGGAGGCGGTCGGCGTCCCGCTCGAGCTGAAGACGATCGCGGTCGAGGCCCGCATCCCGGAACTGCTGCAGGGGCGGGTCGACATCCTTGCCGCCAATCTCGGCTATACGCCCGAGCGCGCCCAGCAGATCGACTTCTCCTATTCCTATTTCGTCAGCCAGCAGAAGCTGCTGACCACGAAGGAGTCGGGCATTACGACGATCGAAGGGTTCGGCGGCAAGAAGATCACCGCGCTCAAGGGCTCCACCTCCGAGCAGGGCGTGCGCCGGCTGATCCCGACCGCCGAGACCGTGACCTTCCAAGACACCTCCGCCGCCTTCCTGGCCCTGACGCAGGACAAGGTCGACGCCTTCTGCGCCTCCGAACTGATCCTGGTGAAGCTCGCCAAGCAGTCCAAGGTGCCGATGATCGTGGTCGAGAAGTCGCTCTTCGTCGAGCCCTGGGGGCTCGGCCTGCGCAAGGGCGAGGCGGCCTTCAAGGCTCTGGTCAACGAGACCCTCGCGAAGGCCACCGGCTCGGGCGAGATCGACAAGACCTTCTCGAAGTGGTTCGGGCCGGACACCGCCTTCAACATCCAGCGCGACTACAAGATCGAAGAGATCAAGGGCTGATCTGCAGCGGCGCCTCGGGAACCAGTCGATGACCTATGTCTTCGATCTCGGCAGCGTGCTGAGCGGGAAATATCTCGACTGGTTCCTGACCGGGCTTGCCACCACCCTGGCTCTGACGGCGGTGGCCTGGTGCCTCGCCATGACGATGGGGATCGTCCTGACCCTGATCAGGATGATCCCGTTCCCGCCGCTCGGCTGGTTCGTGGCGCTCTATGTCGAGTACCACCGCAACGTGCCGCTGCTGGTCCAGCTTTTCGTCTGGTATTTCGGCGTGCCTTCGCTGCTGCCGCGCCCGGCCCGGCAATGGATCAACGCCCATCACGGCGAATTCCTGTTGGCGGCGGTCGCGCTCGGCCTCGCCGCGGCGGCTTATGTCGCCGAGGATATCCGCAGCGGCATCCGCTCGATCCCGAAGGTGCAGTACGAGGCCGCCCGTTCGATCGGCTTCGGCTATCTCGGCGCAATGGGCTATGTCGTTCTGCCGCAGGCGCTGCGCATCGCCGTGCCGCCGCTGATCAACCAGACGCTGCTCCTGTTCAAGAACACCAGCCTCGCCATGGCGATCGGCGTCGGCGAGCTGACCTATCGGACCCGTGAGGTCGACAGCTACACCTTCAAGACCTTCGAGGCCTTCGCGGTCGCAACCGCGATCTATCTCGCCATCTCCTTCGGCATCATGGCGCTGGGCAGCTGGTCCGGCCACCGCCTCAAGCTCGAGACGCGCTGATGCTCGAGATCCTGCAGAACAACTGGCTGCTCTTCCTGGTCGGGCAGTATCCGCACGGGCCGATCGGCGGCCTCACCATGACGCTGTTCATGGCCTCGATCTCGCTGGCGCTGTGCTTTCCCTTCGCCATCGCGCTGGCACTCGCCCGCTTGAGCCCCCGTCGCTGGCTGCGGCTGCCGGCAACCGTGATCGTGCATACGGTGCGCGGCCTGCCGCTGGTAATGTTCATCTTCTGGGCCTATTTCGTATCGCCGCTGATCATCGGCCGGGCGGTCGGCGGGGTCGAAACGCTGGTGATCGCGCTCGTCGTCTACGAGGCGGCCTATCTTTCCGAGATCATCCGGGCGGGCATCGAGAGCCTGCCGAAGGGCCAGATCGAGGCGGCGACCTCGCTCGGCCTGCGCTACTGGCCGACGACGATCAAAGTCGTGCTGCCGCAGGCGCTGCACAACATGCTGCCGAGCATGGTCAGCCAGTTCGTCTCGACCATCAAGGAGACCTCGCTCGGCTATGTCATCAGCGCCCATGAGCTCACCTTCGCGGCCGCCCAGGTCAACAATGTCCTGCTGACGCAGCCCTTCGAGGTCTATGGCATCCTGGCGCTGACCTATTTCGCCCTCTGCTTTGCGCTGACATCGCTGGCGCGCCTCATCGAGCGGCGCATCTCGGCCGGCCGTGGCGGCACGCCCGGCATCGCGATCGCGGCCTGAGGCAAGCATGATCCGCTTCGAAAACGTCGACAAATGGTTCGGGGCGCTGCAGGTGCTGGCCGACGTCTCCGGCGAGGTCCACCGCGGCGAGGTGAAGGTCCTGGTCGGCCCCTCCGGCTCGGGCAAATCGACCTTGATCCGCACCGTCACGCGGCTCGAGACGGTCCAGGGCGGGCGCGTGCTGATCGACGGCGCCGACGTCGCGGCCCGCAGCCTCGACATCAACGCGCTGCGCCGGCGAGTCGGCTTCGTCTTCCAGGCCTACAACTTGTTCCCGCATCTCACCGCGATCGGCAACATCACGCTCGGCCTGACCAAGCTGCGCGGCATGTCGAAGGCGGCAGCGCATGAGCGCGCCATGGAGGAACTCGCCTGCGTCGGCCTGACCGAAAAGGCGAACGAGATGCCCGGCATGCTCTCGGGCGGACAGAAGCAGCGCGTCGCCATCGCCCGCTCGCTGGCGATGGACCCGGCGGTGATGCTGTTCGACGAGCCGACTTCGGCGCTCGATCCGGAGATGGTAGGCGAGGTGCTGGCCGCGATGAAGCGGCTCGCGGCGGCCGGCATGACCATGATCTGCGTCACGCATGAGATCGGCTTCGCTCGCGAGGTCGCCGACGAAATCTGGTTCATGGAAGCCGGCAGGGTGATCGAGCGCGGCAGGCCAGCAGAGCTGACGCATGCCGCCGCTTGTCCGAGGCTCGCAGCCTTCCTGCGCATGGTCGGTCATCACCGATAGGCTTCAGGCTGCCTTTCCCGAGCAAGCCGCGCCTCGAACGCGGACTGGCTCGGGCCGCCCCGAGCTGTTGGCGCTCGTTCCGCGCTTCGTTCAGCCTTGGTATGCCTGTGAGAACGGTTCTTGTTTCGCCCCCAAAAAAGCCCTTCGAGGCCGGCACTGCCACGCTCGAAGAGCTGGCCGGCGTCCGACTAGACCTCACTTCAGCTTCGTCTTCGCTGCCGGGAAATCGCGCCAGAAATGGCCGGTGCCTTTCCGGATGACCACGTCCTGCGGCAGGATGTCGAAGGGCGTGTGGGCCGGCAAGGCGCGCAACTCGTCGAAGCGGTTGGTGAAATCGGTGCCCCTGAGCAGGTCGAACAGATCCTCGAAGCGGTCGATGACGAAATAGGTCGCCTGGAAATCGTCGATGTAATAGCCGGTGCGCAGCACGCGCTCGAGATCGAAGGCCAGGTGGTGGGCGGAGGGATCGTCCACCACGTATTTCGCCTCGCCGAAGGACGAGACGATGCCGGCGCCGTAGATGCGGATGCCCTCGGGCTTGCGGATCAGCCCGAATTCGATGGTGTACCAGTTGAGGCGGGCGAGGAACTTCACCCCCTTGGTCTCGACGGCGACCAGTCCGATGCGGCCATATTCGTTCATGTAGTCGGCATAGGCGGGATTGGTCAGCAGCGGCACGTGGCCGAAGACATCGTGGAAGATGTCGGGCTCCTCCAGATAGTCGAGCTGCTCGCGGCTGCGGATGAAGGTGCCGGCCGGAAACTGGCGGTTGGCAAGCATCTGGAAGAAGGGGCGCGACGGGATCAGCCCCGGCACCGCCACCACCTCCCAGCCGGTCAGCCGCCGCAACCGTTCGTTCATGCGCGCGAAATTCGGCACGCCTTCGGGGCCGATGCCCAGCGCGGCGAGGCCGTCGAGATATTCCTGGCACACATGGCCCCTCAGGGTCCGCAGCTGACGCTCGAACAGCACGCCCCAGATGGCGCGGTCCTCGGCGGTGTAGCGCTCCCAGCCCTGGTCGATGATGCAGTCCTCGACGGTCTGCGCAGTCAAAAGAGCATGTCCGGACATCGGTTCACTCCTGAGAGCCGGCCCCCAACTCCGGCAGCKAGGCTCCGCATAGCCATAACGAGCGACATGGCCTCGCAGATCCGGCAGCGCCGGGAATGAATCCAGAATACCCCCTTGGCGGCCAGGCGCGAAGGACGTGAAAGCTTCAGAGCTGCGCTCCCTGCCTGCAGGAGAAAGTGGCCGTGCAGCTACCGGTGGGGCTGCGGCTCTCCAGTTTGCGTGGTTCCGCATGCGGCTTCGCAGGCCGTTTGACAGCTGGCGTGCGATGCAAAGAAAGCCGGTGCCAGCCCACGCGGCCACCTCCGTGGAGCGGCTCGCGATTGCCAGTAGGGTCGGGAAGGACAGAATCTACCGCCGCTTCCGGTCAAGGCGCGCCTTGTTCGCAGTCTATCATCAATCCTGTCTCTTGTTGGGATGCTGCATTTCCCAGTCGCGGACCGCCTCCTTGAGCGCTTCCAACTCGCGGAAACTGCTCCCATCCTGCACCGAGAGCGCCTTGATGCGGTGTTTGACGAGCGCGTAGTCTTCAACTGTCTCGATCGTGAAGCTAGGCGGGTCTGACCTGCAGGATTCCCGCCCGTGTTTGATTGCCGTTTTCATGGGCGACCTCCGCGGACGATGGAGCGTTGGATAATTGATACTCCAGATTTAAGCGCCGGCATTTGCGCCATATCAAACCGATCGCCGCTGCAGGATGGCCGCTGCGCGCGGCACTCCGCCTCCGCAGCCTTATCGCCGTGGCCTCCCACGGCCGACGCGGGGCCCGTCGTCTGCTCCCGGCCAGGCAGACCTCCGAACGCGAGCCAATAGTCGGGTTCCGGCCCAGGTGGTCAGATGGTGCCCACGTCGAGGAAATAGACGGAGCCGGATCGCCGTCATCTCGCAACCCGCCAGCCCGTATCCCTGAGCTTCCGAGCCGGCGTTTTTTTGATTTCTCTCAAAGTGGCGGACATCGATGCGTGTTTGGATCACTCATCGTCCCCGGCTGGCAGGGTGCCACGCGCCGGGCTTCGATCGAGCGGCGCGAGCGCGCAATCCGCGGAGTGACGCCGCCCGCCAAGTCTCACAGGAGGCGATCATGGCAGAAGCACCAACCAAACTCCCGATCAAAAGCGAAACGCGCGAGCCTGGCCTCCCTCAATCCGAATTGGTCGGATTCGATCGCTTCTGGAGCGAGATGGATCGATTGTTCGACAATTTCGGCTTCCGTCCGGGCCGGCGGCCCTTTGCGGCTCCGCTATCCCTTGATTTGTCTCTGCCCCGCTTCGAACGCTGGGGGAGCGTCCCTGCCGTCGACGTTTCCAAGACGGACACGCTCTACGAGATCACGGCGGAGCTCCCGGGCATGGCGCCGGCTGACGTGCAGGTCAAACTCTCGGACGGGCTCCTGACCATCAGTGGAGAAAAGAAGAGCGAAAAGGAGCGCAAGGACGAAGATGCTTATGTCTCCGAGCGGCGCTACGGCTCGTTCCTTCGCTCGTTCCGGCTGCCGGACGATATCGTCGCGGACAAGATCGAGGCTCGGTATGCGAATGGCGTTCTGAGCATCACCGTGCCGCGGCGGGCCAAGGCTCAGCCAAAGGAAGACGTCATCCCGGTCAAAGCGGCCTAACTCGACCGGAAGCCCCCGCCGGCCGGCGCAGTTGAAATTCTCATGAACCAGCTTGCTCGCCGCGCCGGCCTCTCGAGCTGAAGACGGCCCCGCATGCCAGAGCGCCCGTCCGCGATCACGAGATCATCGCAAGCATCCGGGTGATTGGCTGGATGATGTCGAGGAGCGGCCATGCTTGCGACACAACTCACGAAGCATGAAGAGCGAAGCATTCGAAGAACCCACTCCGCGTTGATCCCTGCCTACATCTTGCGCGATGACGGTAGCGTCATGAAGTTCTGGCCAAGCGGACATGTCGAGCAGATCGTTCCCCCGCGCGGCGACGACGCTTGTCAGGGCGTAAAAAGAAGCGAGAAAGCGACCAGCTAGCGAGAAGAGGCCACCGGCGGTGCAGCCATCGGGCGGCCTCAAAGCAAGGCCGCTCACGCGCGTTCGTCGACCAGCTTTCTCTCAAGACGGTCAAGAAGTCCGCGTTGCGCCTCCAGGATGCGCAGCCGGGCCTCGGGGAGCGAAAACCACGCCGCCCGGTCGATCTCGGGAAAGCGGCGGATATGACCGCTGCCGCGCGGCCATTCCATCTCGACCTCACTACTGCAACGAGCCTGCTCCGCCGCCAGATCGCCCCTCAGCGCAAAAGCTTCAACGACCTTCCCCGCCCGTTGCTGAATGCATCCGAGCGCAACCAGGGGGCCGGTCGGCACCGTCCCCAATTCTTCTGCGAACTCCCGTCGCGCCGTTTCCTGCGCCGTCTCGCCCGGCTGCGGCTCGCCCTTGGGGATAGACCAGGCGCCGAGATCCTTGCGCTGCCAGAAGGGACCGCCCGGATGGACGAGAAGGACCTCGGCTCCTTCTTCCGCAAGGCGGTACATCAAGATGCCGGCACTGAATGAAGCCATCAAAAAACCTCGGCCCGCGCCCGAATTTGCGATGTGTCAAGGACCGGGCGACGCGGCCCGAGGAAACTCCGCACTGCCGCAGCTCAGGCGGCCGAGACAATCAGGAGGTTCACATGCCTACGATGAAGCCTGTCTCCGACTCCCTCGCCGCCGACCAGATCGGTGCCACAGCGATGATCAATGAAGGAATGCAGATCGTCAAAACCCAGCTCGGCTCGGCAACCGTGCTGCCGCAGAAAATCTGGGAAGCCCAGTTCGCCATGGTCTCCGAAGTCCTGGCCTTCATGGGGCGCCGAATGCAGGCCCAGGCGGAATTCTGCGCCAAGCTCGGTCGCTGCAAGGAGATCGCCCAGGCGGTCGACGCCCAGCAGGATTTCGCCAAAGGCGTCGGAGGCGCTTACGCCGACGAGGCCGAGAGACTGTCCACGCTCGCCCGCCAGAACATGGACGCCTGGACCGGGATCAGCACGCAGTACGCGTCGAACTGGACGAGCGCCCAGAAGGCCGCGGCCTGAGAGGCGCCCTCGAGCCCGTCCGAGCTGCGCCTCGCCGGTCAGCTCGGACGGCTCATCCGGCAGCCTTTGCCGTTCGATGTCATGATGCCGAAGCGGCAGTCGGTAGCAAAGGTCGCCCCGGACTGCCGTCAAACCGGCAGAAGCGGTTCGCAAACATGCACCCTGAGAGCCATATACTCCTTGAGCTTGATCAAGGCCGGCTCGGTATAGCGCCGGTACCGTTCCGTTGCGCGCTGGCCGGAGAAGCCGATGAGAGCGATGGTTCTGAAGGTTCCGGGTCAACCGCTTGTCGAGGAGCGACGCCCCGATCCAGTGCCCGCGCCCGGGGAGCTGCGCATCCGGATCGAGGTATGCGCAGTCTGCCGCACCGACCTGCATGTCGTCGACGGTGAATTGCCCGGCTTGAAATGCCCGCGCGTGCCGGGGCACGAGGTCGTCGGCCGGGTCGATCTGATCGGCAACGGCATCGCGCGCGAGCTGCTCGGCCGGCGGGTCGGCCTCGGCTGGCTGGGGCACACATGCGGACATTGTCGCTATTGCCGCAGCCTTCGGGAGAACCTGTGCGACGAGCCGGAATTCACCGGCTACACGCGCGATGGCGGCTTCGCCACTCATGTCATCGCCGACGCGGCCTATGTCTTTCCGCTGGACGGCTTCGACGATCCGGTCGCGGCCGCGCCGCTGATGTGCGCGGGGCTTATTGGATGGAGGAGCCTGCGCAGCGCCGGCGCGGCCCGGCGGGTCGGCCTCTACGGGTTCGGGGCTGCCGCTCACATCCTCGCGCAGATTTGCCATTGGCAGGGCCGCGAAGTCTACGCCTTCACGCGCCCGGGCGACGAAGCGGCCCAGGCCCATGCGCGCGCGCTTGGAGCGTGCTGGGCCGGCAGTTCGGAAGACAAGCCGCCCGAACCTCTCGACGCGGCGATCATCTTCGCTCCCGTCGGGGCGCTCGTTCCATTGGCCTTGAGCGCGGTAGCCAAGGGCGGGCGCGTCGTCTGCGGCGGCATCCACATGAGCGACATTCCGAGCTTCGGCTACGACCTGCTCTGGCAGGAGCGAGAGCTCGTCTCGGTCGCCAACCTCACTCGGGCGGATGCAACCGAGTTCCTGGGAATCGCCCGGCAGGCCGGGATCGTCACCAAAACCACCGCCTATCCTCTCGACATGGCGAACGAGGCCCTGTCCGATCTGCGTGCCGGCCGATTGCAGGGCGCGGCGGTCCTGGTGCCGTGAGGCTGCGCGCCATCATCGCCGCGGCTTTCGCCCGGCCGTCCAAGTACCCGCGGGAAGGAGCCGCTGCGCCGGAGCCGCCACCGTCCTTGCTGCGTTTCGTCCTGATATCCGGCGGATGGCATCAGGCGGCGGTCTGTGCGCTGTCCGTCGCGGTCTCCCTGCTCAACGCAGCTCCGATCGAGACGCAGCGACGCATCATCGACACGGCGGTACACCGGGGCCCGATCGCCGTCATCCTGTCGCTCGTGTTGGCGCAATGCACCATCCTGATCGTCTACGGGTTGGCGAAGCTGGCGATGAACATCTATCGCGCCTGGCTCGGCGAATGCGCGACACAGGACCTGCGCCTCGTCGTGACCCGGCGGCTCGCGCAAGCGGATGAGCAGAATCCCTCCTTGGCCAACGGAACCGGCCTCGCCATGATCCTGGCGGAGGCGGACGACATCGGCGGTTTCGTCGGTGCCAGCCTCAGCCTTCCAATCGTCGAGGCTGGCTTCCTGATCAGCGTCTTCATCTATCTCGCTGCGCTCGATCTGGAGATGATGGCGGCCAGCCTGTTGATCCTGGCGCCGCAATTCGTCTTCATTCCAATGATGCAGCGCGCGATCAACCGGCGCATCGCGCAGCGGACCCGGCTGCTGCGGCGCTTCGGCGACGAGATGCTGTCTCCCGGMACCTGGGAGAGGGGCGCGCAGCGCCTGGACGAGGTCTTCACCGTCGACATGGGCGTGTTCAAGGTGAAGTTCTCGCTCAACTTCCTGATGAATCTGACGACGTCCGTCGGCAGCCTCCTCGTCCTGGGCATCGGAAGCGTGCTGGTCGTGCACGGCCGGACCGAGATCGCCACCGTCGTCACCTTCCTGTCCGCGGTCGGCAAGATCGTCGATCCCTGGAATGACATCGTCGACTGGGGCCGCGGTTTCGCGATGACCATGGTGAAGTACGATCTCGTCGTCCAGGCGCTTGCCGGCCCCCCTCCCCCCGATGATGGAGCCCGATCCGGAGCCCCCCGCTCAGAACGGGCCTAGCCGGCTGCGATGACCGGCAGGATGCCGCGAAGCGGGGCCGCGAGCGCCCCGCGAAGCCTTCATGGCAAGGGGTTTCAACGCCTCCGCCAGCGCGAGATAGACGAGCGCGATCGCCAGGATCGACGCCAGGATCGGGGCCGGCAGCGGCACGAAGCCGAAGGGGCGGCCGAGCGGTGTCAGGGCGAGGGCCAGCGCGGCGGCGAGCGCGCCGAGAGAGGTCAGGACGAGAAAGCGGTGCGGCCGGCTGCGCCAGAAGCGCGCCGAGGTTCTGATGACGAAGATCACCAGGATCTGCGTGAGAATCGACTCGACGAACCAGGCGGTGCGGAACGCATCCACGCCCGTACCGAAGACGCCGAGAAGCAGTACGAAGGTCGCGGCGTCGAAGAGCGACGAAAGCGGCCCCATCACCAGCGTGAAACGCAGGACCGCACCCATGTCCCAATGCTGCGGCCGCGCGAGATCGCCAGGATCGGCCTCGTCGAACGGGATGCCGGTCTCCGAGAGATCATAGAGCATGTTGTTGACCAGGATCTGCAGCGGGTTGAGCGGCAGGAACGGCAGCACCATCGAAGCGAGCGCCATCGAGAGCATGTTGCCGAAATTCGAGCTCGTGCCCATGCGGACATATTTCATGATGTTCGCATAAGTGCGCCGGCCTTCGGCGATGCCCTGCGCGAGCACGCCGAGATCGGGAGCGAGCAGGACGATCGCCGCCGCCTCGCGCGCGACCTCGGTACCGCCCTCGACCGAGAGGCCGACATCGGCGGCGTGGATCGCCGGCGCATCGTTGATACCGTCGCCGATGAAGCCGACCGTGTGCCCTGCCCTGCGTAGCGCCAGCACGATGCGCGCCTTCTGCTCCGGCGCGATCCGGACGAACAGGTCGACATCGCGCACGCGGGCAGCAAGCGCGGCGTCACCCAATGCCGCGATCTCCTCCCCAGTCATCAGGCCACGCGACGGGAGCGCCAGAGTTTCGGCCAGATGCCGGACGACGGGAGCCGCATCTCCCGAGATCACTTTGACGCGCACGCCGGCCGCCGCAAGCTGGCGGACCGCCACACCTGCCGAGGCCTTGGGTGGATCGACAAAGGCAGCACACCCGGCAAAGACGAGCCCGGCCTCATCCTCGCGGACCAGCGTGTCGGTTCCCGGCGCCATGGATCGGCGGGCGACACCGAGCAGGCGCAGCCCCTGTGCACCCCTGGCATCGATGAGGGCGAGAATCCCGCCCCGTGCCGCATCGTCGAGCTTGACGGCCTTGCCATCCGCTCGCTCGAACCGGTCGCACAAGGCGAGCAAGGCTTCGGGAGCGCCTTTGACGATCATCTCCCGCTCGCCGCCTCTCTCCACGAGGACCGAGGAACGACGCCGCCCGAAATCGAACGGCAGATCGGCCAGCGAACGCCAGGAGCCGTCATCTTCTCTCGAGGTGGCAAGCAGGGCGGTGTCGAGGTTGTTGCGCAGTCCGCTGCAGAAGCGGCTGTTGACGCGGGCGAGCTCGGTCACGTCGGCGCTTTCGGTGCCGTCGCAGCCGAAGCTCCCGACATGGGCTATCCTCGCTTCCGTCAGCGTCCCAGTCTTGTCGGTACACAACACGTCCATCGCGCCGAGATCGTGGATCGCGGAAAGACGCTTCACCACGACCTTGCGCTGTGCCATCCGCATGGCCCCACGCGCCAGCGTCACCGTCATGACCACAGGCAGCAGCTCGGGCGTCAGTCCCACGGCCAGCGCGACGGCGAACAGGAAGCTCTCCATCGACAAGCCGTGCTGCACGAGCTGCGTCAGCAGGACGAACAGCACCAGGAAACCGGTGAGGCGCAGGATCAACATGCCGAGACCGTGGACGCCCCGCTCGAAGGCGGTGGGCGGCTCGCTCGCCTGCATCGAGCGAGCAATCGCGCCCAGCCGCGTTTCGGCGCCCGTCGCGGCGACGAGCATGCGGACATCACCCGAGACAAGGCTGGTTCCACCAAACAGTGCTGTATCGGTTCCGTCGTTGCCCCGGTCGGACGGCGCCGCCAGTTTCTCGACAGGGAAAGGCTCGCCGGTGAGCACCGCTTCGTCAGCCATCGCATCATGGCTTTCGAGGATCAGTCCGTCGGCCGGGATGAGATCGCCGGCATGAAGGGCGACAACGTCGCCCGGGACGACCTCCCGCACCGGAATCTCGACAGCTTTTCCACTCCGAAGTACCGTGACGTGCACCGCCACGGTGCGCCGCAGCGCGTCGACGGCGTTCTCAGCCTGTGTCTCCTGCACGACATCGAGGGCGATCGACACCAGAACAATCAAAACAATGATGAGCAGGCTCTGCCAGTCGCCGGTCGCGCCCGAGATCAGCGCAGCGATCAGCAGGATCGCGATCAGAGGTTCGACGAGCCGCTTCGCGATCTTGAACAGCAGCCCGCGCCGTAGGCTGGTCACCGCGAGATTGGGGCCACCGCTGCGCAGGCGCTCCGCCGCCTCGCCGTCGCTCAAGCCAACCGGAGTCGACCGAAGTCGTTGCAGCAGCGCGTTCCGGTCTTCTCGCCAGAACTCTCCCTCGCCTGTCGCTGCCGCTTTCGCGGGGGCCGTGGTCATTCCGTGTGCGACCCCCATGGGCATCATCGGGTTCTCGAGCGCCGTGAAGGCAGAGTTCAGCAGATGCGACCCGGAAACGAAACCGATCCGGCCCTCAGGGGGTTATCGCAACCTTGAGCACGCCCTCGCGCTGCTGCGCGAACAGCTCGTAAGCGTCCTTGATGCGCTCCAGCGGGAAGCGGTGCGTGACCAACCCGCCCAGATCGACCCGGCCGGACGCAACGACATCGATCAGGCGGCGCATCCGTTCCTTGCCGCCGGGGCAGAGCGTCGTGACGATGCGGTGGTCGCCGAGCCCTGCGGCGAAGGCGCCGAGCGGGATCGTCAGGTCGCTCGAATAGACGCCCAGCGAGGACAGTGTCCCGCCCGGCCGCAGCACTCGCAGCGCTGCAGAAAAGGTCTCCTGCCGCCCGAGCGCCTCGATCGCGACGTCGACGCCCCGCCCGTCGGTCAGGCGCATGATCTCGTCGACCGGATCGCCCTTCGAGAAGTCGACGATCTCGTCGGCGCCAAGCCTGCGCGCCATCGCCTGCCGCTCCGGAATGCTCTCCACCGCGATGATGCGCGTCGCCCCCATCAGGCGGGCGCCGGCTGTCGCGCACAGCCCGATCGGCCCCTGAGCAAAGACGGCGACGCAATCGCCGATCCTGACCCGGCCGCTTTCGGCGCCGGAAAAGCCGGTCGACATGATGTCGGGGCACATCAGCACCTGCTCGTCGGTCAGCCCCGACGGCACATGGGCGAGATTGACCATGGCATCGGGCACGAGCAGGTACTCGGCCTGCGCGCCGTCGATGGTGTTGCCGAAGCGCCAGCCACCCATCGCCTTGAAGCCGTGGCGCTCGCCGGGGCCGTCCTGCGAGGCGCAGCCGCAGAGGCAGGCGGCGCTGTGTCCCGAAGGCGTGATCGCACCCGCGATCACGCGCTGGCCCTCCCGGAAGCCCCTCACCTCCGAGCCCAGCTTCTCGATCAAGCCGACCGGTTCATGGCCGATGGTCAGGCCGCGCGCGACAGGATACTCGCCCTTGAGAATGTGGATGTCGGTGCCGCAGATCGTCGTCGTGGTAATGCGCAGCAGCGCGTCGAGCGGACCGACATCCGGAACCGGCTTGTCTTCAAGCTCGATGCGACCTGGCTCCTGGAACACGGCCGCGCACATCATCTTGGGTCGGCTCGTCCGCGTTGCCCTCGGAGCGGACGGTGCGTCGGACTGAAGCATTGGCGACATGTTCGCTCTCCGAAATCGTCGTTGAGATCGCGTGGCCTCAACCTGCCGGGAATCCGCGCCGTTGGATTTGATTCAGCGCAAACCGCATGAAACCCGCGCGCATTTGACGAAAATCAATGCGGACAACCTGCTTCCGCCGCTCAATAACCGGACAAGGGTAGCACTATCGATGCGGAGGTTGGCATGAACGATATCACCCTGTCTTCGGGCACCACCGCAACGGTGCAGCCCAATCCCGGGACCGCCTATCGTGACATCGCGGTCCATCTCGACGGTTCGCCGGAAGACGAAGTGCGTTTGGCTCATGCCGAAGCGCTGGCAGTGCACCACGGGGCGCGGATCACCGGGATCTTTACGAATCTTCTGCCCGATCCTGCCCTTTTCGTGGGTGAATTCGGCACCTCCGCGATCGGGCAATTGGTCGATGACGTCACCGCGGAAGGAGACGCCAGCGAAAAGCAACTGCAACAGCGCCTGAGCCGCCTTGGGGCCGCTCACGAATTGCGCCGCCTGGACGCCTTCCCCGGCCTTCTCGAGCAGTCCGTCACCAGTGAAGCGCGCTGGAACGACCTCTTTGTCGCGACCTGTCCGCGCGGCGACGGCCACGCGCGCTGGCGCCCCATGATCGAGAGCGTCTTGTTCGACGGGGGGAGAGGGCTCTACCTCCTCCCCCCGCAAGCCGTACCACGCTCCGCGATCCGAACCGTTCTGATCGCATGGGTCGACACGCGCCAGAGCGCCCGTGCGGTGGCAGAGGCATTGCCTTTGATCGCCCAGGCGACGCAGGTGCAGATCATTACGGTCAGGGAAGCAACGCATGGACGGCTGGGGGGCGCCGAAGTCCTTGCGGATATCACCGCTCACCTCGCGCGCCACGGTGTCGAAGCAGCCGCAAGCGTGCTGAATTCGCGGGGGTTCATCCCGGATGCCATTCTCGCGGAAGCTGAGAGGATTTCGGCAGATCTGATCGTCGCAGGTGCCTACGGCCATTCGCGTTTCCGTGAATGGGTACTCGGCGGGGTTACCGAGGAGCTCCTCGCCAGCGCATCTGTCCCGCTATTGTTCGCGCACTAAAGCAGCCGGGGATATCCCTTGCCTCCTTCGAACAGCTCGCCAGGAGTGGTCGATGGATTCTGTTGATCCGGAAGACCCCGCACAAAAGAGCGAATTCGCGGTGCGTGTCCGGGAACTGCAGGTCGTGTTGGACGGCAAGACGATCCTGGACCACCTCGACCTCGACATCATGCGCGGCGAGATTCTCGGCGTTATCGGAGCGTCCGGCTCCGGCAAGTCGGTTCTGGCGCGCACCATACTGGGCCTCGTGCCCAAACGGAGCGGCGTCATCGAGCTCTTCGGCAAGAATCTCGATGACCTGAGAGAAAGCGAGAGACGAGCCCTCGAACAGCGCTGCGGCGTCATGTTTCAGCAGGGCGCCCTGTTCTCTTCGTTGACGATCGCCGAAGATATCCAGCTCCCGATGCGCGAGCTTCTGCATCTGTCGCCAAGTTTGCTGGCCGAGATGGCCATGCTGAAGATCGAGCTGGTCGGATTGCCGCTTGATGCAGCGAAAAAATACCCGGCAGAGCTCTCGGGCGGCATGACCAAGCGGGCGGCCCTGGCGCGAGCCCTCGCTCTCGATCCCGAGATCCTATTTCTCGACGAGCCGACCTCGGGGCTCGACCCGATCGCGGCCGATGCCTTCGATCAGCTCTTGCTGACCCTCAAGGCAAGCCTGAATCTGACTGTGATGATGATCACGCACGATCTGAGCAGCCTTCACGCGACCTGTGACAGGATCGCGGCAATTGCACGAGGCAAGATCATCGTCGTGGGAACGCTGCAGCACCTGCTGGCGCACGAGGACCCATGGCTCCGGCAGTACTTCGCAGGCGAGCGTGGCCGCACCATTTTCTCCGATGAAATCACCGCATGATGCTCGGCCGACCGTGGCGGGGCGAGACCGCATGGCTCCGAAACTGCCCGTAATCGCCGCCTGGAACCATGGCGGGACGTGTTCTGTGCGCGTCACCGACCTCCGTGTGGCAGCGCGCCGCCGCCAAAATGCTCGATGGCACAACCACCATGTCATCCGGGCAAGGCGCGGACCGCAGCCCCGACGCAAATGATCAACATCATCGCAGGTAGGGCCCAACGCAGATGCCAGCGCAGTTCTGCGGCATGGCCGCGCCAACGGAAGCCGGGGTGAGCGATGGCGACCGACAAGGCGATTTCGAACATCAGCACCGCGACGAGATAGAGGTAACCAAGCGATATCATCTCGGCGACGGGGGTATTGAGTGAGATCGACCCCGGAAACGAGGACTCGAAGGTGAAGCTGATCGCGGCCAGGGCCAGTAGCGAGGAGAAGATCAGGCCTCCCTTGTCCTGCTCCTTCAAGCCCGGAGACCACAGCACGAACAAGGAGACCGCCAGCACGGCTGCAATCGGAACGAACACACGCAGAAGATAGCGCTCCGCGTAGCGCGCGATCGTTACGGTCGCGTTGAGGCGCGAGTAGGAGCGCGCGTTCCAGCCGATCGCCAGATCGTTGGTGAAGCGCAAGCCGACAGGCCGCCAGTCGACGACCGAGAGCGTGTCTTCGACACCGGAGAACGGCCGGTCGGCCTCCGTTGTCAGAACGATCGCCTCCTGCTGCGCATAACGCGGCAGCGAGAGACCGATCGTCAGGTGCTGCCGGTCGAATGGAAAGGCGTCCATGTTTATTCGAAAGCGGAAATCGCTTTCGAAGCGCTCGATCACCACCACCTCACCATTGGCGTACACCGAGAGAGCGACCGTGCGGGCGTCCTTGTCGCCGATCTGGTTGTCGAGCGAGAGTCCGGGTGACCAGATGGCCTTCAGATAATTGTCGGCCTCCTCGCCCACCCTGTCCTCGCGGGCGAGGCCATGCTCGACGGCGTCGAAAGCAAGGCGCGGGTCGCGCCAGCGCTGTGTCAATTCGAGGTGCAGCCGTCCCTGCCCGGAGACCTCCTTGATCTCAAGGACGTTGAGCACGCGTAACGCGATGTGGACCCGCACCGGCAATCCCGCTGCCTCCGGCAGCGTGGTTCTGCCACTGCTCGCCCTTTCCTCTCCCGATGCGCCCTGAGGCATACCAAGAAGGATCAAGAGAAGGAGGAACAAGCGGCAAGTCATGAAGCGAGCCGCCGCAGGCGCGAGAGCACGAGGAAGCCAACGAAAGCGAGTATGCCGCCGCAAAGGGCGATGATCCATAGCTCCGTGCTCAGGCGGCGCCAGTCCGACCCGGCGTCCTCCTTGAGCATCAGGACGGTTCCGACCAGCTTGCCGGAAAAGTCGACCAGCGGCTGGCTCATGAATGTGTAGCCGCGTTCGCCGATCTGCCTTCGACCGAACTCCACGTCTCGCTGCGGCTGCGCCGCCCGGGCACGCAGGAGGCTCAGGAACAGCTGATAGTCGGTCGACGCCATGATGCTGAGGTCGCCGGCCGAAGGCAGCTTCGGGTCGAGCGCAACGCCAACGAGGGACGCTGCGGAGATCACGGCGATTTCGCTATTGGTCGCCGTTTTGACCAGCTCGATCAACGGCCGAAGGTCCAGCCCGACCTCCATGGTCCCGAAGAGCTCGGAACCACTTTGGACGAGTGCGACACCGCGAATGCCGATGCCGGCGATGCCGATCTCGATCCCGGTCTGGGCACGCCGAAGCCGGTTGGCGGCGACGATCATGGCGCGGAAGGCGGATATGTCGTCGCCATGCTGGTCGGGGCGGTGCATGCGCAGCAGGTAGCGCAGGTCCTTGCCGTGATAGCCGAAGATCTGCACGTTCGCCTGCCGGCTGAGGTATTGGTAGGCATCCTCAGACAGAGACTGCAGTCGACCGCGATCTTCAGCCGCCAGCGCTTCGCGGATCTCAGCGTTGCGCGCAAAAGCCTCGGCGAGCGAGAGCGAGAATTTTGCGGCCTGATCGAAACTGGAACTCAGCAAGAAGCCCACGAGCCGCATCTGCTCTTCCCGGCTACGGGATGCGACGTTCTCGAGGCTGCGATGCTGGTGCCACAGCATCGCCCCGAGAATGAAGGCGATGAGAAGAGCCGGCAGGCCGGCGCCCAGCAGGCGCCTTCTGAAGGTTGGGCCGATTGGCATCTCCCGGCAGCCTACCAACGGGTCATCGCCTGGAAGGCGAAGCGATGGGTCGTGGCACCCATGCGGAGGTCGCCATCGTAGGAGCCGGTCACCTCGATCTGCGGCGTGATGAAGCCCGACAGGCTGGCACCGATGACTGCGCCGTCCCGCGCGGCCTCGGGGCTTCGCGTCAGGAAGCTCGCCCCGAGCAGGCTGGTCTGCAGAACAGCGACATTGTCGGCCAGCTCGTGAGACCAGTAGGCCTTGATGTCGAGGCGCAGCTTCGCGTCGCTCGCCAGCGGCGTCGATAGCCGGGCGCCGAGCAGGGAGCGTGCAGAGGTCTGGCTTTGGCCGCGCAGGGTCAACGCAAAAGCGCCAGCCTGGGTCTCGGTCAGGCCGTCCTGCTGGAAGTAGTTCAGGCTGATGCCGGCTTCAGGCGACAGATCGAGACCGGCAAGCGAGGCAACACGATATCCGGCGATGACGTTGCCGAAGACACCGTAGCCTTCGCCCTCCCCATGCGCGAGACGCTGGACATTGCTGAGCTGGATCGTTCGGCGGACGTCCGTTTTGCCGTAGCTGGCTCCGATCGAACCGCGCAGCGTCACGGCACCGAAGTCGGCACGGCCATAGGTTGCGAGACTGTAGTTGTCGACCGCGTCGCGGCCGGCAGCATCGGTCTTCGAGTCTCCGTTCGAGCGTGAGTACCCCAGGGCGGCGCCGACCAATCCGGTCTCGAATGCGGTCCTTTCCGCGCCGACAAGGGCACCAGCTAGGCCGAAGCTCGAGCCCGCTCCATTCGCGTCTCGGCCTGTGCGCCCGAAACCGTAGAGCGCTTGCCCCCAGAGCGCACCGTCCGCGACCGGTTGCACCCGGCCAGGCTCAGCCACGGCACCGCCAAGGCTGGAATAACCGGCAGCTCCCAGACCGGCCACCGGGTTGGAGCKAGCAGCTCCGCCAGCGGTCAGGCGCTGATCGAGTGCCGTGCCCACCGTCCTCTGCGCGTTCATCATCGCCATGCGGGCATCGGCATAGCTCTGGCCGGATAGCGAACTCAGCGAATTTGAAAGTGCGCTGGGTGCCGTGGTGTAGAGCGCATCGAACACCTCCTGCCGCGCCGTATCCGGGCGGGTACCCGCGGCCGGCCGAACGGTGTCGAGCGCCCTCGCGACGGACCAGGCATTGCCGCTCAGGCCAGCGAGGGCGGCGTAGGAGCCGGGGGTCACGATCAGCGAAAGCCCCGAGGTACCATACAGGGCGTCAAAGCGGGCGTTTCCAGGCAGGCCGCTAGCCGGCTGGTCCAGTCCGCTGAAACTGCCGCTCAAGCCACCTTCGGCCACCAACACACGGAAGGCGGTTCCGAGCGAAGGCGTAAAGACATTGCTCGCATCGCCGGTGATACCACGCAGTACCGGGGCGATCCGCCCGTCTACCGTGACATGTCCCAACGTGGTCTGGGCGACGAGGCGGGAATAATTGCCCGCACCGTTGCCTGTGCCGGTTCCATCCATGTCGAGGACGAAGCGGTTCGTGCCGCCGAAGCTCACCGGCCCCTTGACGAACAGCGTTCCCGGGGAATTGCCGGGCATGACCGTGCCGGCGCTGAACAGGCCGGCCTCGATCGATCCGGTTCCGCGCAAGGTGCCCTGCCGACCGACGGACACGGCGGAGGCAACGGAGCCGTTCAGTGCGAGCGTACCCCCGACGACGGAGGTGCCTCCACCATAGGTATTGCGGCCGGTCAGCTCGAGGCGACCTTCGCCCCGCTTGATCAGCCCGCCCGCACCGGCAATGTCATTGCCGAACGTCGCCGAATAGCCTTTCGTGTCGACGTCGAAAGTCTGCACAAACTGGCCAGGGCCGCGCACCGCCTTGCCGACATTGAGCAAACCCCAGCCGTAGATTTCGGGAGAGCCGAGATCGGTCGCTGTGGTCAGGATCGACTGGACCACCTGCGGAGCGGTCATGAACGGGAAGGCTTCGCGGACGAGGGCCGCCGCACCCGCCACATGCGGGGCGGCCATCGAGGTCCCGCTCGAGAGATTGTACGGTTGCGTGGGAGAGATTCCCTTGTCCGGAGTCACGGTCGAGAGGATGTCGACTCCCGGAGCCGCGAGGCACCAAGCGGCCGCGATGCCGCAGTAGTTGCTGAATGATGCGATCTTGCGATCGCGATCCACCGCGACGACGGCGAGCGTGTACGGCTGGAGATCAGAGTAGTTCAGGTGGCTTGAGCCGACCTCGTCGCCGTTGTTGTCGAGAAAGACGTAGAGGTTCTTGCCGGCATTCTCCGGACGGATTGCCGGGTAGAATGCGGCCCCCGTCGGATTCTGGGCGATCACCGGCTGGTCCTCACGCTCGTTGCCGGCGGCAAAGACCATGACCATGTCCGCAGCGCCGGCCTGTCGAATGGCCGAGACTTCGGCGGAGGTGCCGTCGACATGGTAGGGCTGGATCGGGACGAGGCTGTAGTCCGGGTTTGGGCTGCCGTCCGGCAGGCTCAGCGAGGGATAGGACGGGCCGTAGCTGCCGTTCAGGACCTTTGCGCCCTGCTCGCTCGCGTAGCGGATGGCGGCGGCAACGTCACCGCCGGCCGGGACGATCGCGCGCAAGGCCAGAATCTCGGCATTGTAGGCAACGCCATGCATGCCGTTGCCGTCTCTCGCAGCGGCAATGGTTCCGGCGACATGTGTCCCGTGCGACGTCCTATCCCGATCGAGGAGGTCGGCTGGATCAGGTCGGTCGAAGCCGAAATTGCGGGACAGCGGCGAAAGCCTGCCGGCAAATTCGGAATGAGCCGGGTCGATGCCGCTGTCGACCACCGCCACGAGCACGCCCCTCCCGCTGAGCCCAAGCGAATAGGCGTCAGCGGCGTTGATCTGGGCGAGTCCATAGCTGGCATTGTAGTCGGGCGTCACAAAGTACGCGGGCGCCTGCATCGTGAGGGCCGGCGGGAGGCTGCGGGCCGGGCGGCCGTAGAAGGCATCCGGCAGAGGCGTCCCGTCCGACGCCATGGCGACGAGCGGCAGGAGAGCCGCAAGCAGAGGCGCCGCGGTCGAGATGAGGAAGGCAGAACGAAGGCCGGAACGGCGCGCGGCGGAGATCGGCATAGGCAAGGCTCGTGGGCGTCGTCCACCAAGCGTGGACCAGTCGTTCGGCGCGTATCATGAAACGAAAACCGAGGAGATGGCTCGCAGGCGACGTTGCGTCCCAATCATCCGGAACGGCGTATCAGGGGGCGTCTGAATGCCTCTTGACGGTGGGCAGATCTCCGGCATCTAGAAACCTCTCTGATGCGCGGCGACCGGCAGCGCGGCGTGGGCACGGGCGGGCTCGGCGATGAAGGAAGAAGGCAGCCACGCGCGCCGGATTTTCGGCGACTGGCGCGAGACCATCGCGCCGATCTTCGATGTCCGGCCGCTCGCAGCGGACTGGGATGCCGGGTTTCATGCCGAGCTCGACCGGCATCATCTGAGCACCGCGCTGGTCGGGCGCGTGGCGACGAGCGCTCAACACTACGAACGCTCAGAAGGCCTGATCGGCGCGGTCGGTGTCGATCATCTGCTGATCCAGCTCTACGAGGCCGGTCATACGACGCTCGACCTGGACGGGGAGGAAACGCACGCCGGTCCGGGCGACGTCCTGGTTTTCGACCTGTCCCGCCCGGTGCGTTCGCACGCCAGCGACATGCGGGCGGTCAGCCTGGTGCTGCCGCGCAGCCTTCTCGCGCTCGATGCCAGCAGCCTCGACCGCGTGCACGGCACTGTGCTCTCCTCGGCGAGCCCACTCGGCTCCCTGGCGGGAGATCATCTCCGCAGCCTGCTGAAGGCGGCGCCCACGCTCGAACCGACCGCGGCACCCGATATCGCCAAGGCAAGCGCGCAGTTGCTGTCGGCCTGCCTGTCGCCATCGCTGATGGGCGACCGCGAAGCCCCTGCCACGCTGACGGCGACCGTCGCCATGATCTGTCGCTTTATCGACCGCCATATCGGCGATCCCGCCTTGGACGCCAGAATGCTCTGCAGCGCATTTGGCATGTCGCGCTCGGCATTGTACCGGCTGTTCGCACCGATTGGCGGCGTTTCGGACTACATCCGCCAGCGCAGGCTTGCGCGTGCGCGCCTCGCACTCAATGCCGCGACGCGCGGGAGGGGTGGCGTCGGAAAGATTGCGCGCCAGTTCGGCTTTTCGAGCGATGACGCCTTCTCGCGGGCCTTCAAGGCACAGTTCGGCATCGCGCCCCGGGACGCCGCGCATCTGCGCATATCGCCGTCGATCGAACCGGACGTTGGCAGCCTGGCGAACTGGCTACGACAGTTGGCGTGATCGTTAGCCCCCGAAAGGCCTGCAAAGGTCATTCGCGATGCATCAGTCCACGGCCCAGGTCGTGCGGAGCTAATGACTGACCTGTGAAGACGTAGCCAACTCCTCGCACGGCTTTGATGAGCGGGAGCGCATTCTTGTCAGCCTCGATCTTCTTACGCAGGCGTGAGATCTGCGCGTCAATCGCTCGGTCAAACGCCTCGTAATTGCGGCCTCGTGTCAAATTCATCAATGTATCTCGTGAGAAGACGCGCCCGGGATGCTTAGCCATCACCAGCAGGATGTTGAACTCTCCCGTCGTGAGATCGACTTCCGCTCCCTCCGGCGTCACCAGTCGACGTTGCTGCGCGTCGAGCATCCATCCATTGAATCGGATCACCTCCCCTTCTTCGGTATCGATCGATTGAAGGGGCCGTGAATGGTGGCGGCGCAGCACAGTGCGTAACCTTGCCAGGACTTCCCGCAGATGAAACGGCTTTGCGATGTAATCGTCGGCCCCGATTTCCAGTCCGACGATCCGATCCACAACCTCGTCGCGCCCCGTCAGCATGATGATCGGCACATCCGACCTTGTGCGGACCTCGCGCGCCAGCGCCAATCCATCCTCGCCGCCAGGCAAGATCAGATCCAGCAGAATGATGTCGATCGCGAAGCGCTGCAACGCATCGCGCATCCCCCGCCCATCCGCCACCGCGCTGACGTGATAGCCTTCCTCTTCGAAGTAGCGGGCCAACATCTGGCGGATGCGCGGATCGTCGTCCACGACCAAAATATGGGCGTTGCGGGACGCCGGTTCGGCCATGGCGGAATGTTCCGGATAGGGCCACGGGGCGGATGTTACGATCGGTAACAATTTTATGCACACGCTAACACGCAGACCGTTGCAGCGCCATTCGGCGCGCTTTCTTCCCGCCGAGCAGTTCCGCCCTCAGTTCGCCAACTGGCTGTGCCGGGACATGGTCAACGCTCAAGCGATACCGGTGTTGTTCGCCCGCAGGAATGCCGAAAAGCGCGTGTGCAATCTGGTCTGATTGCGTTTGCCGGCAGAGGCCTTTCTGCCAGTCACATTGAAACGCCCCCTCGCGGACGTTGATAGGCCCGAGACGGGTGGAAAGCGCACCTTGCAGAAAAGGCCGTGTCATGTCCGGCGTCAGAGCGCTGGCTGACCTGTCGCACGCTGCATTGCCTCCCTCGAGTGCGTCTGATCAACTCAAGCCACGACACCAGCAGAATCCATCGTCAGCAGTCAAAAACGCCAAAACCGCGATCCCGCTGTGCCGGGTCGATCCGACGGTCTGTGTGAAAGGGCTATTCCATGAAGGCGACGCTCGTATTGCATGCCACGATCCTCGCCCTCGCCACGGCAGGGATGGCCTCGGCCCAACCGGCATCGCCGGGCGGGAATTCCGGCGGTGCCATCAAGGTCACTCCGGACAACTTCGTTCGGGCCGAGTCCGATCTCTACTTCAGCAATGTCGTCAAGGACGGCGGTTTGGGTAAGTTCGTGCATCGGCGCGAGCCTGCGGCGGTCAACAATCAAACCGTGATCCGCCTGAACCGCGACACGCTGTATTCTGCGGCGGTCTTCGATCTCGATGCCGGCCCTGTCACGATCACGATCCCGGATGTCGGCAAGCGCTTCGTGTCGATGCAGGTCATCAACGAGGACCAGTACACCCCGCAGGTCAGCTACGGCTCTGGCGCCCGCACCCTGACCCGCGAGAAGGTCGGCACGCGTTACGCGATCGTCGCAGTGCGCACCCTGGTTGATCCAGCAGATCCGAAGGATGTCCAGCAGGTGCATGCCCTGCAGGACGCGATCAAGGTCAAGCAGAATGGCCCGGGCACCTTCGTTGTGCCCGCCTGGGATCCAGCGAGCCAGAAGAAGGTGCGCGATGCGCTCCTCGTCCTGGCCTCGACGCTTCCCGATGCGAACCGCATGTTCGGCACGAAAGCGCAAGTCGACCCGGTTCGTCGACTGATCGGAGCCGCCTCGGCCTGGGGCGGCAATCCCGACAAGGAGGCCATCTACCTCAACGTGACGCCAGCCCGAAATGATGGAACGACGGTCTACAAGCTGAACGTCAAGGACGTGCCGGTGGATGGCTTCTGGTCGATCAGTCTCTACAATCCGGAAGGCTATTACGAAAAGAACCCGCTCGACGCCTATTCGCTGAACAACATCACGGCAAAGAAGAGCGACGACGGATCGATCACGGTTCAATTCGGCGGCTGCGACGGCAAAATCCCCAACTGCCTGCCGATCATGAAAGGCTGGAACTACATGGTTCGCCTTTACCGGCCGCGCGCCGAAATCCTGAGCGGCAAGTGGAAGTTCCCGGAGGCGCAAATCGTTCGGTAAGCGCGGTGCGTCGGCGGCGTTCATGCGAAACGCTCACTGCTTTCAAGCAGAGCCGCCGGCTGCAGGTTCGCCGAATGGACAAAGCTCCGGCAAATTTAATCTTCACTGAGATGAGGTCAGCATGTTCCGCGCTCTCAGCATTTTCCTGATATCGGTTGTCGCTGCTCTTCCTCTGAGTGCGGGAGCACAGACTCCCTCTGCGGAGCAGGTGCGCGCCATCGCGAAGGAGGCCTACATCTACGCCTATCCGATCCTGGAAGGCTATCAGACCTGGCGGAAGCAGGCGGTCGACGACAAGGCGCCTGAATATGTCGGGGGCTTCAACAAGTTCCGGCATTATTCGGAGCCTTTCACTCCGGACAACAAGGACATCGTCACGCCGAACAACGACACGCCCTATTCGTGGGCGTGGCTCGATCTGCGGGCCGAGCCGATCGTGGTCTCCGTTCCGGCCGTGGCCAAGGATCGCTACTACGTGATGCAGTGGATCGACCTGTTCACGCAGAACTTCGCTTATATCGGGGTGAGGTCGACCGGGTTCGGCGCCGGCAGCTACATGATCGCCGGCCCGAAATGGAAAGGCACCAAGCCCGCGGGCATCAAGCGGGTTTTCCGGGCCGAGACCGACATCGTCGGCACGCTGACGCGGACCTCGCTGTCGGGACCCGAGGATGTCGCGAACCTGAAAGCGCTGCAGGCGCAGTACAAGCTCCAGCCCCTGAGCGCATTCCTGGGCCATCCCGCACCTCCGCCGGCGCCCGCATTGTCATTCCCGGCCTATGACCCCGCCAAGGCGCGCACGCACGACTTCATCGGCTATCTCAACTTCATGCTGCAACTGGCTGAGCCGCCGGACCCCAGCGAAGTGGCCTTGCGCAAGCGCTTCGCAACGATCGGCATCGAGCCGGGCAAGGCGTGGGACCCGGCGAAGGTTGCTCCGGCGACGCTCGCCGCCATCGATGCTGGTGTGAAGGACGGCCAGACCGCGATCGACGCGCTCGCGGCGAAGACTTTCGATACGAACGGCCTCTTCGGCTCGCGCGCGCAGCTCAAGAACAACTACCTCAACCGCGCCGTTGCCGCGATGAAGGGGCTCTTCGGCAACTCGATCGAGGAAGCGTGGTATGGCGGCTATCTCTGCGACGGCACGAAGCCATCCGTCGTGCACTTCACGAAAGCCAGCCTTCCGCCGGGACGCTTCTTCTGGTCGATGACAATGTACACACTGCCGGACCGGCTGCTGTATGCCAATGCGATCAATCGATACTCGATCGGCGATCGAACCAAGGGGTTGGTCTACGGCAAGGACGGTTCGCTGGATATCTACGTCAGCAATACCTCGCCGGGGGCCGGCAAGGAGAGCAACTGGCTTCCGGCTCCTGCCGGGCGATGCAGCCTCGTTGCGCGCGTGTATGGCCCCAGCAGGGCCGCCATGACGGGGAAATGGAAGCTCCCGCCATTGCAGCCCCTCGGCGCCGCACAATGATGCAGCCCGCCGGGCGACTTTTCCCGAAGCCATGCACATCGAAGGAATTAGCGGTGCGTTTGCGTTTGCTCCTCGATCGGGAGTGCCTTCCGCGACAGAAACGATCTGAGGCAGCGTTCCGGCCCCCCAGTCTCTCGACTGACCGCCGGCTCCGCAACAGGGTAGCTTTGAGCGCGATCCCTCGTCACCTGCGAGACGGCCTGCGCTGCCGGCCTCCCGCCTATCCCATGCCATGGGTTTCCGGTCGCGTGCAGACCGGATTCGGCCAGATTGCCTGCACCGTCGTGTGAGAGCCGATCTCGGCAAGGGCTGCGGTTGCGACGACGTCGACGTCGCCCCGCGCCGGGATCCACGCCCATTCCGTCGCCGCACCATGCCGGGCGATCTGAGCCATAACGACGTCCGGCGTGGCATCGGAGGGATCGCCGTGGCGGGCAGCCACGCGCTGAACGAGCATCTGTTCGGGTGCCTGAAGCCAAAGGCCGCAGAATGGCACACCGGCGCGCCGGGCAACCTCCTCGATCCGCTCGCGTTCGGCACGACGGTCGAACACGGCATCGGCGACAGCCGCGTGGCCCTGTGCCAGCGCGCTCTCCGCGAGTTGCGTCATCGCGCGATAGGTCCGGGCAGAGATCTCGTCGCTATAGGCATCGGCGGATAGCCGCGTCTCGGCGGCGACACCGCAGAGCTTCTTTCGGATCCGATCGCTTGCCGAGATCCGAGCGCCAGGCGGCGGCCCGAGCGTCGGCGCGACTTGCGCAGCGAGCGTCGATTTTCCCGAACCCGAATAGCCGCCGATGGCGACGAACATGGGCCGCCTCCCCTTCAGAAGGTCGCGGCAAAGTTGGAGATAAGCTTGCGCCTCGGACGACCGCGAAGCCGACGGTTTGCCGCTATCGATGGCGGTGACATGTGCACGCACGGCAGCTCTCACCGCCATGAAGAAGGGCAGCAAGCGGATGCCGGTCTCATCGCCCGTGGCGTCGAGATAGCGATTGAACAGGATGTTCGCGAGCGGCGCGAGCTTGCGGTGCCAGAGATCCATCAGAACGAAGGCGAGGTCGTAGAGGACATCCACGGTCGCAAGGTCCTCGTCGAACTCCAGGCAATCGAAAAGCAGCGGCTTGCCCTCGACCAGGCAGATATTGCGCAGATGCAGATCGCCGTGCCCCCGTCGGACCTTCCCTTCCCGCGCTCTCCGGTCGAGCAGCCCCGCATGGCGCGCAAGCGCTTCGCGGCAAGCGGAGATGACGGGCTCCACCTCGCTCCGTGACAGTATATCGGCATGGGCGAAGGATCGTTCGTTGACGGTGAGCACGCGCTCCATTCGCTTCGCTCCGTCGCCATCGGTCGAGACGGGCGCCGTGCGGTGGAAACGTGCGACCGCTCCTGCGAGCTCGGCCATATCGTCTGCCGTGAGACGCCCGCGCTGCGCCATTCGGTCGAACAGGAAACTGTCGTCGAAGCGCTCCATCTCCAGCACGGCGTCAACCAACTCGCCCTGACCATTCAGCGCCAGATCGCCGTTCCGCTCACGCGTGATCCTATGAACCGCACGATACAGATCTGGCGCAGTCCGGCGGTTCAGCATCAGCTCGTGCTCGCACATCGCCAATCGCCGTTCCGGCGTCGACAGATCGACGTAAGGCAACTTGACCGGACGCTTCAGCTTGAGCGCGCGGGGGCCGATCAACAGCACAATCGAAATATGGGTGGAAACCATCTCGATCCAGTCGGCGCCACCACCGAAGCCGTCGGACGATCCCAGAAAGCAGATCGTTCCGTTCTGGCTGGCAATCTGCATAACGAGACTCCGTTCGAACGAACGATCATTCTCCCGTCGCGCAAAACGGCATTGATATTCGTCAAGTTCAGCCGTCTTAAATCTCTTTCTCTCGGAAGACGCCCGAACGCCCGAACGGCGCAAAACGAAAAAGTGCGTCGGCGCAGTTCTCCAATCAGCCCGCGTGCTTGTGCCAGATCAGGGACAGCGGACGGCTCACCGCCAATTTATAGGCCGAGCGCTTAGGAAGGCCGTCGCCATGCCCGAGCGAAGCGCGGTTCGCGAGCGAATGCTGCGATGTCAGGTTGCAACCGATGGAGCCTGCCTGACACCCGAGACGGACGACTGGACTCCCACGTCGCCGTGTCTTCAGCTTTGAGCGGGCGCGTTAGCGGCGCTGGTCTGCGTCGCCATCCATGCGGTCAGAGCGCGGCGCGAGTGGGCCTCTCCTGGCGCCACGTTGCAGAACGGCGCTGATCCCTATTTCACCCGGCGCTTGATGTAAGCGACGAGATCCGCAATCTCGGAACGCGTGAGCGACAGGTTCGGCATGCGCGTGTCATGCGGGTTCGCCAGGAAGGCTGCGAGCGTCGCTTCGTTGAAGCGCCCGGTCCTGCTGATCTGGGCAAAAGTCGGGACAGCGTCGGAGGCCCGCCGCTGCCCGGGCGCAACGACATGGCACTCGGCGCACCAGCGCTCGGCAATCCGCTGTCCTCTGGCGCTATCGGCGGCCGCTCCCTCACTCGCAGGTGCCACGAGCAGAGCCGCAACGACGCCCAAATATGCGCGGCGTCCACCTGCCATCCCCATAACCATACCCTCCCCCGAGTTCCCTTCGAGTGGTTCGCCGGCAACCCCGCGCCGGCGGCGACCCTCGCAGCAGCAGGCCGAGGAAGCATGCCTGGGCGCGGCTGCCGCGCGGTTCGGACAGATCGATGGGGCGGTTACACCAGGCCCGACGCGCGGGAGGCCGCCGGCAAATTCGCCGCGCTCCGCCGTTTGACCGAGTGCTTTCGACTGCCCGTCACTGTCCCCCCTTCAAGCTGAGGATGTAGGCAGCGACATTGGCGATTTCGTCTGCCTCCAAGATCAGGTTCGGCATTGTAGGGTGAGACGTCCGGAGGAACGCATACAACGCCATCCCGGTCATGCCGCGCGTGTTCGCGATCGCGCCGAACGGCGGCGCCTGGGCGTTCGGCGAAGAAGGCTGCCCGCGCTCCACCGCGTGACAAGCAGCACAAGCCTGCCGCGCGAACGCCAGCCCCTGTTGCGTGTCACCCGTCTGCTGCGCGCTCAGGCTTGCAGGCACAACCGAAAGGACCGCACCAACCGCAAAGCCCCGCAGGCGTCCCATGACCAGACCCTCGCTGTTAACGCAGTTTATTGAATAGAACAGCAGATGGCTATACCGTCGGCGTCGCGGTTACCTTGCGTTAGATCCCGCCCCTGGATCAGCGCGCGCTGGTCTGCAGCACGTTGACCGGCCCGTTCCGACCAGGGGCATTCAGCCCGATCGGATCCGGCTCCAGTCATCTTCGTACGCCGCAATTCGTTGGGGCGCGAGACCGGAGAAAGCGATCCCGACTTCGAAAACTCGGTCTGGGAACGAACGAATGGAGCGCTGCTTCACTCCCGAGAGGATGTGCGATGACCGCCGAAAACGTCAGTTCGTTGCACCGAGAGACAGTTTTATCTCCCTGACCATCGCCATGCAGCCTTTTACATCCTGCTTTTGCGCGAGGATACKGGCTTTGGCCAAGCGATCATCGAGCTCGTTCCAAGCCTCTTTGCTGGCCTGCGCCATCGATTGCGCAGTCGGCTGCCGGTGGAGCTTGGCCTGCGCCGTTTCGTCGTACTCAGGGGTCTCTTTCCGGCTCTGAACGAGCTGTTCAATCTGCGCGATCTCGCGCTGGCATTCTCCCGTTTGGCCAAAGGCCAAAGAGCTTTGAAGGCAGAGAACTATCGGCAGCGCCACACCTAACCGTTTCATCATGACGAAACCTTCGAGGCGTTGGACCTTCCCAAGCAATGAGCGCCCAAGCGCAGGGCTGGCACCTAACAATACGGATCGATCGCATCATGGCCGCGCTAGCCGCATCCGGGGTTCGGAGCTTTCAAGATCGAGCCGCCCGGTATGCTTCTCCGGTCTTCGGCGCGACCACGGTCATATCCACGGCTCGTCCGCGAGAACGCGCGCAGTGTAGCATGAACTCATCGAGAGATTCAGTGGCCACTTGAAGCGCCGGGTTATTGACTTGGAGCTTGCGGCGACGCCGCTGAGAACGGCGCCGATCTCGACCGCGCCAGATCCGCATGAGCGCGCCGGAGGCAGATCAAGGCCGAACGCAACTGGCGCATCGGTGGACAGGAACGCGTTCCAGATCCGGCTCGGGCCTCCGAGATGCCGGATACATGCGGGGTTGCGGCAGCCGTCTGAGCATCATCAAAGAGGTGGCAGATCGCGGGTCCATCCGCCGCCCAGCGCCTGAAACAGGCTCGTCGCGGCAAGAAAGCGGTTTAATCTGACCTGCGCCAGATTATCCTCGGCGGCAAAGAGCGTCTGCTGGCTCTGCAATACGCTGATGAGATTTGCCGTGCCGCCGCGCAACTGCGCTTCTGCGACTTCGAAGGCCCGGCGCGCACTGGTGACGACCTCTGACTGAAGCCTTTCCTGCCGGGTTATCTGGGTCAGCGCCACCAGTGCTTTCTCAACATCGGCAAAGGACGAGAGAACCGACTGACGGTAGGCCTGCAGGGCCTGCAGTTGTGCCCCCCTCGCTTGGTCGAGTTGGCTCTGCAGGAGCCATCCGTCGAAGATCGGCTGCGTCAAACCGGCGGCCAGCGTATAGTACCAAGCACCCGGCCCAAACAGCGAGGACAGCGCCTTGCTTTGGAAGCCGCCAATACCTGTAAGCTGGATCTGCGGAAAGAAGGCCGCCCGCGCTGACTCGACGCTGAAATTCGATGCGGCGAGCTGTGCCTCAGCCTCCAGCACATCGGGTCTGCGGTGCAATAGCTCCGACGGCAGGCCCGGCGTCACCCGCGGCACCGAAACCTTCGCCATACCACCGCTGATCACTCTGAAATTCGCAGACGCCCGGGCGAGCAAAAGGGCCAAGGTCACATTGTTCTGAGCCGCGGCTACCTCGAGTGGCGGGACCGTCGCCTTCTGCGTCGCGACGAGTGTCTCCTGTTGGGAGAGATCGAGCTGCGACACCGTTCCGGCGTTGAATTGCTGCCGCACCAGCGTCAGTATCCGCTCGGCCGCGGCGACGTTGCTGTAGGCGATCCGCAAGCGGTCGTTGGCCGTCAGGATCTGGAAGTAGGTATTGGCGACGCTGACGGTCGTACTGAGGGTGACGACGTCGCGATTGTACCTGGCCGCTATGGCATTCTCCTGCGCGGCATATAGGGTCGCGCGGTTCTTTCCCCAGAAGTCGATCATGTAGCTCGCCGTCAGCCCGACGCCGACCTGGGACCTCGTGCTGGACCCCGAACTGCCGCTGTTCGTCGGCAGCCGTATGCGCTCTGCGTTGCCAGTTCCAGTCACGGTCGGGAGCAACGGCGCACCGGCGATCCCGGCCTGCGCATCCGCCTGGATAATCTGTGCGACTGCGACCGCGATGTCGAGGTTCGCGGATTGCGCGGCTTCGATCAGGCTCGTGAGCTCTGCAGAGCGGAAGCCGCGCCACCAGTCGAGACCGGGCAGCGCCGCGTCGGGGCTTCGGTTTCCGCCTCGGTAGCTGGCGGGCACCTCCAAATCGGCAGCCGGATGCTCGCTGCCGAGAATGCAGCCCGACAGGCCGAGCGCAATGGCGACCAATGCGCCGATGCCGCGCCAGCGGAACGAAGGCGCGTGCCTTGCCGAGATGCAAGTCGAAGCGAACGCAACGCGGTCACGCATGCATGTACTCCCCCGCCGATTCTCGAAGTTCATCCGATCGCGCCGCGAAGCGATAGACTTGGTCGGGCAACGGGGAAAGTTTCGGCATGGGGAGCCGTCGCAGAGCAGGCTCCACGGCCTCGCCGTCTTTCCGCATCATGCCGTGGCATCAGGGGCGGGCGCAGGCCGACGCCTGCGCAGCTTCCCGCACCAGGCGCGAAAGCGGTCAGCGTGGAGATAAACGACCGGCGTCGTGTAGAGCGTCAGAATCTGGCTCAGGACCAACCCGCCGACGATGGCGATGCCAAGCGGGCGCCGCAGTTCTCCCCCTTCGCCGAAGCCGATCGCGAGCGGCATCGCGCCGAGCATGGCGGCCATCGTCGTCATCATGATGGGCCGGAACCGCAGCAGGCAGGCCTCCTGAATGGCTTCGAACGGGGGCAGGCCGCGCTGGCGCTGCGCCTCGAGCGCGAAGTCGATCATCATGATCGCATTCTTCTTAACGATGCCGATCAGCAGGATCACCCCGATCAACGCCATGATGCTGAATTCGACCCCGAAAGCCATCAGCGCGAGCAATGCGCCGACCCCGGCCGACGGCAGCGTCGAGAGGATCGTCAGTGGATGCACGAAGCTCTCGTAGAGCACCCCCAGGACAAGGTAGATCGTCACCAATGCCGCCAAGATCAGATAGGGCTGGCTGCCAAGAGCGTCCTGGAAGGCGCGGGCCGTTCCCTGATAGGTGCCGTGGATGGTGACGGGCACGCCTATCCGGTTCATGGCGGCCTCGATCGACTCGATTGCCGTACTCAGCGACACATCCGCCGGGAGGTTGAACGAGATGGTATTGGCGACGAGCAGCCCCTGATGGTTGACGGCGAGCGGCGTCGCGCCCTGCTCGAAGCGCGCGATCGCCGAGAGCGGTATCATCGTCTCCTGCACGGTGCTGACAGCCGAGCCCGTCGAGACCGCTCCCTTGCCGGTCGCGCCGATGGAGTTGGTGGCGAGATTGCGGGCCGCATCCGCCGCGACGCTGCTCGCCGGGGTCGATTTGCCCGCGGCCGCGACCGTGCCGGCGACCGCATTGGTTGCCTGAGATCCTCCAACCGACCCACCGGCGGTGCTGATGAAAACCTGCTTCAGCGTTTCCGGGTTCTGCCAGAAGCGCGGCGCCACCTCCATGATGACATGGTATTGGTTGCGCGCGACATAGATCGTCGACACCTGCCGCTGGCCGAAGGCGTCGTAAAGGGTGTTGTTCACCTGCGCCATGGTGAGGCCGAGGCGCGCGGCCGTATCGCGATCGACGATGACGTTGGATTCCAGCCCCTTGTTCTGCTGGTCGCTGTTGACGTCGGCGAGCGTCGGCAGCGCCTGCAGCGCGGCGGTGATCCTCGGCGTCCATTCCGCGAGATCCTCCAGGGTCGAGCCCTGCAGCGTATACTGGTACTGGGCATTGCCGACCCGGCCGCCTACCCGGATATCTTGAACCGCCTGCAGGAAGAGGCTCGCACCGGGCACGACTGCCAGATCCCGCCGCAGGCGCGCAATCACTTGGTCGGCAGAGACGACGCGTTCGGCGAGCGGCTTCAGCGCGATGAAGACGCTGCCGGAATTGGTCTGCCCGCCGCCGGTGAACCCGACGACGGTGTCGACGGCCGGGTCGGCCTTCACGATCGAGACGAAGCGCGAAAGCTTCTGCTGCATAAGCTGGAAGGAGATGCTCTGATCGGCCTGGATGGAACCGACGATGCGTCCCGTGTCCTGCTGGGGAAAGAAGCCCTTCGGAATGGCGCCGTAAAGATAGAAGTTGAGGCCCAGCACGGCTGCGAAGACCAGCATGATCGCCCCGGGATGGCCAAGCGCGACTGTCAGCGTTCGCCTGTAGCCGCCCAGCATCCAGGCGAAGACCCGCTCGCTGCCGCGATATAGTCGGCCATGCCGAAGCTCGGAATTCCTGCGCAGGAGCGCGGCGCACATCATCGGTGTCGTCGTCAGCGAGATCAGCAGCGAGATGATGATCGCCAGCGAGGTCGTCATGGCGAATTCGCGAAACAGCCGCCCGACGATGCCCCCCATCAGCAGGATCGGGATGAACACTGCGACCAGCGAGATGCTCATGGACAGGACCGTGAAGCCGACCTCCTGCGCTCCCTGAAGCGCGGCCTCGCGCGGCTCCATCCCGCCCTCGACATGGCGCGCGATGTTTTCGAGAACCACGATGCAATCGTCGACGACGAACCCCGTCGCGACGGTCAAGGCCATCAGCGACAGGTTGTTGAGGCTGTAGCCGAGCAGGTACATCGCCGCGAAGGTGGCGATCAGCGATACGGACACGGCCACGATCGGCACAAGCATGGTCCGCCAGTCGCGCAGGAACGCGAACACCACGGCGATCACCAGCAGGATCGCGATCAGCAGCGTGCGCTCGACATCGTTGAGCGAAGCCCGGATCGTCGTGGATCGGTCGACGGCCGGCGCGAGATCGATGGCCGGCGAAATGGAGGCCCGGAGCGTCGGCAGGAGGGCCTTCACCCGGTCGACCACGCCGATGATGTTCGCGTTGGGTTGCCGGAACAACACGAGGAGAACGCCGGGCTTGCCGTCGACGAGCCCGGCATTGCGCAGATTCTCGACTGAATCCGTCATCTCGCCGATATCGGACAGCCGGATGGGCGCGCCGTCGCGATAGGCGATGGTGAGGGAGCGATATTGTTGCGCCTTTTCTGCCTGGTCGTTGGCATAGATCTGGTAACGGCGATCGCCGACATCGATCCCGCCCTTGGGACTGTGGGCGTTGGCGCTGGCTATGGCGGCGCGGACGTCCTCCAGGCCGATGCCGTATTTGTAGACGGCCTGCGGGTTCAGCTCGACCCTGACGGCCGGCAGCGAACCGCCGCCGACGATGACCTCGCCGACCCCTTCCACCTGAGACAGCTTCTGCGCGAGCACCGTGGAGGCCGCATCGTAGAGCTCGCCCCGGGTCTTCGTGTCCGAAGTCAGCGTCAGGATGAGCACGGGCGCATCCGCCGGGTTGACCTTCCGATAGGTCGGATTCGCGCGCAGGCTTGCCGGCAGGTCGGCGCGAGCCGCGTTGATCGCAGCCTGCACGTCGCGCGCAGCGCCGTCGATGTCGCGCTTCAGGCCGAACTGGAGGGTGATCCGCGTTCCTCCGACCGTGCTTGACGAGGTCATCTCCGTCACATCGGCGATCTGGCCGAGATGGCGCTCCAGCGGGCTCGCCACGGTCGCCGCCACATCTTGCGGGCTCCCGCCCGGCAACGTGGCCTGGACCGAAATTGTCGGGAAATCGACCTCCGGCAGGGGGGAGACAGGGAGCTGGAAGTAAGCGACGGCGCCCACCCCGGCAAGCCAGACGGTCAGCAGCGTGGTCGCAACCGGTCGGCGGATGAAGGTCCCCGACGGGTTCATGACTAAGGCACTTCGTGGGCCGGCGGGACAGCCGCCCCGGCACCGGTGGAGCGCACAGCCAGCCGATCAAACCAGAGATAGATCACTGGCGTGGTGAACAGCGTCAGGAGCTGGCTGACCAGCAGCCCGCCGACGATGGCGATGCCGAGCGGATGCCGGAGCTCGGAGCCCACGCCGGTTCCGAGCATCAGCGGAAGCGCACCCAGCACCGCGGCCATCGTCGTCATCAGGATCGGCCGGAACCGCAAAAGGCAGGCCTGGCGGATCGCCTCGCGCGGCGCCCTGCCCTCGTTGCGCTCGGCGTCCAGCGCAAAATCGATCATCATGATCGCGTTCTTCTTCACGATGCCGATCAGGAGGATAATGCCGATGATCGCGACGATGGTGAGCTGCTGGCCCGCCATCATCAGAGCCAGCAGCGCGCCGATGCCCGCCGACGGCAACGTCGAGAGGATCGTCAGGGGATGGGTGAAGCTCTCGTAGAGCACTCCCAGCACGATATAGACCGTCACGATCGCCGCGAGGATCAGCAGGACCTGGTTGGACAGGGACGCCTGAAAAGCCTGCGTCGTGCCCAGGAAGGTGCTGACGACGCTTCCTGGAAGGCCGATTTCGGCCTGGACCTGCTTGATCGCGCTGACGGCCTCACCGATCGAGGCGCCCGGGGCCAGGTTGAAGGAGATCGTGGCCGAGGGAAATTGGCCGAGATGGGACACCTGCAGCGGTGCGGTTCCCTCGCGGATCTTCGCGACGACCGCCAGCGGCACAGGTCCCCCGCCCACCGATGACGGCAGATAGATCGCCGATAGCGATCGTAGCGAGGTCTGCAGCAGCGGATCGGCCTCCAGGATGACACGGTACTGGTTCGCATTGGTGAAGATCGTGGAGACGATGCGCTGTCCGAAGGAGTCGTAGAGCGCGTTGTCGATTGTCGCCGGGGTGATACCGAAGCGAGCCGCCTGGTCGCGGTCGATATCGACGAAAACGGCGAGCCCTCGTGCGGAGATATCGCTGGCGACCTCGGCAAGTTGCGGAAGCTCAGCGAGCCGCTCGACGAGCTTCGGTGTCCATTCGGCGAGCTGAACCGCGTCGGCATCTTGCAGGACAAACTGGTACTGCATTCGGCTGACGATGCCCTCGACCGTCAGGTCCTGCACGGGCTGCATATAGAGCGAGATGCCCGGCAGCGAGGCTGTGCGCTGCCGCAGGCGATCCATCACCACCGCGATGTTGGACGCGCGCTCCTCATGAGGCTTCAGATTGATCAGGATCCGACCGCTGTTCAGCGTGCTGTTGGTGCCGTCGACGCCGATAAAGGAGGATAGGCTTACGACATCGGGGTCCTTCAGTATCTCGGCGGCGAGCTCCTGCTGCCGCGTGGCCATCGCGGCGAAGGAGACCGATTGCGGCGCCTCCGTGATCGCCTGGATGATGCCGGTGTCCTGTTGCGGGAAGAAGCCCTTGGGAATGACGGCGTAGAGATACCCCGTCAGCCCGAACGTCGTCAGGGCGATCAGCAGCACCATCGTCTGCCGGTCGAGCACCCAGTCCAGCATCCGGGCATAGCCGGCGATGATGCTGTCGAAGGCCTCGCGGCTCGCGCGCTGGAAGCGGTTCTCGGTGGTCTCCGCCACTGGTTTCAGCAGCTTGGCGCAGGCCATCGGGACCAATGTTAGCGAGACGACCGCCGAGATCAGGATCGTCACCGACAGCGTGACGGCGAACTCCCGGAACAGGCGGCCGACCACGTCGCCCATGAACAGCAGCGGGATCAACACAGCGATCAGGGAGACCGTCAGCGAGATGATGGTGAAGCCAATCTGCTCGGAACCGCGCAGCGCGGCCTCAAGCGGCGCATGTCCCTCCTCCAGATAGCGGGAGATGTTCTCGATCACGACGATCGCGTCGTCGACCACGAAGCCGGCCGAGATGGTCAGTGCCATCAGCGTCAGGTTGTTGAGACTGAAGCCCAGCAGGTACATCACGCCGAGCGTCCCGACGAGCGAAAGCGGGACGGACAGGCTCGGGATCAGCGTCGCGCGCGGGCTGCGCAAGAAGACGAAGATCACCAGAACGACGAGTATCACCGCGAGGCCGAGCTCGTATTCGACGTCACGGACCGAAGCCCGGATGGTGACCGTGCGGTCGGTCAAAATCGTCATGTCGACGGCCGCCGGCAGCGATGCCTTGAGTTGCGGCAACAGCGCCTTGATACTCTCGACCACCGAGATGACATTGGCGCCCGGCTGACGCTGGATGTTCAGGATCACAGCCGGCGCCGTGTTCATCCAGGCACCGAGCTTGTCGTTCTCGGCTCCGTCTACGACTTCTCCGACATCGCCAAGCCGGACCGGAGCGCCGTTCTTGTACGCGACGATCAGCGAGCGGTAGCCGCCGGCGGAGCGGATCTGGTCGTTGGCGTTGATCGTCGAAGCCCGCATCGGCCCGTCGAAACTGCCCTTGGGCGTGTTAACGTTGGCGTTGGCGAGCGTCGTGCGCAGGTCATCGATGTTCAGGCCGTAGGCGGCGAGCTTGCGGATATCGGCACGGATCCTCACGGCCGGCCGCTGGCCGCCGCTGATGCTGACAAGGCCTACGCCGGGAAGTTGCGATATCTTCTGCGCCAGCCGCGTGTTGGCGAAGTCCTGCACCTGCGTGAGGGGAACAGTGACGGAGGTCAGCCCAAGAGTCAGGATTGGCGCGTCGGCGGGGTTGACCTTCGCGTAGATCGGAGGCGCCGGGAGATCCGCCGGCAGGAGGTTGCCCGCGGCGTTGATCGCGGCCTGCACCTCCTGCTCCGCCACATCCAGCGAGATGTTCAGGTCGAATTGCAGAGTGATGACCGAGGCGCCGCCCGAACTGACCGAGCTCATCTGGTTCAGGTTCGGCATCTGGCCGAACTGCACCTCGAGCGGCGCCGTCACCGAAGAGGTCATCACATCGGGGCTGGCGCCCGGGTAGAAGGTCTGGACCTGGATGGTCGGGTAATCGACCTCGGGCAGCGCCGCCACCGGGAGAAACCGGAACGCGAGGATGCCCGAGAGCATGATTGCCACCATCAGCAGCGTCGTGGCCACGGGCCGCATAATGAACGGCCGGGACGGGCTCACGGGGCTGACCTCGCGCCCGCGCGGCGGCCAGTGCCCGCAGGCGGCGGCACCGTTGCATCGAGGGGCGCCCGCACGCTGATCCTGGCGCCTTCACGCAGCTTGTCGGCGCCGTCGATGACGACCGTGTCGCCCGACTTGAGACCCGACAGGACCTCCACATGGTCGCCATCGGTCACGCCGAGTTCGACCTTGCGAACCGAGACGGTGTCGTTCGCGTTGACGATATAGACGAAGGTACCCGGCACGCCGCGCTGGACCCCCGCGGACGGGATTTGCGTGACGCCTTTGCGCGTATCGAGCAGCAGGCGAATGTTGACGAACTGGTTGGGATAAAGCGACCGCCCCTCGTTTCCGAAGAGTGCACGCAGCTTGATCGTTCCCGTGGTGGGATCGATCTGGCTGTCGAACGTCTGCAGCGTCCCATCTGCGAGCTTCGCCGTGCCGGCGCGGTTGAATGCCTGGACCGGCAGCGTAGCGCCCGTCCGCAGGCGCGCGGCGACCGGCTGCAGATTGTCCTCCGGGAGGGTGAAGAGCACGCTTATGGGCTCGAGCTGCGTGATTACGACGATGCCGCTCGCGTCGCCGGCCGTAACGTAGTTTCCCGCGTCGACCTGACGCAAACCGGCGCGCCCGTTGATCGGCGAAACGATCCTGCAATACTGGAGATTGACTTCGGCCGCCGTGACCTGCGCGTGATCGGCGGCGACGGTTCCCTCATATTGAGCGACCTGCGCGATCTGCGTATCCAGAGTTTGGTGCGGCACGGCGTTCTGGGCTGACAGTCTCCTGTAGCGCTCCAGGTCGACCCGTGCCCCGCTGAGCAGCGCCTCGTCGCGCGCCAACTGCCCCTTCGCCTGGGCCAGGGCGGCCTCGTAGGGACGGGAATCGATCTCGGCTAGCAGATCCCCCTTGCTGAGGTCCTGCCCTTCCTCGAAATCCACCCCGAGGAGCTTTCCGGCGATCTGGGACTTGACCGTGACGGTCGCGAGCGCAGTGACGGTACCAAGCGCATCGAGGTTGATCGCGATATCGCCCTGCGTCGCTTTCGCGGACACGATCGACATCGCTTGAACGCCGCGGTTGGCTCCCGCCGGCTTCTCGGCACCGGGGCGCACCCACCACCACAATCCGAGCCCTGCCGCGACCAGAACGACCAACAGCGCGCCAAGACGGCCGCTCCGCGGCTTCGGCGAGACCGTTTGCGAACGATCTGTCACAGGAGCCACGGCTGGGAACTCGGGCTTCTGGTTCATCGCTGCACCGATGCCGCTTACAACTCCACCGGCATGCTATACGTATTTTGGCAGCGCCGCACATGAAACGGGCGTAACCTTCCGTTCATCTCGGACAGATCCATGTGCCTAAGCGTTCATAGGGCGAACTGCTATGATCGCAGCCGCATGGGCTTCGCATGCAACGACGGTGGCCGGTCATGCAAAGCAACGCACCTCTGACCGGATCGGGGCAGCACTCTCCCGGAGGCCCTGCACGTCGCGGAGGTTTTGGGCGCAATGTGCTCGCCGGCTTGACGCTTGCGGCGATCACCATCCCGGAGCAGATGGCAACGGCGCGCCTCGGCGGCTTTCCTGTGCAGGTGGGGTTGTTCGCCTTCGTTGCAGCGACGCTCGGCTTCCTGCTGCTGGGCGCCAGCCGAGTCCTCACCGTCGGAGCCGATTCGACGATCACCCCCATATTCGCCGGCGCGCTCGCCGCGCTTGCGGCCGGTGGCATCATATCCCCGGCGGCGGCGCCGACACTCGCCGTGCTGGTCGGCGTCCTGCTGCTGGGGGCCGGCTTCCTGCGCTTTGGCTGGATCGCCGATTTTCTGTCGACGCCGGTCGTGTTTGGTTTCCTGGCCGGCATCGCAGCCCATATCGTCGTGTCCCAGCTCCCGAGCCTGCTGGGGCTGAACGTGCAGGCGAGCAGCCTGCTTCCCCGGTTGGCGGAAATTTGGGCGGCGCGTGCAGCCAGCAATCCGTTCTCGGTCCTGCTGGGCCTCGGCGTGCTCGCCGTCATCGTCCTCTGTGAAAGGCTGGCGGCGTGGCTGCCCGGGGCCTTGATCGCCTTCGCCCTGGCGACGGCTGCGGTCGTGGTGCTCGGTCTGGAGAGCCGAGGCGTCGCAGTGCTCGGCTCGTTACCCAGGGGGTTGCCGCCATGGCCGGGCTTCGATCTGTCCTGGGCCGATTTGCGGTCGCTCGTCCCGCTGGCCCTGATCGTCGCGCTCATCGTGATGATGCAGACGGCGACAGTCAGCCGGTCCTTCCGCGACCCCGATGGCTGCGAGCCCGATGTCGGGCGTGACTATCTCGGACTGGCGGGCGCCAACCTGCTTGCCGGGCTGGCTGGCACATTCCCCGTCAACGCCAGCCCGCCACGAACAGCCATCGTCGTCGAGAGCGGGGGCCGCAACCCTGTCTCCGGTCTCGCCGCCGCGGCGCTGGTCCTGGGGCTCGCGCTCTTCGGCGCCGATGTTCTCGCCGATGTCCCCGAGGCTGCCTTTGCCGGCGTTCTCTTCTTCGTGGCCGGGCGGATCTTGAGAGTGGGCCTGATCGTGCAGATCGCGCGCCAGAGCCCGCAGGAATTCGCGCTCGTCCTGCTGACCGCTCTCGCCGTTGCCCTGCTGCCGATCGAAAGCGGCGTGGCCATCGGCATTGGCCTGTCCTTGCTGCACGGCATCTGGATGACGACCCGCAGCCATCTGGTCGAGTTCGGTCGTATCGCTGGCACGACGATCTGGTGGCCACCGGGTCCTGGGCAGCCGTTGACGACCCTTCCGGGAATCCTCGTCGCCGGCTTTCCAGCGCCATTGCTGTTCGCGAATGCGTCTGGTTTCCAGCAGGAACTGCTCGACCGGCTCGCGGGACAAAAGCCGAGGCTGGTCATATTGGAGGCCAGCGGCATTGCAGCCATCGACTATACGGCGGCGCAATCGCTGCTTGCCGTCGCCCGGGCCTGCGAAGAGCAGGGAACCACCTTCGCGATCGCGCGGGTGGAATCCGCACGGGCCCGCGAAGCGCTGGAGCGCTTCGGCATTGTTCGCACGATTGGTGAAGGCCGGATTTTTCACAGCGTCGACGAAGCTGTTACCCAGCTTGGCGGGGGCACTCCCTGCTGAGTGGCAAGCGGAGAACATCCGCCATATCAACGAGGTTCGAAAAGGCGCCGGAGATCAAGGGCATCGTCATCTGCGACCGCGCCGAGATTTCCATCACCGGAGCCGACATCCGGCCGCCCGAGGCTATCTTCGCCAAGGCTCGGACGCCGGCATACGGACGCTGCAGGCGCAGACGGTAGCAGGCTGGTGCCGACGGGTTGGAGTTCTACGCCGAGCTCGCAGCGTTCGATCGAGAAAAAGCGGCGTTCAAGTCTTCCCTCACAAGGTGGGCGTCGTCGCCCTCCAGATCAGATCCGGTTCGATGACGATACCTTGCTGGGCGTTGCGGCCGGCGATCCGGTCGAGCAGCATCCGCATCGCCATCTCGCCGAGATCCTGCTTGGCGATCCTGAGCGTGGTCAAAGCCGGCGACACCAGCGACGCAGCCGGAATGTCGTCGCATCCCACGATCGCGATATCGTCCGGCACCCTGATGCCCGCCTGCTCGAGCGGCTTCATCAACCCGAGCGCGATCAGGTCGTTGTAGCAGATCATGGCATCGATCCGCGCGGCCTCGGGCAGGAATCGGGCGGCGATGTCGGCTCCGCCCTGAAGGTCCGGCGAGCATGGGAGATCGAAGACGAGGGAGAGGCCGTGGCGCGCCAGAGCCGCGTCGATCCCTTCCCGCCGCTTGCGCCCGCCATGCGACGAGGCCAGCCCGGCCGCGAAGCCGAAATGCCGCCGCCCTTGGGCAACGAGTTGCGTGACGGCGGCTTCCACGCCGGAGCGGTAGTCGACTTCGATCGTGCCGGCATGGCGCTTCGTGACGGATCGGTTGATCAGCACAACGGCCCGGTGCGGCGCGACCGCGCGCAAGAGCCGCTCCTCGTCGAGGCGGGCGCTGCAGATGATGACCCCGTCGACGCGCTTGTCGAGCAGCGTGCCGAGCACCTCCTCCTCGCGCTCGGGATCCTCGACCACATTGCAGGACAGCAGCGTATAGCCGGCCGGCCGCGCCACGAGCTCGGCTCCCCGGATGATCTCGGGGAAGAACGGGTTGACGATATCCGGCACAACGATGCCGACCGTGTGGGAGCGGTCACTCTTCAGGCTCTGGGCGAAGGCATTGGGCCGGTAATTCAGAGCCTGGGCCGCCTCCAGCACGCGTTGGCGTGTTTCCTCACCGGCGCCCCCTCGGCCGTTGAGGACGCGCGAAACCGTCATCGGCGAGACACCGGCCGCCGTGGCGACATCGGTGATCGTGGACGGCCGCAGGGCTGGTTTCATCTCCATGTCGCCTTATCTCACGATAACGATATCTTTTTCCAGAGGCTTCCTTCACAGCCGAAGGCGCAATTTTTTCCAGCTCGATCGCACTATGGCGTCGGTATGGGGCACTCCTCATCGCCGACCCAAGCAGGCTTGACGCCTCGAATGAGATAACGATAACGTATCCCCATAGCGCCCGCCATGAGCAGAAGGCGCAGCGGAGGAAACGATGGCAGCTTTTCCTGGGCGCGCCCTGCGTGGCGTCGCGCTGTCCCTGATCCTTGCCCTCTCCGGCGCCGCCGCGGCCGCCGAGTACCAGGAGGCGCCGGGGCTTTCGGAGCTGGTGAAGGGCGGCAAGCTGCCGCCGGTCCAACAGCGCCTGCCCGAGAAGCCGCTGGTCCTCGCCCCGGTCGAGAAGGCCGGCAAGTACGGCGGCACCTGGCGGCAGGCCCTGATGGGCGGCAGCGACTCGCTGATCGAGCGCTCCGTTGGCTACACCCGCCTCGTCCGCTGGAACCGCGACTGGACCGCGGTCGAGCCCGACGTCGCCGAGAAGGTCGACATCAAGCCGGACGGCACCGAATACGTCTTCCACCTGCGCAAGGGCACGCGCTGGTCGGACGGCGCGCCGTTCACGGCCGACGACATCCTGTTCTGGTACCAGGACGTGCTGATGAACAAGGAACTGACGCCGTCTGCGCCGCGCTGGCTGCGCAGCGGCAACGACCCCGTCACCGTCGAGAAGATCGACGATTATACGGTCAGGTTCCGCTTCAGCGGCCCGAACGGCATGTTGCTGGAGAACATGGCGACGACCTTCGGCTCAGACATCCTCGCGGCGGCGCCGGCGCATTACCTCAAGCAGTTCCACAAGAAGTACAATCCCGACGGCGTCGACAAGCTGGTCGCCGAAGCCAAGGCAGCGAACTGGGCAGCGCTTTTCCTCAACAAGACCAGCTTCCCCGGCCGCTGGCGCGATACCGGCCGGCCGGTGCTCGATCCCTGGAAGCTGACCGTGCCCTATGGCGGCACGACCCAGGTCGTGCTCGAGCGCAACCCCTATTACTTCAAGGTCGATCCGGCGGGGCGGCAACTGCCCTATATCGACCGCGTCACCTTCGACATCATGGGAGACCAGCAGGCGATCGTGCTGAAGGCGATCAATGGCGAGCTCGACATGCAGAACCAGCGCCTCAACGGGCTGGAGACGCGCATCGTGCTCGCCCAGAACCGCGAGCGCAGCGGCTACCGGCTGTTCAAGGCGCAGCCGGCCTGGTCGAATGCGATGTGCATCTCGCTCAACCAGACCAGCAAGAACCCGGTGCTGCGCGAGGTCTTCCGCAACAAGGATTTCCGCGTCGCGCTCTCTCTCGCCATCAACCGCGACGAGCTCAACGACCTGATCTATGCCGGCCAGTCGCAGCCCTATCAGGCGGCGCCGCGCCCGGGCACCGCGCTCTATGACGAGCAGATGGCGACGCAGTACACCAAGTACGATCCCAAGGCCGCGAACGAACTGCTCGACAAGGTCGGCTTTGCCAAGCGCGATGCGCAGAAATTCCGGCTGGCACCCGACGGCAAGCGCATCTCCTTCGCCGTCGATGCCGCAACCTCGCGCCGCTACCAGATCGACGCGCTCGAGCTGATCAAGAAATACTGGGCCGCAGTCGGCGTCGAGATGCAGGTGAAGACGGTCGAGGAGTCCTTCGCCTTCGCCCGCATGCTCGCCAACGAGCATGACGCGATGGTCTGGATCGGCGGCGGCGGCTACGACTTCCTCGGCATCCTCGACCCGAAATGGTACTTCCCCTACGAGAACCAGGCGGCCTTCGCCTCGGCCTGGGGGATCTATTTCCAGAACCCGAAGGATCCCAACGCCGAGGAGCCGCCGGAGCCGGCCAAGCAGCAGCAGGCGCTCTACGTCCAGATGCAGAAGACTCCTGGCACGGCCGGGCAGATCGAGGTGATGAAGAAGATCCTCGCGATCGCCCGTGACCAGTTCTACGTGATCGGCACGAACATGGACGCCGACAATTACGGCGTCGTGAAGAACAACATGCGCAATGTGCCCGATCTGATGCCGGACACGTTCTTCTACATGACGCCGGGTCCGACCAACCCGGAGCAGTACTTCTACGAATAGTTCCGGTCATCGACACGCAGCCCGGAGCATCTGCTCCGGCCCCCTCCCCGCCCGACCGCACCGGAGGCTCCAGATGCTCCGTTACATGCTGAGACGGCTCGTCTATACGCTCGCCACGCTGGCAGCGGTGTCGGTGGTCGCCTTCCTGGTCATCCAGTTGCCGCCGGGCGATTTCCTGACCTCGTTCAGCGCCAAGTTCGCCGAGCAGGGCGGCTCGCTCGACAACGACACGCTGTCCGCCCTGAAGCTGCGCTACGGGCTCGATCAGCCCTGGTACGTACAATACTGGCTGTGGATCTCAGGCATCCTGTTCCGCGGCGACTTCGGCGAGTCCTTCGAATGGAACAAGCCGGTCTCCGAGTTGATGTGGGACCGGTTCGGCCTCACCGTCCTGCTCTCCGGCATCACCCTGGTCGTCACCTGGCTGGTCGCCCTGCCGATCGGCATCTACAGCGCGGTCCGGCGCTATTCCTGGCTCGACTATGTCGTGACTTTCCTCGGCTTCCTCGGGCTCGCCGTGCCGAGCTTTCTGCTGGCGCTGGCGCTGATGTACGTGTTCTCACGCTATTTCGGCATGAGCGTCAGCGGGCTGTTCTCGCCGCAATATGTCAACGCACCCTGGAGCCTGGCCAAGGTCGGCGACCTCGCCATGCATCTGTGGCTGCCGGTCTTCGTGCTGGCGACCCATGGCACGGCGGCGCTGATCCGCGTCATGCGCGCCAACCTGATCGACGAACTCTACAAGCCCTATGTCCAGACCGCCCGCGCAAACGGGCTCGGCGAGATGGAGCTTCTGTTCAAGTACCCGGTCCGGGTCGCGCTCAACCCCTTCGTCTCGACCATCGGCTGGGTTCTGCCGAACCTCGTCTCCGGCGCGATCGTGACGTCGGTGGTGATGAGCCTGCCGACCGCGGGGCCGCTGCTGCTCTCGGCCCTGCTGGCGCAGGACATGTACCTCGCCGGCAGCTTCATCCTGATGCTGAGCGCGCTCACCGTGATCGGCACCCTGATCTCCGACCTCCTGCTCGCGTGGCTCGATCCGCGCGTGCGCTACGCCTGAGGCTGGAATGAGCGACATCGCCGCGCCCGCCGCTCCCGAAACCGCCGCCCCGGCGGTCCGCAGGCTTGCCGAGGCCAGTCAGTGGCAGCTGATTGTCCGCCGCTTCCGCCGGCACCGGCTGGCCTATGCCAGCTTCTTCGTCGTCATCGGCATCTATCTCGTCGCGCTGCTGGCCGAGTTCTTCGCGCCCTTCGCGCCCGACGCCTACAATGCCCGCTTCACCTACGGCCCGCCGCAGGCGCTGAGGTTCTTCGGCACGGATGCGGCCGGCGAAACGCACTTCATGTATGTCAACGGCTACCGGATGAGCTTCGACCCGGTGGCGCTGAAGCGGAGCTTCGTGGTCGACGAGAAGTCGGTCCATCCGGTCGTCTTCTTCGCCAAGGGCGAGCCCTACAAGCTCTTCGGGCTGATCCCCTGGGACCGGCATCTGATCGGCCCGGCCGACCCGTCCCAGCCGATGTATCTCTGGGGCGCCGACCGGCTCGGGCGGGACGTGCTGTCGCGCACCATTCACGGCGCGCGCATCTCGATGTCGATCGGCCTCGTCGGCGTCGCGGTCAGCCTCTTCCTCGGCCTGCTGCTCGGCGGCATCTCCGGCTATTACGGTGGCTGGATCGACGAAGTCGTCCAGCGCAGCATCGACTTCCTGAAGTCGATCCCGACCATCCCGCTCTGGATGGGCCTGGCCGCCGCCGTGCCGGCGAGCATGGACCCGCTGCTGGTCTATCTCTGGATCACCATCATCCTCTCGCTGATCGGCTGGACGGATCTGGCGCGCGTGGTACGCGGCCGCTTCCTCTCGCTCAGGACCGAGGATTTCGTTCTGGCGGCGCGGCTCGACGGCTGCTCGCGCCAGCGCGTCATCTGGCGGCACATGGTGCCCTCCTTCACCAGCCATATCGTCGCCTCGGTGACGCTGGCGATCCCGAGCATGATCCTCGCCGAGACGGCACTCTCCTTCCTCGGCATCGGGCTGAAGGAGCCGGTGGTGAGCTGGGGCGTGCTGCTCAAGGACGCGCAGAGCATCATGGCCCTGACCACCGCGCCCTGGCTGCTCGCTCCCGGCGCCGCGGTGGTGATCGCGGTGCTCGCCCTCAACTTCCTCGGTGACGGAATTCGCGATGCGGCCGATCCCTATGCCTGAGCCCCGCCCTTACCCGAGCCCGGCGCCGGCGGACGGCGCCACGCCGCTCGTTGCCGTCAGGGACCTCAAGGTTCAGATCGGCACCGATGACGGGCTGGTGCGCGCGGTCGACGGGGTGACATTCGACGTGCGGCGCGGGCGCACTCTCTGCATCGTCGGCGAGTCCGGCTCGGGCAAGAGCGTCACCGGCCGCGCCCTGATGAGCCTGTTGCCGCCGAGCGGCCGCATCGCCTCCGGCAGCATCACCTATTCCGGCCGCGACGGCGAAGCGATCGACGTCACCGCGCTCGACCCGCGCGGCCGCCGGATCCGAGCTTTGCGCGGCAAGGAGATCTCGCTGATCTCGCAGGAGCCGATGGCGGCGCTCTCGCCGGTCCACACCATCGGCCAGCAGCTCGTTCCGGTGATCCGCCGCCATCTCGATCTCTCGAAGAAGGCCGCCGAGGCCCGCGCCGTCGAGATGCTCGGCCGCGTCGGCATCCCCCGGCCGGCAGAGCGGCTGAACAACTATCCCTTCGAGTTCTCCGGCGGCATGCGCCAGCGCGTCGGCATCGCGCTCGCCCTCTCCTGCCGGCCGCGCCTCCTCATCGCCGACGAACCGACGACCGCGCTCGACGTCACCACCCAGGCCAACATCATCGACCTGCTGCAGGAACTGCAGCGCGAGGACGGCCTCTCGATCCTGTTCATCACCCATGATCTCGGAGTGGTCGCCGAGATCGCCGACGATGTCGCGGTGATGTATCTCGGCAAGATCGTCGAGCGCGGCACGGTCGAGGAGATCTTCGCCGATCCGCGCCATCCCTATACGCGGGCACTGCTGAAATCCGTGCCACGGCTCGGCGCCGGGCGCGGCTCCCGGCTCGCCGCCATTCGCGGCATGGTGCCCTCGCCCTTCGACCGGCCGGCGGGCTGCGACTTCCATCCGCGCTGCGATGCGGCGCTCAAGGGCATCTGCGACGTCGCCGATCCCGGCACGGTCTCGATCGGGCCCCGGCGGGACGTGCGCTGCATCCTTGCGCGCCAGCCATCTGCCATGGAGGGCGCCCGTCATGGCTGATCCCGCTTCGCTTGCACCCGACGTGCTGCTCGAGGTGCGCGGGCTGACCAAGCTGTTCCCGCCGCGCCGGACGCTGTTCCAGCGCAAGGCCGCCAATCCCGTGCGCGCCGTCGAGGACGTCTCCTTCGCGATCCGGCAAGGCGAGACGCTGGGCCTTGTCGGCGAATCCGGCTGCGGCAAGTCGACCGTTACGCGCCTGTTGCTCGGTATCCACCAGCCGACGGCCGGCACCATGCGCTATCGCCGCAAGGATGGCGGCAGCGTCGACCTCGACCGGCTCTCGGAGAATGAGCGGCTCGCCTATTGCACCGATCTGCGCCTCGTCTTCCAGGACCCGCAATCCTCGCTCAATCCGCGCCTGCAGGTCCGCGACATCGTCGGCGAGGTGCTCAAGGTCAACCGGCTGGTGCCGCCGGGCGAGATCGAGGCCAAGGTCCGCGAGCTCCTCGCCAAGGTCGGCTTGCGGCCGGAATACGCCCGGCGCTATCCGCATGCCTTCTCCGGCGGCGAGCGCCAGCGTGTCGGCATCGCCCGTGCGCTCGCGACCCATCCCCGCCTCGTTGTGCTCGACGAAGCCGTCTCGGCGCTCGACGTGAGCGTCCGGGCGCAGACGCTCAACCTGCTGCGCGACCTGCAGGAGGAGTTCGGCCTGACCTATCTCTTCGTCAGCCACGATCTCAGCGTGATCGAGTATATCTGCGACCGCGTCGTCGTGATGTATGTCGGCCAGATCGTCGAGATCGCGAGCTCCGAAGCGCTCTTCGCCCGGCCGCTGCATCCCTACACCGAGGCGCTGCTCTCGGCCCTGCCGATCCCCGACCCCGCCCATCGCCGGCAGAACCGCCGCATCCGCCTGCCGGGCGAGGTCGCCGATCCCGCGAACCGCCCGAGCGGTTGCGCCTTCCATCCACGCTGCCGTTTCGCCACCGAGATCTGCCGCTCGACCCAGCCGCCCTTGCGCGATCTCGGCGACCGCAGCGTCGCCTGCCATCACGCCGAGACGCTCACGCTCCGCGGCGTCGACGCCATCCAGATCGGACAAGCCACACATGTCTAAGCACATCCCCGCCCGCGACAACGCCAACAGCGCCATCGTCAGCGACGATCCGGCCCTACCGCATGTCCATTTCAACCTGCTGAGACTGCAACCGGGCGAGATCGTCGAGCAGAGCCTGCCGCGGCATGAGAGCGTCCATGTCGTGCTCTCCGGTACGGTCGACATCGTCGTCGACGGGGAACGCTTCGCGGCCGTCGGCAAGCGGCGCGACATCTGGTCGGGCGAGGCGGATTCCGTCTATGCCCCGCCGGGCAGCGCGGTGCGGCTGGAGAATGCCGCCGGCCCCGTCGAGATCGCCGTCGCCGGCGGCCTCTGCGACGACGACGGGCTGAAGCCCTTCCGCATCGCGCCGGAGGCGGTCGCGATGGTCGATGTCGGCTCGCCCGACACCCATAGCCGCCGCCGCATCTTCCACATCCTCGGCCAGAACGGCCAGGGGCGCGCCGGAAACCTTCTCGTCAGCGAGCTCTATGCCGACCCCGGTTGCTGGTCCGGCTATCCGCCGCACAAGCACGATGCCGACCGCGAGGGCGAGACGGCGCATGACGAGCTCTACCATTACCGCTACCAGCCCGGCACCGGCTTCGGCGCCCAGATCATCTATGCCGACGGCCAATCAGAATGCTTCATGGTGCAGGATCGCGACACGATCCTGGTCGATCGCGGCTATCACCCGACCGTCACCTCGCCCGGCCATCGCTGCTACATCTTCACCATCCTGGTCGGGAAGACACAGCGCGGGCTGGTCCAGCATTTCGACGACCGGCACGCCCATCTGATGGCCGCGATCCCCGGCATCCAGTCGATGCGCGACAAGTTCAAGTGAGAGTGCATCCGTGACTCCCACAGGAGCTCATCCTGAGGAGCGAGCTTCAGCTCGCGTCCCGAAGGGTGTTCCAGAGCGCACTGGATCATCCTTCGAGACGCGCCTGTGGCGCTCCTCAGGATGAGGGCTGAGGTTTCGATCTCATTAAAATTAGCCGGCAACAAATTAACTCCGCTATCAGCGAAGGACCCGTCATGTCCGAAAAGACCCGCATAGACATCGACCTCGCCGCCCCGACCAAGCGGTTCCGGCGCTTCTGGCGCAGCACGGGCTTTTCACCGGCCGAGCTGCTGCTGGAGCCGGAGATGCGGCAGACGCTCGCCTATGTCGGCGCCGTGCCCAATCGCGGCATCGAATACATGCGCGTGCACTACATGCTCGATCTCGTCACCGCGTCGTCTTTCGGCCGATACGACTGGTCGCGGCTCGATGCGGCCATCGACGTCATGCTCGAGCACCGCATCCGTCCGTTCTTCGAGCTGATGGGCAATCCCTCCTACATCTACACCGACTTCAACGACGTCGCGCAGGCGCATCATTGGCGCGACTTCATGGGTGAGATGGCGGAGCGCTACCGTGCACGCTACGGCGCCGACGAACTGCGCCAGTGGTATTTCGAGACCTGGAACGAGCCCGACATCTGGTGGAAGCTCGGCGGCGAGACCGGCTTCAACAACTACTACGACGCCTGCTCGGAGGCACTGAAAGCGGTCGATCCCCAGCTCAGGCTCGGCGGCCCCGGCGTCGCCCGGCGCATCCCGCCGATCTTCAAGAGCTTCCTCGCCCATTGCGACACCGGCACCAATCTCTTCACCGGTGAGACCGGCGTGCGGCTCGACTTCATCTCGGTGCATGAGAAGGGCGCGAAGAAACATGCCGAGGATCTGACACCGAACAGCCTCGCCATCATCCGGCACGAGATGATGGCGGTCGACTATATCCGCGAGCATCATCCGCGCTTCGCCAACCTGCCTTTCGTCAATGACGAATGCGACCCGCAGATCGGCTGGCATCTCTACCATACCTGGCACGGCATGCCCTATTTCGCCGGGCTCGCCGCCAAGATCATCGACCAGCACCAGCGCCTGATGATCGATGGCGAAGGCGTCGACTACGAGGTCCTCAGCAATGACAACGGCTTCGTCGGCCACTGGGGGCACCGCACGCATCTGACCTATTTCGGCAAGCGCCCGGTGCGCGCCGCCCAGGCCGAGCACAAGACCGACATCACTGCGCTGGAAGCGCGCCGGGCAGAGCCCGAGCCGTTCGATCTGGTCAAGAAGCCGGCGCTCAGCGTCATGGAATTGCTCGGCCTGTTGAGCGAGCGCCGATTCACACTCGACGGCCAGGGCCTCGACCCCGACCGCAGCGGCCTCGGCGCGATCGCGACGGCGCTGGGAAGCGCCTCCGAGCCGTCCGGCGCGAGCGTGCTCCTCTACAACAGCGTCGACCGCATCTGGCAGTCTGGCGAGAGCACAGTGGAACTCGCTTTTTCCGGGTTGCAGCCCGGTGCCTATGCGCTCGCCACCTTCCGCATCGCCCATGGCAAGGGCGATCCCTTCACCGTCTGGGAGGATCTCGGCGCGCCCGACCTGCCGGGTGCTGAGGAGCTCGAAGCGATGCGCCTGGCGCAGGAGCCCGCCCTGACCGTCGAGCATCTCCAGATCGGCGGCGCTGCGACGCGGCACGAGGTCCAGCTCGACATGCCGCTGCCGTCGGTAGCCCTGGCCGCGCTCGTCCGACGCGTCGATGCCGCGCCCGCGGCGCCCTCCACTCCCCGCCTCCAGGTCTTTGGCGGGCTGAACGGCAGCAACCGCGTTCTGTTCTGGGAGCCGACGCCATACGAGAGCATCCAGCTCTTCGACGTGCTCTGGAGCGCGCAGGAAAGCGGCCCCTGGCAGATGATCAACCCGGCCGGTCTGCTCTCGAGCGTCTATCTCGATCCACGCGACGCGACCGGCTTCTACCGCATCCGCGCCCGCGATCTGTTCGGCCGCGTCAGCGCCGACAGCAACTCCATTGCGGCAGCCTGAGAGCGCTCGATATCGGCGAGTTCTCAGACGCGCGACCGGCAAGACGGAGCGACCTCGTCAGGCTGGCCCGACCGCGATATTCCCGGCAGAAGCGGACTCTGGTGTGCCTGAAGGCCCGCTTCCTGCCCATGAACGATAGTCTGCTTCTGGCGGATTGGGCGGGGTCCACGCCACTTGCCGAAGACAAGCGTGTCAGGCTCCTCTCGGCTCTGCAAGTTGCGCGGTGGCCGCCGGCAAAGCCCTGGTCATTCGGCCGGAAGCCGCGCCGCGAGATTTTTCGCTGCCGGCACGATGGCTTCCGCCAGCTTGTGCTGAGCCGCCTCGTCGAAGCGGCTCATCAGCGTCGAGAGCGAGAGCGCGCCGCGCAGATGGCCGGCACTGTCGATGACCGGCGCGGATACCGCCGCCACGTCGGGATCGCGCTCTCCGCGCGAAATCACCAGGCCAGCGTCCCTGATTGGTTGCAGTGAAGGGTCGTGGAGCTCGGTGAAGGCGAGCAGCACGCGCCCGGCGGCGCCGCGGCCTAGCGGCAGCCGCACGCCCTCATCAAGGTGATGGCGGGCCGAGCGCGGCGAGTTGAGCCGGTAGAGGCAGATGCGCTGATCGCCGTCACGGATGTAGAAGGAGGCCGTCTCCTGCGTTGCCTCGACCAGGGCGCGCAGCGTCGGGCGGACATATTCGCCGAGATCGAAGCTGCGCCGGTAGAGCGAGCCTAGCCGCCAGAGCTCGGGCCCCAGGCGAAAGGTACCGTCACCCCCGCGCGTGAGGAAACGGGTGTGCTCTAGCGAGGCCGCCAGCCGCAGGATCGTGCTCTTGTAGAGCCCCGTCCGCCGGGCCAGCTCGGCAAGGCTCAGCTCCTGGGCCTGCTCGCTGAAGGCCGAGAGAATGGCCAGCGCCCGCTCCACCGCGTCGACTCCCTCCCGTTTCGTGCCGGGTTCGGACATGTCTACCTCGTCATCAAGATCGTTCTGTCTAGTAGAACGCAGTTTGCATCATCATGCAAGAAGCCAAGGCTCACGCGCTTTTTCCGTTCTGTTGAGTGAAACCATCTTGACGCGACCGTCCAGGCCCTGCTAGAAGCGCGACAAAATAGAATTATGTTCTATCAGGAGGAACGATGACAGAGGGGACAGCAGCTGTTCGGCTGCACGACGTCGCTGTGCGCTTTGGCGCCTTCACCGCCGTCGGCAACATGAATCTCACCGTGGGCGACACCGAGTTCGTGGCTGTGGTCGGGCCGACCGGCTGCGGCAAGTCGACCATCCTCAACGTGGTCACCGGGTTGCTTCGGCCGGCCGCCGGTGAGGTCACCGTGTTCGGCAAACCGCTCCAGGGCCTGAACGGCGACAGCGGCTATATGCTCCAGCAGGAAGCGATCCTTCCCTGGAAGACCGCCGAGGACAATGTCGCGCTGGGCCTGATCTTTCGCGGAATGAACAAGGAAGAGGCTCGAGCCAAGGCGCAGATCTGGCTGGCCCGGGTCGGCCTGAAGGGCTTCGAGAAGCGCTATCCTCACCAGCTCTCGGGCGGGCAGCGCAAGCGCGTCGCCATGGCGCAGACGCTGATCATGGAACCGCGCATCGTCCTGATGGACGAGCCATTCTCGGCTCTCGACGTGCATACCCGTCGCCTGATGCACCGGATCCTGCTGGATCTGTGGCAGGCGGATCGCCGCTCGCTTGTCTTCATCACCCACGATCTCGACGAGGCGATCACCCTTGCAGACCGGGTCGTGGTCATGTCGGCCGGCCCCGCCAGCCGCGTGATCGGAGAGGTCAACATCACACTGCCGCGGCCGCGCGACGTCTCGGCGCTGGCGACCACCGACGCCTTCGTCAGCCTTTACCGAGAGATCTGGAATCTCCTCGGTGCCGAAGTGGAGAAGAGCTATGTCGTCCAGTAAGTCGCAGACGCTCGCCTTCGCGCCGCCAGTGGACACCGCTGAGGATGCCATCGAGGCGCGCCGGCGCAGCGCCGCTTCCGCCTATCGCATGAAGATCAGGCTGACCCGGCTGGTGCTGATCGGTGGCTTCTTCGCCGCCTGGGAAGCGGGCGCCAGAAGCGGCATGATCGACCCGTTCTTCTTTCCGGCCCCCTCGGCAATCCTCGGGCGCATCGCGCAATGGTTCGCGGAGGGCGACATCTGGCGCGACCTCGGCATCACCCTGCTCGAGACCGTCCTGTCGTTCGTGCTCGGCGTCACCGGCGGTACGGCGCTCGGCATCTGGCTCGGCCTCTCGCGCTTCGCGGCCGACGTCATCCAGCCGATCATAAAGGTCTTCAACGCGATCCCGCGCGTGCTGCTGGCGCCGATCTTCGTGATCTGGTTCGGCCTCGGGCTCGCTTCCAAGGTCGCGCTCGGCATGACGATCGTGATCTTCATCGCCTTCTTCAACACCTATCAGGGTGTGCGCGAGGTCAATCCGGTCGTGCTGGCCAATGCCCGCCTGCTGCGGGCCAGCAAGCTCTCGCTGCTGCGGCACGTCTACATCCCATCGGCCATGAGCTGGATCCTGTCATCGCTCCGCGTCTCGGTCGGCATGGCGGTGATGGGAGCGGTGGTGGCCGAGTATCTCGGTTCCTCGATGGGCCTCGGCCATATCATCGCGCAGGCCGAGGGCGTGATGGACGCCACCGGAGTCTTCGCCGGCATCGTCGTGCTTTCCGTCTTCGTGGTGTGCCTCGATCTCGTGGTCGACCGCCTCGAAAAGCGGCTCCTCGTCTGGCGTCCGGCCCCGTCGCTCGACGACGCCTGACCCGCATCGCAACGACAAACATAATCGAGCAGGAGGAAACAGATGACATCGTTCGCAAGCCGGGCTGCGGCCCTCGCCCTCGCGCTGCTTCTCCCGGCGGGCGCTACGCGCGCCGCCGACCCCGAGAACAAGGCGGTTAGCCTCGCCGTCGGCTCCGCCATTCTCAACTACATGCCGCTGGCGCTCGCCGACTCCCTCGGGAACTTCAAGAAGGAAGGCCTCGACGTCACGATCCAGAACTTCCAGGCCGGTGGTGCCAAGGCGCTGCAGGCACTGGTCGGCGGCTCGGTCGACGGCGTGGTCGGCTTCTACGACCATACCATCCAGATGCAGGCGAAGAAGAAGGATATCTCCTGCGTCTTTCTGCTCAACGACGTCCCCGGCATCGTGTTCGGCGTCCGCGCCGATCTCGGGGACAAGGTGAAGAGCGGCGCCGATCTGAAGGGCATGAAGGTCGGCATCACCACGCCGGGCTCGTCGACCGACATGATCGCCCGCTACTACGCCAAGGTGAACGGGCTTGGGCCCCGTGACGTCGAGTTCATCGGCGTCGGCAGCGGCGCCCCGGGCATGAAGGCGCTCGAAAGCAAGGCTGTCGACGTGTTGGGTTTCTACGACCCGACCGCGACCATCCTGACCCGCAAGAACGCCGTGAAAATCCTGTTTGACGGCCGCACCGAGGAAGGGTCGAAGAAGGCCTTCGGCGGCGTCTATCCGACGGCCTGCCTCTATCTCAACCAGAGCTACATCGACAAGAATCCGGAAACCGTGCAGCGCCTCGCCAACGCCATGTTGCGGACCGTGCGCTGGATTCATTCGAACAGCCCGGAGGCTGTCGTCGATGCGATCCCGGCGGCGTACAAGCTCGACGATCGCCAGCTCAACATCGAGATCATGCGCGCCTCGACCGGGCTGTTCTCCAAGGATGGCCGGTTCGCGCCGGAAACCCTGAAGACGCCGCTGTCGGTGCTCACCGCCTATGATCCGGCGATTGCCGCCGCCGGTATCGACCTCTCCAAGACCTACACGAACAAGTTCGCCGACGAAGCCGCAAGGCGTATCGGCAAATAATCCCGCGCAGCCGGAGACAGAAGATGACTATGCCACTTGCGGGCGTGCGCGTTCTCGATCTCTCGAACGTGCTCGCCGGCCCGTTCTGCGGGTACAACCTCGCCCGCCTGGGCGCCGAGGTGATCAAGATCGAGAAGCCGGACGGCGGCGACCTCGCCCGCAAGCTTGGCGCCGATCCCGAGATGGCAGCGCGCCTCTCCGGCCTTTCCTTCGTCGCGGTCAATGCCGACAAGCAGTCGATCGCGCTCGATCTCAAGGCGCCGGAGGGTCGCGAGGTCTTCCTGCGGCTCGTCGCCACCGCCGACGTCGTCCTCGAGAACTTCCGCCCCGGCGTCATGAAGAGGCTGGGCCTCGCCTATGACGACCTGTCGCAGGTCAATCCGCGCCTGGTCTACTGCGCGATTTCCGGCTTCGGCCAGACCGGGCCCTGGGCGGGGCGCCCGGCCTACGACCAGATCGTGCAGGGTCTCTCCGGCGTCATGAGCGTGACCGGCGATGAGGAGAGCGCCCCCCTGCGCACCGGCTTTCCGATCTCCGACACGATCTCCGGGTTGACCGCTGCCTTCGCGATCTCGGCGGCGCTCGTCGATCAGAAGCAAAGCGGGCGGGGCCGCTTCATCGACGTGTCCCTGCTCGAATCGACGCTCGCCGCGATGGGCTGGGTCGTGTCGAACCATCTCAATGCCGATGTCGATCCGCAGCCGATCGGCAACGAAAACTTCACCGCCGCCCCGTCCGGGACCTTCCGGACAGCGAACGGGCCGCTCAACATCGCGGCCAACGAGCAGAAGCAATACGAGGCGCTGTGCCGCCTGATCGAACGGCCCGAGCTGATCGACGATCCGCGCTTCGCATCCCGCCAGGCCCGCAAGGACAATCGCCGGGCGCTGACCGCAGCGCTGGAACAGGCGCTCGCCACGCGCCCGGCACGCGAATGGGAGCGTCTGATGAACGCTGCCGGCGTGCCGGCGGGCTGCGTCCTCACCGTGCCGGAGGTGATGGCGGAGCCACAGGTGGCGCAGCGCGGCTTCGTGGAGCCCGTCGATGCCCAGGGCCGCGGCGGCCGCCCGCTGCGCGTGACCCGGCCAGGTTTCCTGCTGGACGAGCCGTTCGCGCCGCCGGCACACCCGCCCGCACTTGGGGCGGACACGACCGCCTGGCTGCGGCGCCTCGGCTATGGCGAAGACGAGATCGAGAGCCTGATCGCGCGCCGGATCGTCGGCTGCGAACGGCACAGGAGCGCAGCATGAACGGTGAAGCTCCGTCCTCGGATCGTGACAAGATCGCCGAGTACTGGTCGACAGGGATCGCGGACATCGCGCCGGGCCGCATCGCCTTTCGCGGCTATCCGATCGAGGAGCTGATCGGCGCCGTCTCCTTTCCGGCGATGATCTGGCTGATGCTGCGCGGCGAGCTGCCGAGCCCGGAGCAGGAGCAACTGCTTCAGGCCGCGCTCGTCGCCTCGGTCGACCACGGCCCGCATGCGCCCTCCATCGCCATCTCGCGCATGGCGGTGTCCTGCGGGCTGCCGCTGAACGGAGCGCTGGCCTCCGCGCTCAACACCCTCGATGACGTGCATGGTGGAGCAGGCGAGCAGGCGCTCGAACTCTATGACGAGCTGCTGGCGAGATGTGCGGCGGGCTCCGGCATGGACGATGCGGCAGCAGCCGCGATCGATGCCTTTATCGCGACGCGCGGCAAGTACCTGCCCGGCTTCGGACACCGCTTCCACCCGGTCGACCCACGCTCCGGCCGCCTGCTGGCACTCGTCGACGCCACGGTCGGCAAGGGCGGCATCACCGGCCGCTATGCAGCGGCCGCACGAGCGGTCGAACGCTGCCTGGAGCGGCGCAAGGGGCGGCTGATCCCGATGAACATCGACGGTGCCACCGCGGTGATCTATGGCGAGCTCGGCTTCGCCGCGCCGCTCGCGCGCGGCGTGTTCTGTCTGTCGCGGGCGGTCGGCATCCTCGCCCATGCCTGGGAGCAGAGCGGACGCGGCGAGCGCAACAAGGGGCCGATCCCGCGCAGCTTCGCCTATCGCTACGACGGGCCGTCACGACGGCCGGTGCCCAGCCGCGAGCCATGAACGCGCCTGTTGCCAATTATCTGCCGCTGCGCCCCGACTGGCTGGCGCAGGCACCCGAGGCTGTGCTCGAACCAGAACTGCCAATCGTCGACGCCCATCACCATCTCTGGGACCGGCCGGGCTGGAGATTCCTGATCGACGATTACAAGGCAGAGCTCGCCGCGAGCGGCCATCGCATCGTCGCCTCCGTCTTCATGCAATGTCAGACAGCCTATGATGCAACCCAGCCGGTGCATCTGCGCCCGGTCGGCGAGACCGCCTATATCGCGGCCGAGGCGGAGCGGCTCGGCCCGGACCAGCCTGCCCTGTGCTCCGGCATCGTTGGCCATGCCGATCTGCGCCTGGGCGCGGCGGTCGAGGACGTTCTCCTCGCGCATCTGGAGGAGGGGCGCGGCAGGTTCCGTGGCATCCGTCACATCACGGTGTGGGACGCCGACCCGACCTTGATGAACCCGCTGAGCGCCGGCCCGCCCGGCCTGCTCGGCGACGCCCGTTTCCGGGAAGGGTTCGCCCGGCTGGCACCGCTCGGGCTAAGCTTCGACGCCTGGCTGTTCCAGCCGCAGCTCGACGAACTGACGGCGCTGGCGCACTCCTTCCCGGAGACGACGATCGTACTCGACCATCTCGGCGGCATCCTCGGCGCCGGTGCCTATCAGGGGCGGCGTGACGATCTGTTCCAGGCCTGGGAGCGCGCGATCCGCAACCTCGCCCACTGCCCGAACGTGGTCGCCAAGATCGGCGGCCTCGGGATGCGGATCAACGGATTCGGCTTCGAGCGAGGGACGCAGCCGCCCGATTCACGCGCGCTCGCCGACGCGTGGCGGCCTTATGTGGAAACCGCGATCGAGGCCTTCGAACCGAGGCGCTGCATGCTGGAAAGCAACGCACCCGTGGACCGTGGCTCTTACGCCTGCGCGGCAGGCTGGAACGCCTTCAAGCGCCTGACGGCGGACCTCTCCGCCGACGACAGGTCGTCGCTGTTTTCGGACACGGCCACGCGCATCTATCGCCTCTAGCGGGGCGGCGCGCCTGTCTGCCTCAAGAACGCCCTCCCCTATAGCTGGCGAAATCACCCGCAGAAGCACAGAAATTCCACGACTCGCCAAAGCCACTCCAAGTATTGCGGTGGATTTCTTCAACGCAATTTGCCTATATCGGGCACCTGGTGCGTCCACTTACGGGAAGCGCGATGATCTCTGTCGCTCCGAGCCCGTCGGTTCGACCGCGAGGGCGTACGATCCTGGCGGCCGATACTAGGACGCCAGACGCCTGTTGACGCTGCGTGCGATCGAGAGGGCGAAAGCAGTCAGCAGGAAAAGAAACACGCCGGGCGCGATCGCGAGCCAGGGAGCACGCGAGAAATACGGTCTTGCGTCGGCGATCATCGCTCCCCATTCCGGAGTCGGGGGAGCGACACCGATGCCGAGGAATCCGAGCGCGGCAATGTTCAGGATGTTGTGCCCGAACTGTAGCGGAAGCAGGCCGGTGAAGACAGGCAGGAGCTGGGGAAGGATATGCCTCCTGAGGAGATAGAGGCGCCTCCCCCCTGCAGCCCGGGCGGCGGTGACGAACTCCCGCTCCCGGAGCGAGTACGTCGTGGCCCGGGCGATCCGCGCATATTTCACCCATCCGACCAGGGACAGGGCGAGAACGAGCGACAGCGCTCCACCGCCAAGATAAACGGATAGGATCAGCGCGATCACGATCTGCGGCAGCGCGATCAGCACGTCCATCGCAAAGGTCAGGGCGCGGTCGAGCCGCCCGCCGATCGCGGCGGCCAGCATGCCGATGCCCAGGCCGATCGCGAATGACAACGCCGCGATGGCCAGCGACAGACAGACATCGAGCACGAAGCCATGTGCGATGCGGGCGAGCACGTCGCGGCCGAGATGGTCGGTCCCGAGCAGGAATTCCGCCCCGGGCGGCCGCAGGCTGGCGCGGAGCGAGCCGTCGAGAGGATCGAGCATCAGCCCGTAACCGATCGGCACCAGCAGGAGCGCCGCCAGCAGGATGCGCGCCCGCCCCGCCCGCCAATGCCGTTTCACCACGCGGGCCTGTCGAGCCTGATGCGCGGATCGATCCGCGCGACGGCCAGATCCGCGGCGAGATTGACCGTGGAAACCGTCAGCGCAATGACGCCGATCGCGCCGAGGAAGGCCGGGCCGTCATGGCTGTCGAGGGCGTCGGTCATGTAGCCACCCAGGCCGGGAATCGAGAACAGGCGCTCGACCACCACCACGCCGCCGATCAGGAAGGCGAATTGCAGCGCGAGATAGGGGATCAACGGCACGAGCGCGTTGGGCAGGGCGTGGACGAATAGCACCCTGCCCTCGTCCAGCCCCTTCGCTCGCGCGGTCGCAATATGAGGGGCGCCGAAAGCGTCGCTCAGGGCATCGTCCAGCAGAATGGCGTTGAAGCCGAACTGGCCTAGCGCCAGGACAGCGACTGGCAGGACGAGATGCGTCCAATCCGCGAAACCGCTGACCGGCAGCCAATCAAGTCCGATGGCGAAGACGATAATCAGGAGCGCGCCGAGAAAGAAGGTGGGCAGCGCAACCGAGCCGACGGCGAGAAGCTCGAGCCCCCAGGTGGCGAGCGGTGTCGCAACCGCGCGTTTCAAGGCGACGAGGGCGATGGTCAGCGCGAGCGACAGAAGCGTCGCGAAGAAAGCGAGGAGCCCGGTCGCGGAGAGCCGCCAGCCGAGTTCGACCGCGACCGGGCGACCGGTCCGGATCGAATGGCCGAGGTCCCCGCTCATGGCGCCGAGGAGCCAGCGCCCGTATTGCACGACCAGCGGAGCGTCGAGCCCGAAGCGCCCGGCAATGGCTGCGACGTCCGCCTGCGAGACGGCCGCGGTCTGGTCCTGGATAAAGACCCGCGTGAGGATCACCTCCGCCGGCTCTCCCGGGACCAGACGCAGCAGCACATAGGTCAGGAAGGTGGCGCACAGAACGATCGCAACCGCCAGCGCCAACCTCCTGAGGACATAGGCCGTCATCTAGTGGGCGACCTTCATGCGCGGATCGAGCATGTAGTCGTGGGCAATCGGATTGAAGGCGTAATTGGCGATGCCGGGCTTCATCACGACGTTGACGCCATAATGAGCGATGGTCAGGCACGGCTCCTCCTCGGCCACGATGCGCTGAACGCGCTTATAGGCGGCCGTGCGCTCGGCTTCGTCATGCGTCGAAAGCACTGTCGCGAGGTCGTGGTCGACCTGCGCATTGGCGTAGCCCCAGCTGTTGATCGCCCCCCGCGAATGATAGGTCTGGCGCAGGTAGAAATCCGGATGCGGATACATGGCCGTGGCCAGGGCGGCGAGCCTGGCGTCGCCGGGTTTCATCTCCCTGGCGATCGCGGAGAAGGTCGTCACCTTGATCTCGACGGGCACCCCCAGCTTGCGGAGCTGGTTCTGGAGCGCCCCGGCGATCGGCACGAGCCCCGGCCGCTGCGCATAGGTGTAAAGGGTGAAGCCGAGCGGCTTGCCGTCCTTCGTCATGACGCCGCCCGGCCCAGGCGCATATCCGGCGTCCGTCAGGAGCCTTCGGGCTCCCGCCAGATCGGGCTTCGGCACGACGATGGACCTGTCGGCGAAAGCCATGGTGTCCGGGAAGGCACCGATGCCGGCGCGGCCCATGCCGAACAAGACGTATTGCGCGATCTCCTCCCGATCGATGGCGAGCGACAGGGCCTTGCGGACACGGAGATCGGCGAAGGGCGTATCCTTGAGGCTGCCGAAGCTCAGCACATAGTTGCGGGCGGTGACGTTGCGCGAGACGGTGAAACCCTTTCTCGCAAGCACGTCGAGGTCGCCGTAAGGGACCTCCGAGGCGAAATCGACGCTGCCCTTCTGCAGTTCGAGCGACCGGGTGGTCGGGTCGGGAATCCCGCGGAAATTGATCGCGGGAATCGAGGGCTTCTCGCCCCAATAGCCGTMGAAGCGCTCGACGGTGAAGCTCTGCGCGGCCGGTTGCCAGGCCGTGATCCTGAAGGGGCCGGTGCCGATCGGACGCTCGATCGCGCCGTCGTCCGACCGGGGTGACGTTGGAGATACGATCGCCGCGCTGGAATACACCAATGCCGCGGGCAGCGCCGGGAACGGCTCGGAGGTGGTGATGGCGACGGTGCCGGCGTCGCGCGCCTCCAGATCGGCGATCTTGGTGTAGCTCCTGACGGAGCCGCTGCGCTTCAGCGTGTCGGACAGGCTCGCGACCACCGCCCCGGCCGTCAGCGGCGAGCCGTCATGGAAACTCACGCCCGGCCGCAATTTGAAAAGCCAGACTGTGTCGCTCTCGCGCGTCCATGACAGCGCCAGCCCTGGACCGAGAGTGAAATCCGGATTGCCGGCCACCAGCGTCTCGGTGACCATCGCCTTTTCCTTCATCAGGGTGCCGTCCTGAGAGGGATCGAGCGTCGGAATCTCCCAGATCTCGGCCACGCGCAGCGGCTTCTCCTGCGCCGCAGCGAAGGAAGCGGCGAGCAGGGTCGCGGCCAGAGCAAGGGTGCGCAGATGGGCACGAAGCATGACGCATCGATGTATGAGGTTTTGATAGAAAACTCATACGATATGCGCGGAAGGCTGTATCGCCGAAATGTTGAGCAACGGGACGCCCGGAATGCTCAGTGATCGTGCTCGTGAGGATGCTTGTCGTCGGCCGCGGTCGCATCGGGCACGATCTGAAGATGGCCATGCCGGACGCCGCGCTGGCTGGTGACGCTGTCGGCGAAGGCGCGGACCTCGCCGCTGGAACCGCGGAGCACCGAGACTTCCAGGCATTCATGCCGGTCGAGATGAACATGCAGGGTCGCGACCGAGAGATCATGATGGTCGTGCTGCTGGTTCGTCAGCCGGCGTGCGAGATCTCGCGTCTCGTGATCGAAGACGTAGGCAAGCGTCGCGAAGCAGGGTGCGTCGGGATCGGCGTTGGCCTCCACGCGGGCCGCCTGTCGCAGAATGTCCCTGATCGCCTCGGAACGGCTGGCATAGCCTTTCGAGGCGCTCAGCGTATCGACGAATGCGAGCAGATCCGCATCGATGGTAATCGTGATCCGTTCCACCTTCACCCCAATTCTGACCCAGCGGATCGGCTGCAAAGTAGAGCGAGCACCGGGCAATTGCGAGACGCAGATCGTTCGCGTCAGACGCCCGTCTTGCCGTGCGCTAGGATTGAAACAGGCGGCTATACTGCGTCTCGTGCCAGGCACTTGCCATGGCCAAGGCCGGGGACAGGCTGCCGACCTCGTCGTCGCTGAGCGATCGGGCGCGGGTGCCCGCCTGCTCGATCGCATCGACGGCCTCGACGAGGATGCGCTGTCCCGCGGTATGGCCGAGCGGGACCAGCCGGATCGCCGCGTTCACCTGTCCCTCGACATAGACCCACAGCAATCCGCTCAGCGCCGCAGCAGGAGCGATGCGCCAATGATGGGCGGCCAGCGCAAAAGCGCCCGAAAAGGTCAGTTCGCCACCGCGATGGTATGAGGCGGCGGGGACCTCGAGATCGACGAGGAGGCGCAGGAGCGCCTCGCCCAGGCGTCTGTCCTCCAGTTGGAACTCGCGGCTTTCTCGCCCCGCCGCGAGCCAGGCATTCGCCGCGCGGAAGCCTTCCCGGTCGCCGGCTTCCAGAGCATTCGCCATGCGCCAGAACAGGGCGCCGTCCAGCTGCGCGACACTCGTCCGGAGCGTGCCGAGGATCCAGTCGCGCGCCGTTGCCTCGTTAGAGACCCAGCCGGCCTGAACGGCAGCCTCAAGGCCGCGCGAATAGGAGAAGCCGCCGACGGGCAGGCCCTGACTGACCAAGCGCAGCAGATGCAGCGGGATCGTATCCTGGCCGGCTGGTGAAGTTGAAGCCGAGTCCATCGATCAGCTTTCTGCCAAGCCATGCTCCTTGCGACGGCTTTCCGACAGGCCGCCATATTCGACGATGAAGTCTATGATGTCTTCGAGCCCCTTGCCGCGGGAGAGGTCGGTGAAGCCGAAGGGGCGCGTTCCACGCATCCGCGCCGCGTCCGCGCGCATCACGTCGAGGTCGACATTCACATAAGGCGCGAGGTCGCTCTTGTTGATGATCAGGAAGTCGGAGCGCGTGATCCCCGGCCCGCCCTTGCGGGGGATCTCCTCACCCTGGCAAACCGAGATGACGTAGAGCGTCAGGTCGGCGAGATCGGGTGAGAAGGTCGCCGCCAGATTGTCCCCGCCGGATTCGATGAAGACGATATCGAGACCGGGAATCCTCCGGTTGATCTCGGCAATCGCCTGCAGGTTGATCGAAGCGTCTTCGCGGATCGCGGTATGCGGGCAGCCGCCGGTTTCGACGCCGACGATCCGGTCCTCCGGCAGCGCCTGCCGGCGTGCCAGGATCATCGCATCTTCCTTGGTGTAGATGTCATTGGTGATGACGGCGATGGAGAACTCCTCCCGCATCGCCTTGCACAATTTCTCCGTCAGCATCGTCTTGCCCGACCCGACGGGGCCGCCGATACCGACGCGGAGGGGGCCGTTCTTGGATGTCATCGGTGCAAATGCCTCGGCTTGCGGGATCGGCGCTCCACGGCTTCAGCCGTGATGGCGACCTTGCTCCCCGTGAGTATGGGGATGGGATTGGTGCTCGCCATCCCCATGATGATACCCCGAACCGCCATGCGAGTGGCCGTGACCGGAATAGGCGCCGCGAGCCGGATTGAACTCCGCCACGATCTCCTCGACCCTGGCGCCAAGTCCCTCGAGCATCGCCTTGATGACATGATCGCGCAGGATCAGGATTCGGTCCGCCTCGATGGCCGCGGCGAGGTGACGGTTGCCGATATGCCAGGCGAGCTCCGTGACATGGACGGGATCTTGGCCGCGGATGGCGTAAAGGGGCTCGCTCGCGGCCGCGATCTCGATGACGCCGCTTCCTTCCAGCAGCAACTCGTCACCGGCCGTCAGCACGACCGTCTCGGGGAGATCGACCAGGATCTTCCGGCCATCGACCAGTTCGATCGCCCGGCGACGCAGGTGACGCTCGTCGTGCTGAAGCACCGCCCTGCCAAGCACCGGCTCATGGCTCGTCCCCACCTGCGATGCGCGCCTGACGGCTACCGCTTTCAACATTCGACATCCCGCCCTGGCTGATGTGGTGCCCGGCCTTCAGCGAAATGACAGGAGGGGCTCCAGTGACGCTTCCGCAATGAAGGCTCGCTAGGAGTTAACGCAAAGAGCGCAGCTGCACTAGTATCCAGCCGGGAACCATTTCGATGCTCGACGGAGCGGCAGTCAGGCACCGTGAAGTAGACTGTATTAAAATCGAGCTGTGGGCAATTTTTGAGCTATCTGGCCACCGGTTGCCGCTTTTATTTGCTGCTCTGCCGAATCCATGCGACGCAACCCGGCTTCAATTGAGCTTTTTTTTGATCCAAAACACTTGAACGATTTGGCTGAAGAGCGGTTCATGAATGCGACCATGTCAGTTCCGCCTTCGGAAGCTGCGCGGTTACCTGCCGATATGAACGAGCGTGCACGCTATGTCGCGCAGCCGAGCCATTGGCTTGCCGAGCTGGAGTTGTGGTTCGCGTCGAATGCCGGCAAGAGCCGCCTCATGCGCCGCCGCCATCTCGGCCCGCTCGTCGTGCAGCGCCCCTTCCATCCGGAAAAGGATGGAACCTGCCATGTCTATCTGCTGCATCCGCCGGGCGGCGTTGCGGGCGGCGACAGGCTCGACCTGCGTTTTCATCTCGATGCCGAAGCGCGCGTGGTGCTGACGACGCCCGGTGCGACGAAATTCTACCGCAGCGACCAGGACAGCAGCACGCAGTCGACCTCCATCGAGGCCGGGGCCGGGGCGGTCTGCGAATACCTGCCGCAGGAAACGATCCTTTTCGATGGTGCCGATGCCTGCATCGAGACCAAGGTGTCGCTCGCGGCCGACGCCACCTATGTCGGGTGGGACTTTCTCTGCCTGGGCCGTCCTGCCGCCGATGAGCGTTTCGAGACGGGAAGACTCAGGCAACGCGTCGAGATCACGCGGGACGGCAAGCCGATCTGGTTCGAGCGGATCGAACTCGCCGGCGGATCCGCCCTCCTCCGCGCAGCATTTGCGCTGGCCGGGCAGCCGACATGGGGCACGATGGTCTATGCCGGGGCAGTTCCTAACGACGCGGCGGAGCAGGTACAGGCCGCCATCGGCGAAAGCGCCCCGGGCACCTTTTCAGTCAGCCAGCTCGAACAGGTGGTGGTGTGCCGCTACCTCGGGCCACGGGTCGCGGACGGCAAGGCGCTGTTCGTCCGTGCATGGGATAGGCTGCGGACGCTGGGCCAAGGCAAGGCCGCGAGCGCGCCGCGCATCTGGGCAACCTAGACACTCTAGCCGCTGAGCGAGGGAAGGCGATGGAACTTCTTCCACGTGAAAAAGATAAGCTCCTCCTCTTCACGGCAGCGTTGCTGGCGGAACGAAGGAAGGCGCGCGGGATCAAGCTGAACTATCCCGAAGCGGTTGCCTATATTTCGGCGGCCATCCTCGAAGGCGCGCGGGAAGGCCGCACGGTGGCGGATCTGATGTCCTATGGCGCGACCCTGTTGACGCGCGAGGACGTGATGGAGGGCGTCCCCGAGATGATCCACGACGTCCAGGTCGAGGCCACCTTCCCGGACGGAACCAAGCTGGTCACCGTCCACAGCCCCATTCCGTGAGGTTGCGACATGATCCCAGGTGAATTCTTCATCGAGGACGGCGAGATCGAGCTCAATGCCGGGCGCGAAACCCGGTCGATCGACGTCGCCAATTCCGGCGACCGGCCGATCCAGGTCGGTTCGCACTATCATTTCTACGAGACCAATGCGGCGCTGCACTTCGACCGCGAGGCGGCGAGAGGCTTCCGGCTCGACATTCCCGCCGGCACGGCCGTGCGCTTCGAGCCCGGACAATTGCGGACCGTCCGGCTCGTGGCGCTCGCTGGCGACCGGATCGTCTACGGCTTCAACGCCAGGGTCATGGGAAAGCTGGAGGCCTGAGATGGTGCGCATCACCCGCGAAAACTACGCGTCCCTCTACGGCCCGACCAAGGGCGATCGCATCCGCCTCGCCGACACCGAATTGGTGATCGAGGTCGAGGAAGACCGCACCGTCTATGGCGACGAAGTCACCTTCGGCGGCGGCAAGGTCATCCGCGACGGCATGGGCCAGGGCCAGCGCAATGCCGCCGAGGTCGTGGACCTCGTGATTACCAACGCGGTCATCCTCGACCATTGGGGGATCGTGAAGGCGGATGTCGGCATCAAGGACGGGCGCATCGCCGCGATCGGCAAGGCTGGCAATCCCGACATCCAGCCCGGCGTCGACATCGTCATCGGCCCGGGCACCGACGTCATCGCGGGCGAAGGCAAGATTCTGACCGCGGGCGGCATCGACAGCCATATCCATTTCATCGCGCCGCAGCAGGCGGACGAGGCGCTCAACAGTGGCACGACCACGCTGGTCGGCGGCGGCACGGGGCCTTCCGTCGGCACGCTCGCCACCACCGTTACGCCGGGGCCCTGGTACATCCACCGCATGCTCGAAGCGATCGAAGACCTCCCGGTCAATGTGGGCCTGCTCGGCAAGGGCAACGCCAGCCTGCCGGAGCCGCTGCGCGAGCAGGTTCGGGCCGGCGTCATCGGCCTCAAGCTGCACGAAGACTGGGGCACGACCCCGGCTGCGATCGACAACTGCCTGACGGTTGCCGACGAGATGGACGTCCAGGTCGCGCTGCATTCGGACACGCTGAACGAGAGCGGATTCGTCGCCGATACCTTCGCGGCGATGAAGGGCCGCGCCATCCACTCCTTCCATACGGAAGGTGCAGGTGGCGGCCATGCACCGGACATCATCACCGCGGCGGGGCAGGAGAACATCCTTCCGTCCTCGACCAACCCGACCCGCCCCTACACGATCAACACCATCGACGAGCATCTCGACATGCTGATGGTGTGCCACCATCTCAGCCCGCAGATTCCGGAGGATGTCGCCTTCGCCGAGTCGCGCATCCGCAAGGAGACGATCGCGGCGGAGGATATCCTCCACGATCTCGGCGCCTTCTCGATGATGTCGTCGGACTCGCAGGCCATGGGCCGCATCGGCGAGACGACGCTTCGCTGCTGGCAGACTGCGCACAAGATGAAGGTCCAGCGGGGACCGCTGCCCGAGGACAGCGAGCGCAACGACAATTTCCGGTGCAAGCGCTATGTCGCCAAATACACGATCAATCCCGCGATCACGCATGGCTTCGCCCATGAGGTCGGCTCGGTCGAAATCGGCAAGCGTGCCGACCTCGCGCTCTGGAAGCCGGCCTTCTTCGGCGTCAAGCCATCGCTGGTCCTGATCGGAGGCATGATCGCCACCGCGCCGATGGGAGACCCGAACGCCTCGATCTCGACGCCGCAGCCGGTGCATTACCGGCCGATGTTCGGCATCCTCGGCCGGGCGCGCGGCAAGACCGGGGTCACCTTCGTCTCGCAGGCGGCACTCGACGACAAGATCGGCGACAAGCTCAATCTGCAGAAGCAGCTGGTGGCGGTGAAAGGCACGCGCGGCGTCCGCAAGAAGGACATGATCCACAATTCGCTGACGCCGAAGATCGAGGTCGATCCGCAGAACTATCAGGTGCGCATCGACGGTGAGCTCATCACCTGCGAGCCGGCGGCTTCGCTTCCCATGGCCCAACGCTACTTCCTGTTCTGAAGTCCCCACGGGCTCGGCATGGCCGCCTCGCCGTGCCAAGCCGGGCCCCGAAGCCGCCGCTTTGAACCTGCCGCGTCCCTCGCTGGCAGGACCATCCAGCCGCCTAGCGCTGCAATCAGGCCGACTTTCGCCCGCGCTCGCTGTCGGAAGGATGGCCGCGCATATTCCTGCATCTACGCGCGATGTGCCTGCTGGGCGCGGTCGTCGAGCCGCATCCCGATTGGACGGGAATGTTCCCGCATGCCGAGAGCGTCGAACGATCGATCCGGCGCCGGACGGTGTCGTTTCGTCCGCCGCGACGAGAAGAGCGGACGATACCGCGTTCGATCCATGACGACCCCACCTAAAGGGACACCCCGATCGCTTCGTCTGCAGCGAACAGCCGTGCATTGACGGCCAAAGGCGAACGGCCGCTTCTGCAATTCCAGAGCATGCGCCGATCAGATCGCGGTCCGATCCGATTGGATTCCGCGTTCTCTATCGGATCATGGCCGTTTCGAACGCGATCGGCATCTCCAACGACATTCGCCGCAGCGTCAGCACCGAACTCACCGGCGCCGGATACGACGTCAGGCGTTCGGCCCGGACATTCCCTTTCGCCGCACTCCATGCGATCGGGATCGTCGATGGTATGTGTTCGGGTGGAGCCGATCCGCAGCGCGACGGTATGGCGATCGCTGTCTGAGGTCAGGCGACGGCCGCGGATCCTCGTTCGCGCGCATCGCGCAAGATCGGGTTCGACAGGAGGCGCAGAATGTTTCTGAGCGTTTTCGACGTCTTCAAGATCGGCATCGGCCCTTCGTCTTCGCACACGATGGGTCCGATGACGGCGGCGGGGCATTTCTTGGACCTCCTGCGCCGATGCCCCGCTCGTGGTCGCGCGGCGGCAGTCGGGGCGACGCTGTACGGCTCGCTCGCATTCACGGGAAAGGGCCATGCCACGGACCGTGCCGTGACGCTCGGCCTTCTCGGCTGGACGCCGGCCGAGTTCGATTTCGACGCGGTGGAGCGTCAGTTCGAGGCACTCGGTCGCAGTCATCTCCTGCACCTCGAGGGACTGCCGCCGCTCGCGTTCGATCCAGCCACCGACATCGTCTTCGACTACGGGCCGCCCTTGCCCGGTCATGCAAACGGGCTCGTTCTGTCTGCTCGCGATTCCACCGGGGCGGTGGTGTTGAGCGAGACCTACTATTCGATCGGCGGCGGCTTTGTGGTGACGGCGCAGGAGCGCGAGGCGCCGCCGTCCGCGACGGAGGCGGCATCCTGGCCCTATCCCTTCGCGAACGCGGCGACGATGCTGCGCATGGCACAAGAGAGCGGGCTGTCCATCGCGGAGATGAAGCGCGCGAACGAGATCCACCTCCAACCACCCGAAGAGGTCGAACGCGGTCTCGCCCGCCTCTGGTCGGTCATGAATGGGTGCATCGAACGCGGCCTGAACAAGGACGGCGAACTGCCGGGCGGGCTGCGCGTGCGGCGGAGAGCGGCGAGAATTCATCGGCAGCTCATTGCCGAGCGGCAGGCCAATCGCTCCCAGCCTCACGCGGCCGCGGACTGGCTCAGCGTCTACGCAATGGCCGTGAACGAAGAGAATGCGGCCGGCGGCAGGGTGGTGACCTCCCCGACCAACGGCGCCGCCGGCGTCGTGCCCGCGGTGCTGCGCTATTATCTGGATCATTGCATCGGGGCGGAACCCGAGAAGATCACCGATTTCCTGCTCACGGCTGCGGCGATCGGCGGATTGATCAAGCACAACGCTTCGATCTCCGGAGCCGAGGCAGGTTGCCAGGGCGAAGTCGGTTCCGCAGCCGCGATGGCAGCCGCCGGCTTCTGCGCCGTGCTGGGTGGATCGCCGGCACAGATCGAGAATGCCGCGGAGATCGCCCTTGAACACCATCTCGGCATGACCTGCGATCCTGCGGCGGGCCTCGTCCAGGTGCCGTGCATCGAACGCAACGGAATAGGCGCCATCAAGGCCGTAGCGGCGGCATCGCTCGCCCTGCGCGGCGACGGCTCGCATTTCATGCCGCTCGACAACTGCATCGAGGCCATGCGCCAGACCGGCGAAGCCATGAACGAGCGTTTCAAGGAAACCAGCCTCGGCGGCCTGGCGGTCAATTTGCCCGAATGTTGAGCCGCGTCTTTTCGCATACCGCCCGCAGCGGGGCCCTCGCTGCGGCAAACTCACAGTCAAAAAGGATCTGATCGATGCTGGTGGATGACTTCCGTTCGGATACGGTCACGCGCCCCGACAAGGGGATGCGTGCTGCCATGGCTGCGGCTGAGGTCGGCGACGCCGTCTATGACGACTGCCCGACCACCAGGCGCCTGGAGGCCATGACCGCCGAGCGATTGGGGAAGGAAGCCGCCCTCTTCTTCCCCACCGGGACGCAGGCGAACCTCGCCGGGCTGATGGCCCATTGCGGCCGCGGCGAGGAGTATCTCGTCGGCCAGATGGCCCACACCTACCGGCTGGAAGGCGGCGGCGCGGCCGTGCTGGGCTCGATCCAGCCGCAGCCCCTGCCCAACGAGCCGGACGGAACGATCGCGCTGGAGGCCATCGCCAACGCGATCAAGCCGAACGACTTTCACTTCGCGATCACCCGGCTGCTGGCGCTGGAGAACACCTTCAACGGCCTCGTCCTGCCCGATGCCTATCTGGAGGCTGCGACAGGGCTCGCCCGCTCGCGCGGCCTTGCGACCCATCTCGACGGCGCCCGCCTGATGAACGCAGCCGCGGCGAGCAACCGCGATGCCGCCTGGATCGCCGGGCAGTTCGACACCGTGTCCCTGTGCCTTTCCAAGGGCCTGGGAGCGCCGATCGGCTCCATCCTCGTCGGCCCGAAGGAGTTCATCGAAAAGGCCCGCCGGATCCGGAAGATGCTGGGCGGCGGCATGCGCCAGACCGGCGTGATCGCTGCGGCCGCGATCTACGCGCTGGAGCACAACGTCACACGGCTCAGCGAAGATCATCGGCGCGCCGCGGATCTCGCGGCGGTGCTCGCGCGTTTCCCCGACCTTGGCGCAGGATCGGCACGCACGAACATGGTGTTCATGACGCCCAAGGGGCTCGACGTCGGGGCCTTCGTCGAGTTTCTGCGCAGTCGCGGTATCGCGGTCAGCGGGCGCTACGGAACGCTGCGCTGGGTCACCCATCTGGACGTCGATGACGAATCCGTAGGGCGCGTCGCCGAGGCCTGCGAGCTCTTCTTCGACAGGCTGAAGCTCACTTTCGACTCCAGATTACACGCTTAAATCTCTGTAAAAGATAAGTTTTTGTGATTTCTGAAGCGGAGTCTGTGGAGATCGTCGGTTGTCGCTTTGCAGCTCGCGGCTGTGTGACCTGCATCACGGAGAGGAGCCACGAATGGACGCACATTCCCGATAGCCGGGGGGCCGAAACCTAGTGCACCCGCTCGGGAGGAGCCATCATGCCTGCATACAGCCTCACGACGCTGACGGCCGGAAAGACGAGCATCGCTACCTCGGTCATCGAAGCGCTTGCCGCGCAACTGAGCGGCAGCATCCTCGACACGAGCGACGCAGGCTACGATGACGCGCGCGCAATCTGGAACGGGATGATCGATCGCAGACCCGGGCTGATCATACGCTGTATGTCCGCCGCCGATGTCGTCAGCGCGGTTCGCTTTGCGCGCGACAACGGCCTGCTCGTCTCGGTGCGGGGCGGTGGCCATGGCATCGCCGGGAATGCCGTCTGCGATGGCGGCCTGATGATCGATCTTTCGCAGATGAAATCAGTCCGCATCGATGCGGCGGCACAGCGTGCCTGGGTCGAACCGGGTGCAACCCTTGCCGATGTCGACAAGGAGACGCAGGCCGCCGGGCTGATCGTGCCGACGGGTATCAATTCGACCACAGGTATCGCCGGGCTGACGCTGGGAGGCGGCTTCGGCTGGATCACGCGGAAGTTTGGCCTGACCCTGGACAACCTCGTGTCGGTGGAGATCGTTACTGCCGATGGCGAACTCCGGCGGGCCAGCGCGACGGAGGATCCGGACCTGTTCTGGGCTCTTCGCGGCGGCGGCGGCAATTTCGGCGTCGTGACGGGGTTCGAGTTCCGGCTTCACAGGTTTGGCCCCAACGTCCTTTCCGGCCTCGTCGTGCATCCGCTCGACGATGCCGAGCTGGTCCTGAAGAGCTACCGCGCGGCGCTCGAAACCGCCCCCGACGAGCTGACTTGCTGGGCTGTGATACGGCAGGCACCGCCTCTCCCGTTTCTGCCGGCGGAGTGGCACGGCAAGGAAGTGCTGATCCTCGCGATGTGCTACTGCGGCGACATCGCCGAGGGCGAAAAGGCGACTGCCAGGCTGCGCTCGATCGGGAAGCCGATCGCCGATGTGGTGGGAGCCGCCCCCTTCACCGCATGGCAGCAGGCGTTCGATCCCCTGCTCACACCGGGCGCCCGCAACTACTGGAAAAGCCACGATTTCACCGATCTCTCGGATGCGGCTATCGAAATCCTGATCCGTGCGGCGCGCCAGCTGCCGGGCCCGGAGTGCGAGATCTTCATCGCTCATGTCGGCGGCGCGGCAGGCCGCGTAGCCGCCGCCTCCACGGCGTTTCCCCAGCGCAGCTCGCATTTCGTGATGAACGTCCATGCGCGATGGCGTGAACAGAGCATGGATCGGGCCTGCATCGGCTGGGCGCGAGACCTATTCGAAGCCGCAAGACCGCTTTCTGCCGGGACGGCCTATATCAATTTCATGCCGGCCGACGAGGCGGATCGTGTCCAGGAGGCTTACGGAGCCAGCTATCATCGCCTCGCCATGCTGAAGCAGCGTTACGATCCGTCGAACCTGTTCCGCATGAATCAAAATGTGACGCCGATGACGAGTACAAAAGCTGCCTGAGCCTGGAGCATTTCCGCGTTTCTCCGAAACGTGGAAATGCTCCATCACTTTACGTCGTCGCATTCTTACGCGGACCGGCGTCCGCTTCGCTCGAAAACGCTCCAATCGCGCTTGCCGAACGGCCGCGCGCCGGAGGTCTGCGATCGCGTCGATACGCAAGCGTCGCAAGCCACTGCCGCCAGAAACGACGTTCTTCGATTTATCCTGCCGGCCTAGTGTGCGCATATCTGCCAGATGACGGGGGCGATTATGCGGGCGTTTTTGATCGCGTTTCTTTGCACGGCGATATCGACGGCAAGCGCGGCGGCTGACACCCTGGCACGGGCTCGCGAGACCGGTACATTGCGGCTTGGCTTCCGGGCCGATGCGCCGCCCTACTCCTATCGGACGACCAGGGGGGAGCCATCCGGATATATCGTCGACCTCTGCCGCGAAGTCGCTGCCGGCGTGAAGAAGACGCAAGCCATCCCAGCCCTCAAAATTGAATATGTCGAGGTCTCCTCAGCGGATCGCCTGGAAGCGCTGCGTGATGGCAAGATCGATCTTCTGTGCGACCCGACTTCGATGACGATGTCGCGCCGCGCAATCGTCGATTTTTCGCTCCCGACCTTCATTGACGGCGCCGGGGTTCTCCACCGGAGCAGCGAAATCGTCCGCCTCGAGGATCTGCGCGGCAAGAAGATCGGCGTATTGCGGGGCACGACGACAGAGGAAGTCCTGAAGGCGACTTTGGCGCAACTCGGAATCCAGGCCGAGATCATTCCGATGCCGACTCATCCGGACGGTGTGCGGAGCCTATCCGCGGGAAGGGTCGACGCCTATTTCGCCGATCGCGGGATCCTCAGCTACCATCTGCTGAACAGCCCGAACCGCTCCGGCATGAAGCTCTCCGACCAGTATTTCACGTTCGAGACCTACGCGCTGGCTCTGCCGCGTGGCGACGAAAAGCTGCGTTTGCTCGTCGACGCCACGCTTGCGGAGCTCTATCGCACGGATCGTGTGAAGGAGATCTATGCCCGTAGCTTTGGAAGCTTCCCGCCCGATCAGTTCACGCGCGCCCTCTTCGTGATCAACGGCGTGCCGAAATGAGCGCGGATTGAAGAACTTTACATCTGCGGACGTCGCGCGTCCGCTAGCGGGCAACGATCCAGCGCTCGCGCTTGGCGCGGTTGCTGCGCGCCAAGGTCATAGCCGCGACGACGGGCGGAGGTCAGGGTCCGACAAGTTGGCCGCCGTCGACCACGATGCTTTGGCCGGTGACCCAGCTGGCCTTGCCCGAAGCGAGGAAAAGCACGACCTCGGCGACCTCCTCGGGCTTGCCCATCCGTCCGAAGGGGATATTGGCCAGCGTCGCCCGGTAGAGCTCGGGGTTGGACGTCTTGCGATTTTCCCACGAGCCGCCCGGGAACTCGATCGAGCCCGGCGCGACGCAGTTCACCCGGATGCCCTTCCGCGACAGCATCTTCGCCTGACTTGCCGTGTAGTGCATCACGGCCGCCTTGATGGCGCCGTAAGGCGCCGAACGCGAGGAGGCCCGCAGGGCTGAGATCGACGAGATGTTCACGATCGACGAGCCCGGTTCCATATGCGGGATCGCGGCATGGCTGCCCCGTACAACGGCCATCATGTCGACGCTGAGCGAGGCCGCCCAGCCCTCCTCGTCATCCGATTGGCCGAAGCCGGAGGCGTTGTTGATGAGGACGTCCAGCCCTCCGAGAGCCTTCACCGCCTCGGGCACATAGGTCGCAATCGCATCCGCGTCAGCAAGGTCGACGCTGGCCGCATGAGCTGTGACGCCGAGCGCCTCAATCTCCCGGCGCGTCGCCTCGAGCGGTCCCGCGCCCCGCGCACAGATGGAAACGGATGCGCCGCCCGCCGCGAAGCCGAGCGCGATGGAGCGTCCGATGCCACGGCTGCCGCCCATCACGATCACTCTCTTGCCGGTGAATTCCTTGGCCATGCGGGCACTCCCCTTCCGACTGCGTCTTGGCGCCCTTATTGCTGCGGTCAAAGGCTCGGTTTCAAGGCCCGTCAACGCGCGGGCTGGGTTGCGCAACCGGCGGGCGAGGATGGCCGGGCTCCCGCCGGTTTGACGGCAGATGAGGCCACCGGACCAAACGCGGGCCCCTCAAGAAGGACCGCGCCTGGCGCCCTCACCTGCGTAATCGCCACCTCGGCGCCGGGCAGATCGAACGACCGGGACTGGCCAGCCCCGGTCATGGCAGTCCTTTCGGACATCACGCGGATTGCCGGCCTGAGCTCGCTGCGGCGGACTCATTTGCCGCTCGTCGCCTGCGGTATTCCGGGACAGGCAGGCCACCCCAGCCCCAGTTGTCGAGATCGACTTCCTCGATCACCACGAAGGTGGAGTCGAGCGGCTTGCTCAGCACGTCGAGCAGGAACCGGCTGACGCCGGCGATGAGCTTGGCCTTCTCCTCGGCGGTTGCCGCGGTACGGCCAGGGCCGGAGCCCTCCCGCGTGACCTGGATGGTGACGATCGGCATGAAAGCCTCCTTCTGGTTCGGCTTGCGCTTTAGTGGCCGGCGCTCTGTCCGCCATCGACATGCAGGATCTCGCCCGTGACGAACGGGGCGCTCTCCAGGAACAGCACGGCGTCGACGATGTCCTTGATTTCGCCCATGCGCTTGACCGGGTGGAGATTGGCCAGGAACTCGTGCGTCTGCGGCGCGTGCATCGGCGTCTTGATCACGCCCGGCGAGACCGCGTTCACGCGGATGCCGCTCTGGGCGTATTCGATCGCGAGCGCCTTGGTCGCCGAATTGATGCCGCCCTTGGTCAGATTGGCGAGTACGGTGGGGACGCCGGCGATCGCATGGTCGGACAGGCTCGTGGTGATGCTGACGATGTGGCCCGAGCCCTGCGTCAGCATCGCCCCCGCGGTCTTCTGGGTGATGTGGAAGAAACCGGCGAGGTTGGTCGCGATCTTGCCGGCAAAGTCTTCGGCCGTGTAATCGGTGAAGGGCTTGGCGATGAAGATGCCGGCATTGTTCACCAGCGTGTCGATCCGTCCAAAGCGGGCGAGTGCTTCGCGGACGACCGCTTCGGCCGTCGCGGGATCGGCGATATCGCCGGGAACCGCGAGAATGTCGGGGTCAGTGCCCTGCTTGATGGAGCGCGAGGTCGCGACGACGCGATAGTTGCGATCGCGGAAACCCTTGACCAGCGCGGCGCCGATGCCCTGCGAAGCACCGGTGATGATCGCCACCTTCCGTTCGTTGCTCATGATGATCCTCGTCTCTTCGACAGCGCGCGGAATGCACGCCGCCTGGCCGGCTCGGCCTGGTGACCACCATTTTGGGAATTTCATCGTTCGACTGAATGCGCGACGCTCGGCAGTCATTCTTCCATGAATCGGAAGAATGATGGTCTCAGCGCTGCATCGCCACCGACTCGGCCGAAAGCCGGGCGAAGTCCGCGCGCAGCCGGGGCACCGCGAAGTCGAGGAACGCCCTGACCTTCGGCACGCTCGAACGCCCCTGCGGCAGCACCAGATTGACTGGGCGTGCCGGTGGCTCGGCGTCCCGCAGCAGGAGCTGGAGCGATCCATCCTGCACGCGCTCGGCGACGTGATAGGTGAGGAGGCGGGTGACGCCCAGCCCGCCGACGGCCGCGCCGAGCGCCGCCCGCACGCTGTTGACGATGAGTCGCGGCTTGAACTGGACGGAGCGGGGAACCGAGCCGCCCTTCGCGGGCGGGAAGACCCAGGCGTCGCGCCCGAAATCGGTGCAGGCGACGATGCTGTGCCTGCTGAGATCGCCGGGCTCGGCGATGCGCGGGTGCTGGCTGAGATAGCGCGGCGAGGCCACGATCACCGGCCTGACGCCGCCGCCGATGCGGATCGCCGTCATCGCGGAATCCGGCAGCTCCAGGATTCGCAGGGCGATGTCGATCCCCTCCTCGATCAAGTTCGCGCCCCGCACGAGCAGGACGAGATTGACCGAGACGGTCGGGTAGGCCTCGACGAAGGCGTCGATGATGGGCCGCAGGATCTCCTCGCCGCTGATCGGCGGCGCCGTGATGGTCAGGGTGCCATGCGGCGCGACGCGCTCGCCGGCCGCCACGGCTTCGGCTTCCTGCAATTCGGTGAGGACGCGGCGGCACGCGGTGGCATAGCGCTCGCCGATCTCGCTCAGTCTGATCGCCCGGGTGGTACGGTGGAGCAGCGTCGCGCCGACCTGCTGCTCGAGGAAGGCAATCGCCCGACTCACAGCTGCCGGAGACCGCCCGAGCTGGCGCCCCGCCCCGGCGAGGCTCCCCTCGTCCAAGGCGGCTATGAACACCTTCATCGCGTCGATGCGATCCATGCAGTGCCAGTAGCCTCGTAACGCCCAACCTTCGCGGTTTCAGCAGCTTGTCAAGCGCGGAGCCTCGGCGACCGGATGGCACACTTGCCCTCGTCGACGCGCGCAGCCGGTATCAGCCGGGCGCGACATCCGGGTCGTCTCGTCAGAGCCATGCGCATCAGTGCAATGGGATCCAGAGCGGCCGCCGCCTAAGGGCTTTCGTTCCTCTTCTCGTTCAGCGGCGGAAGCTACCGGCTGCTGTTCGTGATCGGCGCCGCAGCGATGATCCTGGCTTTGACGATCGACCTCGTCGCAAACCGATCGCCAAAGAGCTCCCAGCGGAGGCCTATCGCGGCTAAGCTCCGTCCCGCCCGCCAACAACCGGGCACCAATCGAAGAGGTTCACCGTGAACGCGACAGGAAACACGAGACTCCTGGATCTCCTGGGCATCGATCTGCCGATCATCCAGGGCCCGATGGCTCTCGCGACGACACCGGAGATGGTCATCGCCGTGAGCGAGGCCGGGGGGCTCGGCTCGCTGGCGGGCGCGCAATACAACGAGGCGGGCCTCAGGGCCGCGCTCGACAAGGTGCGGGCCGGCACGCGCCGGCCGATCAATGTCAACTTCTTCTGCCACACGCCCCCGAGCGACGATCCGGCACGGCAGGCAGCCTGGCTCGCACGGCTGTCCGGCTATTACGCCGAGGCCGGCCTCGATCCGGACATGCCGAAGACGCCGAGCGGCCGCACGCCCTTCGACGCAACCCTCGCGACTGTCATCGAGGATTATCGGCCCGAGGTCGTCAGCTTTCATTTCGGCCTGCCCGCTCCCGAATTGTTCGAGCGGGTGAAGCGCGCCGGCGCCAAGGTGATCGCCTCCGCCACCACCGTGCCCGAGGCGCGCTGGCTGGCCGAGCACGGCGTCGACGCCGTCATCGCCATGGGCGCCGAAGCCGGCGGCCATCGCGGCACTTTCCTGACCGACCGGATCTCCGAGCAGGTTGGCACCTTCGCGCTGGTGCCGCAAATCGTCGACGCCGTCTCCGTCCCGGTCATCGCGGCCGGCGGCATCACGGACAGACGCGGCGTCAGCGCCGCTTTCGCACTTGGCGCCGCGGCCGTCCAGGTCGGCACCGCCTATCTGTTCACGCCCGAGGCGAACATCTCGCCGATCTACCGCAAGGCGCTCGGCATGAGCGAGCGGCCGACTGCGATCACCAACCTGTTCACCGGCCGGCCGGCGCGCGGCATCGTCAACCGCGTGATGTCGGAACTCGGACCGCTGTCGGAGCTGTCGCCGGCCTTTCCGACTGCCGGCACGGCGCTGGGGCCGCTACGCAGCGCGGCCGAGGCGGCAGGTCGCGACGACTTCACCCTGCTTTGGGCCGGCCAAGCCTTCCCGCTCGCAAGGCCGATGTCGTCCGCCGCTCTGACACGGATGCTGGCGGGCCTGGACGCCTGACGGTGTCAGCCGGGGCCAAGGGCGCAGAGCTGTGTCGGATCAGGCGGATATCGACATCGATGTTGCGGCGGATCGCCCTTGAATAGGGGCGGATCTCATGCGCATCATCGACGATCGCCTGCCGAGGCGGTGTGGGCGAAGCCGGGACTTCGCTCATCCTGCTGTGTCCATGCCATCCTCATGGCAATCAATACGCAGCTGAAAAACCGCTTCGCATTGCAGCTGCCGACATGACCCGGCCCCGGCCGATATGAGCACAGGACCACTTTCAGGACATTCGCAAAGCGAGGAGTCCGATATGAGCGACACTCAGGAACATAGCGAAACTGCGGGTGGAGCGGCCAAGGTGCCGGGCGTCGACCTGAAGCTCGAGGTCGTCGCCATTCCCGTCGCGGATGTCGATCGTGCGAAACGGTTCTACAGCGGATTGGGCTGGCGGCTGGATGCCGACTTCCCGGTTGGTGCCAGCTTCCGCGTCGTCCAGTTTACGCCGCCTGGCTCGCCCGCCTCGATCCATTTCGGCACCGGCATCACCTCGGCTGCGCCCGGCTCGGCCAGCGGTCTTTATCTCGTCGTCTCCGATATCGAGGCCGCGCGCACCGAACTCGTCAAGGGCGGCGCCGAGGTCAGTGAGGTATTCCATCGGACGGGGCCGGGCCAGCCGGCACTCAGCGGCCGGGATCCGCAGGGGCGCAGCTATCTTTCATACGCGACCTTCACCGACCCGGACGGCAATGGCTGGCTGCTGCAGGAGATCACCCAACGCTTCCCCGGACGCGTGGACAGCGGCAACACCGCATTCGCGTCGTCGGACGACCTCGCTGCCGCGCTCAAACGCGCCGCCGCCGCGCATGGCGAGCACGAAAAGCGCACCGGCGAGCACGACGAGAACTGGCCGGAATGGTATGCCGACTTCATGGTAGCCGAGCAGAGCGGCGCGCCATAGCCGAGCTGACCGGCATCGGCGCGGCGAGCCGCTGGCGCAACGAGACGTCCGCCGACAGCCACGACCGTAGTTCCCGTCCCAGCATGGATGGAGGCCCACGCCATGGAGCTCAGCTTCGACGCCATCATCATCGGTGCCGGACAGGCTGGCCCTCCCCTCGCGGGGCGGCTGACTGCTTCAGGGATGAAGGTGGCCTTCGCCGAGCGTCACCTGTTCGGCGGGACCTGCGTCAATACCGGCTGCATGCCGACCAAGACGCTGGTGGCAAGCGCCTATGCCGCGCATCAGGCCCGTCGCGGCGCCGAGTACGGGGTCGGGATCGACAACCCGATCCGCATCGACATGGAGCGGGTCTCGGCCCGCGCCAATACCGTCGCGACCAATGCCCGCACGGGTGTCGAGAGCTGGCTGCGAGGGATGGAGGGTTTGACCGTCTTTCTTGGGCATGCGCGTTTCGAAGGCCCTGACCGCGTCCGCATTGGAGAGACCCTGCTGAGCGCGCCGCGCATCTTCATCGATGTCGGCGGGCGCGCGAGCGTGCCGGACATGCCGGGCATCGCCGAGGTCGACTACCTGACGAACACCTCCATTCTCCGGCTCGACACCGTGCCGAAGCACCTGGTCGTCGTGGGCGGGAGTTACATCGGGCTCGAATTCGCGCAGATGTATCGCCGCTTCGGCGCGCAGGTCACTGTCGTCGAGAAGGGGCCGCGGCTGATAGCCCGTGAAGACGAGGACGTCTCCGAGGCTATCCGGGAGATCCTGACGGAGGAAGGGATAGCGGTTCGCACGAACGCGACCTGCATCGCGTTCAAGCCGCAGCAGGACGGCGTGGCTGTCGGCGTCGACTGCACCTCCGGTGATCCTGAGGTGGTCGGCTCGCACGTCCTGCTGGCGGTGGGACGCCGGCCGAACACCGATGATCTCGGCCTCGACCAGGCCGGCGTCGCGACGGACGCCCGCGGCTACATCACCGTGGACGATGGCCTCGCCACCTCCGTTCCCGGCATCTGGGCGCTGGGCGATTGCAACGGTCGCGGCGCCTTCACCCACACCGCCTATAACGACTTCGAGATCGTCGCCGCCAATCTCCTCGACGGCGCGAGCCGCCGCGTCAGCGACCGCATCCCCGCCTATGCGCTCTATATCGACCCGCCGCTCGGCCGAGTCGGGATGACCGAGACCGAGGCCCGCAAGAGCGGGCGCCCCCTGCTGGTCTCGAAGCGACCGATGACGCGGGTAGGCCGCGCCGTCGAACGGGCCGAGACCAAGGGTTTCATGAAGGTCGTGGCCGATGCCGATACCAAGCGGATCCTCGGCGCCGCGATCCTCGGCGTCAGCGGTGACGAAGCGATCCACGGCGTCCTCGACATGATGAATGCCGACGCCCCCTACCCGACCCTGCAATGGGCCGTGCCGATCCACCCGACTGTCTCGGAGCTGATCCCGACCGTGCTCGGAGATCTCCGGCCGATCGCGTGAGCCAAGTACCCACTGACATGATGTGACGCTGAGTCATCGCTTCTGTGATCCGCCCATGGCGGCAGATCGGCCGGGGCGGCCGCAGCGGTCCTAACGAGGAAGGTATCTCGATGGCCGAAGCATTCCAGGAACCGGGTCGTCTCAGGTCAACGACCGGCTCGCTGCAGCATTTCTCCAGCCTGCACGAATGGCGGCGGCAGGTCGCCGATCTCTATGCGACGATCCGCTCCATGCCGGGGCACGAAGGATGGGAGCTTTGGCGCAGCACACGCGAGCGGCTGTTTCGGGAGCACGTCCAGTCGCCGCTTCCGCCGGAACGACGCGCCCGCTTCCGCGGGATCGATTGCTTCCCCTACGATCCGGCACTCCGCTTTGATGTCGCCCTGCAGAGTGTCGGTGCTCGCGAGGCCATCGATATCAGCCTCGGCGAGGATGAGGCGGTCCGGCTCGTCCCGTTCGCGCTCACCGATGGGCTCGGTGCCGCGCTCGGCAAGGAACTGACGCTGTACTGGATCACCGGCTATGGCGGCGGCGTCTTCCTGCCCTTCGGCGACCTGACCAACCGCGACGAGACCTATCCCGCCGGGCGCTATCTCCTCGACACGATCAAGAGCGCCGATCTCGGCACGAGCGGTGACGGCCGGCTGATCCTCGACTTCAACTTCGCCTACTTCCCATCCTGCGCCCATTCCGACGCCTGGGTCTGCCCGCTTTCGCCAGCCGAGAATCGCCTGCCGAAAGCGGTCCGAGGCGGCGAACGGAACCCGCTGCCCACCGGATAGTTCGAGCATGAGCCGATCGGGCGCCGGCCAACGCGGCAGGCCAGCTTCCCGCCCCGTCGCTTGCACCGGCCGCCCCGCTCGCTAGCCTGTCACCCACCGACGCTCAGGAGCTTACCGCCATGCGTCTCATCTCCATGCTCTTCGCGGCTGCTGCGCTCATCGCCTCTTCCGTGACGGCCGTTACGGCACAGACCATCAAGATCGGCTCGAAGAACTTCACCGAGCAGTTCATCGTGGCGGAGCTCTATGCCGCCGCCCTGGAGAAGGCCGGCTTCAAGGTCGAGCGCAAGATCAACCTCGGCGGCACGCTGGTCGCGCACGAGGCTCTGAAGAGCGGCGCGATCGATCTCTATCCGGAATATACGGGCACCGGCTTCAACGCGGTGATGAAGGCGACGACGACCGAGACCGACCCAGAGAAGGTGCGCCAGATCGTCAAGGCCTACTACGAGAAGGAGTTCAACCTGACCTGGCTGAAGCCGTCCAACATCAACAACGGCTATGCCATCGTGGTCCGGCCGGAGACGGCCAGGGACTACAACCTCAAGACCCTCAGCGATCTCGGCAAGGTGGCGAACAAGCTCAGCCTCGGCGCCGGCACCGAGTTCGTCGACCGGCGTGACGGCATCGCCGGGCTGAAGGAGGTCTATGGCGCCGAGTTCCGCGAGTTCAAGCAGTTCGCCGCACTGCGCCTGCGTTACGACGCGCTGACGCAGAAGCAGATCGACATCGCCAACGGCTTCTCGACCGACTGGCAGATCGCAGCCGAGAAGTTCGTCGCGCTCGATGACGACAAGGGCCTGTTCCCGCCCTATTTCCTGGCGCCCGTCGTCCGCCCCGACATCGCGAAGAACGAGAAGGTCGTCGCGACCCTCGAGAAGGTGAACGCCCTGCTCGACAATCCCGTCATGCAGGAGCTCAACCGGCAAGTCGAGGTCGACAAGAAGGAGCCACGCACCGTCGCGGCCAGCTTCCTGAAAGCCAAGGGGCTGTGAGCTTCAGCGCTCGAGTATTTTCGTATTTCGATTCAAGAGAACGCCCTATCTCTCTGTTTTGTCGTATTTTCTTCACGCGAACCGGCACCCGCTTCGCTCGACAGCGCTCTAGGCGATCGCTCTCATGACCTGGACGTTCGAGAACTACGACCGCCTGCTCGTCGCTCTCTGGGAGCATATCCAGCTCGTGGGCACGGGCCTTCTCATCGCGCTGGCGATCGGCCTGCCGCTCGGCGTCTTGTCGGCGCGGCGCCCTCGCCTCGCGCTCGGCGTCCTGCTGGTCGCCGGCGCGCTCTACACCGTGCCGGCCCTGGCGATCTTCGCGCTGCTCATTCCCTATCTCGGCCTCGGCTTCTGGCCGGCCATCGTCGCGCTCGTCGCCTATGCGCTCCTGATCATCATCCGCAACACCGCGACGGGTTTGCGCGAAATCCCGCGGGATATCCTCGATGCCGCAGATGGCATGGGCTACGGCCCATGGCGCCGCCTCTTCGCCATCGAACTGCCGCTGGCGCTGCCCGTGATCATCGCCGGCATCCGCATCACCGTGGTGACGCAGGTCTCGGTCGCCACCGTCGCCGCATTCATCAATGCCGGCGGGCTCGGCGACATCATCTTCCAGGGCATCACCCAGGACTTCGGCGAAAAGGTCTTTATCGGCGCCGTCGTGACCTCGGCGCTGGCCGTATTCTGCGACGAGAGCTTGCGTAGGTTCGAAATCCGTCTGCGCGCCCATCAGGCGGAGCAGGCCTGATGTATGGCTGGATCTCGGCTCATCCGGAGACCTTCGTCACCGCCCTCCGGAACCATCTCTGGCTGAGTGCGGCATCGCTCGCCGCCGTGCTGTTGATCGCCCTGCCCGCCGGCCTCGCCCTGACGCGTCATCGCAGCTGGGCTCAGCCCGCCATTGCGCTCGCCAACATCCTTCGGACTATTCCTTCGCTGGCGCTGCTCGTGCTCCTGCTCCCTGTTCTGGGAACAGGCTTCCTGCCCTCGGTGGTCGCGCTGACGCTCTACGGTCTGCCGGCCCTGCTGCTCAACACCTATACCGGGGTGAGCGAGGTCGATGCCGACATCGTCGACGCCGCGCGCGGCCAGGGCCTGTCCGATGCCCAACTGCTGACGAGGATCGAGATTCCGCTGGCCCTGCCCGTCATTTTCGCCGGCATCCGCACCGCCGCCGTCCAGATCGTATCGGCGGCAACGCTGGCCGCTTTCATCGGCGGCGGCGGGCTGGGCGAGCTGATCACCAGCGGCATGGCCAATTTCAACTTCCCGCAGTTGATCGCCGGGGCTGTCGCGGTCGCGGCCCTGGCCTTCGCGACGGAGATCATCTTCGCGGGCCTCGAAAGGCTGGCGACCCACCGGATGCAAACGAAACCAGCATGACGATCCGCCTGGAACAGGTCACCAAGCGCTTTCCCGGCACTGCGCAGCCGGCCGTCGAAAGCCTCGACCTCACGGTCGAGGCCGGCAAGCTCTGCGTGCTGATCGGCCCGTCCGGCTGCGGCAAGACCACGACGATGCGCATGATCAACCGGCTGATCGAGCCCAGTTCGGGCCGCATCCTCGTCGGTGACCGCGACATCGCCCAGGGCGATGCGGTCGAGCTCAGGCGCCATATCGGCTACGTCATCCAGCAGGTCGGCCTGTTCCCGCACATGACGATCGCCGAGAACGTCGCGACCGTGCCGAGGCTGCTCGGCTGGGATGCCGCGCGCATCCGGGTGCGTAGCGAGGAGATGCTGGCGCTCGTCGGCCTCGACCCGGCGCAGTACCTGCCGCGCTATCCGCGCCATCTCTCGGGCGGGCAGCGCCAGCGCGTCGGCGTGGCGCGGGCGTTGGCGGCCGACCCGCCGGTGATGCTGATGGACGAGCCCTTCGGCGCCGTCGATCCGATCCTCAGGAGCCGCCTCCAGGAGGAGTTCCTGGCGATCCAGAAGCGCCTGAGAAAGACAGTGATCTTCGTCACCCACGACATCGACGAGGCGATCCGCATGGGCGACGTCGTCGCCATCATGCGCGACGGCAAGCTCGTCCAGTACGACACGCCCGATCGTCTGCTTGCCGCACCGGCCGACGATTTCGTTGCCGATTTCGTCGGCGCCGACCGTGCGCTGCGCCGACTCTCACTGGTGAGCGCCGCCGACGCCGTCGAGCCGGGCCATGCGCTCGATGGCTTCGAACTTCCCGGCTCCCTCCAGCTTCGGGGCGTGCTGTCGGCGCTGCTCGCGGAGGGCCGCGATGCCGCGACCATCGTCGACGAGCACGGTCGGCCCCTTGGCCAGATCACGCTGGCGGCGCTGCGGGCGCGCAGCGCCGGTCGCGCCACGGCCGGGAGCGACGTGGCCTGACTCAATGCGGCGCGGCCGCATCGTCACGCGCGCTCAGCTTGCCGCTGCCGTTCTGGCCACAAGGGAGCTTGCTGCGTACGGACTGGAAGGGGCTTTCGGCGAATGGTCGATCTGTCGTTGGACCTGAGCGATGACGTGCCGGGAGAACGGCCCGAGATGGAGATAGAGCGCGACCATCATCATCACATAGGGCAGCGCCTGGCGGTTGTGCGTGAGGCAGTCGACCACGGTCTTCCAGAACTCGCGACGGACGCCTCCCTTCGCCGTCGTCATTCGCCAGATCAGGCGCCAGGAAGACTGCAGCTCTTGCCACTCCATCGATTTCGGCAGCTCCAGGCGACGATTGCTGCAGTCGAGCATGCGCCCGACCCGCCGAACGCGGCCGAAGAACGCCTGAGGCGCGTAGACGGCTTCCAGCACCGCCTTGTAGTCCTCCAGAATAGCGCGGCGCGGGCGGCTGGTCATGAAGTTGAGCCCCGCGGTGCATTGGTCGCCTAACCCCTGCGCATGGACGGCATCATTGGGGATGGACAGGCGGCCTTCCCGATCAAGGCGCCGGGTCAGCTGGGTGTTGGGCAGCGCATAGAGAAGGCCGACCATGCAAACCGGAATCGCCGTGTCCTCGATGCAGTCGATCATGCCCCGCGCGACACTTCCCTTCTCGCTGTCGAAGCCGAGGATGAAGCCGGCATTCACGAACAGGCCGGCCCTGTAGATCCGATGAACGCTTTCCTCGAGGCTGCGGCGGGTGTTCTGCTTCTTCTGCGTCGAGATCAGCGTATCGGTATCCGGGCTCTCGATGCCGACGAAGATCGTGAAGAAGTTGGCCTCGCTCATGGCCTGCATCAGGGCAGGATCGTCCGCTAGATTGATCGAGGCCTCGGTCGAGAACTCGAAGGGGAAATTCCTGTCCCGAATCCACTGGATCAGGACGGGCAGGAATTGCTTGAGCGCCTTCTTGTTGCCGATCAGGTTGTCGTCGACGAAGTCCACATGGCCGCGATATCCGAGGGCGTAGAGGGTCTCCAGCTCCCTGACGATCTGCGCGCTCGTCTTGGTGCGGGGCACGCGCCCATAGAGCTCGATGATGTCACAGAACTCGCAGTTGAACGGGCAGCCGCGCGAGAACTGCACGCCGATGTGCAGGTAATGCGCGAACTTCAGGAGGTCGAAGCGCGGTGTCGGGCTCTTGGTGACGTCGGTCTTGCCCATCTCGGAACGGAAGACGCCGCTCCGGGTCCCCGCGCTCCAGGCCGAGACGAAACCGTCCATGATCTCCTCTGCCTCGCCCAGCACCAGAAAATCGGCGGCTTCGTAGATCTCGGGAGTCGAGGTTGCGTCGGGGCCACCGACCACGACCGGCTTTCCCAAGGCGCGACACTGCGCGATGACGGCGAGCGTTCCGTCCTGCTGCGGCAGCATGCCACCGGTCATGACGAGATCCGCCCAGGCAAGGTCCGGCTCGCCCAGCTCCTCCGCGTTCAGGTCGACGAGCCGGATCTCCCATGTCGCGGGAAGCAGGGCAGCGACGGTGATCAGGCCGAGCGGCGCGGCCGGGTGGCGCGCACCGGCCAGTTCGCAGGTCGCCTTGTAGTTCCAGAAGGAGTTCGGGTTGAACCGCGGATAGATCATCAACACTCGGCAGCGATCGCTCGACATGTCATCTTCCCTGTTCGTGCGCAGCGGGGCGATGCAGGGCGCGTGGACCCTGCCTCCGGTCACGACGAGGCAACCGCTCCCGCCGGACCTGATGCCCGGCAGGCGTAGAGGACTTCGCCGCTTCGGGTTGCAAGGCCTATGCCCGGAAGTCTGGAGTGCGATTTCCCTGATCGAACAATGCGTTGGGTGAATCGGCCCCCTTTGGGGACCTCCAAAGATGTGGCGGCACGACAAAATTTGGGGGAAGCTTACGAATAGCCGACGCAGCCGGCGTGCGCGTCGACGGCCGCCGCCAGGATCGCGGGAGAGTTCATTCCAGCGCTTGCGGGCGCCCTGGTTGCTTGGCCTGCTCGCAGCGATATGCCGAGGCCGCAGCACCATCCACGATGGGCTGACCCGGGACGGAAAGGTTGTTTCAGGGCCGGCATGATGCCGCCAACCAAATTGTCGGAGCTGCAGCCCTGGCTTACCTAAGGGCTGGCCGATCAAAAATCTGAAGGGCTCTGAACCAACTCAACGCGGAACCTCTGGGACAGCAAGCGTCACAGCGCGGATTGAGGCGCACTCTTCCGGCATCCCTGAGCGAATAGCGTTGCTCAAGCTGTATCAATGTGCCGGGCGCGCTCCGGCAGCAGTGTCGTTGAGTCGGGGCAGGAACCAGGCGAGGAGGCCGACCATCGGGATGAACGAGCAGATCCTGTAGACGGTCTCAATGCCGAGCAGGTCCGCGAACTCGCCGAGCAGCGCCGCCGCCAAACCGCCGAGTCCGAAAGAAAGCCCGTAGAAGAAGCCGCCGACGAGCCCGACGCGGCCGGGGAGCAATTCGAGCGCATAGATCAGAATCGCGGCAAAGGCGCTCGACATGATCAGGTTGATCACGATGGTCAGCACGCCCGTCCAGAACAGATCGGCATAAGGCAGGATCAAGGTGAAGGGCAGCGCGCCCAGGATCGAGAACCAGATGATCTTGTTGCGGCCGATCCGATCGCCCAGCATGCCGCCGCCCAGCGCGCCCACCGCCGAGGAGGCGAGGAACAGGAACAGCATGACCTGCGAATTCTGCACGGAGATGCCGAATTTGCCGATCAGATAGAAGGTGTAGAACGAGGTGAAGCTGGCGGTGTAGGCGTTCTTCGAAAACAGCAGCACGATCAGGATCGTGATCGCGAAGGCGACCGAGCGACGGCCCGGCCGCGCGGGCGCTGCGCTCCTTGCTGCGGCGGCCTTGGGCGGACGAGCGCGGTCCAAACGGGCATAGCTCGATGCCGTCCAGATCATCAGCATCATCGCGACGAGCGCCGCGACCGAGAACCAGGCGAGGCTTCCCTGCCCGCGCGGCACGATGATGAAGGCAGCAAGCAGCGGCCCGAGCGCGCCGCCGGTCTGCCCCCCCACCTGAAAGATGCCTTGCGCAAAGCCATGCTGTCCGCCGGAGGCATTGCGCGCCATCCGTGTTGCCTCCGGATGGAAGATCGACGAGCCAATTCCGACGCAGGCCGCCGACAGGAGCAGGAGCCCGTAGCTCCCGGCATAAGAGAGACCGATGAGACCGGCGAGCGTGAAGCCCATGCCGACGACCATCGAATAGGGCATCGGATGCTTGTCGGTATAGAGCCCGACCGCAGGCTGCAGCAGCGAAGCCGAAACCTGGAAGGTCAGCGTGATCAGGCCGATCTGGCCGAAATCGAGGCGATAAGCTTCCTTGATGATCGGGTAGGTCGCCGGGATCAGCGATTGGATCATGTCGTTGAGCAGATGCGTCACGCTGAGCGCGATCAGCACCGGCATCATGGCACGCTGGGGCAAGGAGGCGGTCTGTGCGCTGGTGGTCATCGCGGAGCCTTCCAGCACGCCCGGCCGGAACGATTCCCACCCGGCATGCAGAAAGCGCTCTCTAGACGATCTCCTGGGCGCAAACAATTTCGTGAGCCGGCGCCACGGCGATGCAAATAATGCATGCGCTGGCCGTAAACCGGCCGTTCGACCCGGCACCCGGACCGCCAGCACCGTGCGTCCTTCGCTCATCGGCGCAGGAACGTGTGGTCAGGCGTGGCCCCGCTCTTGTCTCCGCACCGATTTTATCTTCAAGTTCGCCCGTCACATAGCCGACAGTCGCAGCGTCCAGCGTCGGCACGATATGGATTGCTTGGACGGCCGGGTTGCGAATGGTTTCGGTAGAGCTCAAGACCGTTTCGAAGAGCTGGGGCGGAGCCGCGGCCGTCGATGCCATCAGCTTCACCGTCGAAGGCGGCAATCTCGTCGCGCTGCTCGGCCCGTCGGGCTGCGGCAAGTCGACCACGCTGAGGCTGATCGCCGGGCTGGAGGAGACCAGCAGCGGCACGATCGCGATCGGCGGGCGAGACGTCACCCACTCCTCGCCCTCGCAGCGCGGCATTGCCATGGTGTTCCAGAACTATGCTTTGTTCCCGCATCTGAGCGTGGCCGAGAACATCATGTTCGGGCTCAAGGTCCGCAAGGTCTCGCGTGCCGAGCGCGACGAACGCCTCGCCCGCGCTGCCTCGATCCTCGGGCTTTCCGCCCTGCTCGAGCGCAAACCGTCGCAGCTTTCCGGCGGCCAGCAGCAGCGCGTTGCGCTCGGTCGCGCCATCGTCGCCGAGGCGCCGGTCTGCCTGATGGACGAGCCGCTCTCCAACCTCGACGCCCAGCTGCGCGTCGAGATGCGCCGCGAGATCCGCGAACTGCAGCAGCGCCTCGGCATGACCATGGTCTACGTCACGCATGACCAGGTCGAAGCGATGACGATGGCCGATCAGGTCGTGCTGATGCGCAACGGCAAGATCGAGCAGGATGCTCCACCCGACGTGCTCTACGAGAACCCGGAGACCATCTTCGCGGCACGCTTCGTCGGCACGCCGCCGATGAACGTGCTCCCCCTCGCCACCGTGCAGGCGCGCGGCGGCACGCTGACCCCGCCCGCCGGCCTCGACCCGGCGGGGCTCGCGGTCGGCATCCGTCCCGAGATGATCGAGATCGCCGACAGCGGTGTCGCCGCCGATGTCGTCGCGGTCGAGTATCTCGGCTCCGACACGCTGCTCGAAACCCGCATCGACGGCCATTCCTTCATCATCAAGCGGCCCGGAAAAGTCCGGGCCACAGCCGGCGAACAGGTCTACATCACGTTGTCACAATCGGCGCTGCACTGGTTCGATCTGGCGTCGGAACAGAAGGTGGTTCGGGACTGAACCGGCCGAGAGTGTCGGACGCTCGAACCATCCCAGCAAGGGAGAGAGGATATTATGGACAGGCGTGAATTTCTCGGCGGCACGGCCGCCCTCGCGGGCGCGACCGCCCTGCCCGGCATCGCCCGGGCGCAGAGCACGGAGCTTTCGTTCTTCTACCCGGTCGCCGTGGGCGGGCCGATCACGAAGCTGATCGACGCCTATGCCGCCGGCTTCGAGAAGGAGAACCCCTCGGTCAAGCTGAAGCCGATCTATGCCGGCACCTATCAGGAAACGATCGTCAAGGCGCTCACCGCGCACAAGAGCGGCAGCCCGCCGGTGCTCTCGGTGCTGCTCTCGACCGACATGTTCACCCTGATCGACGAAGAGGCGATCGTGCCCTTCGACGACTTCATCAAGACCGACGAGGACAAGAAGTGGCTCGCCAGCTTCTTCCCCGGCTTCATGGAGAACAGCCAGACCGGCGGCAAGACCTGGGGCATCCCGTTCCAGCGCTCCACCGTGGTGCTCTACTGGAACAAGGAGCTGTTCAAGGAGGCCGGCCTCGATCCCGAGAAGCCGCCGAAGACCTGGGCCGAGCAGCTCGAATTCGCGCAGAAACTGACCAAGCGCGACGCCGCCGGCAACGTCACCCAATGGGGCATCCAGATCCCCTCCTCCGGCTTCCCCTATTGGCTGTTCCAGGGGCTATCGACGCAGGCCGGCGCGATCCTCGCCAATCCGGCGGGCGACAAGACCGATTACGCCAACCCGGGTGTGGTCGAGGCGCTGCAGTACTGGGTCGACCTCGCGCAGAAGCATAAGGTCCACCCGCCTGGAATCGTCGAATGGGGCACCACGCCGCGCGACTTCTTCGAGAAGAAGGTCGCGATGATGTGGACCACCACCGGCAACCTCACAAATGTCCGCGCCAACGCCAAGTTCCCCTTCGGCGTCGCGGTGCTGCCCGCCGGCAAGAAGCCGGGCAGCCCGACCGGCGGCGGCAACTTCTATCTCTCGAAGAAGGCGACCAAGGCCGAGCAGGAAGCGGCCTTCAAGTTCGTGCGCTGGATCACCACGCCCGAGCGCGCCGCGCAGTGGAGCGCCGATACCGGCTATGTCGCGGTGACACCGGCCTCCTACGAGACCGAGGCGATGAAGAAATACGTCGCCGACTTCCCGCAGGCGCTGGTCGCGCGCGACCAGTTGCCGAGCGCAGTGGCCGAGCTCTCGACCCATGAGAACCAGCGCGTCACCAAGGCGCTGAACGACGGGCTGCAGGCAGCGCTGACCGGCACCAAGACGCCGCAGAAGGCGATGGAAGATGCGCAGGCCGAGGCCGAGCGCATCCTCAAGCCCTACCGGTAGAGTATGTCGATGAAGTTCAGCCGTCATTGCGCGCGCAGCGAAGCAATCCATGGGAACGTCAAGCCCTGCCGTCCCTGGATTGCGTCGTCGCTCGCGCTACTCGCATTGACGGGGCGGTAAGCCAATGACGAACCGCGCGACCGCGACACTCCATGGCTGGCTGCTCCTGCTGCCGGCCATGGCGTGCCTGGCCCTGTTCACGCACTGGCCCGCGGTCGCGAGCTTCATCGAGAGCTTCTACTCGACACCGAAGGCGCGCCGCCCGGCGCGTTTCGTCGGGCTCGAAAACTATCAGCAGATGCTGGCCGACCCGATCTTCTGGAAGGCGCTGAGCAACAACTTCTGGTTCGCGCTCGGCACCATCCCGACCTCGATCGCGCTGGCGCTGCTGATGGCGGTCTGGGTCAATGACAGGATTGCGGGGCGAACACTCGTCCGCATGGCCTTTTTCACGCCGACGATCCTGCCGATGATCGCGGTCGCCAATATCTGGCTGTTCTTCTACACGCCGCAATACGGCCTGCTCGAGCAGGTCATCGGCCTGTTCGGCGGTCGCTCGACCAACTGGCTGGGATCGCAGGACACGGCGCTCTACGCCATCACCATCGTCGCGATCTGGAAGGAAGCCGGCTTCTTCATGATCTTCTACCTCGCGGCGCTGCAGGCGATCCCGCCCAGTCTCGGTGAGGCCGCGGCGATCGAGGGCGCCTCGCGCTGGACCTTCTTCCGGCGCATCCAGTTCCCGCTGCTGATGCCGACGACGCTGTTCGTACTGATCAACGCCGTGATCAACGCCTTCCGCATGGTCGACCATATCGTGGTGATGACGCGCGGCGGCCCGGACAACGCGACCACCCTGCTGCTCTACTACATCTACCAGGTCGGCTTCGGCTTCTGGGATACGGCCTATGCCGCGACGCTGACCTGCGTGCTCCTGGTGCTGCTCGCGCTGGTGGCCTTCGTCCAGTACGGCTGGCTCGAACGCAGGACGCACTATCAATGAGCGCCCCGACGCGCACAGACCCTTACGCGCCCAAAGGCTTCTCGCTCACGCTGGAATCCATCGGCGCGATCCTGCTCGCCCTCATCTGGGTGCTGCCGCTGGCCTATGCCGTCTGGGCGGCGTTCCACCCGGCCGAATACACGACGCGCTTCGTGCTGACCGCGCCGCTGACGCTGGACAATTTCACGCGGGCCTGGGCCGCGGCGCCCTTCGCCCGCTATTTCCTCAACACCTTCATCCTCGTGACCATGATCCTCGCCTTCCAGCTCGTGCTGGGGACGCTCGCGGCCTATGCGCTGGCACGGCAGGATTTCTGGGGCCGTGACATCGCCTTCGTGCTGATCCTGGCGCAGCTGATGATCATGCCGGACGCGCTGATCGTCGAGAACTACCGCACGCTCGCCAAGGTCAACCTGATCGACACGATCCCGGCGATCGCCCTGCCCTACATCGCCTCGGCCTTCGGCATCTTCCTGCTGCGGCAGACCTTCAAGACCGTGCCGAAGGAACTCGACGACGCCGCCCGCGTCGAGGGAGCGAGCCCGCTGCAGGTGCTGATGAAGGTCTATGTCCCGCTCGCGAAGCCGACCTACATCGCCTATGGCCTCGTTTCGGTCAGCTACCACTGGAACAACTTCCTCTGGCCGCTGCTCGTCACCAACTCGGTCGAGTCGCGGCCGCTGACGGTGGGCCTCCAGGTCTTCTCCTCGGCCGACCAGGGCATCGACTGGGCGGTGATCTGCGCGGCGACGCTGATGACCTCGGCACCGCTCCTCGTCGGTTTCCTTCTGTTCCAGCGCCAGTTCGTGCAGAGTTTTATGCGCGCGGGCATCAAGTAGGGTCGAGGCCGGCTCAATGAAGCTGATCACCTGGAACATCCAGTGGGCACGCGGCGTCGACGAACGCGTCGATCCGCGCCGCATCATCGACCACGCCAGGCAGATGGCCGATTTCGACGTGCTCTGCCTGCAGGAAGTCGCGGCCAACTTCCCCGATCTCGACGGCAACGACCGCACAGACCAGTTCGCCCTGTTCGGCGAGTTGCTGCCGGGCTTCACCGCCATCGATGCGATCGGGGTCGACGTCTCCGACAGCCAGGGCGGGCGCAAGCGCTTCGGCAACCTGCTGCTGACCCGGCTGCCGGTGGCGCAGGCGCTGCGCCACACCCTGCCCTGGGAAGCGGCGGCCACGCGCAACATGCCGCGCGTGCTGGTTGAGGCCATGGTCGAGACGCCCTTCGGCCCGATCCGGCTGATGACGACGCATCTGGAATATTCTTCGTCCGTGCTGCGCGCCGCCCAGGTCGAGGGCATCCGGCAGGTCCACCGCATGGCCGCCGAAAGGCAGGCGACGCCGCGCGCATCCGGCCCGCACACCTACGCGCCGACGCCGAACTCGGCCAGCGCGATCCTGACGGGCGACTTCAACATGCGGCCGGACGACGCCGGGCTGGCGCAGCTACTCGCGCCGTTCGACGGGGATGTGCCGCCGTTGGTCGATCTATGGCCGGTGCTGCAGGGCGTTGCGCCGCATCCGCCCTCGGCCTTCATCTGCGATCAGACCTATGGTCCGCCCGGCTGCCTCGACTATGTGCTGGCGACGCCGGATCTTGCCGCGCGGGCACGCGCCATCGTCTACGACATCGAGACGCGAGCCTCCGACCACCAGCCCATCCTGGTCGAGTTCGGCCTCGGATGATCTTCACCCGGCAGGACCATGACCGGCTCGACGCCATCCTGAGCGAGGCGGCCCGACGCGAGGTGATGCCGCGCTTCCGGCGCCTCGCCGATAGCGATATCCGCGAGAAACAGGCACCGGGCGATCTGGTTACGGAAGCCGACGAGGCCGCCGAGCGCTTCATCTGCGCCGAGCTGGCGAAGGCCTTTCCGGGTGCCGCGCTGATCGGAGAGGAGGCCGTGACGCGCGAGCCCGCGCTGCTCGGCCAATTGGGCGATGCCGATCTCGCCTTCGTCATCGATCCGATCGACGGCACGCTCAACTATGCCTGCGACCTGTCGCTCTTCGCAGTGATGGCGGCCGTCATCGTCAGGGGCGAGATCGTCGCCTCCGTGATCCACGATCCCGTTGCCGGAGACAGCGCCATGGCGCTACGCGGCGAAGGCGCCTGGCTTCGTCGCGCCGATGGCTCCAGCCGCGACCTGCGAGTCGCCCCGGCCGTCGCGACGCGCCACATGAACGGCATGGCGAGCTGGCAGTATTTCCCGGAGCCGCTGCGCAGTTCGCTTCCCAGCCGCTTCCCCGCCTTCCTCGAAGTCGGCTCGCTGCGCTGCTGCGGGCAGGAATACCGGCTGGCGGCGGCAGGACGCCTGCAATTCCTGCTCTACGGCATCCTCAATCCCTGGGACCACGCACCGGGCGTGCTGCTCTACAGCGAGGCCGGCGGCCACGCACGACTGCTCGACGGCCGCAGCTATTCCCCGGCCGAGCGCCCGGCCGGGCTGCTCTGTGCGCCCGACGCAGAAAGCTGGAAGGAAATCCGCGGAATTCTGCTCAATTGAACAGCGCCCGCCGCCCGAACCCGGACCTCTGACCGAACCCTTCACTCCGAATCTCTCACGGCCTTGAATCCCGATCAGGCCACCGCCGCCATATCCGTCTGGACGGCGGAGACAAGACGCCTTTGCCGCAACTCGGGGTGCTCTTCGAACGGCTGGAGCGGCGTCATCCAACGCTTCACCGTCTGCGCCGTTGCGATGCGAGCTGAGAACGGGTCGGCGCCGTGGACCGTCCAGGCGATGGTCTCACCGAGCTCGAGAAGAGCGAAGGCGCCGGCAGGCCCGGGCATCGTCGTGAAGCTCTCGGTCAGAGACTGCAGCGTCAGGTGCGGGATGCCGTCGACCGTGGTCAGCGTGTTCCAGTGGACATGGCCGGCGATGCAGATCACCGGCACTTTCGCCCGGGCGAGCACAGCACGGACGCGCTCGGCACCGGGATAGGTCGAGGATGCCGGATTACGCTCGAAGTAGTAGTTGCCGGTCTGGGCGTGGCCGGAGACCGGAACATGGCTCATCACGACCAGCGGCCGGTCGGCGGCCTCGATGGTCGCGGCGAGCCAGATGAGGTCGGCCTCGCGCAGCACGAAGCCGCCTGGCCGGTGGATGCGTGAATCGGCGGCCCAGAGCACGAAGCGCCAGTCGCCGAGGTCGACGGTGCGATGGCCAAGCGCTTGGCCGAGGATCTCTTCGTTCTCGGCGACGCTGAGATGATCGCGATCATGGTTGCCGCAGAGATGGAAGCGCGGCGCCGCGATCGGCGCGAAGGCTTCCGCGACCTCCCGCTCCAACCTGAGGTCGGTGTCATGGTCGATATCGGAAATGCGATCTCCAAGGTCGATCACGGCGTCGGGCTGCGCCTCAGCAACGAAGCGGCGGAACTCGTCCATCAGCGGCAGGGCTGCGGTGCCGATCTTGGTGAAGCTGTTCCTGCCGTGATGGATGTCGGCGACGAAGGCGAGGCGAAGGGATCGGGTCATGGCGTGGCTCGTCGAGCAGGGTCGGAAATAGGAGGCGGGAGCCGGCGATACCGGCTCCCGCAATTGCATCAGCGCGCTGCGAGCGTCGCGCGGCCGGCGCGGAAGTCGAGCACATAGGGGATGTGCCCCTGCAGCGGCCGCCAGGCGAGCGAGCGCTTCATGCCGTAGGACTCGTAGGGCTGATAGAACGGCAGGACCGGCGGGTCGTTCTTGATGGCCTGCATCAGCGAGACATAGGCCTGCTTGCGCTCGGCAAGGTCGGTCGAGAAGCGGAACTTGTCCCAGAGCGCGATGTAGGCGTCGTCGGCCTTGAAGCGCCCCTCCGAGGCGGAGTTGCCGGTCGGGGCCCACATGATGCCAAAGGCGCCGGCGGGATCGGGGAAGTACATCGGGTTCGACCAGCCGCGGGCCATCATGGTCGGATCGGAGCCCGTCCACTGCTCGGTGACGTTGAGCTGCATCTTGACGCCCACGGCGCCCCACATCTCCTGGATCGCCTGAGCCGCGAGCAGGCCGTTGGTGTAGTAGGCCGCCTGGATGTCGTATCGGATCGGCGTGCCGTCATAGCCGGCTTCCTTGAGCAGCGCCTTGGCCTTGGCCGGATCGTATTCGAAGGTGTTGAGCTCGGGCATGTAGAGCGGGCCGAACTGCGCGAATGTATGCGAGGTCGGCACCTTCGCCTTACCGAACCAGAGCGCATCGTTCAGCGTCTTGCGGTCGATGGCGTAGGAAAGCGCCTGGCGCAGCTTGGGGTTGGCCATCTTCGGGTTCTGGGTGTTGAAGATGACGACGTGGAAGAGCGGCGTCTGCATGCCCTCGACCTTGAGCTTCGGATCGGCGGCGATCGGCTCGAGCTGGTCCGGCGGAACGTTGGTGATCAGATCGACTTCGCCGTTCTTCAGCGCCGTCAGGCGGCCGGAAAGCTCGGGGATGCGCGTCACCGTGACCTTCTGGAACGGAGCCTTCTCACCCCAGAAGCCATCGAAACGCTCATAGACCAGGCGCTGGTTCGGCACGAATTCGGCGATCTTGTAGGGGCCGGTGCCGACCGGCTTCAGCGCGAAGGCCTCGAAATCGGAGGCTTCCGAAACGTTCGGATCGCCGGTCAGGGCCATCACGTATTTCTTCGGCACGATCATGCCCTGCTGCACGTTGAGCAGCGTCTCGAACAGCGGCTCGGGCCGGGTCGCGGTAATGCGGACCGTCTCGGCATCGACGGCCTCGACCTTGGCCATGTTGGGCAGCGTATCGCGTTTGCGCACGCCATAGGGCGGGAAGGTCGCGTTGATGATGCGGTCGAAGGAGAAGACGACATCCTCGACCGTCATCGGGTCGCCATTGTGAAAGGTCACGCCCTGCCGGATCTTGAGCTCGATCACGGTCGGCGAAACCTGTTTCCAGCTCGTGGCGATGCCCGGCTGCCAGACGCTCTCGGCGCGGGTGGCGTCCTTGCCGATCAGCGGATCGAAGGCGTTGAAGTAGAACTGCGAGCCGACATTCGAGAAGTCGCGGCCGGGATCGAGCCAGGGCGCCATGTTCTGGACACCGACCTTCAGCTCCTGCGCCTGGGCGAAACTGACGAGAGCGGTCGCCGACAGCGCAGCGATCGTCATTATTTTCAAGATCTTGAACATGTTTCTAATTCCTTTGGATGAACAGCACGAATGGCGAGCGGGCGTTCAGCGCCCGCGCAGGCGCGGATCGAGGCGGTCGCGCAATGCATCCCCGAGCAGCATGGCGACGAGGCTGACCAGCACGATGACGACAGCCGGAACGGCGACGATCCAGGGCGCGGAGGCCATGTAGTCGCGCCCCTGCCCGACCATGGAGCCGAGCGTCGCCGTCGGCGGCTGGACGCCGAGGCCGAGGAAGGACAGCGCCGATTCCAGCAGGATCAGGTTCGAGAAGTTGAGGCTCGCCATGACCACGACCGGCGAGATCAGGTTCGGGATCATATGGACGGTGGCGATGCGCCAGGGGCCGGCTCCCGCCGCGCGGGCCGCCTCGACGAAGGGCATCTCGCGCAGGCTGAGCACCTGCGCCCGGATCAGCCTAGCGAAATGCGCCCAGTAGGCGATGCCGAGCACGCAGATCAGCACCGTCACATCGGTCCCGGCGAGCGCCACGACGAAAAGCGCGACGAGGGTGAACGGAAGCGACATCATGATGTCGACGAGGCCCATGATCAGCGCATCGGCCCAGCCGCGCAGCAGCCCCGCCGCGAGGCCGAGCGCCGCACCGATGGCGAGGCCGAGCAGGGTCCCGAAGAGCGCGAGTGAGAGAGTCAGACGCAAGCCATGGAGGCAGCGTGAGAGGAGATCACGCCCGAGCTGGTCGGTGCCGAGCCAATGGAGCGGGTTGGCGCCGGCGATGCCGATCGGTGGCTTCAGCCGTGCGAGAAGCCGCTGCTGGTCTGGCTCGAAGGGCGAGACCAGCGGCGCCAGCAAGGCGAGCGCGACCAGGAGAAGCCCGAGCAGCGCGGCGGCTACGACCAGCGTATCGAACCTGCCTGCCCAGGCAAACCTGATCCGCAGCAGCCTGCGGGGCGGAAGCATCAACTTGGCGTCAGCGATCTCGGCCATGGCGGTCAGGCTCCGACGAGGCGCACGCGCGGATCCGACGCCGCATAAGCGAGGTCGATCGCGAAATTGACGAGGATGACCGCACCGGCGACGACGAGGACGCCGAACTGGAGGACCGGGTAGTCGCGCCGCAGCGTCGCGCCGACGAGCAGGTCGCCGACCCCGTTCCAGGCGAAGACGGTCTCGACCACGACGGCGCCGGAGACGAGCGTGGTGATCTGCAGGCCGAGTACCGTAATGACCGGGATCAGCGCATTGCGCAGCCCGTGCCGCAGGATGATGGCGCCTTCGGACAGGCCCTTGGCGCGGGCCGTGCGCATATAGTCCTCCGAGAGGACGTCGAGCATGGCGTTGCGCGTGTAGCGGGTCAGCGCCGCGACGAAATAGGCGGCCAGCGCCACGGTCGGCATCGCGTAATGCAGCAGGGTGGCGGAGCCGGCGCTCGGCAGCCAGTGCAGCGTGTAGGAGAAGACGAGCAGCAGCAGGATGGCGAGGACGAAATTCGGGACCGCGTAGCCGAGAAAGGCGATGAAGAGCACACCTTGGCCGCGCGGCTGCCCACGCCAGAGCGCGGCGAGGATACCGAGCGGCACGCCGACCGCGACGGTCAGCGCCAGGGTCGCGACCAGGAGCGAGGCGCTCTGCCAGAGCCGCTCGCCGAAGATCACCGCGACCGGCCGGCGCTCCATCAGGCCGAGGCCGAAATCGCCCGAGAGCAGCGACTTCCAGAACAGCAGGTATTGTTCTGCGATGGGCCGGTCGAGGCCCCAATAGGCGATCATCTCGGCGCGGGAGGCGGCGTCGAGCCCTTCCGGCATCAGGAAGTCGATCGGATTGCCGGTCAGCCGCGTCGCCAGAAAGACGGCGGTGACGATCGCCCAGAGCGTGATCGTCATGCGCAGGAGACGGCTGCCTAGGAATACGAGCATGGCGTCCTCTGGGACGGGCTGCGGGGCGCTGCGCGGCCGCTTCAAGCGGCGGGAGCCCGAGCCTTCTGGCAGCCTTCCATGACAGGCTCATGAATATAATTTAGGTCGACGACTGTTTGACACTGAGACAATCTCAGTTCATGCCTGCCGCGATCCGAGACGGAGTTTGCAGTGCGCGCAGCGGACGATATTCGTGGCTGGCTGATCGATCTCGACGGCACATTGGTGTGCGGCGACCGGGCGATGCCTGGCGCCAGCGCCTTCCTCGACGCCTGCGCCGGCCGTTTCGTCGTGGTTTCGAACGATGCCGAGCATACGCCGGCAGAGTTGAGGCGCGGCCTGCGGCGGATGGGGCTCGACATTCCGACTGACCGTATCGTGCTGGCGGGAGCGGTCGCGCTCGACGATATCGCCGCGCGCCGTCCCGGAGCGCGCGTGCTCATGCTGGCGAGTCGCAGCCTGATGCGCCATGCGCGCCAGCGCGGCCTCGTGCCGGTCAGGGAGCAGCCGGATGTCGTCTTTCTCGGCCGCGACCGGTGGTTCAGCCACGCGCGGCTGGCGCTGGCGGCCAATGCCGTGCGGATGGGGGCCGAGCTCGTCGTCGCCAATCCGGACCTCGTCCATCCGGGCGCCGACGGCTCGGTCGTTCCGGAAACCGGCGCGTTGCTCGCCGCGCTGCTCGCCTGCACCGGCCCCGTGAGCTACCGCCTCATCGGCAAGCCGGAGCCTACCCTGTTCGCCGCCGGGCTCGCCTTGCTCGGCCTGCCCAAGCGGGCTGTCGCGATGCTCGGAGACAATCCCAGGACCGATGGCGAAGGGGCGCGCCGCTTCGGCCTGCACTATGTCGAGGTCACAGACGGGGTGCTCCCGCAACTCTATATCGAGACGACTTGCCCGCACGAGCAAGACATGATCGCCTTGCCGGCATGAGCTCATCTCATCGAAAGCCGGATGCCGACGTCATGGCGGAAAGCCCCGACAAGGCGCGCACTGGCGGCAAAGACGGCTTCGATGGCGTGATCGAGCGGCTGACGGCGCTGCGCGCGACGCTGCCGCCGACCGCCGCACGCATTGCCGACGTCTTCCTCGCCCATGCGGCCGAGGTCGTGCACATGTCGGTGACGGAGGTGGCCGAACGGGCGGAAGCGAGCGAGGGCAGCGTGATCTCGCTCTGCCGCCAGCTCGGCGCGCGCGGCTTCCAGCAGGTCAAGATCGCGCTGGCGCGCGATCTCGTGCAGCCGGTGCAATTCATCCACGAGGATCTCGCGCGCGCCGACGACACCGGGACGGTGATCGAGAAGATCTTCGGCAGCGACCTGCAGGCGCTCCACGACACCATGAAGGTGCTCGACCGCGGCGCAATGGAGCGTGCGGTCGCCGCGATCCGTGGGGCGCGCCGCGTCGAGCTCTACGGCATCGGCAGCGCCGCCCCGATCGCGGAGGACGCCAATTACCGGCTCCTACGCATCGGCGTCGAATCCAAGGTCGTGGTGGATTCCCACGTCCAGGCGATCAGTGCCTCGCTGACCGGCCCGGACGTCGTGACGATCACGATCTCGCATTCGGGATCGACACATGAGACTGTCACCGCGACTAGGCTTGCGCGAGAAGCCGGCGCAACCACGATCTGCATCACCAATTTCGGCAAATCGCCGCTGCTCGCCTATGCCGACATCGTGCTCAACACCATGGCGCGCGAGACCCAGTTCCGCACGGAGGCGATGACGAGCCGCATCGCCCAGCTCGCCGTCATCGACGCCCTGATCGCCTGTCTTTCGCTGGCCGATTACGACAAGGCCGTCGCGACGATCGGCAAGACCTTCGACGTGCTCTCGACGAAGCGGTTCTAGTCGTCCGGGGCCGGGACCTTGCTCTCACTCGCGTCGCGGATGCCGCGACGGCATGGCGGCCGTTCTCTGAATGCACGCGGTCGTCAGGGCTCGCGCGCGACGCGGAAACCGTTGGTGTAGAAGCGCACATCGGCTTCGTATTTGAAACGGGCGGCCGAGCGCAGATAGCGCGGGTCGTTGTTGAAGGAGCCGCCGCGCAGCACGCGCTCGCGGCAGCCGGGCGCCACATAGGCGCTGCCGTCGCGCGGGGCGCTGCGATAATTCTCGCTCCAGCAATCCGCGACCCATTCGGCCGCGTTGCCAGCCATGTCGTAGAGGCCGAAGGCGTTGGGCGGAAACTGGCCCGAAGCGACGGCGCTGCGGCGCGGCTGGTCGTTGCAGCCCAGGCAGTTCGCGCGGTCCTTCTCCACGGTTTGGCCCCAGGGATAGGTCGTTGTCGTGCCGGCACGCGCGGCATACTCCCATTCGCTCTCGCTGGGCAGCCGATAGCGCTTCCCCGTCTTGGCAGAGAGCCAGGCGAGATAGGCGTTGGCGTCGTTCCAGTGAATATCCGTGACGGGGCGCTTTCCGCGCCCGAGCCCGCGATCGTCAGGCCGATAGTTGCAGCCGCCCTCGGTCACGCAGCGATCCCATTCCTCGAGGCTCACCTCCCGCATACCGAGATAGAAGCCGCGCACCGCAACGGGGTGAACGGGCTTCTCGAACTCGTAAAGATCGTTGGAGCCCATCTGGAAGGAGCCGGGCGGTATCGCCACCAGCTCGGGGCAGTCGCTGCAATCGCGGATCGGAGCCGTCTTGGACGCTGCTGCAGCGGGCGTTGCAGTGACCGGAAGCGGAGTGGCCGAGGCTGCAGCCGCAGCCGCCCCGGGCTTGCCGCGGTAGAGCTGCTCGCGGGTGCGCGCCAGCGCCGAGAAACGGCCATTCGGATAGGCGTCGAGATAGGCGCGGTATTCGCTGGCATTCTGGCTGTTGCGGATCGATTCCCAGAAGGCGAGTTCGAAGGCGTCCGGCGAGGCGTCGGGGCCGCTCGGTGGCAGGATGACGGCGCGGTTCGCCTGCGCGACCGCAACGGGCTGGCCGACAGGCGTCACCACGAGCCCCTTCGGCGGCTCGGATGAGAGCCAGATTTGCTGGCTGCGCCGGCTCGCCCGTGCCACCGCATCGCGCACACGGACGATTGCGGCCGTCATGTCGAGACCGGGCGTGCGGATCGCCTTCAGCCATTCCTCGACCACGGGATTGCCGCGCGGCCCGGAATCCGCGACCGTTTTTCCCGGCGAGGCCGTGAACATCACGGCAACGGTCTCGAGCGGCTCGGTCGCGCGCAGGCCCCTCCCCCGCGCCTGCCAGGGATTGTCCCGGCTGGCGTCGATCAGCACGAGGGCACTGGATGGCCTGGCAATGATCAGCGGATCGATCACCTCGTCGAGATCGACCGCGTCCTGCACCGGGTTGGACGAGATCGGCACGAGGAAGTCGCGGTCGCGCTGTTGCACGGCGTGGCCGGAATAGAAGACCACCGCCAAGGCGCTGGGGCGCAGCTTGCCGGCAAACTCGGCAATGGCCTGCCGCATCTCGGCACGGCCGCCATTTTCCACCGCGATCACCTCAAAGCCGCCTTCGCGCAGAGCCGCGGCAACCGCGCGCCCCTGTGTCGGCGCCTGTGCGACGGCCGCGTCGGGGTAGGCGCCGTTGGCGATCACCAGCGCAACCCGGGCGGGCGGCGCCGCCTCCTGCGGCAGTGCAGGCATTGCCGCGAGCGCAACGAGCGGGACGGCGAGGAGGAAAGAGCGCAACCAGTCCATGCTAGCGACCATTCGTCATCGGCGGCGTGTCGGGGCGCGGGCCGCCGCAGTCTCAGCGCACATAGATCGTGATCTTCTTCGACATCACGGGTGGATCATGCGGCGTATGGGTATGGTCCCCGACCAATAATTGCAGCGTATGAGGCCCTTTCGGCAAGGTGACGACAACCTCCGTTTGACCGTTGCCAAGATGGATATTGTTGTAATCGGACGGAATCGGCTGGTCGGGCGGGCTGGGATCAGTGTCGATCAGCAGATGATGATGGCCGGTCGCCGCGTGGTCGACGCCCGCCGGCGCGACACCCATGTTGTGCAGCCCGATCCGGACGGTGAAGCGCTCCGGCACGCGCAACCCGTCGAGGGGGTAATGGAAGTAGACCTGCGCGCCGGGCGGCGCCTTCTGCCGCTTCGCGGCCTGCGCCAGCGCATCAGTCGGCCGGAAGGGACCAGCCGTCGCACAGGACCAGACCGCCAGGAGGACAGCCACGCTAAGGCGCAAAACGCTCATCGACGCCTCACCGGTTTGCGGCCGCCCGGCATCACCATGACCGTGATGCGCTCCGACATGACCGGCGGATCGTGCGGCACGTGGTTCTCGTCCGCGAGCAGGAGCTGCAGCGTGTGCTTGCCGGGCGGCAAGGTGATGCGCCGCTCCGTCTGGCCACCGCCGAGATGGATGTGGTTGAGGTCGGACGGGATCGGCTCGTCGAGCGCCGGCGTCGCCACATCGACCAGCAGGTGATGGTGCCCGGTGTTCGGCTTGGCGACGCCGGCCGGTGCGACGCCCATGTTGCGTAAGCCGAAGCGGATCGTCGAGTTCGGGAAGATCGTCTCGCCATCCTTCGGATAGATGAAGTAGACGGCGGCGTCATTGGGCGAAGCTGTGCGCGGGCGCCCCGCTCCCGCCGCGGGGGCAGCGGGCGCCGCAGGGCCGGCCTGCGCGGTATCGACGACGCGCACCCGGATCCGCTCGGACATCACCGGAGGGTCATGCGGGACATGTTCGTGATCGCCCAAGAGGAGCTGCAGCGTGTGCTCGCCGGGCGGGAGCGAGAGTTCGACCTCGGTCTGGCCGCGCCCGAAATGCAGATGGTTGAAATCACTGGGGATCTCGCGGTCGAGCGCTGGAACCTCCGTGTCGACCAGCAGGTGGTGATGGCCGCCATTGGGGCTCATCGTGCCGGCGGGTGTGATGGCGATGCCCTCGATGCCGAAGCGGATCTTCGCGCGGGTCGGAATCGTGGCGCCGTCCTTGAGGTCGATGAAGAAGACCCGGGCGCCGGGAGCTGCGGCGGAGCGCGGCTTCTCGGCCGGATCGGCCGCGACCTCGACGGTGATCCGCTCCGAGACGACCGGCGGATCATGCGGCACATGGTTATGGTCGGCGAAGAGAAGCTGGAGCGTGTGCCGGCCGGGCGTCAGCGCGATCTCGGCCTCGGTCTGCCCGCCGCCGAAGTGGATGTGGTTGAAATCGCTCGGGATCGKCTGGTCGAGCGGCGGGAGCTCAGTGTCGATCAGGAGGTGATGGTGCCCGGCATAGCGCCTGGCCTGCCCGGCGGGCGCGATCTCCATGCCAGTGATCGCAAAGCGGACGGTGAACTTGCCGGGAACGCGGTCATTGTTGGCGAGGCCAACGAAGCTGAGCTTGGCGGTAGCCGGGGCCGGGCTGCGCTGCATCGCGCGCGCCTGGGCCGCAGCCTCCCCGATTGGAAGCGCGATGGCGATGGCGCATGCCAGAGCCGCCGGTACCAGGGCGGGTATGAGGCGAAGCGCCCTCGATGGCATCGACGTCCCCCATCCACGAGACGGATACGGGCAGGCTACCAGCGCGGCTGCTCCCCTTCAAGCGGAACACCTGGTGCTGACACAGCTGGAGAGGCTTTGTTCTGGAGTCCGGCGAAGTCCTGCGGTAGCCTTCCCCCAAGGAAGGGGGCCATGATCCTCGTCGCCAGACTCTGCGGGCTGATCATGCTCATGCTGACGGGCCTGGCCATGGCGGCGCCGGCTCCAGAGCGCCGCGTTGCGCTCGTCATCGGCAATTCCAGCTATCGCAACGCGCCGGCCCTGCCGAATACGGTTAACGATGCCCGCGACATGGCCGCGGCGCTGCGCAAGGTCGGATTCGAGGTGATCGACGGTGTCGATCTCGACAAGCGCGGCATGGATGCGGCGCTGACCCGCTTCGCCCGGCTGGCGCAGGACGCCGATTCCGCCATGTTCTATTTCGCCGGCCACGGCTTCCAATTCAACGGCGAGAACTATCTCGTGCCGGTCGAGGCCAAGATCGAGGACGAGGTCGGCGTCCAGTACGAGACGACGCGGCTGAACGACGTCGTCACGGCCCTGAACTTCGCCAAAGGCGTCAAAATCATGGTGCTGGACGCCTGTCGCAACAACCCCTTCGTCAACCAGCTCGCCAAAAGGCAGGCGACACGCGGATTCTCTGTCGGCTCCGGCCTCGCTCCCGTGGCGCGGGCGCAGGGCATGGTCATCGCCTATGCGACGCAGGCCAACGACGTCGCAGCGGACGGTGCTGGCCGCAACAGCCCGTTCACGGCGGCGCTGGTGCGCGAGATCGACCAGCCGGGGTTGGAAGTGGCGACCCTGTTCCGCCGCGTCCAGAAGAGCGTCTACGACGCCACTTCCGGCCGGCAGACCCCCGAGCTCTCGCTGTCGCTGCTCGGCGATTTCTACCTCAACCGCGAGGAGACGGACGCGGATGTCTGGCAGCGCATCCGCTCCAGCGACGAGCCCGGCGTGCTCCGGGACTTCATCCAGCGCTATCCGACGAGCTTCTTCGCCATCGATGCACGCACGCGGCTCGACCTGATCGAGCGCCGCTCGCTCGCGACGAACGAACGCGACAAGCTGGTGCGCGAGTTCGCAGAGCGCGAGCGCGCGCTGCTGGAGCGGCTCGAGCGGGCCGAACAGGGGCGCCAGCAAGCCGCGACCGATCTTGCCCGGCAGGAGCGCGACGATACGGTCCCGCCGCCGCCACCCGCGAGCGGGGATAGCACGCGGGCGAAGCCGGCTCCTATCCAGCCTAAGCCACCGACCGGGGACGCGGCCGAGCGCTCCCGTCTCGCCGACGAACTGGCCCGGCGCGAGAAGGAATTGGCCGCGCTCGAAACCGAGAAGCGGCGCTTGGCCGAGGAACGCCGCAATGTCGAGCAGGCGCTGGCGGCGCGGCTCGGCACTTTGGCGCCCTCGCCGCCCGATCGCTCGACGCAACCTCAGGCCATGCCGGCGAGCGCGGCGCGCCCGGGCGAGCGCCGCGCCGAAACTCCGGCTGCCGGGGCGCCGGCCAAGGCGAATTGCAGCGAGCTTCTGCTCCGGGCCCAGCTCGGCGAGCTGACGCCCGCAGCGCGCGAGCAGCTTCAGCAATGCCGCTGAGCGGCATGGGACCGAGTGAGGCGAGAGCCCGGCACGAGGAGGAATGAAGCATGTCGATCGTCACGCGCCTCGGCCGCATTCTGACTCCGCTGGCGCTTCTGGCGAGTGCCGCTACCGCATGGGCACAACCGGCCCCCCCGCCCACGCCAGTGCCTTTCCCGCAGGCTCTGCAGAAGGCGGCCGACGACCTCTTCGGCAAGGCCACGCTCACCGAAGAGCAGGTCGATCTCGTCATCGACCCGCTGATCGACGCAGCCTCCGGCTCGCAATCGAGCGCCACCCGCTCGATGCAGCAGACGCTGATCGAGATCGTCCGCAAATCCTATCCGCGCTTCGCCGTGCGCGCCTTCGATAGCGAGGCGCTGGCGCGGAAGCCCGTCGTGTTGGTCGGCACCTTCACAGCCGTCAACAACCAGGGGACGGCCGACGGCCCGAGGGACGCCTATCGGATCTGCCTGACGCTGGCGGATCTGAAAACGAACAGCGTCGTCTCTAAGGGCGTGGCGCGCGCTCAGATCGAGGGCGTCGACGCGACGCCGACCCAATTCTATCGCGACTCGCCGCTCTGGGCGCAGGACCAGGCCACCAACGCCTACATCAAGACCTGTCAGGGCACGAAGCTCGGCGAGGCGATCGATCCGGCCTATGTCGAACGACTGACGGCGAATGCCTTGGTCAATGACGGCATCCTTGCCTATGAAGCGCAGCATTTCCGCGAGGCGCTGGCCTATTATCGGGCTGCGCGCAAACTGCCGGGCGGCGAGCAGCACCGGGTCAGGATTGGGACCTACCTCGCCGCCAGCAAGCTCGCGCGGCGCGACGACATGGTCGATGCCTTCGGCGACCTCGTCGATTACGGGCTGGGAAGCAACCAGCTGATGGTGAAGCTGCTGTTCAAGCCCGGCACCACCCAGTTCATCGACGATCCGCGGATCACCGAACCCTATCCGATGTGGCTGAGCCAGATCGCGACGCATGCCCGTCAGAAGGGAGCTTGCCTGGAGATCGTCGGGCACACCTCGCACACCGGGCTACCGCAGGTGAACGAGCGCCTTTCGACGCTGCGCGCTCAGTTCGTCATGGATCTGCTGCTGACCGGAGCGCCGGATAACCGCAACCGCATGATCGCGACCGGGCGCGGCTTCAAGGAAAACCTCATCGGAACCGGCAAGGACGACAGCAGCGACGCGCTCGACCGGCGGGTGGAATTCAAGGTGATCGGCTGCTGACGACGTCCTTGCGACCTCAGATGTTCGCGAGGTTGATCCGTGCGCTCCTGCGAAGCCGTTTTCGGACTTCGAACAATATCGACAGCGCCGGAATTGAACGCTACCTCAGCTGTGGGGCGACAATCGGGGCCAAGATATGCGTGGAGCATGGATCAGAGTGGCGGGCACGCTGATCCTGTTCTTTGCCCGCTTCCTGACTGCCGTTCGCGGACGGTGGGCAGGCGCGGCCCCGGCTGCCGAGCAGCGGATCTATTACGCCAATCATGCAAGCCACGGCGATTTCGTTCTGATCTGGACCGTTTTGCCGCGCCGCATGCGATTTGAGACCAGGCCAGTGGCAGGGAGCGATTACTGGCTGAAGAGCCGCATGAGGCGTTTTATCGGTTGCGACGTCTTCAACGCCGTTCTGATCGATCGCGATCGCGCGAGCCGCACAAGTGACCCTATCGTCCAGATGACGGAAGCGTTGGATGCCGGCTCGTCCCTCATCGTCTTCCCGGAAGGCACGCGCAACACCACGGAGGCCCCGCTTCTGCCGTTCAAGAGCGGACTGTTTCACCTTGCAAAGGCGCGGCCGAACGTCGTCCTCGTGCCAGCCTGGATCGACAATCTCAACCGGGTCATGCCCAAGGGCGAGTTCGTGCCGATCCCGCTAATCTGCACGGTTACCTTCGGCGCACCGCTTCGTCTTGCCGATGCGGAGACTAAGCAGGATTTCCTGGCCAGGGCGGAGGCGGCCCTGCTCGCCCTGTCACCGAAGGCGAACGCGTCATGACGATGCCGCATCCCGATCTGGTGGCAGTGCTCCTCGGCCTGCTCGCCGTCCTGATCGTGGCCTCCGCCGTCGGTTACGGGCTGCAGCGCAGGCTGTCGCCCGACGGCTCGCATGCCGTGGTCGAAAACCTGAACGACCGCATCCGGGCCTGGTGGGTCATGGTCGTGCTGATGGGGCTGGCGCTGGTCGGCGGCAAGACCGGAGTGACGCTGCTCTTCGCCTTCTGTTCCTTCGCGGCCCTGCGCGAGTTCATCACGCTGATCGATACGCGCCGGGCCGACCACTGGGCGCTGGCGGCCGCCTTCTTCGTCGTGCTGCCGGTTCAGTACTACCTGATCTGGATCGAGTGGTACGGGCTCTATTCGATCTTCATCCCGGTCTACGCCTTCCTGCTGATGCCGATCATCGCGGCGCTGCGCGGCGACACCGACCATTTCCTCGTGCGCATCGCGGAAGTGCAGTGGGCGCTGATGATCTGCGTCTTCAGCACCTCGCATGTGCCGGCGCTGCTGAGCCTCGATATCGCCGGTTATCAGGGACGCAACGTCCTGCTGATCGCCTTCCTCGTTATCGTCGTGCAGATCAGCGACGTCCTGCAATATGTCTGGGGCAAGCTCCTCGGCCGCACCAAGATCGCGCCGAGGCTCTCGCCCTCGAAGACGGTCGAGGGCTTCGTCGGCGGCGCGCTCAGCGCCACCGCCGTCGGTGCCGGCCTGTCCTGGATGACGCCGTTCACGCCGCTCCAGGCCGCCTTCCTCTCGCTGGTCATCGTCCTCCTCGGCTTCTGCGGCGGGCTCGTCATGTCCGCGATCAAGCGCGATCGTGGCGTCAAGGATTGGGGGCATCTGATCGCCGGCCATGGCGGCTTCATCGACCGGCTCGACTCGGTCGTGTTCTCGGCCCCGATCTTCTTCCATCTGGTCCGCTACGGATGGTCGGCCGTATGATCCGGCCGCTCGCACGCTTGATGCGCAGCAGCATCGTCCATGTCGCCTTCGCCTTCCTCGCCATGGGGAGCTGGGCGGCATTCGCCAACCGCGCCCATCCGATGCCGGCGCCGCTCCAGGCGGGGCTACTGCAAGGCGCGATCTCGGCCACGATCACGCTGGTCCTGAAGCGCTCGATCGAATATCTCGCCAGCCGCTTCTCGGGCCTCGCCGCGCTTCTGGCGCCCCCCGCCATCGCCGGGCTCGTCTCCGCAAGTGTGCTGACCGTCATCCACACGATCGGCGGCACGCCGGAAATCGGCAGGACGATCGCCGTCCCCCTCACGGTCGCGACCAGCTATGCGGCTCTCTACAATCTCTCGCTCTGGCGGAGCAGGAAGGCCTGAACCGTGGCGCAGGACGACAATCGACGCCCGCTGGCGAGCCGCGATTCCGGCTGGGCCCGGTCCATCGCCCGCCGGCTGAGCGCCGCGGCCGTGACGCCGAACCAGATTTCGATGGCGAGCATGGTGATGGCGGCTTTCGCCGGCATCGCCTTCTGGCAGGCGGGCGCGGCGGAGGCCTGGCCCCGCGCCGCCATGCTCCTCGCCGCCGCCCTGTTCTGTCAGCTCAGGTTGCTTTGCAACCTGTTCGACGGAATGGTGGCCATCGAAGGCGGCAAGCAGGAGCCCGATGGGCCGTTCTGGAACGAATTCCCGGATCGCGTTGCCGATATCCTCATTCTCGTCGGCGCCGGTTACGGGGTTGGCGTGCCGGCCTTGGGCTGGGCGGCTGCCGGTTTTGCCGTGCTGACCGCGTATACGCGCGAACTTGGCCGGGCCTGCGGGCTGCCGGCCGATTTCTCAGGCCCGATGGCCAAGCAGCACCGCATGGCGACGATCACTGGGGCAGCCCTGCTGTCACTGCTGGAACCGCTTTGGCGCGGCCACGACGAGGTACTGACGATCGCTCTCTGGCTCATCGCCGCCGGAGCCGCCGTAACCACCCTCAGGCGGGCTAGGAATATCGCACGAGGTTTGCGCGCGCGCTGAGTGCTCGCAAACATCGGCGCAGGAGCGGAAAAGCTTTCGGGCGGCCCGAACGGATGAACGTGACAGTCGCATGCACCCGGGGGCTTGGCCCTCGGCGCTCACGCGACGCCCATTACGGCTGGCGCGGGCCTCCCGAGAAGTCCACTCAGGACCTGCGGGATAAGCCCACCGGATTTCAGCAGGGTGACCTCGAGCGACGTTTCGATCGCGGCRCGCAAAATGAACTGGATGGGTTTGCCGTGAGAGCGGACGATCGTCAGCGGGACCGCGCAGCGGGGCGTCAAACGGTCCGGGCAGAGGTCGATCGCGAACAGGTCGTCTGAGCGAATATCAAGCGCGTCCGGATGGATGCCCTTCGGAAGCAGAAGCGGCAAAATCCCCATTCCAATCAGGTTTGTCCGGTGGATCCGCTCGATACTCGATGCAATGACGGCGCGAACGCCGAGCAGCGCCACCGCCTTTGCCGCCCAGTCCCGCGAGGAACCCATCCCGTACCGTTCGCCCGCAACAAGGACGAGGGGCGTCTTCTCCCGGGCATAGCGTTCGGCGGCCTCGATCAAAGGCACGATGCCCCCAGAAGGCTCGTGACGAGTGAAACCTGCTGGCACATCCGTCGGCACCAGCCGATTGACGGCCTGCCGGTTCGTGAAGGCGCCGCGGATCATCACCTCGTAGTTGCCTCGCCTAGAGGCGAAGACGTTGAGGTCCGCAGGGGCGCCGCCTTGCGCGATGATGTGCCGGCCGGCAGCACTGTCCGGGCGGATCTGATTGGCAGGCGAGATGTGGTCGGTGGTGACGTCGTCACCCAGGACGATCAGGGGCCTGGCATGCCCTTCTGTTGGAGGCAGCCCGCAAGTCCGGACGAACGGAGGCCTTCTCAGATAGGTGGAGGCCGGATCCCATGGAAATTGCGGTCCAGCCGGCGCATCCAGATCGACCCAAAGCGGGCGAGTGGCCGCCTCGTGATAGGCTGCATCGAAGTCCGCGACGTCCCAACCGGAGGCCACGGCAGCGTCGATTTCGGCACCTGTCGGCCAGATCTCGTGCAGCATCACCGGCCGACCATCGGCCTCAAAACCAACCGGTTCCCGCGTGATGTCGATGTTGACCGTGCCGGCGAGCGCGAAGGCGATGACAAGCGGAGGCGAAGCCAGAAATCCGTTTTCGAGATCGGGGTGGACGCGACCCGGGAAATTGCGGTTGCCGGAAAGGACCGCCACGGGCCGGAATCCTGGCCTGCCGAGCTCGCTTCGCACGACATCGAGCAAAGCTCCCGAGTTGCCGATGCAGGTCGTGCAACCGTAGCCGACGATGCCGAACCCCAGTCCCTCCAGATCGTCCAGCAGACCGGCACGACGCAGGAAGCATTCAGCGGTCGGTGACCCCGGCGCCAGGGAGGTTTTGACGTAACCGGGCGGCTTCAATCCGCGGGCGCGCGCCTTCCGGGCCAACACGCCGGCGGCGGCGAGCAGGCTGGCGTCGGATGTGTTCGTGCAACTCGTTATGGCTGCGATCACGACAGCCCCGTCCGGTATAGTAACGTCGCCCGGAGCCGACAAAGGTGGCTTGAAGGCGGAGCGAGTGCCGCCGGCAGGCAGCCTGTCCTGCGGACGACGCGGACCTGCCACGCTTGCTTCGATGGCGTCGAGGTCGACTGTGATCGTTCTTGTGAAGCGCGGTTCAGCGTCGGGATCAAACCAGAGATCGCTGGCCTTCGCATAGGCCTCGACCAGGCTGCAGTCCCGGGGCGAGCGGCCTATCCGCGCGAGGTACGCCAGAACCCTGCCGTCGATGGGGAAATAGCCGGTCGACGCCCCGTACTCCGGCGCCATATTGGCGATAGCAGCGCGCTCTCCAACCGAAAGCGTCGAGGCACCCCGACCGAAGAACTCGACAAAATCGCCTGTGACGCCGATGGCGCGCAGCGCGCGGGTCACCTCGAGTGCGAGGTCAGTGGCCAGCACGCCATCCCGCAGTCGCCCGACGAGTTTCACGCCGATCACATCAGGGATGCGCAGGACGACCGGGACGCCAAAGAGAGCCCCCTCGGCCTCCAGGCCGCCGACGCCCCAACCGAGCACGCCGAGACCATTGACGGTGGGTGTGTGGCTATCGGTTCCCAGCAGAACGTCAGGGAAGGCACGGCATTCGCCCTGGTGCATCTCGCTGGCGACGACCTTGGACAGTCGTTCAAGATTGATCGTGTGCATGATGCCCGATCCCGGGGGGTGAACCCGGATGCCTGGCATGGCCGAAGCCGCCCACTTCATCAGGCGATAGCGCTCGGCGTTGCGCGCAAATTCCTTCTCGAGATTCCGCTGGAATGCATCGGCGCGGGCGAAGAAGTCGACGCCGGATGAATGATCCGTCGAGACATCGACGGGAATGCGCGGCGTCAGGAGATCCGGGTCGCGCCCGCTTTCGGCGAGGACATCACGCATCGCGGCGATGTCGACCAGCGCCGGGCCGCAGGTCGTATCGTGCATCATGATCCGGTTTGGCAGGAACGGGATTTCGACAAGACTGCTGCCGCCTGCGAGCCACTCCCGAAGCGCCTGCGGAAGATGCGCGGTCTCCTCTGCGGGAGCCGACCGCATCGCATTCTCGAGCAAAATGCGCAGAACATGCGGCAATCGCCGAAAATCCGCCCCGAGGAGCGATGCAACGTCGAGGCGGCGGAACGTCTCGCCCGCCGCCTCGAAGGACTTCCATTCGGCTTTCTGTCTCAACTGCACGTTCTCACTCGGGCTTGAAGCCCGCCTTGTTCAAGATGTCGGCTCGAGGGTGGAACCCGGCCGTCAGCAGCTTCTGCATGGCGGCGCCGGCCAGGCTTGCCCTTGAGCGATGTTGTTCAGCCACCCAGCAGGCGCCGAAGTTTTCTGACGGCGGCATCCGGCGACGAGAGAACCGGCCGTGACGTCAGCGCCCGGCAGGCCGCGCCTGCACGCGACGTCGAAAAATGAGCGAGCAGGATCGCGTCCCGCTCGCCGAGTTCGGCCACGCCTTTGGAAACGCGCTGATCATGCGTTTCGGCGTCGCCGGCCCTGAGCGCCTCGATGGCACCGGAGGCCAGGTACGAGGTCAGCCGGGCACTCGGCCTGAGCCGCTTTGCTTCTTCTGCAAACTCCTGCTCCATCATGGCGACGGCCGGACCGAAGGTCGCGACCATCCCGATGTTTTCGCCATAGCCGAGGGCCTCCTCGAACATCGCCGCATTCGGCTTCAGGACTGGAACCGGCAGGATGCGAGCCGCCTCCTCGATGGCCGGCCCGAAGGCCGAGCAGGTGAAGAGGATCGCGCTTGCGCCGGTCGAGAGGCCGTACCGAGCCAGCGCCGCAATGCGGCGCGACAAGGCCTCGGTGAGCTCCCCAGCGGCGGCCCGATCCAAGGCCAGGCCATCGTCCAGGACACCGATCGTATCGGCCTCAGGCCAGATATGCCGAAACGACTGGGCGATCGGATCGACGGCCACCGGCGTCGCGTGGACGAGCGCAATGCGGATGCGGTCGGACATTGGTCCACCCTCAGGGATTGTACAGCCAGGTCGCCGAAGCCGGGATCCGGCAGTGCGCGACTGCCGCGCTCAGCGGCTCGTGACCTTGTGCGCGCAGACGCAGATCCCCCCGCTTCAGCCGGTACTCCCATTTCTCTCCGAGATAGATGCAGCCCTCGACATCGAACGGCGCGCTGCCGGAGCTCGCCTCCGGCGAAACCGAGATCGCCTCCATCCGGATGACGGCACGCACGGCGTTCGGGTCCGCGGGAGCCTCCCTGTCCTTCCAGACACCCGGCAGGGACAGGCCAGCGCAGGTGATTGCATCGGCCTGCCCTGACGCCCTTACAAGCTGACCGCTCAAGACGTTGTTCGTGCCCATGAAGTCGGCGGCGTAGAACGTCTCCGGCTTGCTGTAGATGTCGAGCGGGGTTCCCGACTGGACGATGCCGCCGCCCTTCAGCAGCAGGACCTGGTCAGCGATGGCCAGGGCTTCGGCCTGGTCATGCGTGACCATGATGGCACAGATCTTCAGATCGAGGATCAACTTGCGGATCCAAAACCTTGCTTCCTCACGCAGTTTTGCGTCGAGATTCGAGAGAGGCTCGTMGAGGAGCAGGACCTTCGGTTCGTAGACCAGGGCGCGGCAGATCGCGACGCGCTGCTGCTGACCGCCCGACAACTGGTCGGGATAGCGTKCCGCAAGATGCGCAAGGCCGAGCTTCTCCAGGATGGCTTCGACCTTGGCCTTGATTTCGCTCGCACCGACATTCCGGAGCTTCAAGCCATAGGCAACGTTCTCGAAAACGGTTCTGTGCGGCCAGAGCGCATAGGACTGGAAGACGAGACCGATCTGCCTCTGCTCGGGCGGCAGCGCGACACCGGCCTTGTCGTCGAGAACGCTAGTGCCACCGATCTTGATAACACCGATCTCGGGCTGCTCCAGGCCGGCGATGCAACGCAACAGCGTGGTCTTGCCGCTGCCCGAGGCGCCGAGCAACGCGACGATCCTGCCCTTCTCCGCGGTGAAGCTCGCCCCGGACAGGATCTGGAGGCCGCCCAGCCACTTCTGGACGTTGTCGACGACGAGGTCAGTCATGGATCTTGGCTCCCAGCCGCAGGGCCAGCGTCAGGCCGACCGCGGTCAGCAGGATTGAGATGAAGGAGAGCGCGGCGATCTGGTCCATCGCGCCCGACGTCAACAGCGACACCATCAGCGAGCCGATCACTTCGGTTCCGGCGCTCATCAGATAGACGCCCGTGGCATACTCCCGCAGGAAGACGATCATGATCATCGCCCACGCGCCGGCCAGTCCCGGTCGAACCAGCGGGATCACCACGTCCCGCCAGGTGTGGAAGGTCGTGGCACCGGCGGTGCGCGCCGATTCCTCGAGCTCCGGCGCCACCTGCAGCAACGTCGCCTGGATGATGCGAAGGCCATAGGACAGCCCGACGATAACGTAGGCGATCAGCAGGCTGAACAGCGTCGTCCGCAGCGGCACCAGGAAAGGCACGAACAGGAACAGCCAGAAGAAGGCGAGACCGACGATCAAGCCCGGCAGCGCCCGCGGGATCAGGACGGAGTAATCCAGGAGCGTGCCGGTCCGGCCGTGATTGCGGTGCCCCGCAAGACCGACCAGCAGGTAGAACGCGACCGCGAGCGCACCGCCGACGGCCGCCAGCAGGACCGTATTGACGATACCGCGGGACAGGCTCTGGATCTCGAAGACCGCGCGGAAATTGGCGAGCGTCCATTGCTCGGAAAGCCGGATGCCCTCGCCCCAGTTCTCGACGAAGGCGCGCAGCACGACCCCGCCCACCGGCAGGACCACCGAAACCAGCAGCCACAGCCCGATGATCGAGAGCGCGATCAGTTGCCCCGCGCCGCCGAGCTTGAGGAGATTGGTGCGCGCCCCCTTCCCGCCCACGGCCGCGAAGCGGCGGGCATGGCGCAGGAGCCGGCGCTGGATGAAGACCAGCGGCAGGGTGATAAAGATGAGGAAGACCGTCACGGCCGCCATGACCTGATAGGTCGGCGCGCCGAAGATCGTATTGACCTTGTAGATGTAGGTCGTGAGCATCAGGATGCCATTCGGGTCTCCAAGCACCAGGGGGATGCCGAAGGTCTCGAAACCCAGCAAAAGATTGAGCGCCGCGCTGAAGACCAGTGCCGGGAGCACCATCGGCAGCGTGACGTCGAGAGACACACGCCAGATGCTGGCCCCCGCCGTTCTGGCAGCCTCTTCCAGGTCGCTGGGCAGGCGGCGCATCGCTGAAGCGACGTAGAGATAGACGGTCGGGACGTGGCTGAGGCCGCCGATCAGGATGATGCCGGGGAGCGTGTAGATGCTCCAGGGAGCTGATCCGAAGATGTTCCGGAACGCGATCGTGACGAAACCGGACGGCCCGACGGCTACCGTATAGCCGAAGGCGAGCACGATCGAGGACAGGAACATCGGAACCAGGACGAGCGGCTCAAGCCAACCCCGCCCCTTGAGATCGGTGCGCGTGATCAGGAAGGCCAAAAGCCCTCCCAGCGGCACGGCGACGACGACCATGCCGATGGCGTAGAGGGTCGTCGTCCAGAGAGCCCGATAGAATTCGGGGTCTGTCAGAATGAACTGATAGGCTTCCAGGCTGGGTCGAGCCGCCTCGTCAAAGAACGGAGCGCTGAGAAAGCTCTGGTAGATGATGAGAGCGGCCGGCGCCGCGACCATCGCGAACAGGGCCAGAATAACCGTGGCCCTGAAGCGGGGTGCTTGAGCTGCGAGTGACATTGGATCCCTCGGAGGACTGACGGCTCAGCCGCGTAGCGCCTCTTTCCAGCGGCGGAAGAAATCCGCGCGGTTCTTCGGCTCGGTTGCCTCGAGGAGCGCGGCCGTGACCGGGATCGGCTTGAGGTTACCCTTGGCCATCTCGGTCAGCTTGGTCAGATTGAGACCGCTGGTGACGTCGGTTCGGATCGAGGGCGCACCCACCGACGCCAGCGCCGACTGACCCGTGGCACCTATCAGGAAGTCAAAGAAGACCCTGGCCGCGTTGGGGTGCGGGGCGCCCTTGGAGATATTGGCAACGCGCGAAAACGCTGCGGTGTGGTCAGAGGTCAGGATGTAGCCGAGCGCCGGATTCTTCGCCGCCCACTCGATGGCGTAGGACCCGATGACGTTGAACGCGAGCCAATGCTCTCCGGACACGATTTTTTCGCGCATCGCACCGGAACTGCCGTAGGTCTTGCCCTCGGTTGCTCCGAACGCGCGAACGAGGTCGAACGTATCCGGCATGTTGCGGGCATCGTTGCTGAAGAACAGGAAACCCGTCCCGCTCTTTTCCGGATCGAACGTTGCGAGCTTGCCCTTCAACGCATCCTTGTTGTCACGCATGAACGCCAGCAGTTCCGGCCTGGTCTGCGGCAGCTTGAACTGGGCCAGCTGCGCCTTGTTGTAGAGGATTCCGACCGGCTCGACCGTGGTGCCGTAGAGGGTGTCGTTGAAATTGGCCCAGCTCGGCAGATGGCTGGCTTCGGGCGACTTGTAGGCCTCGGCAAGCCCCTTCTGGACAAGCACCATCTGGAGGTCCATCGCCGAGGTCCAGACGACATCCGAGCCGACCTGCTTGGCAGCCGCTTCGGAAATGATGCGGTTGTAAGCGCCGTTGGTGCCGAGATCGTTGTAATCGACGCGAATGCCGGGAAAGGCCTTCTGGAAAGCCTCGACGATCGGGCGCCCTTGCACGTCGTCGGTCGAGGTGTAGATCGAAACGACACCTTCGGCGCGCGCCTTTTCGATGACCGCCTTGTAGTCTGCCGGATAGCCGGCGGGCAGTTCCTGGGCACGGGACGGCGAACCACAGCCGAGCGCCCCAAGGCCCGCAGCCGACGCGAGCACGAATTGCCGGCGATCCATCATTGCTACCCTCCCGTTGCTTTTCATTGTGGGGAGGAGCCTATCTTCGCAGATTGGCTTTATCAAGATATAAAACCATTTTCCTTTTGACGCGCATTTAGGCGCCTCGAAGGCCCCTCGCGCCTCGCCGGGAAGCGGAGCTAGGCGGCGCGGTCGGCGTCGCCCGATTTCGGATGCACGACCGGTGACTTGGAAGCCAATGCGCCGCTGAGATGCCGGCGCATCAAATGGGCCGCCTCCAGATTATCTCCCTTGGCAAGGAGATCGAGGATCTGGAGGTGTTCAGTGCTCTGAACAGCAATGCGCTGCGGATTCACTTTCAGGCGGTATTCCGCCAGGCGCCGGAGCTGGTTCGCCCGCTCCAAAGCATGGAAAAACATAGGATTGCCCGACATTTTGATGATGCCCTCGTGGAACTCGGCACCGGCAGCGGTCATGGCCGCGGGAGCCAGCCCCTCGAGATTGCCTGAAGCGAGGCGTTCCTGGGTTCGACGGAGCGACGCCGCCACGGCCTTGTCGAAACGGAAGCTTGACTCGAGTAGCGCTGCCGGCTCGATCACCGCCCGGAAGCGATAGATTTCCTCGAACGCCTCGGCGGTTTTGGCGACCTGGCGCAGCTTCCAGCCATATCCCGGCTTCGGTTCCGCCCAGCCTTCGCGAGCGGCACGGGACAGAAGATCCTGAGCCTGCGAGCGCGTGAGATTGTATCGCTCCCGGACGGCCTGCTCGGTCTGTTCCGCGCCGATCCGGTCTTTCAGCCAGTCTTCCGCCAGCTGGTAATAGGGATCGCTCTCCGCAGGACCGAATGGTTCCAGCGCGCCCTCCCCGCCCTTGCGGCGCTCCGTCGCGAGCACGAAGAATCCGCGATTACGCCGATTCTCTATAACCCCCTGATCGCAAAGGAGAGCAAGCGCCTCGCGAACAGGCGAACGCGAAACCTCGAAGCGCTTGGCGAGCGCTTCGGTCGCGAGGTGCGAACCTGTTCCAAACTCTCCCATCCCAATGCGCGCGATGATGTCGTTGGCGATGCGAAGAGCGAGAGGGCTATTGGGCATGACGGGCGCCGATTGAACTCCACGAGTGATCGCAGGTCGCGTGGGCGATGGCAATCACCCCAGGCCACCTTGACCCATTATTGGTTTTATTACATTCAATAGCCAATTCAAAGACCGTGACGATGCCCGAGGAAAGCCAAAATGAAAATTCTCGTCCTGCCCTGCGACGGCATCGGCCCGGAGATTGTCTCCGCCTCGATGGCTGTCCTCGAAGTCGCGAGCGACCGCTTCGGTCTCGGCCTCCAGTTCGAATACGACGATGTCGGCTTCAAGAGCCTCGAGAAGCACGGCACCACGCTGCGCGAAAGCGTGCTTGATCGGGCGCGGTCGGATTTCGATGGCGTGATCCTCGGCACCCAGTCGCACGCCGACTACCCGGCGCCCGAGAAAGGCGGACGCAACGTTTCCGCCGGCTTCCGCATAGGCCTCGATCTCTACGCCAATGTGCGCCCGGCCCGCACGCGCCCCTTCATCGAGTCCAACATGAAGCCCGGGAAGACGATGGATCTCGTCATCATGCGCGAGGCAACCGAGGGGTTTTATCCGGATCGCAACATGCATCTCGGCTGGGCGGAGTTGATGCCCTCGCCGGACATGGCGATCTCGCTGCGCAAGATCACGGCTCACTGTTCGAACCGCATTGCGCGGCGTGCCTTCGAGCTCGCCTCCAAGCGCCGCAAGAAGGTGACGGCCGTCCACAAGGTGAACAGCTTCCATCAGACCGACGGCCTTTTTCTGCGTGAAGTGCGCAAGGTCGCCGCGGAGTTCCCGGATGTGAAGCTCGATGACCTCCTGATCGATGCCTCGACGGCGCATCTGGTTCGGAGCCCCGAGCGGTTCGACGTCATCTGCGCAACAAACTTCTATGGCGACATCATCTCGGATCTGGCCAGCGAGCTGTCCGGCAGCCTGGGTCTTGCCGGCTCGATGATGGCCAGCGACACGCATTGCTGCGCCCAGGCCCAGCATGGTTCCGCCCCGGATATCCAGAACCAGGACAAAGCGAACCCGGTTTCGATGATCCTGTCTTGCGGCATGCTCCTGCAGTGGTTAGGCGAAAAGCGCAATCTGCCGGCTTTCGAGCAGGCGTTCCATGCCATCGACAAGGCCATCGACACCGTGCTGACCGATCCCGCCTCACGCACTCCCGATCTTGGCGGCAAGGCCGGCACGAAGCGCTTCGGCGAACTCGTCGCCGAAACCGTGCGGACGGCCTGACGATGGGCGAAGAGGCAAAGCTCATCAGCCAGATCGTCGGCGCTCCGCCGGATGCGGTTCGCCACGTACTATCGCGTCATGGCGTGCTGCGAGCCGGCATCAACCTGTCGAACTTTCTGCTTGTTTCGAGCCGGACAGCCGATGGTGGTCCGGCCGGCGTCTCGCCCGACATGGCGGCCACCTTGGCGGCCTGCCTGAGCCTGCCGCTGAAATACGTCCCCTATGAATCGCCCGGCAAACTCGCAGATGCGGCTGAGCGAGACGAGTGGGACGTGGCGCTGCTTGGAGCAGAACCCCAGCGCGCCGCCGTCATCGACTTCACCCCGGCCTATGCCGAGATCGAGGCGACCTATCTGGTTCCTCCGGGATCGTCTCTGCAATCCCTGGCAGAGGTGGACATGAAGGGGCGGCGCATCGCCGTTGCCGCCCGCACGGCGTATGGCCTGTGGCTCGAACGAAACGTCCGCGAGGCCGAACTCGTGACCGGGCTGAATTTCGACGAGGCTTATCAGCATTTCGTCGACGGCAAGCTCGATGCTCTGGCGGGCCTGAGGCCGAAGCTGATCGAGGACGAAAAGAAGCTGCCGGGTTCGCGGATGCTTCCCGGGCGCTTCATGGCCGTCCAGCAGGCGCTCGGCACCCCCAAGGCGTCCGGCGTCGCGCTCGATTATCTTCGCAGCTTCGTCTCAGCGGCCATCCAAACGGGACTCGTTGGTCAGTTGATCGCCAGACACGGCGTGGTCGGGCTCTCCGTCGCCGGGACCAACACCGACAGCTGAAGCGACGAAAGGCCGGATGAACCCGGCAAAATCGGGCTCCTTCCGACAGGTGGATTTCTTCGCCCTCGCGCTCGCCACCCTCGAAGGCTTGGCGCGGGCGGTGGTTTCCGGGAAGGATCTCCGAAGCGCTGTTTACGCGGCTGACGGGCTCGACCAGATTGCGAAGCTCCTGATCCTCAGCTCCGGCCGCAGCGACAAGCTTCGAGGCGAGACCGAAGTCGAGGAACTCAAGTGCGTCTTCGGGGGCTGAGCGCGATGTCTCTCACGATCGGTATGGTGGCCCATGACAGCAAGAAGCCGGATCTCGCTGCCTGGGCCGTGCAGCACGCAAACTTGATCGCGCATCATACCGTCATCGCGACGGCGACGACGGGTGGCGTGCTGAAATCCTCGCTTCCCGATCTCAATATCCGCCTGGTCAAAAGCGGCCCTCTGGGAGGCGACCAGCAAGTCGGCGCGATGATTGCGCAAGGCGAATTGGACGTGCTTCTGTTCTTTCCCGATCCCCTCGCCGCCCAGCCTCACGACGTCGACGTCAAGGCACTGCTGAGGCTGGTCCTCGTATACGACATCCCCGCGGCCTTCAGTCCCAGCACCGCGAGCGCCCTCGCCCGATCAGGCCTTTTCGATCGATAGACACGGCATGACGCGACGCTGGCGGCCCCGCCAAGGGCCGCCACGTCTCAAAAGAGGGTCCGTGGCTGGAGACAGGCCCCTGGCAACATGGCGCCGGCCCCAGTCCGGTCAGTAGGTCTGGCCGAGGTACTCCGCGATGGCCTTGGCGTCCTTCTCGTCGATCGGGGCCTTGTAGACCTTGATCATTTTCTGGACCTCGGCATCCCAGAAGGCCTGCCCCTTCCTGCTCGGCTGGTAATTGATGTAGTCGACCGAGTGACAGGCCGTGCAATTGTTCTTGGCGGCCTCGAAGCCCGGCTCGGAGCCGGGCTTGAGCGTGGCCGTCTCGTCCGGGAGCTTATAGGTCTTCGGAGCGGCGAGCGCGGTTCCGGCAAGGGCAAACGCCAGGATGAATACGGCGCCGAACGTGCGGGGGCGGCAAGTGGTCATCGTCATGACAATCTCCCTCACGCTGCCGTGACGCGCGTCGTCTCGACGACATTGCGCAGGTAGCCGGACGGGTTCCAGAGCGGTTGCATCGGCTGGGTCTGGCCCTTGGCGTTGGTGGCCTTGACCATGAGCTTCTGCTCGCCGGCTGCCACGGGGACATTCGCCTTCCATTCGCGGAAGGAGTACTTGCCGAGATCCTGCCCCAGACCGGCCTTGACCCAGGACTGCCCGCCATCGCCGGAAACCTGGACTTCGGCGATGCCGGCGCCCCCATCGAAGGCGATGCCGCGCAGCGCCAGTTGGCCCGCCTTGACCTTCGCGCCGTCCAGCACGTTGGTGATGAAGGAGCGAACGGTGAAGCGGTTGATCGGGATCGTCGCCACGGGCGCCTTTCCGGGCTCGACGCAGGCGCAATCATTGTCGGGAATCCGGTAGGCCGTCTTCATCCAGAAGCTGTCGAGCTCCTTGTCCAGCACGGTGATCTCGTTCAGGTGCTTGACCCAATAGGTGCCGTAATAGCCGGGCACGACGAGGCGCAGCGGATAGCCGTTGAGCCAGGGAAGATCGGTCCCGTTCATGGCATAGGCCAGCATGACTTCACCGTCGCGGGCATGGTCGAGCGCGAGCGCCTTCGTGAAGTCGGGCGTATCGGGCGAAACCGGGCCGTCGAGCCCCCCGAAGGCCACCTGCACGGCTCCCGGCTGGACCCCGGCTCGTTCCAGCACAGCCTTGAGCGAGACGCCGCGCCAGCGCGCATTGCCCATGGCACCGTTGCCGAGCTGGCCGCCGGCGACCCGCGGCTCGACGAAGCCGCGGCTATTGCCGGAGCACTGGTTGACCGCAACGACCTCGATCGCGGGGAAGCTGCCTTTCAGTTCGCGCAGCGACAGCGAGAGCGGCTTGGATACCTTGCCTTTCACCTCGAGCCGGAAGGTTTCGGGATCGATCTCCAGCGGAATGTCGGCGAGATGGTAGCGAACGAAGAAGGCGTCGTTCGGCGTGATGACACCATCGTTGAAGACAGAGAACGGCGTCTCAAGCTGCGGCGGGCGAGCTGTCTGCTGGATCAGCGGGCGTTTTCCCGGCACTTTGACGAGTTCGCGCTCGCCGTTCTCGAAAGGCAGTTTGACGGTTTCGGCGGCCAGGACCGAGAAGCGCGATCCAGAGATCGCGACGGCTCCCACCCCCAATGCGGCACTGCCGGCAGATGTCAGCATCTGTCGTCTGTTCAACATGGCGTTTCTCCCGAGGACACATTCCTCGGGAGATTGAGACGCATGAGAGCGTCGATTTATTCCATATCGAGGAAAGAACGTGGTCAGGCGCCGCAAGGCTGGCCGATATTCGGCACGTCCCGGAGAGCCGCAACCTGCTCGTCGGTCGGCGCCTGCTTCTGACGGGTCAGCTTGGCGATGACGTCGGCGAGGCGGTCGAGACGCGCTGGATCCATGCCCTGGCTGAGTAGCGCATAATCGGCTCCCACCGCACTCCACGCGCGAATGCGCAGCCCATCGCGGTCGGACGCGGCCGGCACGGCGTCCCAGCGTCCAGAATGCGGTGCCATCCAGAGCCCGAGCCGGCAGCCATGTGGGCCGCGATAGCCGGCCAGCAGGCCTCCATCGCCCGACGTCGGATCGAGCGAGAGATAAGTGAGCTCCAACGCGGAGGCACGCAAATCGGGAAGGTGTCCGCTCTGGGCGGCAGCGAGATCGATCCGGACGCGCTGCTCCGGCGCCTCCGCCTGGCGTCCTGCGATCCAGTGGCGATGAGCCGCGACCGCTGCGGCGAGCACTCCGTCAGGTGCCTTCGCCGGGCCGGAGGGGCGCAGGGCGAGGAAACCGATGCATGCTGCGAGCGCCAGAGCGGCCGCGATAGGCAGGGCCGCGCTGAAACGACGCCTGCGCGGCAGCATGAATGCCGGCGGCGCCATCTCGGGAGGCAGGCGGCGTGTGACGGCGCGCAGCCGCGACAGCGTCGCCACGCGCTCGGCCAGCCGTGGGTCACGGGCGATCGCGGCCGCAACATCGGCTGCTTGCTCGGGCGAGAGCTCGTCGTCGACATAGGCATTCAGCCTGTCGAGGGAAACTCTGTCTCCCCCAGCCGATTTTTCACCGTGCATGTCGGTGCCTCGACTGGAGCGGGCGCAGGTTCTCGCGCTCGATGACTGCCAGCAATGCCTGCCTGGCCCGGCTCAACCGGCTCATGATCGTCCCTTGCGGCATGCCCAGGATAGATGCGACCTCGCCATAGCTGAACCCGGCCAAATCAACCAGTTCGATGATCTCGCGGTGGTGGGGCGGTATTTGCTTCAAGGCCTGCCGAACGGTGATTTCAGCAATTATGCTGTCATCGTAGCGATAGTCGAAGCCGGGCCCCTCCTCCACAGCTCCGTTTTCAGGCTCGTCATGGATGTGGCGGGTGCGGCGATAATTGTCGATCCAGGCATTGCGGACGATCTTGAACAACCAAGCGCGCACGGCTTCAGGGCGGGGCTGAGCACCCGAGCTCCCGAGAGCCTTGAGAGCGCAGGACTGGACCAGGTCCGCAGCAGCGTCGGCATTGTCGGTCAGGCGGAGCGCATAGGAAAAAAGGCTCTTCCAGTTGCTGCGCAACGCTTCTTCGATCATCGCTCGCAGGGCAACACCTCTCGAACCTGATGCTGTCTTGCTCCGGTGGCGGCGCCTCTGCCGGGAGCCCGGATACAAATTTACGAGATGCCCAGCAGTCGGATCAGGCCGACGCTGACCGCGGCGAGCGCAAGCAGAGAAAGGAAAACCGCCGCCGTTACGCTCCGACCAGCCCTGGCAATCGCGCGAATGTCGACGCCAAGCCCCAACGCGGCCATCGAGATGATCGTCAGGATCGTCGCAGCTTGAGCGATAGGTGCAAGAGCAACTGCCGGGATACCGCCGTGCGAACGGAGCGCCGCCATCGCCAGGAAGGCGATGATGAACCATGGGACGAGCTTATGCACGGGCAAGCGGCTACGGGGCTGGTTCGCTCCGGCGAAATTGTCGGCCTTGGCCTGCGCCCGGCTGCTCAGAATTGAAAGGATGAGAACGACCGGCCCAAGCATCAGCACACGCACGAGCTTCACGAGCGTTCCGATCTGGACACTGGCGGCCGCAACCGGCGCCGTTGCCGCGAGAACCTGCGGGACCGCGTAGACGGTGAGGCCCGCCAGCACGCCGTATTGGATATCCGACAGGTGCAGCAACGGCACCAGCAGCGGAAGGCCCAGCACCACCAGGACGCCCAGCACCGCGGTGAATGCGATGGATGCCGCCACGTCGTGACCGCTTGCGCCGATCACGGGCGCCACCGCCGCGATGGCCGAGTTGCCGCAGATCGAATTGCCGCAGGCAACCAAGACGGCCATGCGCTTGGGCAGGCCCAGCACGCGTCCGATCAGAAAGCTGACGGCAAGCGCGACTGCGACGACCGCGGCGATGCCAACGATCAAACTTGGCCCGGCCGCGATGATGGCCTCGGCATTCAGGGACGCTCCGAGGAGCACGATCGCGATTTCGAGAACCATCTTCGATGAAAACGCGATCCCCGGCAGCCAGAACGTCGAAGGGCGCCAGAAGGTCCGCACGGCGGTGCCGAGCAGGATTGCCAGTACGAGAGCCTCCAGCCACGCACGGCCCGTCAGATGTGCTTCCAGCACTTCGAGGCCGTAGGCCGCGGCGCTGATGAGCACGCAAAGCCCAAAGCCAGGCAGGAGTTGCCCGGCTCGCTGGATTGGCGAACGGAAGATTGCGGAAACGTCACTCATGGATGGGGCGCCAGGGATTAGAATAACTCTTTCTTTCTGGCACCATCTTTTAGGAAAATCATCCAATCAAACGCATTGAATCGAACGTTCTGATCTGCTTTGCCGAACGCTTCCTGCTGGCCTCGGCCGATGGCGGACACCCGGCTCATCGCGCTCCGGGCGGCGTGCATCATCAGCCGGAACTGCGCGGCAAGCGCTTTTCTTCTCCGACACGCCGCCACCTAGGCGCGAGGCCGCATCCTGTGGCGGCGAGGTATCTGCCGCCGGACACATGGCTGCCACGAGGACGCCGCAGAAGACGTTCATGCATTGGGCAGGAACTTGCGATACTATCGTCGGTTGAGTGTTGAGAGCCGTCGTCGAGGAGACCACCGATCGGTGGATGGCTGCCATGATCGAGAGAGACAGCGAGGTATTCCGCTTATTCTCCGAGGATTACCGGAGCTACTCACAGGAGGAGATGAGCCTGCAGGAATACCTGCTGGCGTGTCGCGAAGATAAATCGATGTATGCCTCCGCGGCCGAGCGGATGGTCGACGCTATCGGGAAACCGACATTGTTCGACACCAGCAAGGACGAGCGGCTCGGCCGGATTTTCGGTAACAGGACCATCAAGATCTATCCCTCCTTCGCCGATTTCTACGGCATGGAAGATACGATCGAGCGGATCGCCGGCTATTTCCGCTATGCCTCGCAAGGGCTGGAGGAGCGCAAGCAGATCCTCTATCTCCTCGGCCCGGTCGGCGGCGGCAAGTCCTCGCTGGCGGAGCGGCTGAAGAAGCTGGTGGAGGAGCGGCCGTTCTACACGCTCAAGGTGGGCGGCAAGATCAGCCCGGTGTTTGAATCACCTTTGGGCTTGTTTCACCCGGACCGCATGGGCGGTCTCTTCGAGGACAAATACGGCATCGCACGGCGGCGCCTCTCCGGCCTGATCTCGCCATGGGCGGCGAAGCGGCTCGACGAATTGTCCGGCGACATCTCCAAGTTCAGCGTCGTCAAGCTGATGCCGTCGCGGCTGCGCCAGATCGGCATCGCCAAGACGGAGCCGGGCGACGAGAACAACCAGGATGTCTCGACGCTCGTCGGCAAGGTGGACATCCGACAGCTCGAGAATTTCAGCCAGTCGGACCCGGATGCCTATTCCTATAGCGGCGGGCTGAACCGGACGACGCAAGGCCTGCTCGAATTCGTCGAGATGTTCAAGGCGCCGATCAAGGTTCTGCATCCTCTGCTGACCGCGACCCAGGAGGGCAGCTACAACGGCACCGAGAATTTCGGCGCGTTTCCCTACCAGGGCATCGTGCTGGCTCACTCCAACGAGTCGGAATGGCTCCAGTTCAAGAACAACAGGAACAACGAGGCGTTCCTTGACCGCATTCTGGTGATCAAGGTGCCTTATTGCCTGCGCGTTACCGAAGAGCGGGAGATCTACGAAAAGCTGCTGCGCGAGAGCGAACTCGCCAACAGCCCCTGCGCTCCCGAAGTGCTGGACATCCTCAGCCGGTTCTCGGTCTCGACACGGCTGACCGAGTTCGAGAATTCGCCGCTCTACACAAAGATGCGCGTCTATGACGGCGAGAATCTCAAGGAGCTGGAGCCCAAGGCGAAGGCAATCCAGGAATACCGCGACGCCGCCGGAGTCGACGAAGGCATGACCGGCGTGAGCACGCGCTTCGCCTTCAAGATCCTTTCGCAGACATTCAACTACGATACCCAGGAGCTCGCCGCCGATCCCGTGCACCTGATGTACATCCTGGAAGGGGCGATCAAGCGCGAGCAGTTCCCCAAGGAGACGGAAGCGGCCTATCTCGACTTCATCAAGTCGGAGCTTGCCACACGCTACGCCGAGTTCATCGGGCACGAGATCCAGAAGGCCTATCTCGAATCCTATGGCGAGTACGGCCAGAACCTGTTCGACCGCTATATCGCCTATGCCGATGCGTGGGTCGAGGACCAGGACTACAAGGATACCGATACCGGCCAGATCCTGAACCGCCAGGTTCTGGACAACGAACTATCCCAGATCGAGAAGCCGGCGGGCATCGCCAATCCCAAGGATTTCCGCAACGAGGTCGTGAAGTTCACACTGCGTGCGCGGGCCCGCAACAACGGCCGCAATCCTTCCTGGACCAGCTATGAAAAGCTCCGCGAGGTCATCGAGAAGCGGATGTTCGGACAGGTCGAGGATCTGCTTCCCGTCATCAGTTTCGGCTCGAAGCAGGACAGCGTGACCGAGAAGCGGCACCAGGGCTTCGTCGAGCGTATGGTGGAGCGGGGGTACACCGAGCGCCAGGTCCGGCGCCTGGTGGATTGGTACATGCGCGTGAACAAGGCGGGCTGACGTCGGCCCGAGCGGTCCCATGCCCATCTTCATCGACCGTCGATTGAACCCGAAAGACAAAAGCCTCGGCAATCGCCAGCGCTTCCTGCGCCGCGTGCGCACGGAGCTGAAGCGGAACATCCAGGACCAGATCCGATCCGGCAAGATCGCCGATGCGGACGGCGAGCGTGCCATCTCGATGCCCGCGAACGAGACGCGCGAGCCGAGCTTTCGCGATGCGAAGGATAGCGGTCATCGCCAATACGTCCTGCCCGGAAACAAGCATTTTTCTCCGGGGGACCGGACGCCGAAACCGGGCCAAGGTGGCGGGACGGGATCGTCACCGGGCTCGCAGTCGTCCGAGGATGACTTTCGCTTCGTGCTGTCGCGCGAAGAGGTGCTCGACCTGTTCTTCGAGGATCTCGCGCTTCCCGACATGGTCAAGCTCAACCTCAAGGAAATTCTCGCCTTCAAGCCGCGGCGGGCCGGCTTTTCGGTGAGCGGGTCGCCCACCAACATCAGCGTCGCGCGCACCATGCGTAACAGCCACGGCCGCCGCATCGCGCTCCGACGGCCCAAACGCGCGGAGCTCGAGGCAATCCTGCGGGAGCTGGCCAGCCTCGAATCCCGCCGGGCAGATCCCGAGGCCCGCCAGCGTATCGCCAGCCTGCGCGAGGAACTCGACCGGCTGGAGCGCCGGCGCAAGGTCATCGCCTTCGTCGACCCGGTCGACATCCGCTTCAATCGCTTCGACCCGCAGCCCCTGCCGAACGCGAAGGCGGTCATGTTCTGCCTCATGGACGTCTCGGGCTCGATGGGCGAACGCGAGAAGGATCTCGCCAAGCGCTTCTTCGTCCTGCTGCATCTTTTCCTGAAGCGGCGCTACGACCGCACGGACATCGTCTTCATCCGCCACACCCACGCGGCGCAGGAGGTGGACGAGGACACCTTCTTCTACAGCACGCAGAGCGGGGGCACCGTCGTCTCGACTGCGCTGGATGAAATGCATCGCATCATCAAGCTGCGCTATCCCAGCCGGGAGTGGAACATCTATGCCGCCCAGGCTTCGGACGGCGACAATCTTGCCACCGATTCCGAGCATTGCCTGACGCTGATGGATGGCGAGATCATGCGCCTGTGCCAGTATTTCGCCTATGTCGAGATCATCGACGAGCGCGAAAGCGAGATCTTCGGCTCGACCGACAACGGAACATCGCTCTGGCGCGCCTATCAGGCCGTCAAGGACAGGTGGTCGAATTTCGACATGAGCCGCATCGCCAAGGCGGCCGACATCTACCCGGTCTTCCGCCAGCTCTTCACCAAACAACAGGCGCTGCAGCGCGACTGAAAGGAGCGCCGATGCCCAAGCACGCGCCCAGGCTCGACCTGCTGTTCTCCGGTTCGGACTGGAATTTCCGGACGCTCTCGCGTGCTTACGACGTCATCGAGGCGGTTGCGAAGGAGGAGCTCCATCTCGATATCTATCCGGTCCAGATGGAGGTCATCTCATCCGAGCAGATGCTTGACGCGTATTCATCCATCGGCATGCCGCTGATGTATCGCCACTGGTCCTTCGGCAAGCATTACCTCCATCACGAACTGCTCTATCGCAAGGGCGGACGCGGACTCGCCTATGAACTCGTGATCAACTCCAATCCCTGCATCGTCTATCTGATGGAGGAGAACACCATGGCCCTCCAGGCCCTGGTGACCGCGCACGCGGCATTGGGCCACAATCATTTTTTCAAGAACAACTATCTGTTCCAGCAATGGACGGACGCCGGCGCCATCCTAGGCTATCTCGATTTTGCCAAGGGCTTCATCGCCCGCTGCGAGGAAAGGCACGGCGTCGCGGCGGTGGAGGCCATTCTCGATGCCGCCCACGCGCTGATGGACCAGGGCGTGTTCCGCTATCGCCGCCCTCCGAAGCTCTCGTCCGACAAGCAGCGCGAGGGCCTTCGCGAGCGGCTGGAGTACGAAGAGCGCTCCTATAACGATCTATGGCGCACAGTCCCGCGCCCTGCGGACGGCACCAAGGCCGACGAGACGGAGGATACGGTCGCCGAGCGCAAGAAGGCGCTCAATCTCCCCGAGGAGAACCTGCTCTACTTCCTCGAAAAGAACAGCCTGATCCTCGAGCCCTGGCAGCGCGAGATCCTCAGAATCGTGCGGGTCATCGCGCAGTATTTCTACCCCCAGCGGCAGACGCAGGTGATGAACGAAGGCTGCGCGACCTTCGTGCACTACACGGTCATGAACGCGCTGTTCGACCAGGGCCGGATCAGCGAGGGCGCCATGCTGGAAATCCTGCGCAACCACTCGAATGTCGTCTTCCAGCCGGCCTTCGACGATCCCCGCTTTTCCGGCATCAATCCTTATGCGCTGGGCCTGGACATGATGCAGGATATCCAGCGTATCGCGACCGAGCCCACAGCGGAGGATCGCGACTGGTTTCCCGAGATCGCGGGACAAGGCGACTGGCGCGCGATTCTGCTCGACGCCTGGGCCAATCACCGCGACGAGTCCTTCATGCGTCAGTATCTCAGCCCAGCCCTGATCCGAAAATGGCGGATGTTCCTGCTGTCCGACGCGGCCGATGAACGCTTCTACACTGTGGCGTCGATCCATAACGAACGCGGCTACGAGCGCATAAGGGCTGCGCTGGCCCAGAAATACGATATTGGCGCAAGCTATTCCGATATTCAGGTCGTGGATGTGGACCTGCTCGGCCAGAGGCATCTGCGTCTGCAGCACAGGGTCAATGGCGGCATTCTGCTGGAAAGCACCAGCTGCGACGCGACGCTGCGCCGTATCCATGAGCTTTGGGGTTATGAAGTCAACCTGGAAGGAGTGGACGCGCAGACGGGAGCCAGGATCTACGAGCGATCCAGCCGTCAGCTTGCGTAACAACTGCTCCACCCGACAGAATTGGCCCAGCCTGAATTATATCCGCAGGCAAAGCAGTTCCAGCCATCCGCTAATTCGCGATGACTACTCACCAAAACCTCGGGAACGAGCCGTAACGCGCAGCCGGATCAGCAGGATGGATCTGATGTCGGAGTTCATTGATCATAATGAGCGCGATGGCGCCGCAATACCCCCACGTCGCAATGGAGGCACCGCACCGGCCGCAGACGACTTCACTCTCTGGCTTGAGGATGCTCGGAATCGAGACATGTGGGGAGCCACATGTCTCGCAACGAAACTCGTTCTGATCCATGCCGAAACCCCCGGCTTACTGGTTATTCGTCGCGGCAAGCCGCGTTCCAGTTCATCGTCGCCAAGGATCGTTCGGGGTCGCGCTTGCCAGCCCCGCGACCTCGAACAAGGCCGATATCGGCCCCTCTACCTGAGCAGCGCTCCGGCCCCATGCTGCCGAAACCCATGTCAGTAAGGCTGGCCTGCGGGATCAAGTCGAGAAGCGACCGGTCCTTCTCCGTGACGAGCAGAACAATGTCGGCAGCAACAGATCGATCGTGATCGGGCCAGCTGCAAAGCCGCCTGACGGAACTGAGCGGCCGCCGCAGGATCGGCGCCTACGGCTTACATCCAAGCGCAGAGTGCGAGTTCGGAAAGCGCGCTCGATGACGGCGGGCTGAGCGCTGCCAAGGTCAGCAAATCCCATTTATCCTTGAGCAGTTTCCGGAGCTTGCCGACATCATTTGCGGCAACGGGTGCGGAGTTATGTGTACGGAGGATAGCTTTCCTGTCGGCGACCGCGATGTATCCGGATGCCTCGCACCGGGGGCACGCTTCGATGTGCCCGGGATATGCTAGGTTCGCGACCGAACGAAGGCCCCGGCAGCCCGGACAAACCATTTGTATCTTCATGCTTCCCCCGCGTTCAACCCCAAGCGGACGGCCATTCTTCTTGTAGAAAGCCCCGATCTTTCAAAAGAGTAAAGCACAAATTATACGCAATGATACCATCCATTTGCGAGGCGAACACGTCGCATTGCTCCGCTGGTCCGTTACTCAAACGGGAGTCGGGTTCTGTTGCTATCTTACTCTACGGCAATTTACGTCGCACACCCTGCAATTGCGAGACACCGACCGATCGAACGCAACACGGTAACGATCACATCGCGTGGCTGTTCGCGCTCTTGCACGCCCATCACCAGCGGTCGTCGTAGTCGCGGCGATAGCCATAAGCCGGCGCCCAGGGAGGCGGGCCGCCGTATCGGCGTCCGTAGCCGTATCCGTTCCCGCCACCATAGCCGTGACGACGCTCATGGTAGCGCTGGCGCTCCATATTCTCCTGAATGATCATCAGACGCTCACGCTTGGCTTCGCTCATCGTGAACTCCACCGCCTGCTTGTCGAGGCGCCGAGCAACATCTCCGGGCAACGCCTCGCTGGCGCGCAACGACGTCAATGAAGCGGCAATGCCTAAGCCAACAAGTGCTGTGATCGCAAACCGACGCATGGGAATCTCCCTTTTTGCTCTGGCCAGTAGAGCAGTCGGTTATGGAACGTGGCCTGAACAGGATTGTTCGCGGGCGTTCATCTTCCCCGCTTCCCGTTCGGCGGTATCCCCGTCTTTGAGAGCCGTACGAGAGCCATGAAGGCGTGGCGGGGGGCATGCTGGAAGGAAGAGCACGCCAGACGGCGGTTCCTCTTTGCGCCGGCGGTCAAGGAGTAGCCCTGCATCCGCCGGTCGGCCGCCAAACGGCGTTGGGTTCGGCCCCTATCGGGAGCCGGGCAGCAGGAACGGCGCGCCCTTCACCGATACGAAAACGGTCTGTCCGATCTGCGGCCGGTCCATGCTCGAAACCTGTGCGGTGAAACGGATTTCCCCGCCGCCATGGTTCGTCCGCAGTGCCACAGTGCATTGCGCGCCCCGGAAAGCGACGCTCTCGATCAAGGCTTCGAGGCCCGGACCGACCGGCGACAGCTGGAACTGCTCAGGCCTGAGCATGATGGTGCCAACCCCGCGGCGACCGCCTGTCTCGGCTTCGAACTCGCCAAGCCCGCAGGAGACGCTCTTCTCCTCGATTTTGGCCTCGAACAGAACGGCGCTTCCCAGGAACAGGGCCGTTTCGACATCCGCCGGCCGCCAATAAAGCTCGGCCGGCCGGCCTGATTGCACAAGCCTGCCTTCACGCATCACCGCGAGCTGATCGGCAAAGGACAACGCCTCACCCTGATCATGAGTGACCAGGATGGTCGTGATGCCGGCTCGGGCGAGCACGCGCGCCACAGCCTGCCGGACAGTCTCGCGCAGCCCCGTATCGAGCGCGGAAAACGGCTCGTCGAGGAGCATCAGGGCCGGTTTCCGGGCGAGCGCGCGGGCGAGCGCGACACGCTGCTGCTGCCCTCCGGAGAGCTCGTGCGGCCTGCGGGTCAGCATCGCGACATCGAGCTCGACGAGCTCCATCAGCTCGCGCAATCGGCCCGCCCGGTCCGGCTCGTTTCGCGGGATGCCGAAGCCGAGATTGCCGGCAACGTCGAGATGCGGGAACAGCGCCCCGTCCTGAGTGACATAGCCGATCCGGCGCCGATGTGCGGGGGCGATCGCCGGCCCGTCGGCCAGCACCTGCCCGTCGAGCACCACAGTTCCCGCATCGGGGGCTTCGAAGCCGGCGATGACACGCAACAGCGTCGTCTTTCCCGAGCCGGAGGGCCCGACGATGGCGACGCGGCTGCCCGCCTCCACGGAAAGTGACACGCGATCCAACGCCACCGTCGCACCGTAGCGCTTCGAGACTTCCGAGATGACGAGCTGGGTCATGCGCCGAGGGATTTGCGTGCCTGAGCGTGCAGCAGCGCGGTCATCGGCAACGAGAGAAGGATCATCAGCACCGCATAGGGCGCGGCATTCGCATAGTCGAGTTCGCTGGTGAGCGCCCAGAACTCCGTGGCCAGCGTGCGGGTGCCGTTGGGAGCGAGCAGCAATGTCGCGGTCAGCTCCGTTGCCACGCCCATCGCGACGAGTGCCATCGCGGCGGCGACGCCGGGCGCTGCGAGCGGCAGCGTCACCGACAGAAGCGTCCGGGCCGGGTTGCGGCCGAGCGCCGCCGCAGCGCGCTCCAGCTCGACCGGAACCTGCGCGATGCCGGCCCGCAGCCCGACCAGCGCGCGCGGCAGAAACATGAGGACATAGGCAAAGACCACGGTCGCAGCCGTCTGGTAGAGCGGCAAGGCGATGCGCACCGTCACGGTGACGAGGGCCAGCGCCACCACGACACCCGGCAGCGCACCCAGATAGCTGTGGCAGCTTTCCAGCAAGCGGGTCGCCCGGCCGGGTGCGCGGACCGAGAGCCACGCCATCGGCAGCGCGGTAGCAGCGGCAGCGAAGGCGCCGGCAGCGGCATAGCCCAGCGTCTCGACCAGGGACGCCGCCAGCGCGCTCTGCCGCCAGACATCGTCTCCTGCGGCCATGAGCCATCGGGAGAGCGTCAGCGCGGGTACGCCGAGGCTGAGCGCGGCGAAGGCGAACGGCAGCGCCAGGGCCGGCAGCCGCCAGGCTCCGAGCCGCTGGCGCGGTGCCGGGCGCGGCGCGCCGGAGCCGAGCCGGGCATAGCGCGCGCCGCCGCGCAGCAGCCATTCGAGCCCGATGAGCCCGCAGCAGCTCAGCACCAGCACGCCCGCGAGCATGTTCGCCGCCGGGCCGTTATAACTCGACTGGAACTGGTCGATGATCGCCGTGGTGAAGGTGTCGAAGCGGATCATGGCGTAGAGCCCGTATTCGGCGAGCAGGTGCAGCCCGACCAGAAGGCTGCCGCCACAAATCGCAAGCCGCAGTTGCGGCAGCACCACCCGCAGAAGGACGCGCGACGGAGACTGCCCGAGCGAGGCTGCTACATGTTCGAGTTCAGGGTCGAGCCGGCGCATCTGCGCGGCGACCGGCAGATAGAGGAAGGGGAGATAGGCGAGGACCGAAACCAGCACCGCGGCCGGCAGCCCGTGGAAGCGCGGCAGGAAGCTGACCCAGGCATAGGACTGGACGAAGGCCGGCACTGCGAGCGGTGCGACCGCGAGCCAGGACAAGACCTTGGCGCCGGGCATGTCGCTGCGCTCGGTGAGCCAGGCCAGCGTGACCGCCAGCAGGATCGCAGGCGGCAGCGTGCAGAGTTCGAGCAGCAACGTGTTGACGAGCAATTCGCCGACGCGTGGCCGCCAGATCAGCGAGAAGGCCGTCTGCCAACCGGTCTCGATCGCAATCCAGACGATGAATCCCAATGGCAGCAGGGCGCAGAGGGAGACGCCGCCGGCGAGCAGCAGCATTGCCCGGCCGGCGAGATTGCGTTGCCGCCTGAGCGGCAAAACCGGCAGAGCCGGCGTATCGACGGAAAGAGAAACGGTCATGGGACAATGCGCGTGCGAGGGCATCTCGCACGCGCAATTAATCTACGCAACCGGGTCAGAGCAGGCCCGCGGCGGTCATCAGCTCGGTGACCTTCTTGCTGTCGAGCTGCGAGGGCTCGACCTTCGGTGCGTCGAGCTTGGCGATCGGCTCCAGCTTCGGGTTCGAAGCCTCGCCGTTGCCGATGGCGTATTCGAAGGAATCACCCTCGCGCAGGACGGCCTGCCCTTGCTTGCCGCTCATCCACCTCACGAAGGCTTCCGCCTCCTTCTTGTGCTTGCTGGATTCGAGCACGCCCGCCCCCGAAGTGCTCAGGAAGGCGCCGGGATCCTGGCCGCGGAAATAGTGCAGCCCGACATTGCCGCTGTTCTCAGCCGTCTTCGCCTGATCGCCGAAGTAATAATAGTGGTAGATCACCGCGCCCTCGACCTCGCCGGCATTGACCGCCTTCATGGCGACGCTGTTGCCGCGGTAGGCGCTGGAGTTGTCCTTCATCGCCTTGAGCCAGTCGCCCGTGACCTTCTCGCCCTTGAGGACGAGGAGCGCGCCGACGATCGCCTGGAAGTCGGCGCCCGACGGCGAGGCGGCCCAGCGCCCCTTCCACTTGGCGTCGGCGAGATCCAGCATCGACTTCGGCAGCTCCGCCTCCTTCAGCTTGCGCTTGTCGTAGGCGAAGACGGTGCTGCGCGCGGCGACGCCCGTCCAGCGCCCGCTCGCGGGGCGAAACTGCGCCGGAACCTGATCGAGAACGTCCTTGGGCAGCGTCTCGAACAGCCCGGCCTTCTCKACCAGCACCATGGCCGGGGAATTCTCGGTGACGAAGACGTCCGCTGGAGAGGACGCGCCCTCCTGGACGATCTGGTTGGCGAGTTCGGTATCCGACCCCTTGCGGATCGTCACCTTGATGCCAGTCTCCTTGGTGAAGCCGTCGGCCCAGGCCTGCGTCAGGCTGGCGTGCTGGGCGTTGTAGACCGTGATCCCGTCCTGAGCCCGAACCGCGTTCGCCGCGGCGAGGGTGATGGCGAGAACGCCGATACGAAGAGCAAGGGACGAGTACGACGCCATGGTGACCTTCTCCTGCCAACGCAGTTCGTGAACTGGGCCGGCGTTAGATTCCCAAGCGTCAAAGCTGTCAATTATTATTGTCTAGTTTATAATCTTTCGAAACAATACGAATCCGCCGACAAGCACTACTGTCGGGCTGCGTTTCACCGCCCTCCCCCTCGGTATGATCTTCCGAACGGGATGGGCGGCGATGACGCCCGCTCACACCGTCCGCGTTACCTTGGCCAAATGGGGCGGCCGATCGGGATCCAGACCGCGGCTTTTCGCCAGAGCCGCGACCGCGCCGTAGAACGCGCGGACTTGCGCCAACGGCAGCAGCGGGGCTGGCAGCGCAGGCGGCAGAGGCAGGCTCGTGCCATGCCCCCCCTCGCGCGCACCGGCATAGCACAGGTCGGCGCCGAATTGCGCCAGGGCGGACGCGGCGTCAGCGACGCTGGTGCTGCCCTCGTCGCCCGGGTCGAGCGCCAGAGCCGGGAAGCCCGGCCCGACCAGAGCGAGCGGGCCGTGCCGCACCTCGGCGGCGCTGAAGGCCTCGGCGTGGATCCGGCAGGTTTCCTTGAACTTGAGCGCGATCTCCTGCGCGATGCCGAAGCTCAGGCCACGCCCGATCACATACAGACTGCGCGCTTCGCGCCAGGCCGAGAGAGCCGGCCCCCAGTCGCAGCGGCCGGCGGCATCGAGCGCTTCGGGCGCCTGCGCCAGCGCGGCGGACAGGGCATCGTCCTGCGCCCATTCGGCTGCCAGATGCAGGAAAGCGAGACAGGTGGCGAGGAAGCTCTTGGTCGCAGCGACGCTGTGCTCCGGCCCGGCCCGCAGCGGCACGAGCACGTCGACCATCTCGGCCAGCGGCGAAGCCTCGTCATTGACGAAGCCGACCACGAGCGCGTCGGCGCGTTTTGCGGCTTCGGTCAGGCGCAAGGCATCGGGGCTGCGGCCCGACTGCGACACGGCGATGAACAAGGCACGGGAGAGGTCGAGTTCGCCGCCATAGACCGAGGCGAGGCTTGGTCCGAGCGAGGCGACGGGCAGACCGAGCGCGAGTTCGATCAGATATTTGCCGTAGGTTGCCGCATGGTCCGACGAGCCCCGCGCGCAGGTCGCGACGAAGGCTGGCCGCTTGATGCGCAGGCGTCCGGCGAGATCGGCCATGATGGCCGCGTTTTCCGTCCGCTGACGGAGCGCGACGGCTGCGGACTCGGCCGCTTCTCGGGTGAGCAGAGCTTCAACCATGGTGGCGCAACGGTGTTTCGAGCAGATGGTCCGCGAGGTGGGCAACCTGCCGCGGGGCGAGCTTGCTTCCTGCACCTCCGACACTCTGAACCGAGAGCGTGCCGCAGACGATGCCCTCGGCAAGCGCGCGAACCGGAGAGCTTCCGGCAAGCCAGGCCGCCAGGAAGCCGGCATTGAAGGCATCGCCGGCGCCTGTCGTGTCGAGCACCTCCCGGCACGGCGCGGCCGGCAGGGTGACCTGCTCGCCGCCGTGGTAGAGCCGCGCTCCAGCGCCGCCGTCCTTGATCGCTACCAGTGCAAAATGCCGGGCGAGCCGCTGCCCCGCGAGGTCGAGATCATCGCAACCGGCGATCACGCGAGCTTCCGCCGCATTGGGCAGGAAGATATCGACGCCGCTGCAGCGTGCGAGGAGATCAGGCGAGCGGATCAGCGCGTCATCCCAGCTCGGATCGAGCGAGACTGTGAGGCCGTGACGGCGGGCCTCGCTTACCACATCGGGAATCTCGGCCAGCGTCGCGAATTCGGCGATATGGAGATGGCAGGCGCGGGTATCACCGAGCGCGGCGTTCAGTGTCGCCGGGCGCGCCGGACCGGCACGGCGCGAGAGAAAGGCGCGCTCGCCATCATGGATCATCGCGACGGTGAGCTGCGGACCCGCATCGGCGGCGCATTCGAGAAAGGCGAGGTCGACGCCGCTGGCTTCGAGTGCAGGCCGCAGCGCCTGCGAGATCGGGTCCTCGCCGAGGCGCGCAAGCAGGCCGGCAGGCCGGCCGAGCCCGATCAGATGCGCAGCGGTAATGAAGCCGCCGCCACCGGGAACGACGGCGACCTCGTCGGCGAAACGCTCCTCCCCGAGCCGCGGCATGGCCGCCAGCCCCCGGAAAACGAGATCGCAATAGAGCCGGCCGATGCTCAGCACCAGCCCGTCGGGCTGCGGTCGTTCGGCCATCACAGGGCCCGCTCGCTCTTGGCGTCGAACAGGCGCAGCGCCGATGCCGGAGCGCCGAGTCTGACAGCAGCGCCGATGGCGGGCGGCCTCTTGGCCGGAGCCGAGGCGAGCAGCAACCCGCCTTCGGTATCGACATGCACGAAGGTTTCCGGCCCGAGCGGCTCCACGACCGCGACCGTCCCGGAGAGCACGAGGTCCGCGCCCTCGCCCGGCTCCAGCACACGCAATTCCTGCGGGCGGACGCCGACGAGGAGCTCGGCTGGAAGCGGACCGGACCAGGCAACCGGCGCCTCGCCGAGCTGGAGGGTACTCCGACCGGCTTCGGAGGCTGCTCTCGCAGGCACGATGTTCATCGTCGGCGAGCCGATGAAGCGCGCGGTGAAGACATCCGCCGGCTTCTCGTAGAGCTCCATCGGCGCACCGACCTGCAGGATGCGCCCGTCGCGCATCACCACGATCCGGTCAGCCAGGGTCATCGCCTCGACCTGGTCGTGGGTGACGAAGACGATGGTGGTGCCGAGTCGCTGGTGCAGCCGCTTGATCTCAAGCCGCATCTGCCCGCGAAGCTGCGCATCGAGATTGGAGAGCGGTTCGTCGAACAGGAAGACGGCCGGATCGCGCACCATGGCGCGCCCGATGGCGACGCGCTGGCGCTGGCCGCCGGACAGGGCCGAGGGCCGGCGCTCCAGCAGCGCGGTCAGGCCGAGCACTTCGGCGACCTCTTCGACGCGCTTGCGCTTCTGCGCCTTGTCGAGACCGGAGGTGTAGAGGCCGAAGGCGATGTTCTCGGCCACGCTCATATGGGGATAGATCGCGTAGTTCTGGAACACCATGGCGATGTTCCGTTCCTTGGGCTCCAGTTGATTGACGATGCGCCCGCCGATCGCGATGGAGCCGCCGTCGATCTCCTCCAACCCGGCGATCATGCGCAAAGTCGTCGACTTGCCGCAGCCGGAAGGGCCGACGAAGACGACGAACTCCCCGTCCTGGATGTCGAGGTCGATGCCATGCACGACCTGCGTCGGGCCATAGCTCTTGACCAGCTTCTCGATCGCGATCCCGGCCATCAGACGGCTCCTGCCAAGGCGGCGAATGCGCCGTTCAATTCCTGCCGCGCAGCCTCCTCGCGCTGCGCCGTCGCGGCGGCGGCGTCCTCGGCTGCGCCAAGCTCGATGCGATAGCCGGCAAGCGCCGCACCCAGCGCCTTCGGACCCGGCCCGCCGAAACGCTCGCGCAGGGCAACAAAATTCTCCGGCGAGACGGCGAGCGTGAAATCCCCGCGGCTCAGCGCAGGCTCGCGACCAGCAGCATGGCGGAAGGCATCGACGAAGGCGTCGTAGCCATCGCGCTGCAGGTCGCCATCCCGCGCGACAACGGCGCGCGCGACCGCCGAGGCGATCTCGTGCGCGACCCGGAACGGCAGGCCCTCGCGGCGCACCAACGTGTCGGCAAGCTCGGTGATGGTGATGCAGGACCGGCGGATCGTCTCGGTGACGCGGCGGCTGTCGACCGAAAGCTTCGGCAGCAGCGCGGCGAGCAGATCGAGCACACGGCCCCCCGTCTCGAAGGCCTGATAGCCCGCTTCCTGGGTCTCGCCCTCGCTGTCATTCATGTCGGTGAACGGCGTGTTGTGAACGATGTCGCGGGCCATGCGGGCGCGGCTCATCGTCTGCGAGGAAAGATGACGCAGATGCTCGATCGGAACCGGATTGCGCTTCTGAGGCATGATCGAAGAAATCTGCACGAAGGCATTGGGAACATAGATCTGTCCGACCTCGAAGGCCGTCCAGAACTGCAGGTCCTGGATCACCCGGCCGAGATGCAGGAAGACGAGCTCGACCGCGCTGAAGACGCTGGTCACATAGTCGACCGCGGCGATGCAGCCATAGGAGTTCTGCAGCGGCGCCTTGAAGCCGAGCAGGTGCGCGACACGGTGACGGTCGAGCGGGAAACCGCTTGTGGTGATCGCGGCGGCACCCATCGGGCAGAGATCGAGGAGCTCGCGCGCCTGCGTCAGGCGCAGGTGGTCGCGCAGCATCACCTCGATCGCGGCCGAGAGATAATGCCCCAGCGTCGAGGGCTGGGCGGGCTGACCATGGGTATAGGCAACGATCAGTGTCGCCCTCTCGCGCTCGGCCAGCGTCAGCGCAGCGGCAATGACGGCGCGCAGGCGCGCGGCGAGCTGGTCCAGCCGCGGCTTTAGCGCGAGCTTGAACAAGGTGTGGTCGATGTCGTTGCGGGACCGACCGGTGTGCAGCCGGCCGTCATCCTCCGGTTTCAGGCGCTTGCGCAGCTCGGCTTCGACGAGGAAGAAATAGTCCTCGACCTCGCCGGTGTAGCTCAGCGCCGCTGGATCGATTTCGCGCTCGATCGCGGCCAGCGCGTGAGCAATGCCGGACGCCGTCTCACGGGGGAGAATGCCGGTCTCGGCCAGCATGACGAGATGGGCGCGGTCGATGGCGCGGAAACCCTCGACATGATGGGTCTTCGCCCCATCGAAGAGCGGGCGCAGCACCGTTTCCTTGTAGACCGGATCGGGAAAGATGGACTTGTCGCGCGAGCGCGGGTCGGCGTTGTCGGTCATCGGACTTATCCCTTCAGCCCGGCGAGCACGACGCCGCGGACGATATAGCGCTGCAGCACCAGGAAGACGGTGAGCGTCGGCAGGGTCGCGAGCGCCGCCCCCGTCATGATGAGTTCCCACTGCACCTGCGCCTCGACGGCGAAGCTCGTGAGGCCGACGGGGAGCGTGTAGAGCTCCTTGCTCGTCGTCACGATCAGCGGCCAGATGAAGGCCGTCCAGTTGCCCAGGAAGGTGAAGATCGCGAGCGCCGAGAGCGCAGGCGTCACCAGCGGCATGGCAATGCGCCAGAAGATCGCGAATTCGTTGAGCCCGTCGACGCGCGCGGCCTCGAGGAAATCGTTCGGCACCGTCTCGAAGAACTGCTTCATCAGGAAGGTGCCGAAGGCGGTCATCATGCCCGGGAACATGATGCCCCAGTAGCTGTCGAGCCAGCCGAAGTTCTTGGCCATGACGTACCAGGGGATGACCAGCATCTCCGTCGGGATCATCAGCGTCGAAAGGATGGCGATGAAGACCAGATAGCGGCCGCGGAACCGGAACTTCGCCAGCGTGTATCCCACCAGGCTGTCGAAGAAGACGTTGGAGAGCGTGACCGCAGCCGCGATGCCGAAGGAGTTCGCGAACCAGCGCACGAAACGGCCGTCAGAGAGAACCGTGACGTAGTTCTCGAGCGTCGGATGCGCCGGGAAGAAGGCGAGATCGTAGATCTCGGAGGAGTCTTTCAGCGAGGTCGCGAACATGAAGGCGAGCGGCGTCACCATCAACAGGCCGCCGCCGAAGAGCAGCAGCCAGGCGAGGATGCGACCGGGTCCGGTACGGCCGGAGAGTGGCGAGGCGATGGCGCTCATCAGCGGTCCCTCAGCAGGCGCAGCTGCAGCAGCGAGACGCAGAGCAGAACGAGGAAGAGCACGACGGTCTGGGCCGCAGCATAGCCCATGTCGAAGGAGGAGAAGGCAGTCTGATAGATCATCAGCACGAGCGGCTTGGTCGCGTTCAGCGGCCCGCCGGGGTCGCTGCTCGTCTGGCTCGTCATGTTGTAGACCTGATCGAAGATCCGCAGGAAGCCGATCGAGGAGAAAACGACGAGGAAGATGATCGTCGGCTTGAGCAAAGGCAGGGTGATCCGCCGGAGGATGGCGAGGTCGGGAAGCCCGTCGATGCGGGCCGCCTCGTAATAGGTGGTCGGGATCGCGCGCAGGCCGGCGAGGAAGATCACGACCTGGAAGCCCAGGCCAGCCCAGATCGCCGGCGCAAGCACGGCAGGCAGCGCCTGCGTCGTCGAGCGCAGGAAGGGCTGCTGGGGAATGCCAAGCCCGGCGAGCAGGTTGTTGAACAGGCCGATCGGCACCGGCTGGTAGAACCAGCGCCAAACCCAGGCCATCGCCGCCGCCGTGGTGAGGAAAGGCAGGAAATACAGCGCCCGGATGAAGCCGTGCATGAAGCGGACACGGTCGAGATGATAGGCGATCACGAAGGACAGGATCAGGCTCAGCGGCGTGCCGATGACGAGGTAGAGGAAGGTGTTGGCGAACACCTTCCAGAACACCGGATCGGTCAGCAGGCGCTCGAAATTCGCCAGCCCGACGTAGGTCGGCGGCGTCATCAGGTTCCACTTCGTGGTCGAGATCACGAAGGCCTCGAGCGTCGGGTAGAAGCGAACCAGCCCGTAGAACAAGATCGGCACGGCGAGGAAGGCCCAGGCCCAGACGACCTGCTTCTGTCGCAGGCTGAGGCCCTGCCAAAGGCGCCCGCCGGAGCGAGCGACATCGGTGTCGATTGTCATATGCGTCCTGTCCCGATGGCCTGCTCAGACAGCTGCGATCACTTCTTGTAGAAGCGGTCGAGGATCGCCTGTTCGGCCTTGGCCGCCTCGGCAAGTGCCGCCCTGGGCTCCTGGTCCTGGAGCAGAACGCGGTTGGCCATGTCGAGGATCACCTGGCGCTGCGGCATCTCGTCGACGAATACGGTCGCCTGCGAGTAGTTCAGCGCCTTCAGGAACGGGCCGTAGACGGGATGGGCGAGGTTCTTCTCGGTCTCAGCCGCGGCCTTGCGCGCCGGCAGCTCGCCGACGGTCTCCAACCAGAGCTGCATCGCCTCGGGCGAGGTCACGAAGGCCAAGAACTTCTTCGACGCCTCGAGCTTCTCGCCGGTCGGCTTCGTGGTGATGGCATTGACCCAATAGCTGGCGAAGTTCGACTTCGTCCCATCGGGCCCTGCCGGCAGCTCGGCGACGCCCCACTCGAAGTTCTTGATGCCACCGAACGCACCGAGGCGGAACGAGCCGTCGATCGTCATCGCCACACGGCCAGCGCGGAAGGCGGCCTGGCCCTCATCCATGAAGCCGGCGAGCCCGACCTTGTGGACGCGCTGGAGATCGGCATACCAAGCGAGCGACTTGGCGCCGGCCTCGCTGTCATAGGTCACCTTGCGATTGTCGGCGCTGTAGGGCGCGCCGCCCATCTGGCGCAGCAGCGCCTCGCGCCACCAATGGTAGTCCTGGCCGGGCATGTCGAGCGTGATGCCTGCCTGCAGCATGTTGCCCGCGCCGTCGCGCTTCGTGGTCTTCTTGGCGACGTCGAGGAACTCGTCGAGCGTCTTCGGCGGCTTGGCCGGATCGAGCCCCGCCTCCTGGAAGATCTTCTTGTTGTAGAACAGCGCCAGCGAGCGCACCGCCGTCGGCAGGCCGTAATATTCACCGTCGCGCTTCATCGCCGAGACGATCGGATAGAACTCCTTCTCGATCATCTCCGGCGGGAAGGCGTCGCGCGGCAGCGGCCGGATGACCTTGCCGGCAATGAAGTTGTCGACCCAGCCATAGAAGAGCTGGACCACGTCCGGCCCCTGCCCCGCGGGCGCCGCCGCGACGATCTTGGTCTGGTAGTCGGCATAGGGGAAGGTCGTGTGCTTGACCTTGATGTTCGGATTGGCGGCCTCGAAGCGCTTGATCAGTTCGTTCATCGCCTTGACGCGAGCGTCGAACACATACTGCCAATATTCGATCTCGACCGCCTGGGCGCGGGCGCCGGCGATGGCGCCGACAGACATCAACATGCCCAGGAACAATCCGCGAAAGCCGCGCATGGTCTCTCCCCTCTGGTTGTGACGCCCGATTCATCTGCTCCCGGCAGGCGGGGCTGTCTGGCGCCATGCTTTTCCCGGCGCAGGATCGCTGTCAACAAATTAATTCACTTGAATTGAATTAATAACCGCCGCAGCTTGTCCAGACGAAGAACCCCGGTTTCCGATGCCGCACCGCAAGCCTCCCGCAGCGCAAAGCGCCGCCCTCGGCGCCAACCCCGAAAGGGCGCGCCACCACAACCGCCGCGTTGTGCTCGAGACCTTCCGTCAGCACGGCCGGCTCGGCCGCTCGGATATCGCCCACCYGACCCGGCTGACCGCCCAGACCGTCTCGAACATCGTCGCCGAGTTGCTGGAAGAGGGATATCTGATCGAGCTCGGCCGCCGGCGCACGGCGCGGGGCCAACCGCCGGTAGAGTTCGCCCTCAACGCCGATGGCGGCCTTACCGCCGGCATGGAGATCGCGGCGGACCACATCACCACGGTACTGGTCGACCTGACCGGGGAAGTCAGGGCTCAGCGCGTCGCCCCCCTCCCCGACCTTGCCGTGGAAGCGGTACAGGCGCTGGCTGCGGGAGAACTGGCGCGGGCGCGAGCGGCACAGGGACTTCCGGAGCGCCTGCTCGGCTGCGGCGTGGTGATGCCGGGCCCGTTCGATTTCGAGGGCACGCTCACCGTCGGCTCGACGGCGCTGCCGGGGTGGACCGGCCATGATGTCACCGCCCTGATGAGCGCCGCGCTCGGCACCTCGGTCACGATCGAAAACGACGCCACGGCTGCCGCGGTCGGAGAGCATCTCTACGGGATCGGCCGCAATCTGCGGCACTTCTGCCTGGTCTATTTCGGCCTCGGCCTCGGCCTCGGGCTCATGTTCGACGGCGAGCCCTATCGCGGTGCCTTCGGCAACGCCGGCGAGATCGGCCACATTCCGGTGGTGCCGCATGGCGAGACCTGCATCTGCGGGCGCCAGGGTTGCCTGGAACGCTATGTCTCGCCGCCGGCGCTGCGGGACGCATTGCGCCGCGCCGGCATCGACCAGATCGATGCCGGCGGAATCGCGCGCCTCCACGCCGAGGGGCATCCGGTCGTGACAGGCTGGATCACCCAGGCGGGAGCATTGCTCGCCCCCGTGCTGGGCTTGCTGGAGAACCTGTTCGATCCGGAGACCATCGTGCTCGGCGGCGCACTGCCGGACAGCGTCATCGATGCGCTAATCGCAGCGGCCGGGCCGTTGCCGCTCTCCGTAGCAAGGCGTGGCGATCGCTCGGTTCCCCGCGTCCAGCGCGGCGCCACGGGCCAATTTACCGCCGCGCTCGGCGCAGCAGCGCTACCGCTCCTGGACGCGACGGCGCCGCGGCTCGTGCGCAATCCGACAACGGCCGACGAGAACCACTCCCCGGCCGCCGACGGCACTTCCGCATCCTGAGCGCCTGCCGCAGCGGCGATCCGGCAGATCGTGCTCGCTGGTGCCGCTATGCGCCTGCCAGCGGTCGCTCGGCCATCTCCGTTGCCACGCCGGCATCGATCGGCGTGTCGTAGGTCATCAGGATGTAGCCAAGGACAGAATAGAAGCCGACTGTCGCGATCAGGTCGAAAACCGCCTCGCGGCCGAGCGCGGCGGCCAGCTCGGACTCCAGCGCGACCGAGAGGCGCCGGTCGTCGAAGAGGGCGTCCACCGCCCGCGCGATCAACCCGTCCTCGCCCTCCGGCATGCCGCGCAGCGCAGCGATACGCGCGTCGCTCATGCCCAGAACCCGAGCCCGGCTGACATGATGGGCCCACTCATAGGGCGAGCCCATGCGATGGGCCGCGCGCAGGATCACCACCTCCGAGCGCACCGGCCCGAGCGCACTGTCCTTGACGACGTGCTGGCGCAGCGGTGCCCAGGCCTGCAGCAGCGCCGGATGATGCGCCATCGTCCGGTAGACATTGAGCGCGCCAGCGAAACCGGTCTTCATCCCGGCGAGGGCTTCGGGCCAGTCGGCATCGCTGATCGGCGGGCAGGCAGAACGCGTCATCGGATGTCTCGCAGGGCTCAGGGCGTGAGGTATTTGGCGTAGAGCACGGCCATCCGGTCGGCCCCGATGCCGGTGAAGCTGCGATAGCGCACGACGTCGGCGAGGTCGATATCGACCCGCGGCACGTCCTCGCGATCATCGTCGAGCGCGCGACCGTCCGGCCCAAGCGCACAGGAGCCGCCGAAGAAGCGCTGCCCGCCGCGGTTACAGCTCAGAAAGAAGGCGCCGTTCTCGGTCGCCCGCGTGCAGGCGCGATGGATCGACCGCCTCGTCCGAGGCCCCCGAGCGCGCCGCGCAGCGTGTGAAACAGCAGCAGGCTTCCGCTTTCAGCAGAACAGAAAATCACTCTCTGTCAGCGCTTCTGCGAAATTGTGGAGAGTCACCTGATCCGCCCCTGCGGTAACGATGACGTCGGAGCCACTTTGCGTAATGACGAGATCGGCGAACGATTCTACGCCCGCCACGCCACTGAACTCGATTTTATCGTGCTGGCACTGGCTGAAGTCCTCGATGGTGTTATTGGTTCCGACCGTCATTGAACCAGCGTCCTTGAACACGAACCGATCGGCACCGCCCTGAGCGTGGTCGCTCAGTTGTCCGTCACCCCACATGTCGTTGCTGACCGTGGATCCCGGTGCAGCGGTTCCGGCGATCAAGGTGTCATCGCCGCCCTTGGCGAAGCCCGACAGGCTTGCTGCGTCACCGAAGAGAACGTTCGTCACCGTGCCACTGCCGCTGTTGCTGCCGCCGGTAAGCGTATCGTTGCCAGCTCTCGCGGCCTCCGACATGAATTCCGCGTCGCCGTAGAGTTGGTAGTGAACATCACCGGCGCCGGCGTTGTCGCCGCCGGTCAGGGTATCGTTGCCGCCCCTGGCATCGCCAGACATCGTCTGGGTGTCGCCATACGCGATATCGTTGAATAGGCCTGACAGCGTCACGCTGCCTGGCAGCACTGCCACGTCGTCGCCGCCCTGGGCGTGGCCCGACATGCCGCCGGCCGCGTCGCCGTAGAATACGTTGGCGGAGTCGCTGCCAGCTATCAAAGTGTCGTTGCCGCCTTTGGCGAAGTCCGACATGTTGCCGCTCGCATCGCCGAAGAAGTTATTCGAGGAGAGGATGGCGCCGATGTAAGTGTCGTCCCCGCCCTGAGCATGGCCGGACATGCCGCCGCCCGCATCGCCGGAGAAACTATTGGAGGAGTTGCTGCCGGGGCTGAAGGTGTCATTGCCGCCCTTGGCATGGTCGGACATGTTCCCGAGCGCATCACCCTGGAAAAAGTTGGTGGAGTCCTGCCCGCCCGTAAAGATGTCGTCGCCGCCCTCAGCGTGCCCGACCATATTGCCGCCCGCGTCACCGTTGAAAGCGTTGATCGCGTCGCTGCCACCGGTGAAAGCGTCGTTGCCGCCCCGACTGTGGTCCGACATATCGCCGCCCGCGTCTCCAAAGAAATTATTGATTGCCCCCGCGCCGCCCGTGAAAGTGTCGTTGCCGCCCTGAGCATGGCCGGACATGTTGCCGCCTGCGTCGCCGAAGAAATAATTGCTCGACTCTGCGGCCCCGGTGAAGGTGTCGTTGCCGCCCTTGCCGTGGTCCGACATCTCACCACCCGCATCGCCGTAGACAGTGGTGAAGGATTGGAATGCGCCCGCGAAAGTGGCTGTGAAGGTATCGTCGCCGCCCCGCGCAGAATCAGAAATGTCGCCGAGCGCATCGCCGTAAAAAGTGTAGGTGGCGGCGCCGCTCTCGGTGAAGATGTCGTTGCCGCCCCCGGAATGATCGAGCAGACTGCCGCCAGCGTCGCCGATCAGAACATTGTTGGTCGGATTGCCGGCAAGAATGTCATCGGTACCCAATTGATGATCGGTCAGATCACCCGGGGTAAACGGGACGCGGTGAGACATGACATGCTCCCACTGAGTTACCCCAGCGCCCGCGGCGATATTAGGCTGATACGCCCCAGTCCACAACGACCGCAAACGGGCTAGTTCCTTTGGATCGATGCCAGCCTGGGGGGCCATACTTGCTGCGATGTGGTCCACGCCGTGGCCCCGAGGCGCGCATCCATTAGCCGGCTATTCCGGATCGGGGCACCCGCGGCCCATGTGCACGGCGCCAAATCTCCGGTCACAGGGGCCATCAAAAGTCCGCTTCCGGCACCGAGCGAGGCCGGCCAAGCGTGATCCGGCCGCCCCTCACACCGGCGGCATCGTCTCGAATTTCGGCAAGGCCGGATCGACGTGATCCCAGGCATGACCGCGCGCCGCGTAGGTCACCACCTGCGGAGCGTACCGGCTGGGATCGTCGAGGCTCGCGGCGTGCACGGTGAACAGATCGGGCATGGCCGCGAATGTCAGATATACCGGCGATCCGCAGGCGGGGCAGAAGCCGCGCGTCTTCACATTGCCGCTGTCGGCGACCACGTCCCAATGCGTCACCTCCCCCGCAAGCTTCACCTGCGCGCGCAACGGGAAGGTCAGGTAGGATCCATGCCCGGTGCCGCTCGTGTGCTGGCAGTCGCGGCATTGGCAGTCGTTCATGAAGATCGGCTCGCAAGAAATCTCGTAGCGGACCGCGCCGCAGGCGCAGCCGCCGGTGTAAGCGTCACTCATCGCTCTCTCCTGTCATGAAGCGTCGATGGATCGCGCGCAGATCGCAGCGATCGGAGCCCGCTCCGGGGCCCGGCCTCGTGCCCGGTCAGTCCTGCTCGCCGGCGATGCTGCCGATGCTCGGGACGACCTTCTTCCAACCGTTGCCCATTGTCTCGAAAGCGGACTGGTTCCTCGGCACGACGAAACCGGCATGGACGAGGCGCAAGCGTGTTCCGTTCGCTGTCCTGAAGAGCGTCCAGCTGACGACCGTGTCCAGCAGCGAGCCGTAGCCGGCATTCGCCTCGTGCCCGCCCTTCCAGCTATAGACGAGGCTCTCGTTCGGGATCACCTCCAATACCTGGCAATGAATGGTGCCGTCCCAGGCGCCGGCGGGTTTGGTCTGGAAGGTGAACCGCCTGCCCTTCACCGGCTCGAACCCCGTCGGCGCCATCAGCCAGCGGCCGATCAGTTCGCCGGTGGTCAACGTCTTCCAGAGAGTCTCCGGCGCGTACGGGAAGACCTCCTCGACCACGATATCCCTGGTGTCGGATGCGGTGTCGTTCATGGATCGATCTCCTTGAGAAGGGCACGGAGGTCGCCGAACCGGTCGCGCCAGAAGGCGCCGTAGTGACTCATCCAGCCGGCCAACGGCTCGAGGCCTTCGGGCCGGGCGCGGTAGTAGACCTTGCGCCCCTCGGGGCGCTCGGCGACCAGGCCAGCCTGCTTCAACGACTTCAGATGCTGGGAGACGGCTCCCTGCGTCACGCCGCTTCCCCGCGTCAGCTCGACAACGGTGATCTCGCCGGACTGGATGATCCGCTCGAACACCGCCCGCCGGGTCGGAACGGCAAGCGCCTGCATGACGGCGTCGATGGGGATGGTTGCGATCATGAAAATCAAATAGCTTTCGCTAATTGATTAGTCAAGACTATTAGCTGAAGCGCCGTAAGGCATGTCCGCGTTTCTCCGAAGCGCCGACATGCCTTACGGCGCTGTTTTATCGCATTTTCTTCTCGTGAACCGGTGTCCACTTCGCTCGAAAATGCTCTAGACAGCCCGGCTGTAGCGGCGCGGCGATTGCTCGACATGGGCATCGAAGACCGATGCCACCTTGCGCACGAGCAGGCGCGCATTCTCCGGGAGGAGCACGCGGCTGCCATCGAAGTCGACCACCCCCTCCGACGCCAGCTGGTCGAGGGCGCGTAACGCGGGGGCGAGAACCTGCGGATCGACCGGATGCCGTGCGCAGACGGCATCGATATCGACCGCGAGATCGCACATCACACGCTCGATCAGCTCGGCCCGCAGGCGGTCCTCGGCGCTCAGGCCGTAGCCCCTGGCGGTGGGCAGCAAGCTGTCGGCGATGCGCTCCGCATAGCGGCCGATGACTACCTCGTTCTGGACATAGCCCTGCGGCAGGCGCCCGATCGCCGACGCCCCGAAGCCGATCAGCGCCTCACAGGGATCTGTGGTGTAGCCCTGAAAGTTGCGGTGGAGCCGGCCTTCCGGCAGCGCCCGGGCCATCGCGTCGCCCGGCCGGGCGAAGTGATCGAGCCCGATGCGGACATAGCCCGCGGCAGTGAGGCTGCGCGCCATCGCCTCCGCCTGCTCGTGCCGCGCTTGCCCGTCGGGGAGGTCTTCCGTTGCGATCCGGCGCTGGTGCTTCTTGAATTCGGGCACATGGGCGTAGCCGAAGATCGAAAACCGATCGGGCCGCATCGCCAGGCATTGCTCGACCGTGTCGAGGCAGGATTGCAGCGTCTGCTTCGGCAGGCCGTAGATCAGGTCGAAGCTGACGGCGCGGATTCCCTCCTCGCGCAAGCCTGAGACCACGGCGGCGGTCTGCTCGACGCTCTGGATGCGGTTGATCGCCTTCTGCACGGCGGGGTCGAAGCTCTGCACCCCGAGGCTCGCCCGATTGACGCCCGCCGCCGCCAGAGCGGCCGTCATCGCAGGTTCGAGGCGGCGTGGATCGATCTCGACCGCAATCTCGGCGTCGGGATGGACAGCGAAATGCTGGCGCAGCAATCCGACAAGCGCGACGAAATCCGCCGGCTCGAGGATCGTCGGCGTGCCGCCGCCGAAATGGACGTGACGCACGTCGACAGATGCGGAGAGATGCTCGGCGACCAGCGCGATTTCGCCGCGCAGCGCTGCGAGGTAGTCGATGATCGGGCCGTTGCGCAGCGCCACCGTGGTGTGGCAACCGCAATACCAGCACATCGAACGGCAAAACGGGACGTGCAGATAGAGCGACGTCGTCGTCCCCGCCGCGAGCGCCTTCAGCCACTTCCCATAGGATGGCCCGTCCACTTCCGCATGAAAGTGAGGGGCTGTCGGGTAGCTGGTGTAGCGCGGAAGCCGCTCGTCTCGATATGGCGTGGCCTGCATGGCGCGGCTCCGATCAATTTTAAACCGAGCCCTTATTTAGTCGTCAGCGCGATCCTCTTCTTTGACATGCTGCAAACTCGCGCGGTGTCAGAGGCCTTCCATGCGCGCGTCAGTTAGAGACCGTTTGGAAACGCAAGCCCTCATCCTGAGGAGCGCCGTAAGGCGCGTCTCGAAGGATAGTCGAGAAGGTTCAGGAGCCTCCTGGAGCATCCTTCGAGACGCCATTCGCAAGGGAATGGCTCCTCAGGATGAGGGCTCAGTAAATTTTCTAACGGGCTCTTGGGGCCTGTCAGCGGGTCCAAGCTCCTGCGCCGCAACGGTTCGCACCGCAAGTGTGAGCTTGTCGAGCAGCCGCACCGCCAATCGTGTGCGCTGCCAGTAAAGCGCAACCCCGATCCGCTTTTGCGGTGGCAGCTCGATCAGGCGGCCCGCGGCAACCAGCGGGCTCGCGAGCGGCACGGGAGCCATCGACCATCCCAGCCCGGCGAGCGTCATATCCAGCATGCCCTGCGTCGACGGCGTCCAGTGAATCGGCGGCGAGATCGTCGCTCCCCATGCCTCCCGCGCCCATCGCGACTGCAGTTCATCGCGGCGGTCGAAGCGCATCATCGGAGCGCGCTGCAGGCTCGACGCATCGGCGCCCGCCGGAAAATACCTGCTCGCAAATGCCGGGCTGGCCACGGCCAGGTATTCGACAATGCCGAGTGGGTGAATCCTGCAGCCTGCGACGGGGGCCGGGTCCGCCGTCACCGCCGCCAGGACATCGCCCGTGCGAAGCCGCTCGGCTGTATGAGCCTCGTCGTCGAGGACAAGATCGAGCAGGCCACCGGTTTCAGTCGCGAATTGAGCTGCCGCCCTGGGAAACCATGTACTGACGCTGTCGGCGTTGACCGCGACACGCACCGCATAGGGGCCGGTGTCCGGACCAGCCGTCAGACCGGGCAGAGCGCCGACGACTTCGGTTTCGATGAGCCGGACCCGCTCGACATGGGCACATAGCTTGGCGCCGATCTCCGTAGGGCGGCAGGGCGAGCCTCTTGTCAGCAGGATCGCTCCGAGCCGTTCCTCGAGGCCTTTCACACGTTGCGAGACTGCCGAGGGCGTAACGCCCAGCGCTGCCGCCGCCTTTTCGAAGCTGCCTTCGCGTGCGACGGCGGCGACTGCTGCCAGCGCCTGATAGTCGAGCATTAGTTTACCTAAATCAGCATAAGAGAATTTAGTTAGACTACATCGATGCCCGGACGCATCAAGCCCGTATGACCAGCGCTCTCCTGCCCGCCTTCGCCAAAGGCTTTGTCCTCTCCGCCGGCCTCATCGTCGCCATCGGCGCCCAGAACATGTTCGTCCTCCGGCAGGGGCTGAAGCGCGAACATGTCTGGCCCATCGTCCTCTTCTGCGCGGCGGCGGATGCCTGCCTGATCGTCGCGGGGGTGAGCGGCCTGGGCAGCGTGCTTGCGCTCGTTCCGGGTTTGTCGCTGGCACTCGGTCTTGCCGGAGCAGCCTTCCTCGCCTGGTACGGCGTCTCGGCGCTGCGCCGGGCAGCCAGCCCAACCGCGCTCATCGTCGATCAGCAGGCGGGGATCAGCCTCGGTGCCGCGCTTGCGGGCACCGCCGCCTTCACCTTCCTCAATCCGCATGTCTACATCGACACTGTCATGCTGATGGGCGCCGTCGGGACGAGCCTGCCTCCCGTCGAGCGCACGCCATTCATGGCCGGAGCGGCGAGCGCGAGCTTCGCCTGGTTCGCTTCGCTGGGGCTTGGCGCGCGCTTCCTGGCGCCGCTCTTCGCCCGACCGGCAGCCTGGCGCATCCTGGATCTCGCGATCGGCGTCATGATGCTGGCGCTCGCCGCGAGCCTGGTGCGCGGCGCGCTGGCGAGTTGACGAGCCGGAGTTATCCAGCCTCAGTCACCGGATCAGGATGATGCTGGCTGCCATCGCCACCGGGCGATCCCGCACCAAGCCATGAAAGGCGAACGGAGCAGACCATGGCGGGAACTTCGATCTTTCGGGGATTGTCAGCCTTTCCGCTGACGCCGGCGGATGCTGACGGTGTGGTCGATACGCAAGCCTTTGCCCGCATGCTCGACCGGCTCGTCGCGGCCGGGGTCGATTCCATCGCGGTGCTGGGCAGCACCGGCACCTACGCCTATCTGGACCGGAGCGAGCGAGCGCGCGCGCTGGCTGCGGCCGTCGAGACCGTCGCAGGCCGCGTCCCGCTCATTGCCGGCATCGGTGCCATGCGAACCTCATGGGTGCGGGAGCTCGCCGGGGATGCGGAGCGGATGGGCGCTGATGGGCTGCTGCTGGCTCCGGTCTCGTACACACCGCTTACGCAGGACGAAGTCTTCGCCCAATTCGAAGCGGTCTCGGCGACATCCGGCCTGCCGGTCTGCATCTACAACAACCCCAGCACGACCCATTTCACCTTCTCGCCGGAGCTGATCGGCCGCCTTTCCAGGCTGGCGAATATCGCGGCGATCAAAATGCCGCTGCCTGCGGACGGGAACTTCGAAGGCGAAATGAGCCTGCTGCGATCGTCCTGCCAGAGTGGGATGACCGTCGGATATAGCGGCGATTGGGGCGCCGCCTCGGCGCTCCTGGCAGGCGCGGATGCCTGGTACAGCGTCGTCGCCGGCATTCTACCTGCCGCCGCTCTGCGTTTGACGCGCGCCGCGATGGCCGGTGATCAGGAATCAGCTGGCGCTGCCAATGCCGCGTTCGAGCCGCTGTGGGCGCTATTTCGCGCCCATGGCAGCCTGCGCGTGATGTATCGGATCGCGGATCAGCTCGGGCTTCAGCCCGGATCGCCGCCATTGCCGATCCAGCCGCTCGCCGGCTCCATCGGCGCGGCGGTCGAGGAGGCACTTCAGCTTATCGAGAAATCTGCGGCAGGCGGGAGCTGACCGGCGCATTTCGCGCCGGCCGGCGGATGTCGGCCAATCACCAAGCTCCTGGAGGCGGGCTAAGCCTTCTGCATCAGGGCAGAGCGCAGCTGAAGCAGCTCCTCGCACACCGCCTCGAGCTCCTGCACGACGAAGCCGTTGCGTAGAGTGGGGCAGTGTTCGGCCAGCCTGTCGCCGAGGATGCCGGTGAAGACGACCTTGCCTTCGGGCGAAACGACAAGGCCGTTTTCCTGCTCGAACGACGCATTCCAGGCAATCGCTTCGGCATCAGTGACGCCGCCCGGAAGATCGAGCTCGAGCGCCCCGTTCACGAGCCGGACCGGATAGCCGCCCGGCAAGCCGTTCGGCCCCGGCACGTGCCCGCGCCAGGAGCGGCCGGAGGCCATGGCGAGCAGCATGGGAACGCCGCTCGCTCCCGATATCTCGATGACCGGTTCGGGTGTGAGCTGGATGTCGGCGAAGCGCGCATAGACGTCCGCGACCTCGGAGCCATCCAGCCAGACGCGAGGCGGCCGCCCGCCCCGATCCTCCGGCCGGCGGCGCCAGGCTGCGAGGTTCTGATAATGGGCGAGAACCTTGACCTCGCTTCCCGGCGGCGTGGCAGCCGATCCTGCGAAGACGTTGGACAGGATCGCGACATTGCCCATGCCGCAAGCGACGTCATGGCCCATCGCACGGATCATGCCATTGACCACGTCGGGGAAGCCGCAATTGACCAGCGTCACGGGCTTGCCTCTGCGCGTGATCGCCGCAGCGACGCGCGAAGAAAGCAGAGCCTGGAAAACCGCCGTGGCGCTCAGGCCGCCCTCGGCCACGAGCTGCGTCCAGGCATTGCCGCTCTGGGCGATCACCTGCGAGGTCTGGATCGAGGCAGCCTGGACGAGAATGCGCGGGCCGGTTGCGGCGAGCAGATCATCCGATGCGTTCGGAGTGAGCAGGTCGACCGCGTGGGTGGTGAAGCGCGCCTTCTTGCCGAACAACGCCGCGCGGGCATTCGCCGCGGTCCGCAGCCAGTTCAGCCGCTCGCGGTTACGGCCGGCGATGACGACCTCGACAGGCTCCTCAGCCGTTGCGGCGATGTCGAAGGCGATGCGCGCGGCGAATCCGCCGGTTCCGGAAACAAGGATATCGCAGCCGGCCATCTCAGTGCCCCATCGCCATCGCAGCCCTGTCCCAGCAGTCGTCGAGCCGGGGCGAGAGCTTGTGCTTCATGATGCGCTGGCTCGCCGTGCGTTCGAATTCGTCGACGACGACGATGTAGCGCGGGTTCTGGTAGGGAGCGAGGCGCTGGCCGAGCCAGCCGGACAACGCGCGCGGATCGATGATCGCGCCCTCGCGCGGCTTGACGAACAGCTTGATATCCTGCTCGCCAACGTCGGCCGCGACGCCGATCATCGCGCAATCCTCGACCGCCTCATGCTCGGCCGCGACGTGCTCGACCTCCCAGGCCGAGACGTTCTCGCCCCTGCAGCGCACGCTGTCGGTCATCCGGCCGTGGAAGTAGAGATTGCCGTCGGCGTCGAAGGAGCCGAGATCGCCGGTATGGAAGCCGTCCGCGCGCAGGGCCTTCGCCGTCGCCTCGGGATTGTCGAGATAGCCGGGGAAGATCGCGCCGGGAATGCTGGTCTCGATGACGATCTCGCCGCGCTCGCCGGCGGCCACTGCCCAGCCTTCCGCATTCTGCAGCTTCACCGTGAACCAGGGCATCGGCCGCCCAACCGAGCCGACCACGCCGGTGACGTTGCAGGTGGTGAGGCTGGAGGCTTCCGTCATGCCGTAGCACTCGCGGATATCGATACCGAAGCGATCGCGGAACTGCGGCCAGATGTCCGGCGGACAGCCGCCGCCCCAGGCGATGCGCACGCCATGATCGCGGTCGCGCGGCGAAGCCGGCTGCTTCAGCAGGATCTGCAGGATGCCGCCGAGATAGTGGATATGGCTCGCGCCCTCCGCCCTGACCTGATCCCAGAAGCGGCTGGCGCTGAAGCGCTCGACCATGGCGAGCGTGATGCCTCTGATCATCGGCAGAGGCAGAAGCTGCGCCCCGCCGATGTGGTAGAGCGGCTCCCAGACGAAGAAGACATCATCCTGCTTCGCAGCCGAGAGCAGCGCGACGCTCTCCGCCGCGAGCCGCAGCATGCGGTGCGAGACGATCACGCCCTTCGGGCGCCCGGTCGTGCCGGAGGTGTACATGATCGCGAAAACTGCATCGGCGGACGGAGCAGGCTCCTCGAAGGAGCCGGTGCCTGCAAGAACGGCGTCGAGCTCGCCGCCCGGCTCATGGGCGAGCAGCGAGAGCTCCGCTTCGGACGCCATCGCCTCGGCGATCTGCGGCGCAAGCTCGGCATCGGCGACGACAAGGCGCGGCTGCGAATGCGTCAGCAGGTAGCGCAGCCCCTCCCCGCGCTGCTGGGCGTTGACCGGCACCCAGGCGACGCCGGCGCGCGCGAGGCCAAAGACCACCGCGATGGTCGCGATCGAATTGCGCATCATCACGGCGACCCGGTCACCGGCGACGATGCCGCGGGCTCTCAGATGCGCGGCGAAGGCGGCTGAGCGGCGCTCGATCTCGGCATAGGTCACCGGCTCGCCGCAGAAGCGCGCATAGACGCGCTGCGGTTCCGCTGTGGCACGCGCTGTCAGAAGGCTCACGAAGCCGTTGTCGTCAGGAGGCGTCATGTTCGTCGGTCAGTCGAGTCGGGAGGTGGAGCGGAAGCGTTCCGCGATGAGCAGCATCGCCGTCACCACGACGAAGACGACGACCGAGACCGCCGCGAGCGTCGGGTTGAGCTGCAGGATCATGTCGTCCCACATCTGCTTCGGCAGCGTCGTCTTGATGCCGCCCGAGACGAAGATCGCGATGGTCAACTCGTCGAAGGAGGTGATGAAGGCGAAGAGGAAGGCCGCAACGAGACCTCCCTTGACCAGCGGGATGGTGACGCCCGTCAATGTCCGCACCCGGTTCGCGCCGAGCGTCGCCGCCGCCTGGTCGAGGCGTTGGTCGTATGTCTTCAGCACGGCTGCGATGGTGACCAGCGTGAACGGGATCGCCAGCACGGTGTGGCCGATGACGAGGCCGAGATCGGTCGCGATCAGCCCCAGCCGCGCGAAGAGATAGAACAGCCCGACGGCAATGACGATGCGCGGCACGATCATCGGCGCGAGGAAGAAGGCGAAGATCAGCCCGGCCCAGCGGGTACGGCTGTTCGCCAGTGCCAGTGCGGCGAAGCCGCCGATCGCCGTTGCTGCCAGCGCCGTGACGAAAGCGACCGTGAAAGAGCGGATCGTCGCCTGGATCCAGAGTGGCGAGCTGAAATAGGTCTGGAACCAGCTCAGCCCGTAACCCGGCGGGGGGAACTCCAGGAACTGCGAGGAGGTGAAGGCAAGCGGAATGACGAGCAGTGTCGGCAGCACCAGGAAGGCGATGACGAGCCAACAGAAGGCGGGCAGCAACATCGCGCAGACGCGTTTGCCGAGCAGGGGTTGCGCCAGCGTCGCGAGACGACCTGCGAGGGTGGCGACCGCCGAGAGGATCGCAAGGCCGAGGTCGCGGATACGGCCCGTGCCGACCTGGGCTGAGCCGCCTGCGATCGTCGAGAGCCCGAAGACCCGGTCGTAGATCACACAGGAGACCAGCGCGGCCACCAGCATCATCGCCGACAGCGCCCCGGCGAAGGACCAGTTCAGCAGCTCCTGCACCTGCGTGATGATGAGCTGCGCCAGCATGGTCTCCTGCCGCCCACCGAGAAAGGCGGGCACGATGAAGAAGCCGAGCGAAGAGATGAAGACGAGCAGCCCCGCCGCCGCCACGCCCGGCAGGGAGAGCTTGAAGTAGACGAGCCAGAAGGCGCGCGCAGGCGCGGCGCCCAGCGTCTGAGCCGCCTGGACCAGGCGCCGGTCGATGCCGGCCAGCACCGGCAGCATGGTCATCACAGCCAGGGGCACCATGGCGTGGACCATGCCGACCATCACGCCGAACTGGTTGTTGATCAGCGAAAGCGGCTGGTCGACCACATGCGAACCGGTCAGCAGGGAGTTGATGACCCCGCTTCGGCCGAGGATCAGCATCCAGGCGAAGGTCTTGACGAGATAGCTCGTCCAGAACGGCACCATGACGAAAAGCAGCATCCGCCCGCGGAACATGTCGGGCAGGCGCGCGAGCCAATAGGCCAGCGGATAGCCGATCAGCAGCGACCACAGCGCCGTCCAGCCCGCGATGCGGAAGGTGATGCCGAGCACGCGCAGATAGACGTCGGTCGCGGCGATGCGCTGATAGGCATTCGCCGAGAAGGCTCCGCTATCCGGGTCGACGACGCTGAGACCGAGAAGCTGAGCAACCGGCCAGACGAAGAAGACCGCAAGGAACAGAACGCCGGGCACCGCCAGCCAGAGCGCGCTGAGGCGCAAACTGCTCGTGCGCGCCGGCGCGCCGCTGATGCTGACAGTGCTCATGCGACCAGCACCGCCTTGTCGCGCGGCCAGCCGGCGACGATGGTTTCGTCGATTGCGGGCACTACATCGTCGGGGCCGAGGCGCAGCACGAGCTGGCCGCCGTCCTGAAGCGCGGCGATGACGCGCGTCTCGGAGCCGGCATAGACGATCTCGCTGACGCGCCCGTTCACCGCGTTGCCGTCCTGTGCGCCGAGGCGCAGGTTCTCGGGCCGGATAACCAGCGCCGCATCCTGGCTCTCGCAACGCGCTCCGTGCGGCAGTGCGAAGCGTCCATGCGCGGTTTCGAGCGAGCCGTTGCCGTCCCAGCGGCCGCGGAAGATGTTGGAGATGCCGATGAAATCGGCGGCGAAAGCGGTGCGCGGGCGCTCGTAGATCTCGCGCGGCGTGCCGAGCTGCTCGATCCTGGCATGGTTCATCAGGCAGATGCGGTCGGACATCGCGAGCGCCTCCTCCTGATCATGCGTGACATAGACGATCGTGGCGCCGCTCTCGCGGTGCAGCCGCTTGATCTCGATCTGCATGTGCTCGCGCAGCTTCTTGTCGAGTGCGCCCAGCGGCTCATCCATCAGGATGATCGAGGGCTGGTAGACGAAGCAGCGCGCCAGCGCGACGCGCTGCTGCTGGCCACCGGACAATTCGCGCGGGAAACGCCCCGCAAGATGCCCGAGATGCACCATCTCCAGGGTTTCCGAGACACGCTTCGCGATCTCCGCCCCCGGGCGCCCGCGCATCTTGAGCGGAAAGGCGATGTTCTCCGCCACCGTCAGGTGCGGAAACAGCGCATAATGCTGGAAGACAAGGCCGATATCGCGCTGATGCACCGGCATGGCCGACTGGTCGCGGCCATCGATGACGACCCTGCCCTCGCTCGCCTCGACCAGCCCGCAGATGAGCTGCAGCAGCGTCGTCTTGCCGGAGCCCGAAGGCCCCAGCAAAGTCAGGAACTCGCCCTCGGCGACACTGAGCGAGCTGGGCTCGAGGGCCGTGGTCGCGCCATAGCGCTTGCACAGACCCTCGACGACGAGCTTGGCGGTTCTTGTTTGGGTCATGGTCATCGCGGCGCTCGTCGCCATCGCCATCAGGTCAGGAGCCAGGAGTTGAAGCGCTCGCTCACCTTGGCGCGGTTGGCGCTCCACCAATCCTCATTGGCGATGGCCATCAGTTTCAGGTTCTCCGGCGAGGTCGGCAGGACCTTGGCGCGCTCGGCGGGGATCGTCTGATAGGCGTCGAGATTGGTCGGGCCATAGGCCAGGGCGTCGGTGAAGACCGCCTGCGCCTTCGGGTCCGAGCAGAAGCGGACGAACTGGCGGGCGACATCCGCCTTCGGGCCGCCCTTCGGCAGTCCCCAGCCCTCGATCGAATAGAGGCCCTGGTTCCAGACGATCTTCGCCGGTGCGCCGCCGTCGATCGCCGCCTGCAGCCGGGCGTTCCAGCCCGTGGTCATGTCGACCTCGCCGCTCTGCAGGAGCTGCGTCGACTGGGCGCCACCGGTCCACCAGACCGCGATATGCGGCTTGATCTTGTCGAGCACCTTGAAGGCGCGGTCGATGTCGAGCGGGTAGAGCTTGTCGAGCGGCACGCCATCGGCAAGCAGGGCCTGCTCGAGGCTGTCGATCGGGTTCTTGCGCATCGAGCGGCGGCCCGGGAACTTCTCGACGTTGAAGAAGTCGGTCCAGCTTGCGGGCGCGTTCTTCACCTTGTCGGTCCGGTAGGCGAAGATCGTCGAATAGACGTCCGTGCCCATGAACTCGGGCGAGATCGCCTGCGGCATCAGCTTCGGCACATCAGCATGGGCGAAGCCGATCGGGTCGAGCAGGCCTTGCGCCTTCAGGATGTCGCGGGCCGAGAGCGTCAGCGTGCAGACGTCCCAGGTGTAGGACTTCGTCTCGACCATCGCCTTGAACTGCGCGGTCGGCTCCGCTTCGCGCGCGACGTTGACCACCTTGTTGCCGGTCGCCTTCTCGAACGGGTCATAGAAGGCCTTGCGGAAGGCGGGACCGAACGGGCCGCCGGGATCGGCGACCGTGATCTGCACGGCGGCGCGTGCCGTGCCGATGAGATAGGGTGCCGCAAGCGCGCCTGCGGCAGCGCCGCCGGCCAGTTGCAGCAGGGTACGCCTCGTCGGATTGGTGCTTCTGCTCGTCATCGTCTTCTCCCCTTCAAGCGGTTTTCCGCATTTCCCCGTGGGTGATCAGGTCGTCAGGCGCTCTTGCGCGCGGCGCGCTTGGCGAGAAACGCTTCCATCATCCGCGCCGGCTCGCCGGTCGCGTAGGCCTCGCGCTGGGTGCGGATGCCGGCGGCCAGGCACTCGCGGAAGCTCTCCTCGGTGACCTCGCGGAAGCGGGCCTTGTTGAGCCGCATGGCGACAGGCGCCTTGGCCGCGAGCTCCTCCGCCAGCGCCAGCGAGGCCTCCATGACCTTATCCTTGGGCACGATCCGGTTGATCAGGCCGATGCGGAAGCACTCGTCGGCATCCATCATGCGGCCCGTCAGGGTGAGGTCGATGGTCCGGGCGAGCCCGATCATCTCCTTCATGATCCAGGGGCCGGTCACCGAGGCGATGCCGGAATTGATCTCGGGCTGGCCCATGGTGACGCCGTCATGGCCGATACGCAGGTCGCAGAGCAGCGCGACCTGGAAGGCAGAGCCAGCCGCAACGCCGTTCAGCGCCGCGATGATCGGCTTCGAGAGCGAGCGGAGGCGGTCATAGAGGCGCTCCCACTCATGCATCCAGGCTTCGGCCCGGTCGGGATCGAAAGTCTTGGTCTCGTTGAGGTCCTGGCCTGCGCCGAAGGCACGGTCCCCCGCCCCGGTGAGGATGATCGCGCGCACCGCCTGGTTCGCCTCCAGCTCCTCCAGCCCCTCGACGAGGCGGGTTCGCATGGGCGCGTTCCAGGCGTTGAGGATCTGCGGGCGGTTGAGGGTCAGGAAGCCGACCGCGCCGCGCACCTCGACCAGAACAGAATCCTTCATGGCGCTCTCCGATGAGTGTTTATTTCTATACGATAACTTCTATTGAATAATCAACGAGATTGCGCCACCTTGTCAAGGCCGCCGGTCACAGCCATTGATCGACCCAGGAGAGCAGGCCCCGATGACGATGCCCGAACCGAAACAGAACGGCCGCAAGCGAGCAGCCGCGACAGCCGATGAGGCCGGGCGCAAAGACGATGTGCTGATGGTCAACTCGGTCGAGAAGGCGTTCCGCGTTCTCTCCGCCTTCGGCCGCCAGCATCAGACGCTGAACCTGTCGCAGGTCGCGTCGGAGACCGGTATGGATCTCAGTGCTGCGCAGCGCTTCACGCATACGCTCACCAAGCTCGGCTATCTGCGGAAGGACGCGCAGACCAAGCGCTTCGAGCTGACCGCCAAGACGCTCGATCTCGGCTATCATTTCGTGCGCAGCAGTCGCCTGCTCGATCGGGCGATGCCCTATCTCATGCACCTGAGCAAGGAGACCGAGGAGACGATCAACCTGACCGTGCGGGACGGCACGGAAATCATCTTCGTCTCGCGCTTCCTGAGTCGGCATGTGCTGAACACCGACGTCATCATCGGCACGCGGATGCCGGCCTATTGCACGGCGCCGGGCATCGCCATGCTGTCGCGCCTCCCCGAGGACGAGGCGATGGCGATCATCGATGCGTCCGACCTCAAGCCGCACACGCCCTCGACCACGTGGCAGCGCGAGGCGCTGCGCGAGAAGCTGCGCCAATCGGCGGCCCAGGGCTACGCCACGGCCTTCGAAGAGGTCTATCTCGGCGACGCCTCCATCGCGGCCGTGATCGTCGATCACCACGGCCAACCGGAGGCGGCCGTCAATATCGCCACGTCGACCTCGCGTTACAGCCATGCCGAGGTCGTCGCGCGCTTTTCCTCGCTCGTCATCGCAACCGCGCACGCCATTTCCCGCGTCTGAGCAATGCGGAGGAAGCGCTTGACAGGTCGTCGGCCGACTTATCAATATCCAAGAGAAACTATTGCATTGAAATAAATCTCCAGGAATCCGCATGGACGCTCCGAAGCCCCAGTTCCGCCGCGTGGCGGCGCGTGCCGGACGGCAGGCGACACTCAGCTTCGACGGCACGACCATCAAGGCGACGGTCGGCGACAGCGTCCTCGCAGCGCTGCTCGAAAGCGGCGCCTTGATCCGCCGGCTGGAATTCGGCGGCGAGCCGCGCGCCGGCTTCTGCCTCATGGGCGCCTGCCAGGACTGCTGGGTCTGGAGCGCGGAAGGCGGCCGGATCAGGGCCTGTACCACGCCGGTCTCCGACGGGATGGCGCTGTTTGCCGAGCCGCAACCGCTGGCCGCCGCCCATGGCTGACATCGTCATCGTCGGCGCCGGTCCGGCCGGCATCAGCGCCGCCGAGGTGCTTTGCGCGAAGGGCCTGAGGCCCATCCTGATCGATGAGGGGGCCAGGCCCGGCGGGCAAGGCTATCGGCGTCCCGCGGATGATCTCGCCCTCGATATGAACCGGCTGATGGGTTCGGAAGCGCAGCGTTACGCCGCCCTGCATCGCCGCTTCGAAGCTCTGCTCCCCGCCATCGACTATCGCCCCCGCACGCTCGTCTGGGCCATCGACGGCAAGCAGTTGCATCTGCTGCACGAGGGGAAGGCGGAGACGCTGGCTTTCGACAAGCTGCTGATCGCCAGCGGCGCGATGGACCGGGTGGCCCCCATGCCCGGCTGGACCCTGCCGGGAGTGTTCACGCTCGGTGGCGCACAGGTGGCGCTGAAGGATCAGGGTTGCCTGATCGGGAGCCGCGTCGCCTTCCTCGGCTCCTCCCCGCTGCTGACGCTGGCCGCCAAGCAATATCGCGACATGGGCGCCGACATCGCCGTCATCGCCGATACGACCCCGTTGTCGGCCAAGGCCACCGCCCTGCCGGCGCTGCTTCGCGCGCCGCGAACCCTGCTCCGCGGGCTCTGGTACATGGGCGCCTCGCTGCGCGCCGGAACCGCCATGCTGCATGGGGTGACGCCGGTCGCGATCGAAGGCGCAGGGCGCGTCGAGGCGCTCGTCCTGCGCGACGCCCAGGGTCGCGAACGCCGCTTCGCCTGCGACGCCGTAGCACTCGGCTATGGCCTGAAGCCTGAAACGCAACTTGCCGACCTGGCCGGGGCACAATTCGCCTACGACACCGATTTCAGGCTGTTCCTTCCAGAAATCGACCGAATGGGCCGGGCGCGACCGGGCCTCTACCTCGCCGGCGACGGCGTGCGAATTGGCGGGGCCGATGCGGCCGAGGCGAGCGGCGCCTTGGCTGCCCATGCGATCCTGTCGGATATCGGACAGGCTCAGGACATCGAGGCCATCAGGCAGCTGGCGCGGCAGGTCGAGCGCTTGCGCAGCTTCCAGCGGGGGCTCGCCCTCGCCTTCGCCTGGCCGAAGGCGCAAATCGCCGCCCTGCCCGATTCCGTGACGCTCTGCCGCTGCGAGAACGTGACGATCGGCGAGGTGCGCGCGGCGATGGCGAGGGATCTCGGTCCGGTCGAGGTCAACCGCGTGAAGGCGATGACGCGCTGCGGGATGGGGCGCTGCCAAGGCCGCGTCTGCGGCCCCGCCTTGCAGGAGATCGTCGCGGCCAGTGCCGGTAGCGACGGCGCCACTGCCGGGAGGTTGCGCGGCCAGGCACCGGTCAAGCCGATCGCGCTCGCCGCAGCCGGGGATGGCGCATGAGCCCGCACAGCGCGGATGTCGCCATCATCGGCGGCGGGCTCGTCGGGGCCTGGACCGCCTTCTTCCTGGCGCGGCGCGGACAACGCGTGACCCTGGTCGAGAAGGGCGTCGTCGGCGCCCAGTCGAGCGGCGTCAACTTCGGCAATCTGCGCCTCCAGGGGCGGTTTCCGGGCCAGTATCCGCTCTCCCTGCGCTCCCAGGCGCTCTGGGAGGATTTCGACGCGCTGATCGGCGAGGACTGCGAGTTCGAGCAGACCGGGCATCTCTACCTTGCCTATGACGAGGAAGAGCACGCCAAGCTGGAGGGCTACGCCAAGGTCTCCGAGTCCTATGGACTTGCGATCGAGCGCGTCGGTCCGGCCGATCTCAGGCGACGCTGGCCCTGGCTCGGCGAGCGCGCCGTCGCCGCCACCTACTCGGCCCGCGACGCTACCGCCAATCCACGCCTCGCCACGCCGGCTGTCGTGCGCGCCGCGGCGCGGCACGGCGCGGTGATCCGCGAGAACACATGCGTCGCCGCTGTCGATCGTTCAGGCGACGGCTTCATGCTGACGCTTGCGGATGGCGGCACGCTGAGCTGCGGCGCGCTCGTCAACAGCGCCGGCGCCTGGGCGCTGGAGATCGCGGAGCGCTTCGGCGAAACGGCGCCCCTCTTTCCCGCGGGACCGCCGCAGTTCGTGACGGAGCCTTTCCCCTACATGATCGAGCCTTCCGTCCAGGCGATCGACGGCTCGGTCATCTTCCGGCAGATTTCGCGCGGGAACATCATCCTTGCCGGCTATCCGCGCACGGCGGCCGATCCACAGGCGAACCGGGCCCCCGTACCGCCGGTCAAGACGCTAGCGGCGATGAAGGCGCTGGCGCGCGTCGCGCCCGTGCTCGCGCAATGCCATGTCATCCGCGTCTGGTCCGGCATCGAGGCCTATCTGCCCGACATGATCCCGGTCATCGGGCCGAGCGAGACGACGCCAGGGCTGTTCCACGCCTTCGGTTTCTGCGGCCATGGCTTCCAGATCGGCCCCGGCGTGGGGCTATGCCTCGCCGAGATGATCGTCGACGGGGCGACGCAGACGCCCCTGGAGCCGTTCTCAATCGGCCGCTTCCGGTCAGCAGCTACCGTCAGCGAAAAGTTCCGCAAGGAATTCGACTGAGGCTCGCCGGGATCGGTGCCAGCCCCGTCAACTGGCCACCGTTCGGAAGCCCGGCCATGTCCGCGCAAGGGTGAGGCGCACCCGCGTCATCCGGCCGTCGCGCGAGACGGCAAGCTCACCGCCATGGGCCGTCGCAACCTCCACCGCGATGGACAGGCCAAGCCCCGAACCGGTGGAGGCTGCGCCTTTCGCGAAAGGGAGGAGGAGATCTTCGGGCGGCTCCGGAAATCCGCCGCCGTCATCGGCCACGTCGATCCATGCATGCTCCGCATCTTCGCCCACCGTCACGACAAGCCGGCTCTCGGCGCCGTGCTTCAGCGCGTTGTCGATCAGGTTTCCCAAGGCTTCACGCAGGCTCACGGCATCGCCGTTCACGATCGGCGGCGGCTCGGCCGGAATGAAGGCGATGTCGACCTCGCGGGACAGCGAGAGCGGCACTGTCTTGGCCAGAACGGCCTTCGCCAGCTGGTTCAGATCGACCGCCGCCATCGCCGCGGCATCCTTGCGGTGGATCACCATTGCATGGTCAAGAAGCTGCCCGGTGAGGCGGCCGAGTTCGGCCGTGCGTTCATGGATCCGCTTGACGGTATCGACCTTGCGCCGCGATGCGGGCGTCGCAAGCAGGATTTCGACCTGGGCATCGAGCGCCGCCAGCGGCGTGCGGATCTGATGGGCGGCGTCGGCGATGAAGCGCTGCATGATCGCCATGCGCTCGGACAAACGGCGCATGAAGTCGTCGATCGCCTCGACGAGATTGCGGATTTCCGCCGGGGGCTCGGCCGCGATCGGCCTGAGATCGTCGGGCCGGCGGCTCGCGATCTCGCGCTCGATGCGCGTCAGGGGCTTCAGCGCCAGCGTCACGGCATAACCCGTCGCCAACAGGGCGAGCAGGCTCATGACCGCAATGACGCCGAGCGCCTTGAGCGTCAGGTCGCGGGCGAGCGCGCGTCTCGCATCGGTCGTCTGCGCGACGACGATGGTCGCCCAGTTGTTCGTTCCGGGAAGATCGATCTGCCGGGCGAGGCTGGCGATACGCACCGGCTGGCCTTGATAGAGGCCATCCTCCAGAACGACCCCGGCACGGATATCGACGGGGTCGGCATCCGAAGCGAGATCATCGTAGCCGGCGACCACGACACCGCGCGGATCGACGATCTTGTAGAAGACGAGATCGTAGGCGGCGAGCGTCGCGATTGTGGAGACGGGCGGATCGACCGTCACCACCCCGCCCTGCACATAGACATTCTCGGCGATCTGCACCGCGCCGCCGGCAAGCAGCCGGTCGTAAGCCTGCCGCGCGGCAAGCGAGGATGAGTGCCAGGCCGCCAATCCGAGTAGAATCGCCCCTGCCGACAGCACCGCCGAGAGCACGGCGACGATGCGGAAACGGAGCGACAGGCGCAGATCAGAGAGCAGCAAGCTGATACCCCAATCCGCGCAGGGTCCGGATTTCGACCGGCGTGTCCGCGAGCTTGCGGCGCAGCCGCGCCACGAACTGCTCGACTGCGTTGGGGCTGGCCTCCTGGTCGAAGTTGAAGAGCTGTTCGACCAGCTCCTCCTTGGGCACGATCCGCTCCGGCCGGGCGGCGAGGATTTCGAGCACGGTCAGCTCGCGGCGCGTCAGGTTGAGGGGCCGGTCGCCGACTGTCGCGACGCGCCCTGCCCGGTCGATGGCGAGAGGCCCGACGCGCAGCATGTTGTCGGGCTGGCCAGCGCTGCGCCTGAGCAGTGCCCGCGCCCGCGCTTCGAGCTCACCATAGTCGAAGGGCTTGACCAGGTAGTCATCGGCGCCGAGATCGAGCGCGCCGATGCGCTCGTCCACGGCCGAACGCGCCGTCAGCACAAGCACCGGCGTCGTCAGCCGCCGCGCCCGCATCTGCCGGAGAACCGCCAGCCCATCCTGCCCCGGCAGGCTGAGGTCGAGGATGACGAGGTCATAGGCCTGCACCGCCAGCAACTCGGCAGCCGTGACGCCGTCCTGCTCCCAATCGACGGCGTGACCGATCTTCTCGAGCCGCATCACGACGGCCTCGGCGATATCGGCGGTGTCTTCGACGACGAGCACGCGCAAACGAATCTACCTCCCCGGACGAGCTCCGACAGGCCGGGCAGCGCCGGTCAGGTTCACGTCAGCTTGCTAGGCTATCTCATCTCGCAAGCGCCCATAAGTGCGCATGGAAACGAGACATGGGAGGGTGCATGCTGGCCCCGTTCGACGCTGCTTCTGCGACTCCGCTCCTCACGGTCGAGGGCGTGACGCTGCAATACAAGACGCCGGACGCGGTGGTGACCGCGACGCGGCGCGTCTCCTTCGACGTCTATCCGTCCGACCGCTTCGTCCTGCTCGGCCCGTCCGGCTGTGGCAAGTCGACTCTGCTCAAGGCGATCGGCGGCTACCTGACGCCCGTCGAGGGCGACATCAGCCTGAAGGGCCGCAAGGTCTCCGGACCCGGGCCGGACCGGATGATGGTGTTCCAGGAATTCGACCAGCTCCTGCCCTGGAAGACGGTGCGCGAGAACGTGGTCTTCGCGCTGACGGCCTCGGGCCGTGCCACGCAGGCGGAAGCCGCCGAGCGCGCCCGCTCCTATATCGACAAGGTCGGCCTGACCAAGTTCATCGACAGCTACCCGCACATGCTCTCCGGCGGCATGAAACAGCGCGTCGCCATCGCCCGCGGCATGGCGATGGAGCCCGACGTGCTGCTGATGGACGAGCCCTTCGCCGCGCTCGACGCGCTGACCCGCCGCAAGATGCAGGACGAATTGCTGCGGCTCTGGGACGATACGAAGTTCACCGTGCTGTTCGTCACCCATTCCATCGAGGAAGCCATCCGCATCGGCACCCGCATCCTGCTGCTTTCGCCGCATCCGGGCGAGGTCAAGGCCGAGCTCAACAGCGTGCCGCCCGAGGAGATGGGCACCGGCAAGCAGGCCGCGCTCGAAACCCGCATCAACGACATGCTGTTCGCGCACCATTGAGCCGGAGGTGACCGACATGACCGATCTCGTCAGCTTCCGTCCGGAAATCATCCGCGACGTCAACTCCAGCGACGCCCCCGTCGTCGCCAAGACCATCGGCTGGGCCGAGCGGATCTATCGCCTCGGCTTCGTCCGCAAGGGTTTGATCCTCGCCGTCCTCGCCATCGCCTGGGAGGTCTATGGCCGCTGGCTTGGCAACCCGCTGCTCTTCCCCACCTTCGGCCAGACCGTCGCAGCCTTTGTCGAGAACATCGCCAACGGCATCATCCCGCAGCGCATGCTGGTTTCGCTGCAGACCCTCATCATCGGCTACAGCATCGGCATCGTGCTCGCCGCTCTGCTCACGACACTGGCGATCGGCTCGCGCATCGGTGCAGACCTGCTGGAAACGCTGACCTCGATGTTCAACCCCTTGCCTGCCATCGCGCTGCTGCCTCTGGCGCTGATCTGGTTCGGGCTCGGCACCGGCAGCGTGATCTTCGTGCTCGTCCACTCCGTGCTCTGGGCAATCGCGCTCAACACCCATGCCGGCTTCCGCTCGGTCTCGAACACGCTGCGCATGGTCGGGCAGAACTATGGCCTGCGCGGCCTGAAGCTGGTGCGGCTCATCCTGATCCCGGCCGCCTTCCCGGCGATCCTGACAGGCCTCAAGGTCGGCTGGGCCTTTGCCTGGCGCACGCTGATCGCGGCCGAGCTCGTCTTCGGCGTCTCGTCGGGCTCAGGTGGCCTCGGCTGGTTCATCTTCGAGAACCGCAACCAGCTGGAGACGGCGAATGTCTTCGCCGGCCTGTTCACGGTGATCCTGATCGGCCTCTTCGTCGAGAACGTCATCTTCGCCACCATCGAGCGCAAGACGATCCGCCGCTGGGGCATGCAGCACTAAAATCTGAACTCAGAAGGCCGAACGGCCACCAATCGGAGGAGAACACCTATGGCATTCAAGACATTCCTGCGCACCGCCTTCACCGTCGCCGCGCTCGGCGCGGCGCTCGCCACCGCCCCGGCCCGCGCGGAGGTCAGCGAGGTCCGCGTCTCAAAAGGCTTCGGCATCCTCTACCTGCCGCTCATCGTGATGCAGGACCAGCAGTTCCTGGAGAAGCGCGCCAAGGCCGCCGGCCTCGGCGACATCAAGGTGACCTGGCTGATGCTCGATGGCGGCAACGTCATCAATGACGCGATGATGGCCGGCACGCTCGACTTCGCCGGCACCGGCGCGCCGGGCTTCGTCACGCTCTGGGCCAAGGCCAAGGGCATCCCAGGCGTCGAGGTCGTCGGCGTCTCCGGCATGAGCTCGACCTCGCTGTGGCTGATGGCGAACAAGCCGGAGCTGAAGTCGCTCAAGGACTTCACCGCGACGGACAAGATCGCCCTGCCCGGCATCAAGACCTCGCTCGCCGCCGTCGTACTGCAGATGATCGCCGCCAAGGAATTCGGCGACGCGAACTACGCCAAGATGGACCCGATGACGGTGAGCCTGCCGCATCCGGAGGCGCTCGCCGCGCTKATCGGCGGCAAGACCGAGATCAAGGCGCATTTCACCTCGCCGCCCTTCCAGTACATCGAGGCCAAGAGCCCTGGCATCCAGCGCGTGCTCAACTCGGTCGACTATCTCGGCAACCTGACGCTCGACGTCACCTTTGCGCCGAAGAAGTTCGTCGACGCCAATCCGAAGATGACCCAGGCCTTCATCGACGCGATGGACGATGCCACCGCGCTGATCGAGAAGGACAAGAAACTCGCCGCCGAGATCTTCGCCAAGAGCTCGAAGGTGAAGGTCGATGCCGCCGAGGTGCAGCAGATGATCGAGGACAAGGACTCGCGCTTCACCGCCACGCCCGAAGGCGTGATGCAGTTCGCCGAGTTCATGCACAAGGCCGGCTCGATCAAGGTCAAGCCCGCCAAGTGGAGCGACATGTTCGTGCCGCAGCTCGCAGGCCGTTCGGGCAGCTGAACCGGGCACGGATCGAACTGAATATATCCTGTGGGGCGCAGCCGCGTGCCCCGCAGCGCCGGACCGGCGAGCAGATCGCCGCCGGGCCTGCTCAGGAAAGCCAGCCTGGCAACCGGGCTGGCGCGGCGCCGGTGAGAGCCGCTTCGATGCAGTCCTCGAATGTCCCGAGCCTGACGGTGCAGCCGGAGAGCCCCGGTCCGTAATGCGCGTATTTTCCGGAGTTGGTGAGCACCACCTTCGCCCTCTCCGGAAAGACCGGGCGCGTAATCGAGCACCAGCAGAGATCGGGAACCACGTCGACGCCGCTCCGCCGCAGACTTGCCAGCGTTCCCTCGGCCTCCGCTGCTGCGACGACGTCCCGCCCCGTGGTGATGATGACGGAGAGATTTCCGGCAAGGCGAAGTCCGCCGAGTCGCTCAGCGACGGCCCTGCACTCTTCCAGTGAGGCGTGAGGGCTGCCGATCGCGACGAGATCGATGCCCGCCGGTCCGTCATTCAGGTGGCGCCAGCCGGCTGCCAGCGCAGCACGCGTGATGACGACCTCGTCTTCGGGGCTGCCGCCGAGGCTGTCCGCTTCCGGCGTGATGCCCTCGATATGCAGCATGGCCGCCGCCGAGGTCGTACCGAACGCGGCGCAGAGTGCCTTGAGATCGTCCCGTGTCGGGCGCGCCTTCGCGAGCCCCTTGATCAGCGGCACCCGGTCCGGCGAAGCCAGGCCGGTGAGATAGCCGATCAACGGCCAGGCCGAGCTGTCCGCTCCTTCCGGCAACTCCACCCGAACCGCACGGCGCGCACGCCGGCCTTCGTCGAGAAACGCCCCGGCTAGCGGCGCACGACCGGAGACCGCGATGCAGAAGTCCAGGAAGTCGGGGTGTTTCGCGGTCCGGGCTCCCAATACCGAATTGGCAAAGATCACGGCATTCGATTCCGACCAGCCGATCGCCTCCCCCAAAGCGGGCGGCTCTGGCAGGGAATAGGGCGCGCAGGTGAAGCTCGGCCGGCAGCCCATCCGGACATAGGCGTCGGCCAGGCGCGCCGCAGGCTCGCCGAACTCCGGCGCCACGCCCTGGCGGCGCCAGTTGGCGTGATCCACCGAAATCGCGTTCATCGTCGTCGGGACGCGAGTTCGGGCGCCCAACTGCTCCATCTTCTCGGCGAAGATGAGATTGGCCGGACCGGCATAGATGCAGCCATCGACATGGGCCCGCGTCACGTCGACGAGCGCCGTCGCGCCCTGCTGGCGTGCCATGGCACAGACGATCCGCATGGCCTGCTGCGCTGCGATCCCCTCGTCGCCAGCGAGCAAGCGGCGATCGCTGGTGGAAAGCTGCAGGTCGCCATGCACAGCCGCGGAAAGCGGGATTTGCACCCGCCCGCCATCAGCCAGGACAGCGTCCGGCACGATCTCCGCCTCGGCAGCGGAAGCGAGAGCGGCGAACGCTTCTTCCGGCAGGCGAACGACCGGAATGGAGCGGCCGAACATCTCCGCCGCGACGATGGCGCCGAGCGTCAGCGTATCCTCAGGGCCGGCGAAGATCAGCGCCGCGGGACAGCGCCCCGAGAGCGCGAGCTCCAGCAACACGCCGGATCCTGAGCAGGAGCCACGGCTGGTCGGCATCAGCACGACCGCGCCGGCAAGCGAGACGCCGTGCGAGGGATGGTGCACGTCGATCACCGTTCCCGTAGCCGGATCGACACCGCCCCAGAAGCTCAGCGGCTCCGCCATCACCACGATCGGCCCGGAGGCCGTGCCGGGAAGGAGGGAGATTCCGGCGTGGTGCCGCAAGGATGAGTCCCTATCGCTGATCATTGGATGCCGCAGTCGATAGCAGGGGGCACGGAGAAGCACTTCCCCAGCACTAGAGCATTTCCGCGTTTCTCTGAATCGCTGAAATGCTCCATCTCTTTGTTTGATCGCATGCTCTTCACGCGAGCGGGAGATCATCCGGTCGAGGATTTCCTTTGTGAAGCCCAGTGCGGCAAGCCAAGCGACTCCCTTTTTTAAGCCAGGCACTTCCTGTGAGCCGAGTTTGTCCGGCCTCCGTCAAAACTTCGGCGGCCCGATCTCCAACAGGTCGGAGGGAGGAACGATATCGCGCAGGCGGCGTGCGGCGTCGGCTTCGGAAGGAGCCGCAACAGCCGGCTCTGGCGCCCTCCCCAAATGCGCGAGGCTCGGCCAGTAAACCACCGCCGCCGTCACGCATAGCTGCACCAGGATGAAGGGAGCGAGCGACGCCATAGCGGCCCGCAACGGCGCTCGCCGGGTCGAGGCTGCCCGCGTCATCGTCAGGGCGTAGCCGAGCGGCGGAAGCAGGAAGCTCGTCTGGAGGATGAGCAGAGTCAGGACCAAGCCGACAGTGAGGAGCGCGAGAGCAGCTTCCGCCAGCGTCGGCACCGGAAGGCGGCGTAGCAGAAGCGCCAATCCGCGGCCGACGCCGGCAGCGCAGGCTCAACCAATGCGCACAGCAGAAAAAGAGCGATCGTCGCAAGCTTACGCCTGCCTCTTCGATGAAAATGCTTCATCCGGGCGCTCATGCCGATCAGCGGCTTGCCTCGCACCACGGGATTCAAGCGAACATGCCGGTCGCGACCGCCCATAGCAGGAAGATGCCCATCCCGGCCCGATAGATCACGAAGGCCCAGCTCGACATCCGCTCCAGATACCGCATCAAGCCCCAGATCGCGGCGAAGGAAGCCAGCGAGCCGGCGATCAGGCCGACCGCCAGCAGTGCTACGGCATGAGCGTCTATGCCGACCTTGGCGATCTCCCAGGCTTCCTTGAGCCCGGCCAGAGCGATGGCCGGCAGGCCGAGCAGGAACGAGAACCGCGCGGCCTCGTCACGCTTGAAGCCCAGCCCCAGCGCCGCGGTCAGGGTCGAGCCCGAGCGCGAGACACCGGGGATCAAGGCGCCGACCTGGGCAAGGCCGACCAGCAGGAAATCCCGCCAACTCGCCTGCTCCACAGTACGACGGTGGCTCGCAAACCATTCCGTCGCCGCCAGCAGCAGCGCCATCACCAGCGACGCCGCGCCGATTACCTCCAGCGAACGCAAAGGCGAGCCGCAGCGATTGAGCATGGGCGCAAGCGCAACACCCGCCACCACGATCGGAATCGTCGCAAGCACGATGCCGAGCGCCAGCCGGCCCGGCCCTGTCGCGAACTTGCGGGTCCTGAGCGCCGCGAGCCCCCCGCCGACGATGCTGCCGACATCGCGCCTGAAATAGCTGACCACAGCCGCCAGCGYGGCCAGTTGCATGAGCGCCGAGAACGCGGAACCTGGATCGGGCCAGCCAAGCAGGGCTGGCACAACCCGCATATGGGCGGTCGAGGAAATCGGCAGCAATTCGCTGACGCCCTGAACGAGCCCGAGCACGACGATCTGCCCGAAATCGAGCATGGCGAACCCCGTATCGAGTCCGGCGGAACAGGCGGCTGCGGCCATAGTGATGGGTCTCGTGAGAAAAGTGGCGCGCCCGAAGCATAAAGCGTTCCAGAATGGATGGCCGATCCGAAGCCTCCGCCATCACGCGAGATAGGCCGTTCCATGCGCGCCTCGCGCGTCCCGCCGCCTCGTCGCATATGCGTTCGTGGCCACGATCCGCGCTCCAAGTTTTGTAGCTCCGCTCAATCCTTGAAGTTCGTGCAGCGCATCAATTCGGAGAAACAGACCCTCGCCCGGCCGTCGGCGGACGACGCACCGAACGCCGGCCGCCTCGAGCAGGTCGAAGGATTTTGTCGGCGTGATCTTCGCCGCGCTCGACGCCACTGTCATGCAGCCAACACCAGAAGCCCGTGTGGCACTCCGGAAAGCACGAGTCAGGCACGGGCGGGCGCCTCGCCTGGTCATCTCGATCGGGTCGGTCGCAAGCTGGCGGCCGCACCCGAAGTCGGACGAGTATCGCGCCCACCGATCGCGCCTGCGCCGACAGGATCGCAACAATTGATGCCGGTGGCTGGATGGGTGGCTTCAGCGGCCATGCATCCGAAAGGTTGGTGAAAGTTTGGCGGACTAGAGAACTGGCATCGCCGCCAAACCGCCCTCAGAGAGCGGGGCTCGGCGAGAGGACACAAACAAGGAGCTTGCCCATGCGCATCCGTGCCGCCATCTATTCGCTTGCCCTAGCGTCAGCGCTAGCCGGCTCCACCGCAGCGCTCGCCGCTGACAAGATCACGATCATTGTCGGCGGCTACGAAAAGCAGATCTACCTGCCCGCCAAGCTCGCCGAGAGGCTGGGCTACTTCAAGGACGAGGGGCTCGACGTCGATCTGCTCAACGAGGCGGCCGGCGTCGATGCCGAGAACGAGATGCTGGCCGGGGCGGTCCAGGGCGTCGTCGGCTTCTACGACCACTGCGTCGACCTGCAGGCCAAGGGCAAGTTCGTCGAGTCGGTCGTCCAGTTCAGTCAGGCGCCGGGCGAGGTCGAGCTCGTCTCCAGCAAATATCCCGACGTCAAGTCGATGGCCGATCTCAAGGGCAAGAACCTCGGCGTGACCGGCCTCGGTTCCTCCACCAACTTCCTGACCCAGTACCTGATGATGAAGTCGGGTGTGCAGCTCAGCGACTTCACCTCCGTGCCCGTCGGTGCCGGCGCCACCTTCATCGCCGCGATTCAGCAGGACAAGATCCAGGCGGGCATGACCACGGAGCCGACGATCACACGGCTGCTCAAGACCGGCGAGGCACGCATCCTCGTCGACATGCGCACGGTGGAAAAGACCAAGGCCGCGCTCGGCGGCACTTACCCCGCCGCTTCGCTCTACATGACCTCCGCCTGGGTGGAGAAGAACAAGCCGACGGTGCAGAAGCTCGCCAACGCCTTCGTCAAGACACTGAATTTCATCAAGACGCATAGCGCCGAAGAGATCGCCGACAAGATGCCGAAGGACTACTATATCGGCGACAGGGAAGGCTATGTGAAGGCACTGGCCGACGGCAAAGAGATGTTCACCTCGGACGGCGTAATGCCGCAGGGCGGCCCCGAGACGGTTCTCGCCGTGCTCTCCGGCTTCTCGAAGAACATCAAGGGCAAGCAGATCGACCTGTCGAAGACCTACACGACCGAGTTCGTGAAGGCGGCGAAGTAGGTTGCGCATCCCGAGGGCGGCCGGAACGCCGGCCGTTCCTCACCCTGCCCTGTCACCAAGCACCATCGAGCGACGCCGCTTTCGCGGCGAAGGAGGCCTTATGTCCGTAACCGACACGGCCGGCAGCCCGGTCGTCGAACTGATCAACGTCTCGCGCCGCTTCATCACGCCGGACGGCAAGTCGATGACCGCGATCAGGGACTTCAACATGAGCGTGGCGCGCGGCGAGTTTGTCGCCGTCGTCGGCCCGACGGGCTGCGGCAAGTCGACGACGCTCAACCTCGTCACTGGCCTGGCGCGACCGTCGAGCGGCGAGGTTCGGCTCTTCGGCCAGCCTGTCACCGATATCGACCCGCGCATCGGCTTCGCGTTCCAGACGGATGCGCTGTTCCCCTGGCGCAGTGTCATCGACAATGTCGTCGCCGGCCCGCTGTTCCGCGGCAAGCCGCGCGACGAAGCCTATGCCAAGGCGCGCGAATGGCTTGCCCGCGTGCATCTGAGTGGCCACGAGACCAAGTACCCGCACCAGCTCTCTGGCGGCATGAGAAAGCGCGTCTCGCTGGCGCAGACCTTCATCAACGAGCCGCAGGTGCTGCTGATGGATGAGCCGTTCTCTGCTCTCGACGTCCAGACGCGCGTCGTCATGCACGAGGTGTTGCTCAACCTCTGGTCGGAAGCCAGGGCCTCGGTGATCTTCGTCACCCATGACCTCGAGGAGGCCATCGCACTCGCCGACAAGGTCGTTGTGCTGACCTCCGGTCCCGGCACGGTGAAGGCGGTCTATCCGGTCGAGCTGCCGCGCCCGCGCGTTGTCAGCGAGATCCGCTACCAGGACGACTTCATCGCGCTGTCCCGCCGGATCTGGGACGATTTGCGCGCCGAGGTCGAGCGTGGCGCCGCCCGCGACGAAGCCCGCGCAGCTTGAGGAGAGCGGCCATGACCGATGCAGTTCTCACGACCTCCACCGCATTCCGCCCGGGAACATCCGACGCCGAAATCGAGGCCGCCGCGGCCAAGGCGGCCCGCCACCGTCGTCACAAGGTGCTGTTTTGGCGTTGGGCGATTCTGCTCGCCATTCTTGGCGGCTGGGAACTCGGATCCCGTACCGGTGTCATCGACGAGTTCTTTTTCTCCAGCCCGAGCGCGATCTGGAGCCGACTCGTCGAATGGACGGTCGAAGGCACCTCCGAAGGATCGCTTTGGCTGCACCTCTATGTGACGATGGAAGAGGCGTTGCTTGGCTTCGCGCTTGGATCAATCGCTGGCATCGTCGTCGGCATCGCGCTCGGCCGCAATCAGATGCTCGCGGACATCTTCTCGATCTACATCAAGGTGTTCAATTCGATTCCTCGCGTCGTGCTGGCGCCGATCTTCATCATGATCTTCGGGCTCGGCATCGGCTCGAAGGTGGCGCTCGCCTTCATCATGGTCTTCTTCGTCGTCTTCGCCAACGCCTTCCAGGGTGTGCGCGAGGCGGACCGGAATCTCATGGCCAACGCGCAGATTCTCGGCGCTCGCGGCTGGCAGCTCACCCGCGCAGTGGTGATCCCTTCGGCGATGAGCTGGATCTTCGCCTCGCTGCATGTGAGCTTCGGCTTTGCCATCATCGGCGCCATCGTCGGCGAGTTCGTCGGCTCGCGCCACGGCATCGGCCTGCTGATCAACATCGCCAAGGGCACCTTCGACTCGGCCGGCATGTATGCGGCGATCGTGGTGATCATGATCGTGGCGCTCGCCGCCGAGTATCTCATGACCTGGGTCGAGGGCCGGCTCGCGACCTGGCGCCCGGCGCCCTTGCAGGACCAGTACTGAAGCCTCATGCCGGCGGCGCTTCTCCGGGAGCCGCCGGCAACCTGACCTCGACACGCAGCCCCGGCGGGGGCTGCGTCTGCGTGAGCAGGATCGTGCCGTGATGAGCGGCGACGATCTCCCTGACGATCGCAAGCCCGAGCCCGGTGCCCTCGACGGTCGAAGGAGCGAGGCGGTGGAAGCGCTCCAACACCCGTTCGCGATCCTCCGCCGGAATCCCGGGGCCGTTGTCCTCGACGACCAGCAGGATGGCTGCCCCCGCCCGCTCCAGCTTCACAGCGACTGCACCGCCCTGCGGAATGTGGCGCAGGGCGTTCTCGACCAGATTGACGACGAGCGCACGCAGCAGCGTGACATGGCCGATAACGGGCAGCGGCTCCTCGGCAGCATCATAGGAGAGGTCGATCGCACGGTCGAAGGCGATGCCGGCCAGCCCCTCGGTGGCTGAACGCGCAATCTCGCCGAAATCGAGCTCCTCCTTGCGCAAGGCCGCGCCGCCGGGCTCCGCCCGCGCCAGGGTCAGAAGCTGGTTCACCAGCCGGCCCATCGCATCGACGCCACCGTCGATCGCGGCAAGCGCTTCCTGTCGCAACTGCGGGTCGTCGTCGCGACAGGCCATCGCGATCTGCGTCTTCAGCACTGCAAGCGGCGTCCTGAGCTGGTGCGATGCGTCGGCGACGAAGCGCCGCTGCAGGGCGATGTAGGCCTGCACGCGCTCGAGAGCATGGTTGAGTGCATCGATCATCGGCCTGAGCTCGCTTTGCACGCCGTCGCGATCCAGTGCCTGCAACGATTCCGGGCTGCGGCTGCGCAGCTCGTTGCGCAAGCGCAGCAGCGGCGCGAGGCCGCGCCGCAGTCCGAACAGCGTCAACAGCGCGGCCATACCGACGAGGAGGAGCTGGTCCCGCAGCGAGGTCAGCCAGATCTCGTCGACGAGCCGGTCGCGGCCATGGAGCGTGGTTGCCACGATCACCAGCGCATTGCCGCCGTCCACCTGCGAGATGACCGGCTGAGCGAGAGCGACGGCGCGCATGGCCTCGGTGCGGAACGTACCCTCGTAATAGGCGGGCTCCAGTCCGCGCGGTGGTGCTGGCGGCGCGACCACGTCTGGAAAGCCGGCGATGAGCTCGCCTGAAGGCGAAAGCACCCGATAGATCACCTTGTCGCGGTCGGGCGAGGCGAACATCTCGAGTGCCGAAGGCGGAATCAGCGCCTCGACGCGGCCGTCGGTCTCCTTGACCTGTTCGGCGATGACACGGGCCGAGGCGAGCAGCGTGCGGTCTGTGATCAGATCGGCCGTCCGCATGGCATCCCGGTGCGAGGTCCAGCCGTTGAAGGCGACGACCGCCACCAGTGGCAGCAGCAGCCAGCCCAGCAATTCGGCGCGCAGGCTCCTGCTCACCCCGCAAGCCTCAGCGCATAGCCGAGGCCGCGCAGCGTGCCGATCGAGACGCTGCTTCCGCCGAGCTTCTTGCGGACGCGATGGACGTAGATCTCCAGCGCATTGTCGGTCGCATCGTCGTCGAAGCCGAAGACGGTGCCCGTCAGCTTGGCCTTGGGCACGACGCGCCCGCCCGCCAGGATCAACGCCTCGAGCACGCTGAACTCCCGCGCCGTCAGATCGAGCTGGACGCCGTCCAGCGTGAACCGCCGCGCATCCGTCTCCAGCATCAGCGCCCCGAAGCTGACCTGGGCCGTGCGGCTGTCCTGCCTGCGCCGCAGCTGGGCGCGGATGCGGGCTTCGAGTTCGTCGGGCTCGAAGGGCTTGACCAGGTAGTCGTCAGCGCCTGCGTCCAGCCCGGCAACGCGGCTGGAGACGGCGTCGTTGGCCGTCAGGATGATCACGGGCGTCACGCCACGCCGCTGGCGAAAGCGACGCAGCAATTCCAGCCCGCTCATCTGCGGCAAACCGATGTCGAGAATGATCAGGTCATAGTCCTGCGTGGCCAGGGCGGCATCCGCGTCGATGCCGTCATGGGCGCAGTCGACGACATAGCGGCTCCTCTGCAGCAACCGCGACAGCCAGTCTGCAAGTTCGCGATTATCCTCGATCAGCAAGATCCGCATGCAGTTGAATACCGAGCCCTGAGATTATCGAAAGGCAGAATCGAACAGGATCACGAAAGAGGCAGAGGGGGCGAATATCCGTATCCGTAGCGGCTTTCCGCCCTGTCGACAAAGCTCGACGTGTTGGCAGAACCGCTCTGAGGCAGAACGCGCTCCCGAGCGCACCGCTTCATTGCGGAGCGGGCACAGGAGTTCTCGCGTTCGACCTCTGCAAGCCAGCGATTTCTGATCGACCCACCCCTCGGAGCCGATCCAGGCGCGCACCGTTTTTCGGGCAGCCGGAAGGCGCGGGCGCCGGGTGCGCGAGCGTCTTCGCGATGTGCTCTCGCCTGGAACTGTCAACCCGGAACATCGGGCGGGACGCTTCCCAAAACGTGAACCCTGTTTCCGAAAAGCCCGAACAGGGCGAGAACGACTTCCCGGGCAGTACCGCCGGGAAGTCGTTCTCCAGCAGGGTGCGGTTCCAGAGCGTCTGGCGCCAGCACTCGATCTTGCCCTGGGTCCGGGGATGAGCGAGTGCTCTATTGCAGGCAGAGCGGCGACAGGCGATCGGCCGGAAGCTTGACGGCACGCCCGTCCTCGATAGCGATGACGCCTTCCAGTGGCCCCTTCGTGCAGTCGATGCCGTCGAGCAGCAGCATGAAGCCGAACCGCTTGCCCTTCAGATCGGGCCTTTCGAATATCGTCGCCATGTCCGGCCGTACGCGGCGGGTGCCGACGATCCCGAGGATGTTGCCGTTCTGGCGGATCGCGAAATGCGCGACGAGATCCGGCGCGGCGAGATCAATGGCGTAGCCGCGGATCACCCAGGTGCCCTTGGGCAGGCGCTCGACCTGATCCACATCCGCCCGGACAGCCTCTGCCTCCGACTGCGTCGGTGCCATCAGGATGCGGCGAGCCTGTTCCAGCTGGGTCTCGGCCTGGCGCGTCTCGCGTCCGGTGACGAAGGCGATCGCCAGGAAGGCGGCGATGAAGGCGAGAGCAGCCGCCCGCAGCCGCGCCGGGCGCTCAGCATCGATCGCGCGCTTCAGCCGGCGATACAGTGCGACGTCGAGCGGGCCGAGCAGCAGGGCGACGCCGATCGAGCCTACCAGCCAAGAGACCCACACGAGGGGCGTCGGCGCGGCAGCGCCGAGCAGCGCACCGAGGATCGTGATCACCGGCACATGGCAGAGATAGAGCGCGTAGCTTGCATCGCCCAGCCGCGCACCCGCGCGGCCGAGCCAACCCCGGCCTCCGAGCGCCGGCGCACAGATCAGCCCGGCAACGAGAAAGCTTGCGGAGACCCCGATAAGCAGCCGGAAATGCGCCTCCTGCGAAAGGATGCTCGCTACTGCGAGTGGCAGGGCGAGGCAGGCGAGCAGCGGATGCAGCCAACCACGCGTCTGCGCCTCGGAGGCCAGGTATCCAAGCAGGAACGGGAACGTCACGACGCTGAGCGGGATCGTGCTCAGGATGGGCATGCCCTCGACGTGCTCCCCTCCGCCCAGGCTGTAGGCAAAGCAGAGAAGGCCGAGCCAGGCGATGACGATGCGCGTCCGGAGCGCGGCGAGCCCGACGAAGCCGAGCAGGCCGAGGCCGATGTAATAGGACATCTCGTAGAGCAGCGTCCATTCGACGCCGAGGAAATAGCCGCGCGGCCCGGAGGGCGCGAGCGAGAGGGAAATCAGGTTGATGCCGCGCGGCGCGCCGAGCAGCAGCAGAGCCAGGGCGAAGAGCCCGACCATGAGCAGCATCAGGGGATAGATCCGTGCGACGCGGCTCATGACGAAGCGCGCTGGGTCGTCCCGTCGCAGGACCTCGGCGATCAGGTATCCAGAGATCGCGAAGAAGATCGCGACACCGAATGCTCCGAAGAAGCCGGAGAATATCGACAGAAAGCGATCGTCTCCCCGGTAGGCCGACAGGTATTCGGAGCAGTGGTAGAGCACCACGAAGAGCGCGGCGAGGCCTCTCAGATAGTGCAGATAGAGGTTGCGCCGGTCGACCTTGCTCGCGGCAGCCCCGGCGATCGTATCCGGAGCCCTAGCTGGTTCCAGAGGATTGCCATAGCGGTCAGCCAGATCGGTCAAAATGCCGCTCCCCCGAAGCGGCCACCTTCTGCGAGTGGCTCGATCCCGTCATTTCCTGTCTAACGGGAATCCGGCATCTCTGGAAAGTCTGATTTTTTACTTTCAAAGATCAATCGAGACCCAGCTCGACTGAAAAGCCGCCTTTCGAAGGGCGAAAGCCGGGACGAGGAGCGCGAGCCAGCGGCGATCACCGATGCGATCGACCGTTACCAGGAAGCCGGATCTGAAGCCGTCACGTGGCGGGCAAGGCCGCCGCCCTCCTGCCAAAAGGAGCGCCAAGCATCTGCGGGGCCGAATAGGCTATGTCTTCAGCAGCTCATAGATTTCGGTCTCATCGGCGCTCTCGCGCAGCCCCTTGAACGATGCGTGTCGCAGCTTGCCATCATCTGTCCAGGCACGGAATTCGATCTCTGCGACCAGCTCTGGCTTGACCCAGCGATAAGCCTTACTTCGACCTGTCATGTTGACCGCGGGCTTTTCAGTAATGATCCGATCCATCTGTTTCCGCAGCGCTATCGCGCTCGCATCGGTGAAACCAGTGCCGGCACTTCCGACATAGACGAGCTGGCTGCCCTCCCGAGCGGCAACCAGAATGCGGCCGACACCGCCAAACGCCTCGGTGGAGGCCTCATAGCCAATGATGATGAAGCTCTCGGACTGGACGCACTTGATCTTGAGCCATTCCCCACCTCGCCCGGATCGGTAGGGGGCGGATCGCCGCTTCGCAATAATGCCCTCTAGCCCCATCTCGCAGGCCATCCGCAAGAATGCCGGCCCATCCGCGTTGATGTCCTCGCTCAGGTGGATGGAATTGTGCGGCGAGTCTCCCAGGATGTCCTCGAGGATGCCTCGTCGCTCCTCGCAGCCGAGCCCGCGGACATCGTGGCCGTTCAGATAGAGCAGGTCGAACGCATAGAAGATCGCCTGGGTAACGATCCGCGTCCCGCCGAAACCGCCTAAAGCCTTCTGCAATGCTCCGAAGTCCGGGGCGCCGCGTTCGTCGACGACGACTGCCTCCCCATCCAGAATTGCGCTGTCGACACCAAGTTCGAGGGCGTCGTGCGCAATGACGGGAAAGCGTGACGTCCAGTCATGCCCACCGCGTGTGATGATCCGAACCCGCTCGCCAGGCTCAATGTGGAGAGCGACGCGATAACCATCCCATTTGATCTCATAGGACCAATCACGGCCGTTCGGCGCCTTGCTGCTCAATAAGGCGAGGCATGGCTCGACGCGCTGCGGCATTGGATCGGTAAAGAGACGCTCTAACTTCCGCCGCCGGGTGAGCGGCCCCTGAAGCGTATGCCCGCCCAGCCCGGCCCTGAGAACTCGCCGCGCACACATGGACGCAACTCCGCAACGAACGAGTAGAAAACGAGCGACGGATCGAATCGTTCCACCATGGAACCGCGCCTCGATCGACCCGGTAAAATCCCTCACCAGGGTGTTGCGTGAGATGCGAAATGCCCAGCTATCGGCGCAATTGCCGAACTGCGCAGGCGAAATCGTCCTACCATTCGCCCAACAAAAAAGCCCCGCCAGCCAGAGCTGACGGGGCCATGGGGGCGTGCGCCGACGCTAGAAGCTGACCCTGAGCTGCGCCGATCCACCGATGCGGCTTCTGTTGGACGCAAGTTCGCCGTCGAGGTTGAGGCCAAGCGTGACGCGCTCGCTGAGCCTGGCGCTGATGCCGGCGGCAAGCAGCGCGCTGTTGCGGTCGGCTTTGGCGCCGGTGGCCGTGAAGGCCGCACCGGGGAGACCGACGAAGCTTGCGGTCAGCTCAGCATCGCGCTGGAAGTAATGCGCCCAGGCCGCCCGGACATAGCCGGTGACGGGAACCCCGGCGAAGACGCTGTCAGCGTCGAGTTGCACGCCGAGTTCGCTGCGCGAGGTCGTCTCGCTACGCCTGGCCAGGGCGAGCGCGCCCGCGCTGGCACCGGCCCAGTTCGCCTCCGTTACGGCCGGATTGCGTGTCCGCGTCGCCTGGACCGCGGCAAGCGGCGAGAAGCTCAATCCGTTCCAGGCGAACGCCGCCACGCTCGCCTGCAGGCGCCCGCTCCAGGCGGTGGTTTCGTAGGACGAGGACAGGCTCGAGCCCAGCGCCGGGATGCCGCGGCTGACGTCGTTGTCGAGCCGGGCATAGCTCGCCGCGGCACCAAGCTTCACCGGGCCGAGCTGCGTCACTCCGTAGAGGCCGGCCTGGAAGACGTCGGCGTCGATCTTGCCGAGCAGACCCGGCAGTGAGGCACGCGCCTTGCCGCCTGCCACCGCAACGCCGGCGACCGTGCCCGGCATCAGCCGCACGTCGATGCCGGTAGCGAGATGGGCGTCGTCGATCGTGCGCCGGGCCGAACCGACCGCAGCGTCTCCATCGGTGCGGCCATAGGAGCCGAAGGCCGAGCCCCAGACCGAATAGTTGGGCGCATTGAGCCGCGCCGGCGCGGGCGGCTGATCGGTGCCCTTGCGCACCAGCCCGGAGAAGGCGGCCGCCCCCGGCCCAGCCGCGCCGGTGCCGAGCCGGCCTGCCGCCATTGGATCGAGCATGGCGCGCAGGAACTGATCGGCCGCAGCATTCGCCATCGCCGGTGCGGCGGTGTGGATCTCGCCGGAGAGCTGGTTGACCGCGGCGGGGATCGCCGCCGCCGGCAGGTTGTAGATGCCGAACAGCGATGACGGGTTGCCCCCGGCCGCGACCGCCCCGTCGATCGCCGACGCCACCGCATAGGCGTTGGACGGTGCGACGACGCCGAGGCGGGGCGCGCCGGGTATGGGTGTCGTCGGGCCCACGACGATCGGCGCCAGCGGCTTCGGGGTCAGGGTGAGCTGCACGTCGGTCGCGGTGTAGTTCACCGCCGTGGTGACGCCATCGCCGAAGGAGCCGTTGGTCTCGACCGGGTTGAAGGTGCCGCTACGCCCGCTCTGGGCCGAGAGCAGCGTGTACGGGCTGTTGAAGCTGTAGGCGCCGCCGAGCGGAATGATCTTGAGCGTGCCGGCGAGCGCGGCCGTGCCGGTGACGTTGACCCGGTCCGAGACCGCGCCCTGCACCTCGGCCTCGTAGACAGAGCCTGAGCCGAGCGTCAGGTTGCCATTGACTGTCATCGTGCCCGGCGAGTTGCCCGGGGCCAGCGTGCCGGTGATCACAACGCCGGGAACCTGGCCGGTGCCGCTGAGACGGGCACCCGGCGCAATTGTGAGGCCGGACGAGGAAGCGATCGAGCCGTTGACGACAAGAGTGCCGCCGGTGATCGACGTTTCGCCGGTGTAAGTATGGTTCCCCGTCAAAGTCAGGGCACCCGGCCCTGCCTGCTCGACGCGCCCGCTGCCGGAAATGATGCCGGCATATGAAACGCTGTTCGAGCGGTTATAGACCAGCGCGCCGTTATTGTTGATCGCACCGACATACGAGCCTGTGCCGCCGAGCCAGCCCGAAGTGCCGCCGTTGCCAAGCTGAAGCGTGGTGCCCGCATCAATGGTGACAGGAGCCCGCGAACTGCTCGTTCCAGTCAGGATCAACCTACCACCGCCGGCAACGGAAATCGCGCTCGTGTTCGGCCCGGTCACAACCCCGGCATAGGTAGACTCGTTCGAGCGATTGAAGATGAGCGTGCCGTAATTGGTGATATCGCTCGTAATCGAACCGGAAGCTCCACCGTCGCCGATGCGGAGCGTTGCGCCAGCGGAAATGCCCGCACCTCCGGTAAAGTCGCTGGCACCCGTGAGGGTTTGCGTTCCGCCGGTAATCTGGAGGCCACCGGCGCCATGGATCGTGCCGGCGAAAGTTCCGGAGGCGCTATTCACGATCACGCCGGCTGCGCCGAGTTGAACCTCGCCACTCGACGCGCCCGTCAAAGCCTTGATCTGAGCGGAGGCCGCCGCGGTAACGTCGAACGTGCCATTCACCTCGACGCCACTAGAGGTGTTTATGCGCCCCTGGCCGGAGAGGGCGAGTGTGCTGCCCGAAGCGATGGTCGTGGCACCGGTATAGGTGTTCATGCCGGTCAGCGTGAGGACGCCCGGCCCCGTCAAGCCCACAGCGCCCGCACCCACGATCACGTTTGAAACCGTGACGTCCGTGGCCTGGGAGAAGGTCACGGAACCAGCCTGGACGGCAATGTTTCCGGAGAGCCCGGATGTCGCGTTCGACAGCGTGAGAGTGTTCGTTCCGCCGGTAAAGCGTAGCGCGTCAAGGCTGCCGCTTCCTGAACCAGCGGAAATTGTGCCGGAGTTTACGATTGTGAGGTTTTGCCCGCTGATCCCCACGCCCGCGGCACCTTGAGGTCCGTTGCCGGTGCCGCCGCTGCCGCCGGCGATCGAACCCGAATTCTCAATAGTTGCTCCCGTCGTCGTGTTGACCACAATGCCTGAGCCGCCCGTGCCGCCGGTGCCGTCGTCGAGACTAGCTTGATAACCGCTTCCCGCGCCGACGCCCCCATTGCCGCCCGTACCGCCATTGATCGAACCGCTGTTGACGATCGAGGTGCCGTCGAGCACGGCGCCGGCGCCGCCGCCGCCGCCGCCGCCGCCGCCGGCCCAATTTCCGGTGCCGGCTGCGTTGCCGCCATTGCCACCTCTGCCGCCGGTGATTGTCGATGTGTTGGTCAGTGTCGAAGCCACAGTGGCGCCACGCCCACCGCCACCGCCACCGCCGCCTGCGCCGACCAAGCCAGAGCTGCGGCCACCGCCGCCGCCGCTATCCGGGCCGCCGCCAGTGCCGGTCCCGGAACCGGTTGGCCCGGTTGCGCCACCAGCCGGGCCGCCGCCGGCGCCGCCGCCGCTATTGACGCCACCCACACCGCCGGAGCCGCCGACAAAACTCCCATCGCCAGCTAGGCCGCCGGTGCCACCAGAACCGCCCGTGCCGCCAACGGCATTTCCGCCGTCGCCACCGTTCGCGCCGGTAAACTGGGCGTTGGCCGCGCTGCTAAGCAAGCGTTACGGCTAGGATTGAGGCACTTCCCAACAGCACGGAAGCGGCTGCGCTCAAGGCGACAGCGCGGGTTTGACGAGGCGCAGGCATGGAATCGGTCTCGAATCGGCAAAGGCAACAGACCGGCAATGATTGCTTTTTGGGCAGTCCGCGACCACCCGAAATCGCCCATTAATGAAATGCCGCAATGGCCGTTGCTCGTTTCCCACACTCGTGCGGAGCCCTCAGTCGGATTGCGCCAGCAACCTTTGGGCAAAACTCGAATGAAGAGATTGTGCGACCGAACGGGAAGCGGTCGCTACGACTGCGCAGCAGTTCCTGGCGATCATCTCAGGAGTTCGTGTGATCGCATGACGAAAAGGGTCGGCCCCTTTTCGTAGACAGGACCAAGCTCGACAGCCGGCGCGCCGGCTTGTCTGCGAGGCGCCCGAAGCCGTCGTTCCGCGCTCAGACCAAGTTCGCCCGCATGATCTGCACGACTGTTCCGCCCCCGTGCGCCCCGGCCGCAAGCAGGCGCGCAGCAGCAGTCGCGATCACCCCGCGATACAGATGGAATCGGTCCAGGCAATCCCGGCCTGTCTCGATCGCATCCGGCTCAAGCTCGTTCAAAGTCGCATATCCGATCTGGCAGGTCGCCCGCTCGCGGCCATCCACCATGCAAAACCGAACGCTCTGCCTCCAGTGTTGGAGATCAGGTTCGGTGTGCTCATCAAAAATGAAAGCCATGGCTGTTTGCCCCGTGAATTCGAGGGCGAGGAAAGTCTCTATGGCAAGCGCTGCCGACAGAACGCCGCGCGGAACGCTCAAAATGTTCAATGCCGGCAGAACGGCAGAGTTCCATTGCGCGACAGGATTGTTGGGGAGGGCCGCCATGTCCGATCGGCGAGACCACGACTTCAGTGACATCGGCGACTGCTGCCCGAGGCGCTGGATGCCAAAGCCTCGGCCAGCACGCTAAGCAGGGCATGACGATGCCCAATGAGCCGATCTTCCGGACAAACGGAAGCGGAGCAACGAAGAAGGGCGGGAAGCCGCAGCCGCCCTCCCCGCACGCCTGCGATTGCGGACGCGCGCCTCCCTTTCACCGTTCGCGGAAGATGCGCGTCGCGTGATCCATGAACGGCTTGATCAGGTAGGACAGCGCCGTGCGTTCCTCGGTTGAGATGAAGACCTCGACGGGCATGCCGGGCAGCAGGCGGCGGTCGCCGAGGGCGATGGCGGCCTGCTCGATCTGGACCTCGCCGATATAGAAGCTCTGCCCGCTCACGGGATCCTTCGTCGTCGCCGGCGAGAGGTGCGTGAGCTTGCCGGCGACCTCCGGCGTGGTGTTGCGGCTGAAGGCCGAGAAGCGCATTCGCGCGGTCTGTCCGACGTGAACCTGGTCGACATCGCTCGGCCCGATACGGACTTCGACCATCAGGCGCGAATCCTTCGGGACGACTGTGGCAAGCCGCGCCGCCGGGGTGATCACGCCGCCGACGGTGAAGATCATCAACTCGTTGACCGTACCCGCGATCGGCGCCCGGATCTCCATCCGGGCCAGCCTATCCTCGTTGGCGACACGGCGGTCGTTCAGCTCGGAAATCCTGGCCTCGACCTGGCGCAACTCGCGCTGGGCCTCGGTCCTGGCGGTCTCGTCGATCGCGATGATCTGCAGGCGCGCATCGCTGATGCGCAGCTTGGCGCGGGCGAGCGTCGCGTCGATCTCGCCGCGCTCACCGAGCAGCCGGGCCCATTCGCGATTGATGTTGAAGACCTTGACGCCGTCGATGATGCCCTTTTCGAAGAGTTTCAGGTATTTGTGGCGCTCCAGATCGACGAGACGTATTTCTTCGATCTTGGCGACCTGACGCGCTTCCAGCCCGCGGATCTCCTCGCCCGACTGGACGATCGATATCTCCAGCTGCTCCTTGCGACTGTCGCGGTTGGCCTTGTTGCCCGCGAACAGCCGGCTTTCACCCTCGAGGATATGGCCGACTTCGTCCGAGAGCTTCGCGATCTCAGACGGATAGGTGACGCTCGCCAGGTTATCGCGCTCGGCGACGAGCCTGGCCTTGCGGCCGAGATTCTCCGCGAGCTGCGAGCGGATGATTGAGAGTTCGGCCCGGATCTGGACGTCGTCGAGGCGGAAGAGAACCTGCCCTTCCTCGACATGGTCGCCCTGGCGGACTGCTATCGACTGGACGATGCCGCCATCGCGATGCTGCACCTCCTTGAGGTTCTGGTCGATCTTGACCGCCCCCTGCGTGACGACGGCGCCGTTCAGCGCGGCGTTCGCGGCCCAGCCGCCACAGCCAACCACCAGCAGCAGGGCGAACGCCGAGCCGGCGACGACATGGCCGCGCAGCCCGAAGCTCAGGCGGCTGTCCCGCTTCTTGTTCGTGGCCTTCGCGAAGCCGGCCGTGAAATCGTGATTATGGGCGTTCATCGGCATTTTCTCCTCGCCGGCCGTTCGGTGCGGCCGGTTCTTGCCTCAGACGTAGTAGAGCTTGTGGTTGCCATAGATCTCGATCGAGAAGTCCTTCGCATCCTCCTGCTCGACATAGACGTCGACATAGGTGCGCTCGTCCTCGCCTATCTTCTCGATGCGAAAGCGGAAGGGGCGATTGTCGCTGTCGTCGCCGTAAGCCTGACCGAAGCCGTCGTCGTTCTCCCGGCGATCCCGGTCGTCATCGTCATCATCGTCGTCGCGGCGCGAGCGGAGCTGATACTGCTTGATGACGATGCGGTCCCCGGCCTCGAGATCGAGGATCTGGTGGACGAGATCCTGCGTCCGTTCGGCATCGTCGTCTCGCGTGAAGACGAAGCGGTCGTCGCCTTCGCCGCCCTTCAGCGTGACGGCCTTCTCTCCGACGATCAGGCAATCGTCGCCGCGGCCGCCGAGGATGGTTTCGAAGTCGATCACCGTATCCTCGCCGATCTCGACGCCGACGGCCTTGCCGCGCTTCAGATCGACCGTGACGCCCTGCCTGGTGGCGGAGAGATCGAGTGTGTCCTGCCCCTCTCCACCGTCGTAGCAGTCGGCGTCGGCATCCGCCGTAGCGACGATCCAGTCGTCACCCGCCCCACCCTCCACCCGGTCGGAGCCCGCACCGCCGTCGAGAACGTCATCGCCGCCGCCGCCGGCGATGGTATCGGTCCCCTCTCCGCCGAAAACGCGGTCGTTGCCACCGCCGGCCGAGACCCAATCGTCGCCGGGACCGGCATCGACGAGGTCGTTGCCATCGCCGAGGGTCACGCGGTCGTTGCCGCTGCCGGCGAGCACGATGTTGTTGCCGTCACCGGCCGTGACGGTGTCGTCGCCGCCGCCGGCATCGATAATGTTGTCCCCGGAGCCGCCGTCGACCGTATCGTCGCCGTCGCCGCCATCGATGATGTCGTCGCCCTCGCCCCCGGTGATCACGTCATTGCCCGCGCCGCCACAGATCGTGTCGTGGCCGTCGCCGCCATGCAGGCTGTCATTGCCGGCGCCGCCATGGATGATGTCGTTGCCCGCGCCGCCGAAGACGATGTCCTCGCCGGCTCCCGCGTCGATCTGATCGTCCCCTGCGCCACCGACGATGTGATCGTTGCCGGCTCCGGTCACGACGATGTCGTTTCCGCCGCGCGCGTCGACGATGTCATTGCCGGCTAGGCCTGTGATCCGGTCTCCGCATTCGCTGCCGAGCAGCCGGTCGTCGCCGGGGGCGCCGACGATCTCCTGATATTCGAGCACGCGCAGCGTCGCCGTCTGGCGCACATAATCCTCACCATCGCTGATCCAGTAAGACAGCGTGACCGTGCCGTACCAGCCCGCCTGCGGCTTGAACGTCCAGCCACCCTCGGCGACGGTGAGCTGGCCATAGGAGGCCTTGAGCCCAACGACGGAGAGCGGGTCGGCATCGGCGTCGGTCGCGCCCATGAGCAGGGCAAGGCTGGCAATCATCAGGGTCTGGCAACCGCCGATATCGGCCAGCTGGACCGGGCCTGAGACGCGCGGGGCGCGATTGCGCGCCTCCCCCGGCGGGTCGTCGCCATCATCGTCCTCGTCCGCCCCCCCGCCGCCAGCGTTCGGGCCTGGACCCGGACCACGGGTGTCCGGGCCGGGGTCCACGCTGTGATCCGTTTCGGCCTGCCGCGCCGGAGTGCCGCCACCCCGCGCCTCGGAGCCGCCGCCATCGATTGCACTCAGGGTGAAACTGCGCCAGCCATTGTCGTTGTTCGCCATGAAGCCCACGCCGAACTCGAGGATCGGCGAGGGATAGCGCGGCAGCGGCAGCTGGCTGTAATCGATCAGCCGCGAGTCGATGTTGAGGAAGTCCGGCAGGCCCGGTACGCTGAGGCCAAGCCCGCCCGAGCCTATCGCCTCGGCATCGGCCGGCTCCTTGCCCAGCGAACCGGTCTCGTCGACCTCCTCGCCCGAGGCCGGCAACGGTTCCTCGCCTTCGGCCAGGGACGGCTTGCGCGGGGCTTCCCCCGCCTGGGCATTTTCCTTCGTGGCGGGGGGCGCCGCCGCGTCGGTTTTCGCCTGGCCGGGGAACAGGCTCTTGAGATAGATCGCCACCGCGGTGATGGCGAGCGCGAGCACGCCGGGCCAGCGCGGCGCGGGCGCGGATTCGGCCTGCGCCTTGCGATAGATCTGTGCCGCGTCGGGAGCCTGAGGCTCCGTCGCCTTCTTGGTCTTGATCGTGATCATGCCGGCACCCGGCCGTGAAGGGCCCCCGGATGCTCGCCGAACCCGACCGCTCGCGGCATGGAAACGGCGCGCTCGCTGCCGGCCTGGGCCGGCGCCGGAGCGCTGGCCGCAGCACGCGGCTGGGTCGGGGCGAGCACCTTGTCGCGCGGGCCGAAGGCGACGAGCTTGCCCGCCTGGATCAGCCCGACATCGTCCACGGCCTGGAGCGCGCTCGGGCGATGGGCGACGATGACGACGATGCCGCCGCGCGCCTTAACCTGCTCGATCGCGGCCGTCAGCGCCGCCTCGCCCTCGCCGTCGAGGTTGGAATTGGGTTCGTCCATGACGACAAGGAAGGGATTGCCGTAGAGCGCACGGGCTAGACCGATGCGCTGGCGCTGGCCAGCCGACAGGGCAGTGCCCTGCGGGCCGAGTTGGGTCTTGTAGCCCTGGGGCAGCCGCAGGATCATCTCGTGAATGCCTGCGGCCATCGCCGCCGCGACGACCTCGGCCGGATCGGCGTTCTCGGCCAGGCGCGAGATGTTCTCCTCGACGGTGGCATCGAGGAGCGCGACCTCCTGCGGCAGGTAGCCGAGATGGCGGCCGAGCGTTTCCTCCGGCCATTGCTCGAGCTCGGCGCCGTCGAGGCGCACCGCGCCGCGCAGGATCGGCCAGATGCCGGTGATCGCCCGGACCAACGTGGTCTTGCCTCCACCGCTCGGCCCAATGATGCCCACAGCCCTGCCGGCCTGGATATCGAAGCTCGCCTCGCTCAGGAGCACCTGGCCGCTGCCGGGTGCCGCCACCGTGATCTTGTCGACCTTCAGCGCATGGCGCGGCGCCGGCAGTTCCATCGGCTCGACGGCCTTGCTCAGCGCCGTCATGGTCTCGCGCAGGCGCTGGAAAGCCATGCGGGCGGCGACGAAAGGCTTCCAGTTGGCGATCGCCTGATCGACCGGCGCGAGCGCCCGGGCGGAGGCGACGGAAGCCGCGATGATCGCACCGGCGGAGAGCTCGCCCTTGATCGTCAGGTAGGCGCCGAGCCCCAGGGTCGCCGATTGCAGGACCATGCGCAGCACGCGCGAGATCGCGCCGAAGGTGCCGCCGAGATCGCTGGAGCGGGTCTGGAGCAGCAGGTGCTCGCGGTTGACCTCGTCGAAGCGCTCGACAGCGCGCGGCGCGAAGCCCATCGCCTTGAGAACCTCGGCATTGCGGGCGTTGCTGTCGGCGATGGCACCGCGCGCGACCGCCGCCTGCCGGGTCTCGTTGTTGATGCGGCGGGTCATCACCTCGCTGAGCAGCGTCAGCAGAGTCAGCACGAGGGCGCCAGCCAGCGTCAGTCCGCCCAGCCAGGGGTGCAGGAAGTAGACGAAGGCCAGATAGAGCGGGATCCAGGGTAGGTCGAACAGCGCGCCGGGCCCCTGCCCGCCCAGGAAACTGCGGACCGTGTCCACGTCGCGGCCCCGCTCCATCGCCTCGGCTGTCGAGAAGCCGAAGCGCGGCATGTCGATGGTGACGCGATGCGCAATCGGCGCGATCTCCTTGTCGAAGCGCGCACCGACACGCACCAGCACCTGCGAGCGGATGACGTCGAAGCAGCCCTGGAAGAGGTAGAGGCCGATGGCGAGCGCCGAGAGCGCCGCCAGCGTCTGGAGGCTGCCGCTGGTGAGCGCCCGGTCGTAGACCTGCATCATGTAGAAGGAGCCGGTCAGCGCCAGCACGTTGATGAGGCCGGAGACGGCAAAGAGGAAGAGCGCGATGCTGCGCAGCCCGCGCGTCAGCCGGGCGGCGTCGCGCTTGCGAGCGGAGGAGAGCGTCTTGGACGGTGCCATTCTGGCCCCCGAGAACAATGAGTGAAAGAGAAGGATCGGGCGGGCGGCCCCCCGGTCCGCCCGCCCGCCGCCGGTTCGATCAGACGATGAAGCTGTTGGCGGTCAGGTTGTGACTGCCCTTCAGGTTGATCTGGAACTCGGCATCGGTCGCCGCATCGACGTTGCCCTTGACGATGGTGTACTGGCCATCTGCCCGGGTCTCGTAGGTGACCGTGAGCTGGCCCGAGGCAGTGAAGCTTGCGCCATTGACCAGAGTGAAGCTCTGGTTGCCGGCCTGGCTCGCATCCGCGTCGATCGCGCTCAGGTCGAGACGATCACCGGGCTGGAAGTCGAGGATGGTGTCGCCATCCGCGCCCGTCGTGCTGAGGAAGCGGAAGGTGTCGTTGCCGGTGCCGCCCTCCATCACGTTCACCGCTTCGCTGGCGGTGATCGTGTCGTTGCCCGAGCCGGTCGCGACGTTCTCTATGCTCCACAGCGTGTCGGTGCCGCTCTCGCTGCTGACCGCGCTGCCGCGTCCGAGCAGGCCATTGCCGAGATCGACGGTGAGGTTCGCCGTGATCGCCGAGAGATCGAGCGTGTCGATGCCGCTGCCGCCGTCGGTGTTGTCGCCGAAATAGGTGTCGTCACCGTCGCCGGCCGCGCCGACGATGAGATCGTCGCCATCGCCCGCAACCACCGTGTCATTGCCGACACCGGCATCGATCAGATCGTCGCCTGCCCCGCCGAAGATCCGGTCGTTGCCGGCCTCGCCATAGAGCATGTCGGCTCCTCCGCCGCCGAAGACCTGGTCGTCGCCTGCCCCGGCAAAGACCACGTCGCGGCCGTCTCCGGCGTCGACGAAGTCCGCCCCGTCCCCGGCCGAGATCGCATCGGCGCCGGCATTGCCGATCAGGGTGTCGTCGCCGGCGAGGCCGACGAGGTTGTCGGCGCCCGCCGTGCCGACCAGGACATCCGCCGCCGCCGTGCCGGTGCGCAACGCGCCGCCGGTCGTGGGATTGGGCGCCGGCGTGCCCGGACCATCGTCATCGTCGTCGCAGCCACAGGACGGATCGTCGTCATCGTCCCCGCCACCGTCGGGCGTATCGTCATCGTCCTCGTGATCGTCGTCGTCGTCGTCGTCATCATCATCGTCGTCGCCGGCGATGCGAACATGCTGAACGCCGTCGCTGGAGAAGGTCACCGCGTGGTTCGGCCCTTCCAGGGTGATGGTGCCGTCGCCGTTGTCGATGACGTCGTAGTCGTCGATGCTCGAGCCTTCCGGCAGCTCGACGACATCCTGCGGGCGCATTGTGCCGACGATGGTGTCCCGTCCGCCATTGCTGCGGAAGACGATCCGGTGGGCCGAGGTGAGGCTTGAAATGTCGACGACATCGTCCCCGGCCGAGCCCTCGATGGTGATCGTCGAGTAATTCAGGCTCGTGCTGTCGAAATTGCCGATGACCTGGATCGTGTCGGCTCCGCTGCTGCCTGCATCCGGCCCGCCGTTGCCGTTGTTGGCGGTCACGTTCAGCGAGCCGACGGAGATCTCCTCGATGTCATCGAGTTCCGCGACGACGCTTTCGACGCCGTTGACGGTCCGGGTGATGACGATCTCCGTCGAGGCGAGGAATGTGGTGTTCAGTGTTGCCGCAAGACCCGAATTCTGACCGGCAGTGACGGCATAGATGCGGAACAGCTCCGCGCCTTGGACGCCGGTCAGCACATAGGTATCGGTGCCGGCGCCGCCATCGATGATGTCGCGGCCCTGATTGCTGGTCTGGTTGATCGTATCGTTGCCGCCGCCGGCGAAGATGATGTCGTTGCCGGCGCCACCGTTGAGCGTGTTGGCCGCGTTGTCGCCGACGAGGATATCGTTTCCATCGCCGCCGTTGATGGTGTTGTCGTCACGCACGACCGTAACGCTGGCCGTATCGGTGCCGGTGCCGCGGTAGGTGAAGGACCCGCCGTTGTTGCCATTGCCGTTGCCGGTATCGGTGATCGTCACGCCGTTTGTGCCGAGTGTAGCGGTCAGGCTGTTGGTCGCCGTGATCGCTGCAATCGCCATCGGGCTGTCGGGATCGACGTCATTGGCCAGCAGCGCCCAGTTCGGGATCGTGAACGGGTTGCCGTTGGTCCAGCTGGTCACGATGCGGTCGTTGTTGGCGACCATCGGGTCGTCCACCGCGACGACATTGATCGTCGCCGTCGCCGCCTGGCTGTCGCGGATGCCGTCATTGACCGTGACTTCGATTGTCCGCGGGGCGGTGCCCGGATTGTCGGAGCTGCTGGAGAAGCGGACGGAGTCGAGCGCCCGCTGATAGTCCGCAGCACTCGCCTGGCCGGTCAGCAGGAGGACGATCTCGCCGTTGACGACCGTCTGCGCCACGGCGATGGCGGCGGGGCGGCCGTTGGCGGTCGTCGCCGAAAGCGTGTCGCCGGCGGCCATGTTCTTTAGGACGACGCGGGCCGACGCGATCGTGTTGCTTCCGGAAATGCCGGAGAGGCTGGAAATGCCAACCGCGGCCTGGTTTTCGGTGAACGTACCGGTCCAGCCCGTCGATCCGTCATTGGATGGCGTGGTGTACTGCACGTTCACATTGTCGATCAGGACGGACTCGTTGTTGTTGTTCACCCCGCTGAAGACGAAACGGACCGCCGAACTGGCCGAGAACGGGCCAGTCAAGATCAGGTTGGCCGTGCCGCCGCCGGAGGCGCCGTCGATCGTTTGCACCGTGGTGAAGTTGGTGCCGTCCGCTGAGAACTGCACCAGCAGGTTCTCGCCGTTGTCGAGGCCGCTTTCGTCGTAGTTGAAGCTCAGCGTCGCGGTGCCCGCACCGACCATGGACAGATCGACCGTTCGGGTGATGGAAGCCCCCGGCGTCGTCGAGCCCTGGCCCGTATCCTGCCGGAATTCAAGCTGGCCTCCGCTGATCCGGATCTCGCCGGTGGTCGCGGCGTTCGTCGCGCGGTCTCCGGTCTCGGTCCAGGCCGTCGCCCATGTCGCCGTTCCGTTCGAGTTCGCATAGTTCGCGGAACCGAAGGTGTCGCGGTAGTTCGCGCTGTCATAGGCGTGGAGGTCGACCGTCGGACCGCGAAGATCGAGCACGCGGTCAGCGAACTGGATGCGTTCGATGTTGAACAGCCGGTCGGTGCCCTCGGATTCGAGATTGCGGCCGGTCGCGGTATCGATCATGCCCACTGTCGGATTGACGTGGGCGACCGTGACGCTGCCGTCGGTGTTATAGGTGATCTCGTAGTTCTCGAAGTTGTCGTAGTAGACCGCCGTATCGACGTCGCCTTCCCTGCCGCCGTCGAGGATCTCGCGGATGACCTGCAGCTGTCGCGGCTTGATCTCGCCGGAGAACAGGCGGGTCTGGATCTGCGCGATCGAGTCGATGCTGAAGGCGGACCAGCTCTGGCCGCGCGTTTCATCGGGCGAGACCAGGATGCGGACATTCAGCCACTTGTCGCCGTCGATGATGTCGTTGCCGCCCATGCCGCGAATCGTGTCCGAACCGCCGCCGCCGAGGATGATGTCCGAACCATCGGACGTATCCATGACGGCGATCTCCCTCGCCCCTGCGGGATCGATCGGGTTGCCGTCCGCGCCCAGATTGTGCGGATTGTAGATTGTGAAGCGCTGGAGGTGGGCGACGAGCTCGCGCAGCCCCTCGATCCGGTCGACATTCTTCTCGAGCAAGGCGTTCGAGAAGCTTTCGATCGGCGCGTCAGGATCGACCTGCGTGGCGTTGCCATTGGGGTCGTACCCGCCGATCACCACGTCGCGCCCGGTCAGCTTGTCGTTGCGGTCCCAGCCCGAAAGCCCCTCGACCAGATCGTAGCGGTCGCGCAGGATGTTGTTCTGCTGGTTGACGAAGATGCTGATGTTCATGTTCGCATCAGCGTCGTAGTTATTGTTCTTGAACGTCGTCCAGTCGAAGCCGGCCATGCCGTTCGAGCGGTTGACGCCGATCCCCTGCACCATGATGTCGTCGCCGGATTCCGCGTCGAAATCGGTGTCGTTCTCGCCGGCGATCATCACGTCGTGGCCGATGATGCGCGAGTTGAAGAACAGCTGGGAATTGTCGCCGGTCAGGGTCGTCATGTTGCCCTGAGCCTCCATCCAGTCGTCGCCCTCGTTGCCGAGGATCGCGCCGCCGCCGCCCGTCGGCGCCCGGATGAAGTCGTTGCCCTGGCCTCCGGACAGGGTCTTCTGATCCTCGCCGCCGGTCAGCACGTCATTGCCGTCGCCACCGAAGATCAGGTCGAGGCCCATGCCGCCGTTGATGACGTCGTCGCCGCCCTCGCCCTTGATCACATCGCTGGCGCCGATATCGGTGCCGCTGTCGGTGATGATGTCGTCGCCGTCGCCGCCATGCAGGTGGTCGACGCCGAAGCCGCCCTCGATGCGGTCATCGCCGCCCTCGCCCCAGATGGTGTCGTCGCCCGTGCCGCCGATCAGGGTTTCGCCGGCATTCGTGCCGCCGAGCACGACATGCTGATCACCCGTGAAGCGCAGATAGTTCGTGCCGCGGACGACCAGGGATTCCGTGCCGGTGACGGCGGAGATGACGTCTGCCTCTCGTGTCGGATCCGCATTGCCGATGCCATGGTTCCACTGCTTGGACTGATCCATGGTGATGATGTAGTCGGCAGTCTGGAACGCGGCGCCGTTGATATGCAGACCGCTGTCCTCGGTGTCCGTATTGCGGCGGATCAGATCCGCGAAGCTGTCGGCCTCCAGCTGATTGAGCAGGTTCAGGCCCTGCGTGCGGCTGAGATAGTAGAACCGGTCGCCGTTCTGCAGGTTCTGGATCTGGAGTTCGAAGACAAAGGTGAAGGTCGAGCCGAGCATGCCGCCGAAGGGCATCAATTGTTCGGCGAGGCCGCCGATCCAGAAGTCGACCTTGTTGAGGCCTGTTTCGCGGGTTGCCCAGCTGCCGGTGGCGTTGAGGTAGTCAAGGCGGGCCTGCCGTTCCGCGGATGTCTCGCCGGAGACGCCGAAGACCAGGTCCCAGGCGGCATCGCGCTTCGCCTCGGCTGTCGTCGCACCGGTGATCGTCTCGTGGGTGCCGTAGGCCGCGATGAAATTGACGATCGAGAGCGGGTTCTTGATGTGCTGGGCGAAATCAGCCCAGCTCGCATAGGGCTTGAGATAGCTGTCGTTGGTCTGTTCGAAGATCTGGCGCCGCGCCTCGTTGAGCGAGGGGATGCCGGTTTCCCGGGCGCGGGTCATGTTCACTGCGGCAAGGTCGAGCGGCAGGCCGACGAGATTGTTGCGCAGCGCGCTGGTCAGGAACTCGTCGATCTCGTTGCCGGCCTGCTGGGACATACCCCGCAGGATTGCGCCCGAGGCAGCGTGGGCGTCGACGCCCGCATTGTCGAAGGCGAGAGGGTTGAGGAACGCCTGGATCAGGCCAAGCTCCGACGGGGCCGCCGCCCCCTGGGCGTTAAGCCCGAGCATCTCGACGTTCTCGTTCAGCATCGAGTGGCCGAAGCGGTAGACGACCTGCGCAAACTCCTCGAAGATCCGGCTGTCGACCTCGACGGAGTGCGAGAAGACGAAAGCGTCGATCTGCGGCGCAACGGCGCGCACGAACTCCTCGAAGACGAGGTGCTGGTAGACCATCTCGGTCGAGAAGCGCGCCGCCTGGAAGAGACGCTCGCCATCCCAGACGAGCGCGCTTGCGTCGGTCGGGAACGTCGTGACGTCGACCAGCAGCCATTCGTTGATCAGCGCGAGATCGCCTTCGGCCAGCAGCGTCTCCTTGATCGCGTTGACCTGCCGGTTGTGCTCGCTGTGAAAGACCGTATGCGTCGCCGTCAGCGCGATGTTCTCGTTGCCACGACCGTCTCCGACGACGAAATGGGCGTTCAGCAGCTCATCATCATAAGTAAGATTGAAGCCGAACACGTTGGGAACGATCGGATTTCCGGCGACGCCATCGGCGTCGGGCAACACCTCGACCGGCGCGGTTGCGGGATTGCGGTCGTGATCGATCGGCGCGCTTGGCACGGCATTGTGGGCGATGTCGTTGAGGAATGCGCGGCCCGCGCCCAGGCTGGTCAGCCCATCCAGCGGTTGCTGGAGGTTGCCTTCGACGGGGCCGGACGCAGTGACCATCAGCGGCAAGCCGTTAGCGCCGCGAACGAACTCGCCGTAGAGGTCCGTCACGAGCAGCGGCACGCTGTGAACGTTGAGGTCTTTCAGCTCGATGCCCAGCATGTTCCGGGCCTGAGCCTTGATGTCGGCCCAGGTCGGCGGTCCGCCGGTCGCGCTCGCCAGCATCTCGCCGGTCGCCATCGGCTTGCCGTTGACCATAACATATTCGCGCAGGAACACCTGGTGCGACGGGTTGGAGGTGTAGACCTGATTGAGGTCGATCCACGGCGTCGTCTCGTTGCGGTGTTCGCGAATGTCGTCGGCCGTGCCGAGCTGTCCATCCGGTCCCGGATCGTTGGTGGCGCGGGTCAGCACCATGAAGTTCGTCGCGCTTCCCGGGACGTAGAGCGGATCGTCCGGCTGCAGCGGGATGATGACGTTTCCGCTTCCGCCCTTCGAGGTGAGGTCGAGGCCGTGATCGAAGAACTGGCCGAAAATCGTCATGAAGCCGTTGAAGGAGGCGGTGTCGCCGAGATCGGCCGCGATGTTCTTGATGAAGACGTTGTCGCCATCCATCGTCACGCCATGCGAGGTGACTTCGTCGAGCACCGCCTGTTCCGCAGCCGCCGCAGCAGCAGCGGCAGCCGCCGTCGCGGCAGCGCCCGTCGGGATCGCGTCGCGAGCCGCCACCGCATCCGCCAGCGCTTCGGTCGCCTGCGCGAGATCGCCGTTCGCGGCAGTAAGGGTCGCGTTGGCAGCAGCGAGATCGCCCGCAGCCTCATCGGCCTCTGCCTGCGCCGCCCCCACCCCGTCGGACAACGCCTGCTGCTGTGAAACCGCGGTCTGCAGCGTCGCGACGTTAGCCGCATGCTGCGCCTGGGCTGAGTTGAGGGCGGCCATCGCGTCCTCGTGGCCCTCGACAGCGAGGGCATGCGCGATTTGCGCATCTTCCCGCACGTCTGCCGCCGCCGCAAACGCTGCGGCATTGGCGGGCGTCGGGTTGGCCTGGAATGCGCTGAGCGCAGCGGATTCCGCTGCCTGCGCCAGGCCGAGCTCGGCAAACGCCGTGTTCTTGGCAATCTCGGCCTCGGCGGCTGCAGCCGCCGCGGTCTGGCTGGCGACCAGCGAAGTGGCCGCAGCCTGCTGCGCAGCGGCAAGGACGGGCGCGTGCGCATTCCGCGCCGCAATGGCCGAGGCCAGGGCCGCGGCGGCGGCGCTGGCGGCGCTCGCGGCGCTGGCCTGCTGCGCCGTGACGGTATCGACCGCAGCCTGCGCTGCATTCCGGGCGGCCTGCGCGTTCGCGACGACGACCTCAGCGGCGGCAACCGCGGTGCCAGCCGCTGCTGCAGCGCCGGCAACAGCCGCCTGCGCTGCACGAGCGACAGCCTGCAGTTGCATGACTTGGCCGACGATCGCGAGGGCGTCAGCGCCGGTGATGCCGACGGACGACAGCGCTGCCGCAAGCGCCGCCGGATTTTTCAGCGACTGGTCGGCGACGATATTGGAGATCAGGCGAGGCTGGCTGTCGTAGACCGAGCCTGTCGGGTCCGCATAGCTCGTCGGCGCTCCGGTGCGCGGATTGATTTCCGCAGGCGCGTAGTTCGGCGTCAGCAGCCGGACCATCACCTGATCCGACGAGCCGAAATGCGTCATGTTCGGCTGGAAGTTGTTGAAGGACCCATCGACCGTGCGTAGGCCATAGGGAAGCAGCGGGCTCGAGACGAGTTGCTCCAGCGCGACGCGCGGATCGACGCCAGCGTTGATTGCGGCGGTATGCGCCTCGGCGATCTTGATCTGCTTCAGGATGAATTCGAGATCCTGCGTGTCGAGTTTCATGGCGTCCTCGCTCAGCGCGCCAGCGCTTCCTGGTTCCGTGCCCCACGGTCCGCCGAGCATTTCGGGCGCCTTACCAAAAGGAAGCGACACCCATGATCTGAGGATCAACCCGACAAAGCGCGAATTAACGTTTCGTTAACTCGCATGATCGGGTCGTCTCATCTGCCGCGAAAGAGCGGAAAGTCGTACGGTTTTCGAAGACTTTAGTACGCGGCAGGAATCGACTTCTGGACCTGCTGTCTCTGCCCTCAAGACCAGCAGCGAAACTAGACCTTGGTCCAGTTTCCTACCCGCGCGATACTTTAGTCATGCGCAAGAATTATCAGAATATAATGTGCTACCTTGGCGGCGATGATATCGATCCGAGCGGCCGACCCCGCGGCCACACGAGTAACAATGTCGATTGACGAACAAGACGGCAGGAACGCCGCCGGCATTTCCTTCGGGAAGGCTGCGCAAAAGCCCGCAGCGACGACCGGGGCCTGGCTTCCCGGCAGCCTCTCGGCGCAGTTCCTGGCTGCCGGCGGCCTTCTTATGCTCATAGCGATGCTGGTGGCGGGCTATCTGATCACGGAACTGGTGACGGGCGGCGCGATCAGACACAAGGCGGCTTCGACCGCCCTCTTCATGGAAAGCCTCGTCGGCCCGGCCGCGCAGGAACTCTCGGCTTCGAAGAAGCTCTCCGGCGCAGCCGTTGCGAAGCTTGACGCGCTCCTGTCCGACGAACAGTTCAAGCGCCGCTTTCCCTATCTGGAAATTTGGACACCGGACGGGGTCGTCGCCTATTCGAACACCGCGCAGATCATCGGGCAACGGTTCAAGCAACCCGAAGGACTGAAGCGCGCGCTGGGTGGCGAAGTCGCGGCCGCCTTCACCGACCTCTCGGCGGCCGAGCATGTGATCCGCGGCATCGGGACCCGCTATCTCGAAATCTACAGCCCGATCCGACAGCACGCATCGGGCCAGATCATCGCGGTCGCCGAGATACACGAGCAGACTGAGCATCTGCACCGCGACCTGGCGAGCCTGAGGACGAGCAGCTGGGCAGTCGTCGCGATGGTCACGCTGGCGATCATGGCAGGTCTTTTCGGCATCGTTCACCGCGGCAGCAAGACGATCGAGACCCAGCGCGCAGCGCTGGCGCGAAGGGTCTTAGAGATGGAAGAGGTTTCCCGCCACAACCGCCTGCTGAAGGAGCGGTCCCAACGCGCCTCGGCGCGTGTGACGGAGCTGAACGAGCAATTCATCCGCACGCTCGGAGCAGACCTTCACGACGGGCCGGCCCAGCTGATCGGCTTTTCGATCCTCAAGATCGACGAGATCCGCAAATCCACCGGTCCAGCGGCGACCGAAAAGCTGCTCCGGCCGATGCAATCCGCGCTCGACGAAGCGATGCGGGAGATCAGAAGCATCGCCAAGGGCCTCCTCCTGCCAGAGATCGCCGAACTGCCCCTTCATGAAGTGATTTCGCGGGCGGTGCGGGCGCATGAGGCGCGCACGTCCTCGCAGGTCGCCCTGGCGACGGCGGAAGTCCGGGCTCCCGTTTCCGATGCCGTCAAGATCTGCGTGTTCCGGTTCGTCCAGGAAGGACTGAACAATGCGTACCGCCATGGTGGCGGCATCGGCCAGGAAGTCGGCAATCTCATCGACGGCTTCGCCCTGCGTGTCTGGGTGCTCGACCGTGGCTCGAACCAGATCGCGTCGTCGGACTGGGCAACGAAAGGCGGGATGGGCCTGCACGGCCTGCGCGAGCGCGTGGAAAGTCTCGGTGGCAGTTTGACGGTGGAGGCGGAGCGCGATGCGGGAACCCGGATCCAGATGACCCTCGACCTCAGTGGAGGACTGCTCCTTGGATGAACGGCGCTCCATCATCGTCGTCGATGATCACGCGATCTTCCGGGCTGGCGTGGTCCAGATCCTGTCGACGAGCCCGAACCTCGAAGTCGTCGGACAAGGCGCCTCCGCCAGCGACGCCGTCAAACTCGCTGAAACCCTGCGGCCCGACCTTGCCTTGATCGATATTTCCATGCCGGGCGGAGGGATAGCCGCAGCCAGCGAAATCCATGCCTGCTGGCCACAGGTAAAGATCGTCATGCTGACGGTTTCAGAGGAGGAACATCTCGTTCTGCAGGCCCTGGAGGCCGGGGCCTCGGGCTATGCGCTGAAGGGCATACCCGCGACGCAGCTCGTCTCCGTGGTGCATTCGGTCCTGAGCGGAGAGTCCTATCTGCCGGCAAGCATGGCAGCGCGGCTGGTGAGCACGATGCTGGGACGACAGGGAGACCACACGCCGGCAGCCCGGATCGCCGCTTTGTCCCCCAAGGAGGAGCGCACTCTACGATTGCTGGGGCGGGGCCTGACCAACAAGGAAATTGCCGAGGCGACAGGGGTTCAGGTCAAAACCGTCAAATTTCATATCTCCAACGTCTTCTCGAAACTCGGCGTGAGAAGCCGCGTCGAGGCAGCGCTCTTTGCGCAGAAGCATCTTGTCTAAGGCTGCCACGCTCCGAACCCCGACCGGCGACGCGTGCGAACCCCTGCCTCCTCCACAGCATTCACCTAGAGGCGCCCGAACAGAGATATCGTATAACCTCCCTGTCGTTCATCTATTCGCCTTGCACGATAGAGAAACTACGGTAACGTCTACCTTCAATCAACTATTCTGTTAAACAATAGAGCGTCTCACGGATGCCGAATCCGGAAACTCAAAAACCTGCAGAAGAATCAGAGGCCGGAGGCCGGACCGTTGCATCGCCCTCGGGCGGATCTAGATATCGGCTAAGCTTCTTGTCCATTCTCGGCGCCCTGCAGCAGCATTGGGCTGCCCAGAGCCTGGAGCGACGCTTTGCGATCGCCGTTTCGCTCGTCATCGGACTGTCGATGGTGACCCTGGGATACTGGGTCGAACGCCGCATCCGCAGCGGCTGGGAGCAGGGCATGGCCGAGATCGGCGCCCACTATCTCGAAGCCTTCCTCGCCCCGCATATCCTAGACCTCGAGCAGGCCGATACGCTGTCGGAAGACAGCAAGCGAAGAATCAAGGCGCTGGTCACGGACAGCCGCCTCGGCCAGCGCGTCACGATGATCAAGATCTGGAACCGGGCGGGAAAGCTGGTCTACAGCACCGGCAAGGCCCGGGAGGGAACACAGGTTCAGCTTCAGCCCCCGCTCCTCGCCCGGCTCATGAACGGGCAGGTCGTCGTCTTGACCCAGAGCGACAGCCATGGCGACGAACAGCCCGCTCAGCGGCTGCTGGAAAGCTACGCCCCCATCTACAAGCCGGGCACAGGCACCATCCTCGCCATTGGCGAATTCTACGAAGTAAGCCATTCGCTCGATCGCGAGATCCAGCAGCTGCGCTACGCGACCTGGTTCCTCATCCTCAACGTCGCGATCATCATCGGCTTCCTGCTCTACCTGACGATCCGTCGCGCCAGCCGCATCATCAGCTCGCAGCAATCGCAGCTCGAAGCCAATCTCGCGCGCGCATCGGCGCTGGCCAAGCGCAACAACATGCTGCGCCGCGCAGCGGATCGCGCCAGGCTCGACGCGGCCGTCTCGAACGAGGTGTATCTCGCCCGTATCGGTGCAGACCTGCACGACGGCCCGATCCAGATGCTGAGCCTGCTCATGCTGCGGCTCCCCGACGAACCGCCGGAGCTGCGCACTCAACTCGAGCGGCTGATCCAGCAGACGCTGGCGGAACTGCGCAATCTCTCGGCCGGATTGGTACTACCCGAGATCCGGGACTTCTCGCCAGCCGACACGATCGAGGCCGCGATCAAGCGGCACGAACAGCAGACCGGCACGGGCGTCGCGCGCGACCTTGCCGACTTGCCGGAGCAGATGCCCGAGGCAATCCGCTTCTGCGCCTTCCGTGTCGTGCAGGAGGCGCTGATGAACGCCTACAAGCACGCGCAAGGCCGTGGCCAGCGCGTCGCAACCCGCTTCGCCGCCGAAACGCTGGAGATCGTCATCTCCGATGACGGCCCGGGCCGTGGGGTTCCGCTGGCGCAACCCTCGCAGCAGCGACCGCGGCTCGGCCTGCAAGGACTGGAAACCCGCGTGAAAGCCTTGCGCGGCAGCCTTGCCATCACGCCGCAGCCCGAGGGCGGGCTTCTGCTCAGGGTGCTCCTGCCGGTGCGCCGGCGCTCCCTGACGACGAAAGTGGAATGAGCAGCGGGACCGCGGCCGAGTCGGCCTCAGCGACCAGTCGAGGCGAGGTCGGCCGGTCTCAGCTTCTGCGCGGCGATGACCACCTCGAGCCGGTTGCGAGCCCTGAGCTTGGCCATCAGATTGGTCATGTAGCTCTTGACCGTCTTCTCGCTGAGATCGAGGCTGCGCGCGATCTCGCGGTTCTGCTTGCCGCAGAGTAGGAGGCGGACGATCTGCTCCTCGCGGACGCTCAGTTTCGCGCTGAGGAGAGCCTGCTTCTCGACGGCTTTGTTGTTGAGGGCGCCGATCACCTTCGCCGCAAAGGCAGGAGTGATATAGACCTCGCCACGTAGCGCGGCCTCGACCGCATCGAGCAGCTCGCTGGCGCTGCTCCCCTTCAGCACATAGCCTGCTGCGCCCGCGCCAAGCGCCTTCACGGCATGCTCGGTTTCGGTCGAGGCGGTGAAGACCACCACCCGACAGGCCGGCGCAATCTCGCGCAACTCGGCGATCGCGCCAAAGACGTCGCCAGGCATATTCAGATCGACGATCAGAACGTCGCAGGCGCGCCGGCTGAGGATCTCAGCGATGTCTGCCGCGCTCGCGCCCGTCTCGACCACCAGATAATTGTCGCGACGGGACAGCACAGCCGAAATCCCCTCCGCCAGAAGCGGATGGTCATCGACGATCGCAATGGAGATCTGGGCAGCCGATCTATCCTGCATTCTTCAATTCTGGCTCAGAATAAACCCGCAGTAAAGGCGCCGATTAACATACGGTTAACCCAACGTAGCCGTTTCTCATCCTGTTGCCTTTTGGCATAGATAGATCGCCTACTGGAGTGCACCCTTGAGGCGGACCGCGTGACAGCGCGCAATTGACCGGGGAGCCGGGCTTTCGAAGGATGGAAGCTCGTGGCCCGACAGCGCATCCACGGCCTCGCGTTCGAGCGCCAGGTGGCGCAAGGTTATCGGCCCGTCGAGACGCTCCACAGCCTCGCTCGTCGGCATGATCCGTCACGCAGCCTGATCCGATCTGCATCCGGCAGTTCGCCGACCCAGCTCTGGCGGTGCCTTGTCCTGAGGTACAATAGCGCGTCGAGACCATTTGGGCGCCAACTGACAAGTCCTATCAGCTTTTGCGGGCTGCCGAGCCGCCAGGCTTGTAAGCCGGCGAGTGCCGGAGCCCCACCCTACCCGGATGGGAGGGGCAAACTGCGATCTCCTCGTCGACGATGTGGCGGAGAAAATTACGCCCGCGCTCAGAACGCGAAACAGTGAACTGACACTGGGCGCGAAATTCCGGTGCAAGCCCGACGGCCACGCACATTCTCGTCTAAGGGAGGCAGCCATGAAGCTCGCAGGACTCCTGTCCTCGATTTCGGCACTGGGCATTCTCGCCCTCGCGGCGGCGCCGGCTAGCGCCCAGACCACCGACGGCGCCACAGGCGCGCCAAACGCGACGATTGTAATCGACGGCAAGCAGTTGCCGGCTCCCCCGCAGAAATTCGAGGGCGTCATCAACCAGCTCGCCCAGGATTCAAAGCCGTTCTGGCCGGCGCGCATTGCGCCGCGCCAGGGCGCACCGAACGTGCTGCTGATCATGACGGACGATGTCGGCTACGGAGCGCCTTCGACCTTCGGCGGTGTCATTCCGACGCCGGCATTGGACCGGATCGCGAATGATGGCCTGCGCTACACCAACTTTCATTCGACGGCGCTGTGCTCGCCGACGCGCGCGGCTCTCATCACCGGACGCAACCACCACTCCGCGGGCTTCGGGGTCGTCTCCGAGCAGGCCACGGGCTACCCCGGCTACAACAGCATCATCACCGAGGACAAGGCGACCATTGGCCGGATCCTCCTCGACAACGGCTACCGCACCTCCTGGTTCGGCAAGAACCACAACACGCCGGCCTTCGAGGCCTCTGCCACCGGTCCCTTCAAGCAGTGGCCGAGCGGCATGGGTTTCGAGTATTTCTACGGCTTCATGGGCGGCGACACCAGCCAGTGGCAGCCGGGAACCCTGGTCCGAAACACGACCTACATCTATCCCTACCAAGGCAATCCGAAGTGGAACCTGACTACGGCGATGGCCGATGACGCCATCAGCTACATGAATCAGGTCAACACACTCACTCCGGACCAGCCGTTCTTCCTCTACTACGTGCCGGGCGGCACCCATGCGCCGCATCATCCGACGCCCGAATGGATCGAAAAGGCGACGAACCTCCACCTATTCGACAAGGGCTGGAACGAACTGCGCGAACAGATCTTCGCCAAGCAGAAGAAGCTGGGCACGATCCCGCAGAACGCCAGGCTCACCCCCTGGCCCGATGACCTGCTTAAGCGCTGGGATGCCCTCTCGGACGACGAGAGGAAGATGTTCAAGCGTCAGGTCGAGGTCTACGCAGCGTATCTGATGTACACGGACCACGAGATTGGCCGCGTCATCCAGGCGGTCGAGGACATGGGCAAGCTGGACAATACGCTGATCATCTACATCAGCGGCGACAACGGCTCGAGCGCCGAAGGCACGCTGGTCGGCACGCCCAACGAGGTCGCGATGTTCAACGGCGTCGAGGTCTCGGTCGAGGATCAGCTGAAATACTTTTACGACGTCTGGGGCTCGGACCGAACCTACAACCACATGGCGGTGCCATGGAGCTGGGCCTTCAGCACGCCGTTCAGCTGGACCAAGCAGATCGCCTCGCATTTCGGCGGGACCCGCCAGGGAATGGCGATCTCCTGGCCGAAGGTGATCACTGACAAGGGCGGCATCCGCCAACAGTTCCACCACGTCATCGATATCGTGCCGACGATCCTGGAGGCGACCGGCGTCGCCCAGCCGGACACTGTCGACGGCATCAAGCAGAGCCCGATCGACGGCGTGAGCATGGTCTACACTTTCGACAAGGGCAATGCGAACGCACCGTCGACCCACAAGGTCCAGTATTTCGAGATGATGGGGGACCATGCCATCTACAATGACGGCTGGATGGCCAGCAGCAAGGTGATGCGCGCACCCTGGCAGATCCAGGGCGGCCTCGGAGCCGACCCCGCCAAATATCCGTGGGAGCTCTATGACCTGCGCAACGACTGGACACAGGCCGAGGACGTGGCCGCGAAATATCCCGAAAAGGTCAAGGAGATGGACGCCCTGTTCTGGCAGGAGGCAAAGAAGTATCAGGTGCTGCCGCTCGATGCGACCGTCGCCACGCGCATCGTAACGCCACGGCCCAGCCTCACCGCCGGCCGCAGCCAGTTCACCTGGACCACCCCGCTGACGGGCATCCCGAACGGCGACGCCCCCTCCATCCTGAACACCTCCTATACGTTCAAGGCGGAGGTCGAGGTCCCGGCCGACGGTGGCGACGGCATGCTGATCACCCAAGGCGGGCGCTTCGGGGGCTATGGCCTCTACATCCTGAAGGGCAAGCCGACCTTCACCTGGAATCTCGTCGACCTGAAGCGGGTGAAGTGGCAGAGCCCGGCCGTGCTCACGGCCGGCAAGCACGTGCTCGAGTTCGACTTCAAATATGACGGGCTGGGCATGGGCACGCTCGCCTTCGCCAGCCCCAGCGGCATCGGCCGCAGCGGAACCGGCACGCTCAAGGTGGATGGTCAGGTCGTCGCCACCCAGGCTATGCCGCACACCATCCCGCTCATACTGGCCTTCGATGAGAGCCAGGACATCGGGTCCGACACCGGAACGCCGGTCGACGACCAGGACTACCAGACCCCCTTCGCCTTCACCGGAAAGATCGGAAAGATCACGCTTTCGATCGACCGCCCGCAGCTCACGCCGGCGGATGTCGAGAAGCTCAGGGCCGCTCTGGCGAAGGCCGGCGACGGGCCCGCGCCCGATGAGACGGTGGGCGTGAATCCGATCGGCGGGCTGAGCGGCGTCGCCGCCAGGGTTGAGAAGCTGCAGGACTGCCGGCAGCAGGCCTTGGCTCAGAACCTCACCCTGTTCGACCGCATCAAGTTCGTCCAGTCTTGCGCCCGCTAGAACAGGACTGGCGTCCATGACCGGCCGGGGTCCCCTTGCAGGCGCCCCGGCCGGTCATGGCGCCGCCGCATGAGACGGGGGGACCAGGGTCATGCGATTTGCCCTATGGACAGGGGCTCTCCTCGTCATCGCCGCTATCGCGGCCGCCGTCCATTTCTGGTCCCCGCACGCGACTTTGCGCGTGACGACGGGCGCCTTCGGCACGGATGCCCAGCGCTTGATCGGTGCTCTCATCACCGAGGTGACCAGGGATCATCCCCGCGTGAAGCTCCAGCCGGTTCAGGTCGACGACCTGGCTGCCAGTTCGAGAGCGATCGAAAGCGGCGCCGCCGATCTCGCCATAATCCGCAGCGACGTTTCGCCGCCGATCAATGGCCAGACCATCGCGATTCTGCGCCGCGACGTCGTCGCCTTCGTGCTGCCGCCGAAATCGGCCATCGACAGTATCGACAAGCTGTCCGGCAAGACGATCGCCATTCCGCAAGGGCGCCTGCAGGAGGTCAACGCCGCGCTGCTCGACCTCATCCTGGGCTATTACAATGTCGCGCCGCATGAGGTGAAACGGCTCTTCCTGTCGCCCGAGGAGATGGTCGCGGCCGTTCATCAACGGCAAATCGCCGCCATTCTAGCCGTCGGCCCGGTCGGGCCCGGGGATGTGGTCGGCGCCGTGCTGGCCATGGCCAGGGGAACGGCGGGAACGCCGACGATCCTGGCATTCTCCGACGCGGATGCCTTCAATCGGCGCTTTCCGGCCTTCGAGTCCTATGATGTGCCGGAAGGTGCCTTCAGAGCTCGCCCGGAAACCCCCGACGACACGGTGACGACGCTCTCGGTGACCTATCGGCTCGTCGCGCCCGACAGGATGCTCGATCTCGTCGCCGGGGCGATCGGCCGGACCCTGTTCACGTCGAAGCCCAAGCTGGTCGCGCTCACACCCCTGGCGAGCCAGATTGAAGCGCCCGACCCTGATGCCAAGAATCCAATCCTGCCGATCCATCCCGGCGTCGCCAACTATCTCAACAACGGCGAACAGAGCTTTTTCGATGAGATCCAAGGCTATTTCTATCTCGCCGCCGCTGTCCTCAGCATCCTCGGCTCGGTAGCCACGATCATCATCGGGCGTGCGAAGACGGGGCGGATGCGCCAGGAGCAGAAGCGGATCGGGCAGTTGATCCAGATCGCCGATCAAGCCCGAGGCGCCGATGCCGAGACGCTGGAGGGGCTCGAGCACTCGCTTCATCGCCTGATCGACGAAGCCGTGGGTGCCGCCGGCCGCTCGGGCGGCGATTCCACGATGGTCCTCGCGATCAACCACGCCCGTTATTCGGTGACGGCGCGTCGAGCACAACTGAACTCCCAGGGGGCGCAGAGTCCGACGCAGCCTTCCCTGTCGATGTAGAAAGCGATGCCCTCGGCCCCGGCGGCCTGCGTCGCGTCCGGGAGCTCCTCTGGAACCGCGGGCTCGGCCCGACGACCGCCCCGTGCTGGAGCCTATCACAGGCATAGCCATCGCGGTGCTGGGATCCACAGTCGCGTAGGCGCGCGCTACTGATTTTGGCATGCCGGGCGAGGCGAGCAAAGGTCTCCACCAGCTATCACCACTCTCGTCTCGCCGAAGTCGAACGTCTGACGGCCCGCGCGAGACGGAACGATCGGCGTCGGCGAGCAGAACGGCGAAATCGTGCAGAACTGCCGGTAGCGGCCCGCTCGCTCCCATACTCAGCGACCAGATCGTTGATTTCGCATTCGATTTCATTCGCCAAGTCGGTTTCGGGTGCGGGTTCGGGTGACATGGCTTGCGCCCTCGAGTATCAGAACATTTTAAGAACAAACCGCCTCTGGGAGTGAAGCCATGAACGTCGATACCTTCTTCCTGCAGCCCTTCAAGACGCATCGAAAGAAGCTGGTTCCGGCGCAGCGCGTGCTGGCGAAAACCAAGCACCACGCGCTGAATGAGGGCGAGCGGCTTGGACGCATTGCCGAAGGCGTGGCGGTCGTGCACGTCGTCGCTGACGACGAGACCGGCGAGGTTGCATCCATCGACGTCCTCGCCCGCCACGGCGCCATCCCAGAGGAGTTCGAGGAGCAGATCAGAGCGCTATGAAGCGCAACGCACGTCGCGCCTACGACAAGGACGGACAGGAACTCTCACCGGCGACCGTCTCCGGCCATCAGCAGTTGGGGCTTCGCCGGATCGAGATTTACCTCAACGATTGTGGCCACCACCGGAACGGGATCGACATCGCAGATTTGCCGCCCGAACAGGGGATGAAAGCGCCGACGGCAAGGGTTTTGCTGCTCTCTGGAACCGCCTTTGCGATTTCCTCGGGCTCAACCCAGGCGTAGCGGTCTTTGTCGATCTCGAAGCCCTTGATCTGGTGTTCCCGGTCGACCGGCTCATCCGTGATTGGATCGACGAACTCGCGCCGCACCCGATGACCGGTGTCGCGATTGATCGTGTGGAACGAAATGCGCTCCGATGTGCTGGCCCCGGTATAGAGCGCAACCGGACAACTGATCTCGCCGAACTTCAGATAGCCTTTCCAGTTCGCACGCG